>BMJD01000006.1:0-9336 GCA_014642895.1 Lentibacillus populi
CCAGCAAGCGACAGCGCGGTAGCCGAACAAGGTGTACAAAATGGGAGCGCCTGAAATATTGGTATGAAAGCAACGTCGAGAAAAACTTGACACATACCCATAATGTCTAAAAGTTGAATTTATCCTGCTTTATGATAGAATAAAAATGTACCAAATTTCTTCTGTGTATTTTTTTGCTCCATGTGGGACATAATACGACCATCTGGGACATTATTGATCCAATGAAGGAGCTTATGAATGAGAGCTTTAATAGATTTACAAAAAAAATTATACCCGGATTTACTTCATACCATGCAGCAGCGTTATACCATTTTAAATAGCGTTAATATGTTTCAGCCAATTGGCAGGAGAGGGCTTGCTGAACATTTATCACTTACCGAACGTGTTGTCCGAGCGGAAGTGGATTTATTGCATGATCAGGGTTTAATTGATGTGACAACAAAAGGAATGCTTATCACAGAAGAGGGAAAAGTAGTAGTAGAGCAGATGGCTGCTTTTATGAAGGAAATGATGGGGCTAACCGTTTTGGAGGAGCAATTAAAGGATACATTACATGTAGGAAAAGCTATCGTTGTTCCCGGTAATAGTGATAATGAGAACTGGGTAAAATTAGAAATGGGTAAGGCGTGTGTGTCATTTCTTAAATCAACCATCATGAAAAATCAAACGGTTGCCGTTACGGGCGGGACGACAATGGCAGCTGTAGCACACGCAATGGTTCCATTCACTGCCTCAAATCAATGTCTGTTCGTGCCAGCTAGAGGTGGTATTGGCGAGAAGGTTGAAAATCAGGCGAATACTATCGCGGCGGAAATGGCACGAAAAGCAAACGGTGATTATCGTCTGTTGTATGTACCCGATCCTTTAAGTGAGACATCCTATCAGACAATGCTAAATGAGCCAGCAATTAATGAAATTTTGCAATTGATTCGTGGCTCGGATGTTGTCCTGCATGGAATTGGCGATGCACTTACAATGGCAAAGCGTCGAAAAACAGCAAATGAAATCATTAGGCAATTAGTAGCTAAAGACGCGGTAAGTGAGGCGTTCGGTTATTACTTCAATAAAGCGGGTGATGTCGTTCATAAGGTTCGTACTATCGGCATTCAGCTGGAAGATTTACACGAGGCTAAATCGGTTATTGCCGTTGCCGGAGGAAGATCCAAGGCGCTGGCTATTACTTCTTATTTTCAACAGGGTAAAAGTGATTTGTTTATTACCGATGAAGCTGCAGCAGAACAGATATTAAGGGGAAGATCCCTTTAAATATATATTTTAAAATTATTATCATAGGAGGAATATAACATGGCAGTAAAAGTAGGAATTAACGGTTTTGGACGTATTGGACGTAATGTATTTCGTCAAGCATTAAAAAATGATGAAGTAGAAGTAGTGGCAGTAAATGATTTAACCGATGCTAACATGCTGGCACACTTATTGAAGTATGATTCTGTTCATGGAAAACTAGACGAGGAAGTTTCTGTGAATGGATCGAATATCGTTGTTGGCGGAAAAGAAATTAAGGTACTTTCCGAACGTGATCCCGCTGATTTAGGCTGGGGTGACCTTGGTGTAGAAATCGTCATTGAATCCACCGGCCGTTTTACGCAACGCAATGATGCCCAAAAACATCTGGATGCTGGCGCGAAGAAAGTTATTATTTCAGCACCTGCTAAAGAAGAAGATTTAACAATGGTAATGGGTGTCAACGAACAAGATTATGATCCTGCTAAACACCATGTATTATCAAATGCATCATGTACAACAAACGGTATCGCACCACTTGCGAAAGTACTTCATGAAAAATTTGGTCTAAAACGCGGTTTAATGACAACTGTTCACTCCTATACAAATGATCAGCAAATTCTTGACTTGCCGCATAAAGACTATCGTCGTGCTCGTGCTGCCGCACAAAATATTATTCCAACCACAACTGGTGCAGCTAAAGTAGTTGGAAAAGTATTACCGGAACTGAATGGTAAACTAAACGGAATGGCGATTCGTGTTCCAACTCCAGACGGTTCTATCATTGACTTGGTAGCTGAATTAGATAAGAATGTCACAGCAGAGGAAGTAAACAAAGCATTTGCAGAAGCTGCTAATGGCGACTTGCAAGGAATCTTGGAATATACAGAAGATCCACTTGTTTCTTCTGATATTGTTGGCAACCCGCATTCGTCAATCTTTGATAGTTTATCGACCATGATCATGGAAGACAACATGGTTAAAGTTGTTTCCTGGTATGACAATGAAATGGGCTATTCAACACGTTGCGTAGACATGGCAGCATTTTTAAGCAAAAAAGGACTATAAGCGGTAAATAGGCTATAATGGGGGAGGATGTATTTTCCTCCTCCATTTTTCATTACGATTAAAGATGGCATATAAGGGAAAAACAAACCTGATACATATTATTTCAAGGGAGGCTATTGCTGTGAATAAGAAAACACTGAAAGACCTTGAGGTAAAAGGGAAAAAGGTCTTTTGCCGTGTGGATTTTAATGTGCCGATGAATGAAGGCAAGGTTACCGATGATACGCGAATTAGGGCTGCAATGCCAACCATCAACTATCTGACAGAACAGGGTGCAATCGTTATATTAGCAAGCCACCTTGGTCGGCCTAAGGGACAAGTGGTTGAGGAATTGCGACTGGATCCTGTAGCAAAACGGCTAAGCGACTTAACTGGCAAAGAGGTTATAAAAACCGACGCTGTTTACGGGGAAGAGGTCGATAAAGCCATTTCCGAGCTTCAAGAGGGGGATGTTCTACTAATTGAAAATGTGCGGTTCGAGCCTGGTGAGGAAAAAAATGATCCAGCACTAGTGGATGCATTTGCTGCTATGGCCGACCTTTATGTGAATGATGCGTTTGGTGCAGCGCACCGCGTACATGCTTCAACGACAGGTGTTGCTGAAAAATTGCCTGCTGCTGCCGGTTTTTTAATGGAAAAGGAAATCCGTGTATTAGGCAAGGCGTTGGAAAATCCTGAGCGGCCATTTACGGCAATCATTGGTGGTGCAAAAGTAAAAGACAAAATCAATGTGATCGACAATTTACTGGACAAAGTGGATAATTTAATTATTGGCGGCGGGCTTGCCTACACGTTTATTAAAGCACAGGGACATGAAATCGGAAAATCCTTGCTGGAAGAAGATAAGCTGGATTTAGCAAAGCAGTTTATGAAAAAAGCCGAGGAAAAAGGTGTCCGGTTTGTACTGCCGGTCGATGCTGTTGTTGCGGATGATTTTTCCGAGAATGCCAATACAAAAATTGTTGCGATCGATGAAATTCCCGCTGATTGGGAAGCACTAGACATCGGTCCTGAAACACGTGACCTTTATAGTGAAATTGTTACTGGTTCGAAGCTAATCATTTGGAATGGGCCAATGGGTGTATTTGAAATAAATGCTTTTGCTGGTGGAACGATGGCCGTTGCCAAAGCATTGGCGAATACGGAAGGGTATACAGTAATTGGTGGTGGTGATTCCGCCGCTGCCGTTGAAAAATTTGGTTTTGCCGATGAGATGGATCATGTTTCAACTGGTGGCGGAGCGTCGCTTGAGTTTATGGAAGGGAAAGAACTTCCAGGCGTACAAGCACTTGATGATAGAGTGAAACTTCATTAAGTGGGGGAGTTGTCCCTTGTAGGATGGGTCTTTTTACACCACACTTAATGTTAGTTACGGCACACACGATACAGATCATAAAGACGAAGACATAAGGATGTGACGTTCTTAGTCTTTGTTCCTATCGTACATTTACGGGCAGTTCATCCCCCCACTAATAATTCTTAGCTGCCCTTGAATTCTTAAAGTGGGGGTCTTGCTACCCGTTAATGCGGGATAAATAATGTTGATGAGGTGATACAATGCGCAAGAACGTAATCGCAGGTAATTGGAAAATGAACAAAACATTGTCAGAAGCGAATCAATTTGTCGAAGAGGTTGCTGCAAAAGCGCCAAGCAATGAGCAGGTCGAGGTAATTGTCTGTGCGCCATTTCCTTTTTTAGCCTCGCTCGTTGAGAAGGCAAAAGGTTCTAGTGTGAAAATTGGTGCACAAAACATGCATTATGAAGATAATGGCGCGTTCACTGGTGAAGTAAGCCCGGTAATGCTAAACGATTTAGGGGTTACCCATGTTGTCATTGGTCACTCAGAACGTCGTGAATATTTTGCTGAAACAAGTGAAACAGTTAATAAAAAAACACATGCCGCATTCAGCCATGACCTTACGCCGATTGTATGTGTCGGTGAAACACTTGAACAACGGGAAGCAAATGAAACCATGAACCATGTGGAAAGTCAGGTGCGCAAAGCATTGGAAGGTTTATCAGACGAGCAAGTAGCCGATACAATTATTGCCTATGAACCAATTTGGGCGATTGGAACCGGAAAAACTGCTACAAGTGATCAGGCAAATGAAGTATGCACACACATTCGTAATGTCATCAAGGATGTAACATCAAATGAAACGGCGGAAAAAGTGATCATTCAATATGGTGGCAGTGTGAAGCCGGCAAATGTCGATGAATTACTTGCCAAATCGGATATTGATGGGGCACTGGTTGGTGGTGCAAGTCTTGAAACAGCATCATTTCTTAAGCTTGTGGAGGCGGGTACAAAATGAGTAGTAATAAATTAGCGGCAATTATTATTCTGGACGGATTTGGTATTCGCGAAGAAGTACAGGGAAATGCCGTTAAGCAAGCAAATAAACCAAATTTCGACCGCTATTGGAAAACGTATCCGCATAACCAGTTAAAGGCAAGTGGTAAAGCGGTAGGACTCCCCGAGGGACAGATGGGCAATTCGGAGGTTGGCCACTTGAATATTGGTGCGGGTCGAATTGTTTATCAAAGTTTAACAAGAGTCAATTTATCGATTGAGGAAGGGGATTTTTTCGAGAAAAGTGCCTTTGTCAAATCGATGCAACACGCGAAACAGCATGATAAAGCATTACACATCTTTGGGCTGCTATCCGACGGTGGTGTCCATAGCCATATTTCCCACTTGTTTGCATTATTGAAGCTAGCGAGTGATCAGGGGCTGGAAAAGGTTTATGTTCACGCATTTCTCGATGGACGTGATGTCGGTCCAAAAACAGCCAAAGAATTCATTAAACAAACTGAAGAGAAAATGACCGAATATGGAGTAGGCAAATTTGCAACAATTTCCGGGCGATATTACTCAATGGATCGTGATAAGCGTTGGGATCGGGTAAAGAAGGCCTATGATGCAATGGTTTATGGGGAAGGTCCGAAATACCAGGACCCTTATGAGCTGGTTGACGACTCCTATGAAAACGGGATTTATGATGAATTTGTAATTCCGTCTGTTATTACTGATAAGAATGGTAACCCTAATGCTACCATTGAGGATGAAGATTCGATCATTTTTTACAACTTCCGTCCGGATCGTGCTATCCAAATTTCCCGGACATTCGCGAATGAAGATTTTCACGATTTTGACCGGGGAGATAAAGTCCCGAAAAATCTTGACTTTGTAATGCTGACGAATTTCAGTGAATCGATCGATGGTTATGTTGCCTATGAACCCGTAAATCTGGATAATACAATTGGTGAAGTATTGGCACAGCACGATTTGAAACAATTGCGGATAGCGGAAACGGAAAAATATCCGCATGTCACATTTTTTATGAGTGGTGGGCGCGAACAGGAATTTCCAGGTGAAAAACGTATTTTGATTGATTCACCGAAAGTCGCAACGTACGACCTGAAACCGGAAATGAGTGCCTATAAAGTAACCGATGCATTGCTTCATGAGCTTGACGAGGCTGAGGAAAATGCAATCATCCTGAACTTTGCCAATCCAGATATGGTTGGGCATTCCGGGAAATTGGAACCGACCATTAAGGCAATTGAAGCCGTCGATGAATGCCTAGGTAAAGTTGTTGATAAAATTACTGAGCTTGGCGGCTATGTGATTATTTTTGCTGATCATGGGAATTCGGATGAGGTTGTCACCCCTGATGGAGAACCGATGACATCCCATACAACCAGTCCAGTTCCGGTTATCGTTACTAAGAAAGATGTGGAACTGCGTGATGGCGGTATTTTAGCTGACGTAGCTCCAACAATGCTTGATTTATTGGATATTGAAAAACCGAAAGAGATGACAGGCGAATCGTTAATAAAAAAATAAAGGAGAGATGGTTATGCCATACATTACAGACGTATATGCACGCGAGGTATTAGATTCTCGTGGTAACCCGACAGTAGAAGTAGAAGTTTTCACAGAATCAGGTGCATTTGGTTCGGCATTGGTTCCAAGTGGTGCATCAACTGGTGAACATGAAGCAGTAGAATTGCGGGATGGCGATAAAGATCGTTATCTTGGAAAAGGTGTCTTAAAAGCGGTTCAGAACGTAAATGAAGTAATTGCACCTGAATTGATTGGCTTGGATGTTACGCGACAAAACATCATTGATCGGTTAATGATTGAGCTTGACGGTACGGAAAACAAAGGTAAATTGGGCGCCAATGCTATTTTAGGTGTATCGATGGCAGTCGCCCATGCAGCAGCAAGTTATTTAGAGGTTCCATTATATAACTATTTAGGCGGATTTAACGCCAATACATTGCCAACACCTATGATGAACATTTTAAATGGTGGAGAACACGCTGATAATAATGTTGATATTCAGGAATTTATGGTCATGCCTGTTGGCGCACCTACATTCCAGGAAGCAGTACGGATGGGGGCGGAAATTTTCCATTCACTGAAAAATGTTTTAAAATCAAAAGGTTATAATACGGCTGTTGGTGATGAAGGTGGATTTGCTCCAAACCTTGGCTCCAATGAAGAAGCGTTACAAACGATAGTCGAAGCGATTGAAGCGGCTGGCTATAAACCTGGCGAACAAGTGAAGCTGGCCATGGATGTTGCCGCATCCGAAATGTATGAGGAGGGCAAGTACAATTTGAAAGGGGAGGGCGTAGTTCGTACTTCGGAAGAAATGGTTGACTGGTATGAATCGTTAGTTGAAAAATACCCGATCATTTCCATTGAAGACGGATTAGACGAAAACGACTGGGAAGGTCACAAGAAATTAACCGATCGTTTGGGCGGCCGGATCCAATTAGTTGGTGATGATCTATTCGTTACCAACACAGTACGACTTGCTCAAGGAATTGAGCAAGGGGTCGGAAACTCTATCCTTGTTAAAGTAAATCAGATCGGTACATTGACTGAAACGTTTGAAGCGATTGAAATGGCGAAACGAGCTGGCTATACAGCAATTATTTCCCACCGTTCTGGCGAAACGGAAGATGCAACGATAGCCGATATTGCGGTTGCAACGAATGCTGGTCAAATCAAGACAGGTGCACCATCCCGTACAGATCGGGTTGCGAAATATAATCAATTACTTCGCATTGAAGATGAACTTGCGGGCATGGGTGAATATGCCGGTTTAACTGCGTTTTATAATTTGAAGAAATAATCTAGTTGTAGGTGGATCAATGCCACTTATCCAGAAAAAGGATAAGTGGCATTTTCTATGAGTAAAAATTGATGGTCTAGGACAACATACAGGTGTAATAGTGTAAGAGTAAAAGTGTACATATTTTCAAAAACAGGGAGGATTTACATGTCGGTCAAGGTGTTGCTTTTTGGGGATGTTGGAATTGACGACACGATTGCACTTATATATGGATATTTTAAGGATGAAGTGGATATTGTTGGTGTTGTGGCCGATTATGGTAATATACCAAGAAATCGAGCAATAAGGAATGTACGGTATCTGTCCAATTTATTTGGGATTTCAGAAAAGGAAGTTGCCATTATAGGAGGGGCGGAGATTCCTTTGACCGGGGAGACTCCTGAATTTTTTCCGGAAATTCATGGAGAGTATGGGCTCGGTCCGATTATCCCCCCGAAAATTCCTGATGGAGTGATTGAAAATTTTTTTGAAATAATAAATATTATTAAAAGTTACCAGGATGAGTTAATTATTGTAAACATTGGTAGGCTTACCTCGCTTGCCACGATGTTTATTTTGTACCGGGAATTAATGAATAAGGTAAAATCCTACTATATAATGGGTGGAGCATTTTGGGTTCCTGGTAATATAACGGCTGTCTCGGAAGCCAATTTTTATGCGGATCCAGTTGCAGCTAATCTGGTATTAAGCCATGCGCATAACGTGACGATCATTCCGTTAAATGTTACGGAACAAGCAATTGTTACACCGAAAATGGCCGATTATATTGATTACGTGGGAAAGGCAAAAATCATTAAACCGATGCTTGATTACTATTATAATTTCTATAAAAAGCGTAATCCCAAGGCTCAGGGTAGTCCCATTCATGATGCGCTAGCGTTGATGGCGACCATCCATGAAGACATGTTTGGGTTCCGGAATCTTCCTGTTCATATTGTGCAAAAAGATGAAGGGGTTGCCAAAGGCCAAAGTATTGCTGATATCAGACCATATGTAAATCTTAAAAAAGACAAGGGGAGAGAACACCGGATTGCTTTTACACTGGACTATCCGAAATTTTACAAAGAATTTATGTCGGTGATGACGGGAGAAGCATTTTAAATAATTTTTTTATGGTGACACAATGTGCTAATCTATTTTCAGGGAGAAATAGATAGATGAACGAGGTGATCACCATCGATGTTTTACAGGCAATCAAGGAAAGAAGAAGCACGTTTAGTTTTCAACCGGAGGAAGTTGATTTGTCAATTCTAAAAGAGATTTTTACATATGGAACATGGGCGCCAACCCATTATATGAAGGAATCATGGAATATTAAACTCTATCAGAGAAATGGAAAAAAGGCTTTTGTAGATACGATTATATCGAGTTATCAGCGGATTGGCATGCTGAAAACGGATAATGATTCAAAGACGTTAAAGATGATCGATTCCATGAAACAGTTTTTACTCGAGATCCCACATCATGCACTAATTTACTTTGAAAAAGATCCAGACCCGATCAGATACGAAGAGGAATATTCCTCCGTCTGTGCCTTTATTCAGAATATCCAGTTAGCCGCATGGTCTTACGGTGTAGGGATGCTGTGGACAATTACCCCATATATGCATGACCCCGGTTTTGTGCAGGAAATTGGGCTGGATGGTGAGAAGGTTAAGATTGCCGCTGTAATGCAAATTGGCTACCCAAAGCAGATTTCACGGAATAAAGGAAGGACTGCGATTGAGGAGAAGCTTGAGATTATTACAGAGTAGGGTTTAGTAGAGTGAGCAGAGCGGGCGGGTTACGGGTGGGATCGGAATGTACGAAATAGCAATACGAATGCGCGAAATATCGTCGACCCGACGATATTTCGCGCAAAGTCGCCGATCG
>BMJD01000006.1:9431-133577 GCA_014642895.1 Lentibacillus populi
GATCGACCGCGCAAAGTCGCCGATCGACCGCGCAAAGTCGCCGATCGACCGCGCAAAGTCGCCGATCGACCGCGCAAAGTCGCCGATCGACCGCGCAAAGTCGCCGATCGACCGCGCAAAATAAAAACCCGCCCGGACACATAGATCCCAGGCGGGTTCATTCTAAAACTTATTCCGTTTTCTCCCTCACAAATTCTACAACTTCTTCCGCGGTTCCCATGCTTAACAGCTTGTCCTTATAGGAAGATAGTTTTTCCTTTGATAACTTGTGAATCTGAGTTCTGGCAGGTAAGATCGATGTTGCACTCATACTAAATTCATCAAGACCAAGGGATAAGAGAATCGGAATCGCAATTGGGTCCCCAGCCATTTCGCCACACATGCCAACCCATTTATCTTCGCCATGCGCAGCTTCGATAACATTGTTAACTAAATTCAATATTGCTGGATGATATGGCTGGTACAGATAGGAAACGCGTTCGTTCATACGATCGGCAGCCATTGTATACTGTATCAAATCATTCGTACCGATGCTGAAAAAGTCTACTTCTTTAGCGAATTGTTTGGCGATTACAGCGGTAGATGGGATTTCGACCATAATCCCGACTTCAATATCATCCGAAACATCCACGCCTTCACCTGTCAGGTTTTCCTTCTCATCTAATAGAACTGCTTTTGCTTGGCGAAATTCTTCCAGGGTTGCAATCATTGGAAACATAATTTTTAAATTGCCATGAACACTTGCTCTCAGCAGTGCCCGCAATTGTGTGCGAAAAACGGATTCATTTTCCAGACAGAAGCGAATTGCGCGGAAGCCTAAAAATGGATTCAGTTCCTTTGGCAAATCCAAATAGCTTAATTCCTTATCACCGCCGACATCCAGTGTTCTTACAACAACAGGTTTATCGCCTACTTGTTCTAGCACAGCTTTATATGCATCATATTGCTCTTCTTCGGTTGGCAGCTCTGATTTACCCATATATAAAAATTCAGTTCGATAAAGTCCGACACCTTCTCCACCATTAGCCAGGACACCTGTAATGTCTTCAGGAGTACCAATGTTGGCGACTAATTCTACTTGTTCACCATCTGCAGTAGCCGTAGGCTCATCTTTTAATTTTGCCCATTCCTCTTTTTGTTGAGCAAAGTTCGCTTGTTTTTCTTTGTATACTGCTAATTCATCAGTGGATGGGTTAACGATGACTTTTCCTTCCAGCCCGTCAACAATAACCATATCATCATGTGAAACTAAATTGGTTATTTCCTTTGATCCGACAACTGCTGGAATTTCGAGTGACCTTGCCATAATGGCTGAGTGGGATGTGCGTCCGCCAATATCTGTTGCAAAACCTTTTACAAACTGCCGATTTAACTGGGCTGTATCGGACGGTGTTAAATCATGGGCAATCACAATTACCTCTTCATCGATTAATGCCGGGTCTGGGAAGGTAACCCCTAATAAATGCGCCATAACACGTTTTGTAACGTCCTTAATATCAGCCGCACGTTCTCGCATATATTCATTATCCATGTTTTGAAACATTTCAATAAACATGTTAGCAGTTTCCTCTAACGCAGCCTCAGCCATAACGTTTTCCGACGTGATTTTGTCCTTGATTGGATTAATCAGCTCAGGATCACTTAAAACAAGCAAATGGGCTGAGAAAATCTCGGCGTGCTCATCTCCGATTTCCTGTTTGGCATGTGCTTTTATTTTTTCCAATTCCTGCTTCGAGGTTGCTAATGCTTTATCCAAACGGGCAATTTCTTCGTTTGGATTATCAATCGGTTTTTTCTCAAAAGCTAAATCGGGAGTTACAAGCTGATATGCTTTGGCAATTGCAATCCCGTTTGATGCAGCAATTCCGTCAATATATGACATTCTTTACGACCAGCCTTTCCAAATAATAAGGTATGTAATTCTACCTATTATTCTAACCTCTTTTGTGCAGTAGTTTCAAGTTATGAAGCGCTTTAGAATAAGGTTTTAGTTGAAAGCGTTTTTATTATCCGGCTTCTTCCAAGGATTCCAAATTAAGCCGACAAATTTCTGCTTATCCATTCCACGACATGTTGATAAACTTCTGCTTTATTGCTTTCATTCAGAATTTCATGACGGCCATCTTTGAAAAGTGTAACTTTAATATTCTCCAGGTCAGCTTTTGCATACATGTTAGCCGTTTTCCAAATGCCTTTTCCGTAGCTGCCAACCGGATCAGCATCACCGCTAATGAGCAGCATTGGCAGGTCATTTCGAATCATTTGATTACCCTTTTGATCATGAATGGTCGATAACCCGGTCATCAAATCGACAAAAAATTGGGCAGTTGGAATGTATCCACAGTATGGGTCATCCATGTATGTCTGGACAATTTTGGCATCACTAGTTAACCAGTCAAAGGCGGTCTCCTTTGGACGAATTCGTTTGTTAAACGTACCAAAGGCAATAAAATTCATGACCTTGCTTGGCTTTTTAGGTGGCAGGAGCGAAGCAATTTTTCGTCCCGTATAGGAGGTTAACGGCGGATAGAAACCTGTTCCTGCCAGAATGACGCCTGCAATTTCGTTACTATGTGTCTGGATGTAGGTGCGAGCTAAAAAGGAACCCATGCTATGGCCTAGTAAAAAAATTGGCGTACCAGGTAATTCCTGTTTAATATGTTTGGTTATTGTATAGAGATCTTCGGCGGTCTTGGAGAAACCAGATTCATCAGCAAGATAGCCTAACATCCCTTGTTTGTCCCCAGTTTTACCATGTCCTCGGTGATCATTTCCGTAAACGAAGATATCTTGGGCAACCAAAAACTTGGCAAAATCCTTGTAACGATTAATATGTTCAACCATTCCGTGGGCAAACTGGATGATTGCTTTTGGTTTCCTGTTTTCTTCATACCATTTTTTCAGATAAACTTCCGTACCATCATTCATTGGCAGCCAATATTCACGTTCCATTCTATTCACCCGTTTCTATAGATTCTATATAATCAGGATAAGATTAATTAAATGATACGTCCAATTATATATAATCCAGGTTTACTAAAAAATCACTTGCTATCTAAAACAGAATTATGCTAAAGTAATGAATAGGTATTTGTTCGTTTCAGGAGGTGCGGTAATGTTAGGTGTAATACACGTGTTATTAGTTATCGATGCAGTAATTATGATTATTTTAGTTCTATTACAATCTGGGAAAAGTGAAGGCTTATCTGGTGCAATTTCAGGTGGGGCTGAACAATTATTCGGTAAGCAAAAAGCTAGAGGTGCGGATCTTATCTTACATCGAAGTACAATCGTGACTGGAGTAATCTTCTTCGCCTTAGCTTTCTTAAGTGCATATGTTTTACAATAGGTAATACACATAACCCTTACTGCATGTCGTGGTGGGGGTTATTTTTTGTCAAATCATGTACAATAGAATAATAATGTAAGGATTTAAAAAGGAGTTTGTGCATAATGAAAATAAAACAACCAGAACCTTTTACGTTTAAAGCTGGCCCGCGTGCGGTATTGTTATTACATGGGTTTACCGGGCATTCGGCTGATGTACGAATGCTGGGACGCTTTTTGGAAAAACAAGGGTATACTTCACATGCTCCGATTTACAGAGGACATGGATTGCCACCGGAAGAGTTAATCAAGGCAAACCCCGACGAGTGGTGGGAGGATGTCCAAGAAGCGCTTCAACATCTGCGGGATCTTGGGCATGCGGAAATAGCTGTTGCCGGTTTATCGCTTGGAGGTGTTTTAGGACTAAAACTAGCTTATTTGGAAAAGTTGCAAGCAGTAATCCCGATGTGTGCACCGATGTTTTTTGACAATGCGACACAGCTGACGCAAGGATTTAAATCATTTGCCAAGGAATACAAGCAGCTGGAAGGAAAAAATGACGATACGATTAAACAAGAAGTCGCTGATTTGGTAGAAAATTCTACAGACCTGTTTAAACAACTGGGAAGCATTATTGCCGAAGTAAAAAACAATGTCGACACCATTTACACCCCGACATTTGTTGTTCAGGCCCGAAAAGACCAAATGATTAATACAGATAGCGCGGAATTTATTTATGACAGTGTTGAAGCGGAGAATAAACAAATCAAATGGTATGAAGAATCTGGTCATGTGATCACACTTGATAAAGAAAAAGAAAAACTGTACCAGGATATTTATCATTTCCTGGAATCACTTGACTGGCACGAATGATTTAAAAAGCGCAAAAAGGTCAACAATAGAGGAGAAAGAAGGTGAACGTATGAAGGAAATAAAACAACAGGTACTTGATTTTTTCCATGAAAGTGGGACAAGACCGTTGTCTATTAATGAATTAGAGGAAATATTGGAGCTTGAGTATGCTGAGGAATTTAAGGAATTGATAAAATCACTAAATGAACTGGAAGAGGCGGGAGAGCTTGTTCGAACCCGCAAAAATCGTTTTGGTTTGCCGGAAAAAATGAATCTGATTCGCGGCCGTATTCAAATGCATGCGAAAGGTTTTGCCTTTTTGATTCCAGACGATGAGGATCAGCGCGATATTTATATTCATCATTCCGATATGGCGTCAGCGATGAACAATGACAAGGTTTTAGTTCGTCTGGAAAAGAAAAGTGACGGTGGAAGCAGACCAGAGGGAACGGTCATTCGAATTTTAGAGCGAGCCGTTCATACCGTTGTTGGGACATTTGAAGATAATCGCGCTTTTGGTTTCGTAATTGCCGATGACAAGCGAATTCCGAATGATATTTTTGTACCAAAAGGCATGACAATGGGAGCAGTAAGTGGTCATAAAGTTATCGTTCATATTACAAAGTATCCAGAAGATAGAAAAAGTGCAGAAGGCGAAATTATTCAAATCCTCGGTCACAAAAATGATCCGGGCATCGATATTGTTTCCATTATTTATAAGCATGGAATTAAGATAGATTTCCCCGATGAAGTTTTAGCGCAAGCAGCGAATGCTCCGGATACGATCAAGGAGGAAGAGATAGTACTGCGCCGTGATTTACGTGATGAGACAATTGTCACGATTGATGGAGCGGATGCAAAAGATCTTGATGATGCCGTATCCGTAAAACAATTGGACAATGGCAATTACCAGCTAGGCGTATATATTGCAGATGTGAGCTATTATGTAAAAGAAGGTACACCGATGGATAAAGAAGCCTTCGAACGAGGGACTAGTGTGTATTTGGTAGACAGGGTTATTCCCATGATACCTCACCGGCTGTCTAACGGGATTTGTTCCTTGAACCCCCAAGTAGACAGGCTCACATTAGGCTGCCAAATGGAAATCAATACAAAAGGTGAAGTTATCAACCACGACATTTTCCAAAGTGTTATTAAGACAACGGAACGGATGACATATCGTGATGTCAACAAAATTTTAGTTGACAAAGATAAGGAACTACGCGATAAATATGATGCGCTTGTTCCGATGTTTGAGAAAATGGAAAAGCTTGCAGCCATTTTACGCGGCAAGCGAATGGGACGTGGGGCAATTGATTTTGATTTTAAAGAAGCACAAGTATTGGTTGACGAGAATGGGAAAGCAGAGGATGTAATATTACGTGAGCGTTCGGTTGCCGAGCGTTTAATTGAGGAATTTATGCTGGCAGCAAACGAAACGGTAGCGGAGCATTTTCATTGGATGGATGTACCATTTATCCATCGCATTCATGAGGAGCCAGATCAAGGAAAGCTGCAGCATTTTTTCGAATTTTTAGCCGGCCTTGGTTATGTTGTTAAAGGTACTGCTAATGAAGTACATCCACAAGCATTACAAAAGGTGATTGAAGAGGTTCAAGGAAAGCCTGAGGAGATGATCGTTTCCAAACTGATGCTGCGCTCCATGAAGCAGGCAAAATATGATCCGCAAAGTATTGGGCACTTTGGCTTGGCAACAGAGTTTTACACCCACTTTACATCGCCAATTAGAAGGTATCCTGATTTGATTGTTCATCGATTAATCCGGACATACTTGATTGAGAAACAGATGGATAAGCAAACGATTCAGGCCTGGAAAGAACGCATGCCGGAAATAGCCAGACATACATCAGAAATGGAACGGACGGCAGTCGATGCCGAACGGGAAACCGATGATCTGAAAAAAGCGGAATACATGCAGGATCGCATTGGTGAAGAATATACAGGTGTTATCAGCTCGGTTACCAACTTTGGTATGTTTGTTGAATTGGAGAATACGGTCGAAGGACTTGTCCATGTGAGTACGCTGACCGATGATTATTATCATTACGATGAACGCAATCAAGCATTGATTGGTGAACGGACGAGCAATATGTACCGCATCGGGGATGAGGTTCGAGTTCGTGTCGAAAGTGTAAATTTGGATGAGCGTGCTGTCGACTTTGAATTGGCAGGGGCAAAAAGACGTAAGAAACGTGATAATGAAATAAATGGTCGTAAACCACGTAAACCAAAAAGAAAATCCTAAACGGAATTTTGCAAGGAATTGCTGGCTCAAACAGGGCTGGCAATTTTTTTGTTTAAAGAGGATGTTCAGAAAGTCACCAAATGATAAGCGGCGAATCGTGTCGCCCGCTTGCTTTTCCGCTCCTCATGTACCTGGGATAAGGATCTTCTGCTAAAACCGCCCACGACAATCGCCAACAGCAGAAGTCAGTACCTCCTGTACAAGCCCGGTGCCGGGAGCTACGCCGCCTCGACCTTCTTGCTTCTCATTAGGCGACTTTTGAACACGCACTTAAAAAAACTAAAAAACGTTTGTGTTGTCATCAATTTGTCATGGCAGCATGAGAATACAATGAGTTTTGCGTTAGGTAAATTTTATTGTTGACATAAAATTATTTAGATTATATACTACAAATTATACTAAGGTTAATTAACCTGTATAACGTCAAAAAACAGTTGTGCAGCGGTGAAGAAAAGAGGGGTAGAAAATGATTAGTTCTGTTGCTGTAGAGCATTTATCTGTATCCTACTATGGTAAAGAGGCAGTAAAGGATGTTTCTTTTGCCATTGCTCCAGGTAAGCTCGTGGGAGTTATTGGTCCAAATGGAGCGGGAAAGTCCACCTTGTTAAAAGCCGTTTTGGGGCTAATACCCAAAGATAATGGTCAGATAGTAATTTTGAACAAAGATAGGAAGGATATTCGGAAAAAGATTGCCTATGTGCCGCAAAGAAGTGATATTGATTGGGACTTTCCAATATCGGTTATTGATACGGTGCTAATAGGGAGCTATCCAAGGCTTGGGATGTTTAAAAAACCGAAAAAGCAGGATAAAGAATTTGCGATACATTGTCTGGAAAAGGTGCAAATGCAAGATTTTAAAAACCGGCAAATTGGTGAGCTTTCTGGTGGACAGCAGCAGCGTGTTTTTATTGCACGGGCCCTTGCTCAACAGGCAGAAGTTTTTTTTCTTGATGAGCCATTTGTAGGAATTGATATCGGTAGCGAGGAAACAATTATTCGGATATTAAAGGAACTTGAGTGTCAAGGGAAAACAATTTTAGTCGTTCACCATGATTTAAGTAAAGCAAAGGATTATTTTCAGCAGGTCCTTTTACTGAATCAGGAGCTGGTCGAATTTGGCGATGTGGATGATGTGATGCAGCCAGAGACAATTATCCGAGCTTATCAAGGGCAACTCTCCTTTTTAAAAGAACTGGGGGTGAAAGCATGAACTTTTTAGAAGCAATTATGCATTATGAGTTTTTGGAAAAAGCTCTGTTAACATCTGTCATGGTTGGAATCATTTGTGGTGTAATCGGATGTTTTATTGTACTAAGAGGAATGGCTTTAATGGGGGATGCTATTTCACACGCGGTTCTTCCGGGTGTTGCGGTTTCTTATTTCCTCGGGATCAACTTTTTCTTTGGCGCGGTTTTCACTGGAGTGCTGACCGCCATTGGGATCGGTTATATTAGTCAAAATAGCCGGATTAAAAACGATTCTTCCATTGGGATCGTGTTTTCCGCGGCCTTTGCACTTGGGATTATTTTAATTACGCTAATGAAGAGCAGTACCGATTTATACCATATTTTATTTGGGAATGTGCTGGCTGTTCGGTCCTCAGATATGTGGATGACCTTGATAATCGGTCTGATTGTACTTGTTAGTGTTTATGTTTTCTATAAAGAGTTACTTGTAACCTCTTTTGACCCGACTATGGCACAAGCATACGGACTCCCAACAAAATTGATTCACTATTTTTTGATGACTTTATTAACCATGGTCACGGTTGCATCGTTACAGACAGTTGGAATCATCCTGGTGGTTGCCATGCTGATCACGCCAGCATCAACGGCATACTTGTTGACCAACCGGTTATCGACCATGATCTTTCTGTCCGCAGGTTTTGGTACGATTGCATCTGTGATCGGTCTTTATATTAGTTATAAAGCTAACCTGGCATCGGGTGCTACGATCGTCTTGGTGGCAGCAACAATGTTTGTTGTAACGTTTATTTTTTCTCCAAAGCATGGCGTGTTATGGAAAAAAATTCGTACGCGCAGAAAACGGGCTTCTTATTCTTAAAACAAATTGGAGGGGTATGGAAAATGAAGAAATACATTATAACTTTTTTGTTTGCTGCAGTTCTTTTGATTGCAGGGTGTTCAGGCGATAAAGGCGACGGGAAGGATGCTAAAGCAAGTGATGATAAGCTTCAGGTTGTGACGACGTATTCCGTTTTATATGATATCGTGAAAAACGTCGCAGGAGATCTTGCGGAGGTTCATAGTCTTGTACCAATCGGAACGGATCCGCATTCGTATGATCCATTGCCAGATGATGTGCAACTAACAACAGACGCAGATATTGTATTTTATAATGGATTTAATTTAGAAACCGGAAACTCCTGGTTTCAAAATATGATTGAAACAGCTGGTAAGTCTGAAGAGGATGCGACAGTATTTCGCATTACGAAAGGGATCGATCCGCAATTACTTAAATCCGGCGGGCATAAAGGTGAGCCCGATCCCCATGCATGGCTGGCTGTGGAAAATGGTATTAAATATGCGGAAAATGCAAGAGATGCTTTGATCAAGATCGATCCGGATAACAAGGAAAAATATGAACAAAATGCAACGAAGTACATTAAAAAGTTGGAAGCATTAGAAAAAGAAATAGAGAAAAAAGTGGCGGAAATACCAGAAGAAAAGCGAGTGTTGGTAACAAGTGAGGGGGCGTTTAAATATTTCTCGGCAGCATATGGATTTCACGCAGCATATATTTGGGAAATTAATGCTGAAAATGAGGGCACACCAGATCAGATTAAATCCGTTGTCGATTTAATTAAGGAAAAGGACATTCCTGGATTATTTGTAGAAACTAGTGTCGATCCTCGCAGTATGGAAACCGTCTCAAATGAAACAGGTGTACCAATCGTTGGGAAAATATTTACGGATTCATTAGGGAAACAAGGTGAAGATGGAGATACGTATATAAAGATGATTGAATGGAATGTCGATATGATCACTAAAGGATTAACGGAGTAGAAGGCAATTATTTTGGCATACTGGCTAAATCCACTGATTTTTGATAAAATAAGAGCCACGCAAGCAGTAGGAGGAAGCCGGGTATGCCAAAAGGAATCGGAAAAACAATCGCGCAAAATAAAAAAGCATCGCATGATTATTTTATAGAGGATACGTATGAAGCCGGAATTGTACTTCAGGGCACTGAAATTAAGTCAATCCGTGCGGGCAGAATCAATTTGAAAGATGCCCATGCACGAATTGATCGTGGTGAAGTAAAGCTGATTAATATGCATATTGCCACATATGAACAAGGGAATCGATTTAACCATGATCCAACTAGAACCCGCAAATTGCTGCTGCATCGCAAAGAAATAGATAAATTGATCGGATTAACGCAGCAGCAGGGGTATGCACTGGTACCGTTGAAGGTCTATATTAAAAATGGTGTAGCAAAAATATTAATCGGTCTTGGCCGAGGGAAAAAGAAATATGATAAACGGGAAGATTTAAAGCGGAAGCAAATGAAACGCGATATCGACCGGGCAATCAAGGATCGCGACCGCATGTAAAGCTTACCAGGTATTGATTTTTGTCAAGTTTGTGATATAATAAGAATTGTCGTTAGGACGACAGTCAATTTAATAATTGCTCAAGCTTACCCGAGCGTTACTCTTTACGGGGACGTTACGGATTCGACAGGGGTAGATTGAGCTCAGGTTGCACGTCGAGGTTACGGCTCGTAAAACGTTATTCGCCTAAATATAACTGGCAAAACTAACAATCAACCAGCTTTAGCTGCTGCGTAAGTAGTTCTAAAGCGATCCTTCCTGCATTCGCCCGTGATGCAGATTGAAGGGTCTCAAATGAAGCGGGCTATACTGTCATTCGCCGTCTCGAGGATGATAGTTGAAACCAATCAGACTAGCTGCTCTAAAAGCCTGTTGGCAGGCCGATGATGCAGTGAAGACTAATATACCAACTACGCGTGTAGAAGCCTGAGTGGCAATACCTCTGGACGTGGGTTCGATTAGTAAATAGTCGCCTTTTGTAGTAATACAAAAGTGAAAATCCGGCTTTATCGGTGAAACCTAAGTTGTTATTTATAGCAATAAGGCAATGCCGAGCGGTGTGTGGAGCAATCCAACAGCCGTGTATCGACTTATAGGCTGCCATTCCAATGGTAGTACTAGGATGCGAAATCTTGCCTTGATAAGGTAAATAAACATTTCGCATAAGACGCCGGAGAACCTGTGAAGTGATCAGGTTCAAGATATAGTCAGTGCCATGACGAAAGCATGGAAGAGCATGTCCCACCGTCTCCACCAATACATATTTGGTGGTTTTTTTTGTTAATAAAACATTATCTAAAGGAAATTTGTTATAGCGCAAAAAAACCTTCTTCGAATAATCTCTTTTTGTTTAATTGATCATCACTATACTTCCCATTTTCTTGGAGTAACAGAATTATATCTGCTTAGAATCCACCCAGCTCGTTTTTTCTTTTGTTCTATTCTTAAGAATAGGTAGATTTCTCCAAGGACTCGAAATACATCCATTTTCTTTTTAATGTATAGTGTATATGAGTCTTAATTTTACTGCAGGGATCTAGACAACGATTAATTACGAAAGCTTCAACCCAACGATCCTTGGGGAAGAATCGATCCGAACTCCATTGTTTCCATAGGTGGTGCATCGTCATTACATCCAGATACGCTAAACTTTTCGTCACTACAATATCTTTTTCTTTTGTTGGTGCATTGCGTAACTGCATGGGAACCGGTTCATTCATGGATTCTTTAGCATCTTTTTTGGCCTTTGAATAGGCTGCATAGGCGGAATTTGACTTGGGTGCCATTGAAAGATAAATGACGGCTTGTGTAAGGTGTACATCACACTCCGGCATTCCAATAAATTGACAGGATTGAAAAACAGCTACCGCTATCTCTAAAGCCCTGTTGTCTGCTAAACCAATATCTTCACTAGCAAATCTGACCAATCTCCTCGCAATAAACAAGGGGTCTTCTCCAGCTTCCAGCATTCGTGATAACCAATAAATAGATGCATTAACGTCACTATTTCGCATCGATTTATGGAGTGCTGATATGATGTTATAATGTTCTTCCCCGTCCTTATCATATAGAAGCGACTTCCTTTCAATAATTTGGGAAAGATCTTCTTTTCCAATAGCAATGGAATCTTCTTGTTCTTTTCCGTTGAGTACGGCCATTTCTAAAGTATTCAAAGCAATTCTCCCATCACCATCAGAAAACGCCGCTATTGCCTGCAGTACACCATCTTCCAGTTGAATATGCTGATCACCAAACCCTTTTGGATCAGCAATAGCTTTTTGTAATAATTCAACTATTTCATTACTCGATAAGTTGTATAAAGCAAAAACTTTACTGCGTGACAACAAAGCAGAATTTACTTCAAAAGAAGGATTTTCAGTAGTTGCACCTATAAGGATGATGCTTCCTTTCTCAACATAGGGCAGAAAAGCATCCTGCTGCGCCTTATTAAACCGATGAATTTCATCAATAAACAAGATATATTTATCACCTAATTCTCTGTTTTCTTCAGCTTCTTTCATCACATTGCGAATATCTTTGATCCCCGTTGCTACAGCTCTAAAATCAATAAATTTCGACTTCGTATGATTAGCAATAATTCTAGCCAGCGTTGTTTTTCCAACTCCGGGAGGACCCCAGAAAATCATGGAGGAGACTTGATCATTCTCAATCATTTCCCGTAGAACCTTTCCTTCTCCTAATAAATGTTTCTGTCCCACCAAATCCTCCAAATGTTGAGGTCGCACCCTGTTAGCTAATGGGCGATGCTTATCATTATTATTTTCAAATAACGAGCCTTGCTTCAAGAGAAACACCTCCTTATCGATTTTATTGTGTTTCAAGTTGCAGAAATCATATAGCTTAAAATTTATTGCCTAAACGATATTAAATTATATTGGGTGAACTACGACTTTGGAATGAAGGAAACTGGGAATAAAAAATATATTAAAGACCTAACTTTTTTTCAAAACACGCACTTTCTATTTGTTCGTTAGTCTAACAAAACCACATATGAATAAAACCGTCACCCTTAGGAATTATAAACTCAAGTTATGGTTATATTTATAATTGAATTCAACCTTCTTTCCAGCCTAGTAACAATCATCTCAAATTCCTATAATTTGCACAATAGGTTATTCCACAAAATGGCCCTTATATGCAATACTGGCGCTAATCCTTATTAGGGAAAAGCGCGCGTTTGTGGCAATCCAAAACACAAAAGTAGGGTCGCCTCAATTTTGAGACAACCCTACTAAATAAACAGCTATTTCGCTTCTTTTAAATTCACATGATCAACTGTCTGATCACTGCCAACGACAAAATGAAGCTCATAATCTCCCGTTTCATAAACAAAGTCCATTTCATTTGTGTCAGGAACAGCAAGAATATTATCCGCACTTCCTATTTGTTCACTCAATACGGCAGGTGTGATTCCACCAAGGTTTGTTTGTCTTTCAACACCTGTACCAAAGTTTCGGATTTCAGATATGGTATTATCTTTGTTATAGGAAAAACCATATCCGGGATTCCCCATATTCCAGCTATACAAATCAAATTGGCCCTTAACCTTTTGAGGACTACCTAACTTTTGGTGAACGTCCCTTTTTGTGCTTTTATTGATTTTAAGCCCGTGAACCGAACTGGGCATTTCTCCAGTAAAGGCCTGATCATAAATGTTGTTCAAGTACTCAGCTGCCTCTTGGTTCGTAATAGAAGAATGGATACCCGAAACAGATGAAGCAGGAATACTAGTATCGGAACTTTCAGCAGCAACGGACGACAACCCTGTCCCAGATAACGCGAAACCAAAAGCAGTTGCGCCAACTAACAACCCTTTTTTAACATTCATACTTTATCTCTCCTCTCAAAACTAACTTTTCATTCTTACTTGTTGTCTTCCCATCATTTACTTTTTAAAACATCAAAAATACTAGCCGCCATGAACGAAGTAAAGATCTTCCATGGTGGTGACCACACTGCTTCCTTCGCTGAGCAGCGGAACTAGTTTCTGCACGGTGAAATAAGGCCCTTTGGCATTGATTCCTTCTCTTCGCTTGGCGATGAACATTTGTCTTGAATTTCAAATGACTGTCGAAGAAGTATTCCAATTCGTTAAATGTATTACGATGATGAATATACATTGACATAACATAAAAGAATAAGAAAAACTAATATGAAGGAGAATGATCATGCCCGTAAATCCTAAAATTCAGTTTTTCCTGGACAAACTAAATGCACTTCCGAAAGTTCCTATGGATGAAATTGAACCGAAAGCTTATCGACAAATGGAAAAGGAATCAATAAAGGATATGCCGCAACTGAATGTACCAGTTAAAAAGGTGGAGAATCGGGTTCTGCAATTAGAAGGTCGGGATATTCCCATACGAGTTTATACTCCGAATAAAGGGATGGCTCCATACCCGGGATTGGTTTATTACCACGGTGGAGGATGGGTTCTGGGGGATTTGGACAGTCATGATTCTGTTTGCCGATTCCTTGCAGATTCAGCAGCATGCATCGTTATTTCGGTCGGTTATCGTTTAGCACCGGAACATAAATTTCCTGCTGCGGTAGACGACGCCTACGATGCACTTGAATGGATTGCAATGCACGAAGCGGATTTTGCGATTGATCGTAACCGAATTGCTGTTGGCGGGGATAGTGCCGGCGGAAATCTTGCAGCTGTTGCTTGCATTATTGCCAAAGAACGAAAAGCACCGGAAGTTTGTCATCAACTGCTTTTGTATCCTTCAACAGGATTTAAGGAGGAACCGCCTTCGTTAAAGGAGAATGCAGAAGGATATTTTTTAACTTTAGAATCAATGAACTGGTTTAGAAAGCATTATTTCAATCGTGATGACGACATGCTTCATCCATATGCTTCACCGATCTTGTATCATGATTTAAGCGGATTGCCTTCAGCTACAATTTTGACAGCTCAGTATGATCCGTTACGTGATGTGGGGAAAGCGTATGCTGACGAACTGAAAGCAAATGATGTAGAAGTTTTTTACAAAAATTACGATGATCTTATTCATGGATTTGCAAATTTTGCTGGATTTGTACCTGAAGCGAAGGATGCGCTTGAAGATGGTGCCAGGAGTCTTCGAAATGCCTTTGTACTCAGTGTAGAGCGGACGAGCGCAGGTGATATTTCATAACGGGTGGTAAGAACTAGCCTTGGAGGATAATCGCTATAGAATGAGCTGGAATCGCTAAATATTTCTTGAGAATCGCTGTAGATTTCCCGAGATTCGCTGTAGTTTGAATCAAAAACGCTATAGATATGCCATATTGCGACTGCATGAACGAACTGGAGCTTAAGCTGCTGAAGATCTAGACCTGGCAGCAGGAAAAATATTTTATTTCCGTTGTTTGATATGAACGACAGGTGTAAGACTTAGATCATTGGAAATGCATCTTCTTTAATTAAACCACGAAGCGATCCTTGTCGTTGAAAAATACAGGGGAGTTGATAATGTATGAACGTGTTGGGTAAAGCATAAGAACGACAAGCTGAGGAAGAGGGATTGCCTTGATCCAGATGGCGAAACAAATCGGACTGGCACCGGAAGAGGTTAGAAAGTTTATTAGAGGCCATAAAACAAACGTGGAAAAGATCAGTATTGGGGGAAGTTTACAAAATGAGACAATTTCATCCGGATATGACAATTAAGGAATTTGAACAGCACTATTGGTACAAGGAGGACTTGAAAAGAATTTGCCGCGAACACAATCTCTCATCACATGGTATCAAAGCTGAATTAGAGGATAGAATTAAAGGATTTCTCCAAGGTGAAATAGTACCGGATAAAAGGAAGCAAAGTTCAGGTCAAAGAAAGCGTAAGAGCCCTGCTGAAATTTCGTTGGATACAAAGTTGATTCCGGATGGATTCAAATTCAATCAGCGGGCAAGGGGATTTTTTAAAGCATACTATAAAGTTTCAAAGTTTTCTTTTACTAAAGAGATGGCATCTGCCCTAAGAGACGCTGAGCGAAGGAGCGATCAGGACATGACGGTAGCTGACTTGATTGCTATTTACGAAAATGGGAAAAGAATACGAACAACATCCCCTGAAGACAGAACTTATCAGTGGAACAATTTTGTACGCGATTTCAATAGCGATGATCGAACAAAAGGAATGAAAAACAAAATGAAGGTAGCGGCATATTTATGGAAGCAGGTTAAAAATAATCCTGGTTCGAAGGAATATAACGGGGAATTATTAGATAAATTTGGTAATGAACTGAAAAAGTGATGTAACGTATTTCACATACTTGAGGAATAATAAGTAGTCCAATTATAACCATCTAGGAAAGTGGCTATTATATCAACAAAATGATACAATAATGATATATATTGAGGAGGTGCTCCAAATGCCATTTATTCGAGCAAGTTCTGACTTAAGAAACAAGTATAATGAAATATCGGACTTTTGCCATAAATATGATGAACCAGTTTATATTACGAAAAACGGTCAAGGTGATTTGGCTGTAATGAGTATTGAAACATACGAAAAACTTATCGGGAAATTTGAACTGTATAAATTGATTGATGAAGGTATTGCTGACATAAACAAAAATAAGACACGACCATTTAAAGAAGCATTGGCAGATATTCAAAAGGATTTGTAGGTATGAAATCCTACAATATTGTTTTGTCAAATGTTGGTGAACATGATTTACTTGAAATCGGCAGGTATATTTCCATGGAGCTATTAGAACCTGAATTAGCACGAAAACTTGTTTCTAAAATCGGAGATGCTATTCTGAGCCTGGAACGTATGCCATATCGAGGTGCTTTGGTTAAAGATAGGCGTCTTGCTCAAATGGGGATAAGATATCTGCCGGTTGAAAATTATATTGTTTTTTATGCGATAGATCAGAAAACAAAAGTAGTTTCAATTGCAAGAGTACTATATAGCAGAAGAAATTGGCAACATCTATTGATTTGACCATTTTCTAATCCTCTTAACGTATGAATAGTTTGAAAGGAGTTAGCAAAATGAATACATATCCAAACATAACCGAAACAAAAGAGCAAATTAAACAGTTAGTCGCAATCCCAAGTCCTTCCGGTTACACGGAAAAAGTGATTCAGCATGTCGATCTTTTTTTACGGAATTTACAGGTGGCAACAAGACGAAACCGCAAAGGTGGCTTAATCGCGACATTACCTGGTAAAAATGAAAAAGAACATCGCATGTTAACAGCTCATGTAGATACCCTAGGTGCGATGGTAAAGGAAGTAAAAAGTAATGGCCGGCTTCGTCTCGATCTGATTGGCGGATTTAAATATAATGCGATTGAAGGTGAGTACTGCGAGATTCATACATCAAGTGGTAAAGTTTTTACCGGGACCATTCTGATGCACCAAACGTCCGTCCATGTTTATAAAAATGCTGGGGACGCTAAGCGTAATCAGGAAAACATGGAAGTCCGGATTGATGCCAGGGTTGAAAATGCTGAGGATATTCGCGAACTCGGCATTGAAGTTGGCGACTTTGTATCATTTGATCCGCGTGTCGAGCTAACTGAAAACGGGTTCATAAAATCCCGCCATTTGGATGACAAAGCAAGTGTCGGTATTTTACTGCAGTTAATCAAGCGACTGAAAGAGGAAAATGTGACACTTCCATATACGACACATTTTCTGATCTCAAACAATGAAGAAATTGGCTATGGCGGGAACTCGAATATACCCCCTGAAACGGTTGAATATTTGGCGGTTGATATGGGAGCAATGGGAGATGGGCAGTCGACTGATGAGTACACGGTTTCCATTTGTGTGAAGGATGCTAGCGGTCCATACCATTACGGGTTGCGCAAACATTTGGTTGAGCTGGCGGAATCACATGATATCAGTTATAAATTGGATATCTACCCATACTATGGATCAGACGCATCGGCAGCAATCAGGGCCGGTCATGATATTGTCCACGGACTTATTGGACCAGGCATCGACTCCTCCCATGCTTATGAGAGGACGCATGAAACATCATTGGAGTGTACGGAGCAGTTGCTGTATTATTATGTGCTTTCAGAGATGGTTAAGTATTAAGGAAGTGACGTTAAAAGGGCGAACTTACTCATTTGGGTGGGTTCGTTTTTAATGTTCCAGTTACATTCCAGCGTTAGGACGTTAAGTTGATGGATCGAATATGATATAATAGTGAAAAATGGCGGACGGTGATTATCATGACTTATAACAGAGATCAAACGTTGATGCATCTAAAAAATATAATTAATACAACGTTAAAAGATACGCCGGCAAATGTATATCTTTTTGGATCATGGGCTCGAATGGAGGAGAAAAGAACCTCTGATATTGATGTAGCACTGCAATCACAAGAAGAAATTCCAACAATAAAACTGGTTGAACTTCGGGAAAGAATTGAGGAATCAACGCTGCCATATCGTGTTGATTTAGTGGATTTATCAAAGGCGAATCCGGATATTGTTAAAAAGGTTAAAAGGGAGGGAATACAATGGAAAGATTGCTCGAACGAATCCAAGTCGCAAACAGGGCTCTAAAGGTATTTGATGAATTAGTAAATATTAAAGAACCAACTAGTATAGAGCGTGACGCGGCTATTCAACGTTTTGAGTTTAGCTTTGAGGCGTGCTGGAAAGCGGGTAAGCAATATTTATACGATGTTGAAGGCCTGGATATTGGTTCTCCAAAGGGGGTTATTCGTTCTTTTCGTGAAGTTGGTGTTTTCACAGAAGAAGAAACTGTTTCTGGCTTGCGAATGGTCGATCACCGCAATTTAACTGTTTATACATATAACGAGGATTTAGCTATTGAAATTTTTGGTGTTTTACCTCAATATTACCCACTTCTTTGTGATTGGATGGAACGTATTGATAACAGGGTTCATATGGATGAGGAATAGGAGATTAGGAGTGGATTTCATTGTCTCTTTTGGTTAATACGATGTCGATAATTCTCATTTTAATCGGTATTACTGCTTTCTCTCGATCTATGAAATATCGCCTTAATCGTGTTTACTTTAAATTAGGACCGATCAAAATCCCGTTTTGGTTCTGTAAAACGACTGCTTCCGTATTTGTTATTGCCCTTGCGATTTTCGCGCTAAAAAATAATAGTTTGTAAAATCATGACCACCCGTTGGACGGGTGGTCATGATTTTTATGCTTACAATATTATTCCACAAAATTCGAGCGGAGCCAGGTACCTACGTCTCAGGCCCTACTAAAAAATATAGCTCAGGCTCATTATCGAAATCCCAATTACCCGATATGATAGAGACAAGATAAGGAAAGGAGGATTCGACATTCATGAACAAGTTTCTATTGTTTTTAGGTGGATTGGCGGCACTGTTTGTTTTACTTGCCATGTTAGGCCCGATGGTACTGCTGGCAGTGAGTATTTGGCTGTTGTATGTGATCTTTAAGCAATTTATGAAAAGCGATTCGACAATCGGAAAAATTGGCTGGGTAATAGCAGGACTGATCGTATTCGGTATTGGCTTATCCAATATTTACGCGATAATAGGTGTGGCAGCGGCATATGGATTGTATTTGATTTTCCGAAATTTCAGAAGTGATCGTTCCGAAGCAAAAGAAAAAACGATAGTGGATGATGACCCATTCGCAAATTTTGAAAAGCAATGGGCGGAGCTTAACCAATAAAAAAGGAGTGTTTCTACATGTCAAACTTATTTACACGTATAAAAGATTCCGTTTCAGCGGATCTGCATAACCTATTGGATCAAAAGGAACAAAAAAATCCGATTGCTGCGTTAAATCAATACTTGCGGCAAAGTGAACAAGAGAAGGAAAAGGTCCGCAAACTTGTGGAACGGCAGTACAAACTCAAGGATGAATTTACGAGCGAATATCACAAAGCACAGGACTTCGCTGATAAACGGTTAAAACAGGCAGAGGTTGCTGAAAAAGCGGGAGAAGAACAGCTGCATCAATTTGCCATGAAAGAGCATGATGAGTATCAAGCGCGTGCAGACCGAATGAAAACGTTAAGGCAAGAGGCAGTAAATCAGCTGGAAAGTCTGGAGCAAAAATATGAAGAAATGAAACATAAACTAAAGGACATGCACATACGCCGGATGGAGTTAATGGGCCGTGAAAACATTGCCCATGCCCACCATCAAATGAATAAAGTTATCGAAGAATCCTCGGACAAGCCATACTCGCGTTTTGCGGAGCTGGAAAATTATATTGAAGGTCTGGAATATAAGGTAAACAGCTCTTATTACCGCAGTACCTTCGATAGTAAGATTGCTCGTTTGGAAAAGGAAATGAAAGAACAGGAAAAAGCAAATTAAATCTGCTGCATTCTGATAATGTAGGAATAAGGTAAAACATGGTATACTAAACAGGCGTAGCGACATGCGTCTGTTTAATTATTAGAAGATATGTAAAAAGTCACCAAATGATAGTCGGCAGTAAGGGGGCTTCTGCTAAAATCAGTCCCGGCAATCGCCGAAAACAGAAGCCAGCCCCCTTGAACTATGCAGCCGACTATTCTACTTTGGCTACTTTTTGAACATACTCGATAGAAAGGTGGATTGCCCTTATGTTTCATAGGTTGTCGACAGATACATTGAACTGGATCATGATCATTGGGGTGATCCTATTTATTATTGAAATTGTCTTTTTTCATGGCGGAATGATTTTTTCTGCCTTGGTATGTGGTCTGTTTATTTATATAGGCTGGAAGAAATTTTACCATATATGGGGGAAATTTATATTTTGGATCGGAATTATTGGATTGGTGATTTCTGTATTAAATATGCTGGCCGTACGATTTTTGCTTGTAGCAGGTATTGCTTTATTCATTATTGATTATGCCAAATCAAAAAAAGATAAAGATCAGGTTATTCCGTCCATTTCGACACAAAATAATCCGAATACAGAAGCACTGATCCGCGTGGCACCATTGTTTAACCATCGTGTGTTTGGTGACCAAAAAACGGCGGAAAATGCGTATTATTGGCGTGATATTAACATCCATGGTGCATTTGGTGATCGGGTGATTGATTTAAGTAATACAGTTCTTCCAGATGATACGGCTATTATCTCGATTCGCCATCTGGTTGGTAATATTGAAATCTACATTCCGTATGAGGTTGAAGTTAGTATTCATCATAGTTCGATATTTGGACGCGCTCATATTCTTGGTGAGCATCACTGGAACTTAATGAACCAAACCCTTTCCTATCAAACAGAAGGATATGATTCAGCTTATCCCCGTGTCAAAATCATTACCTCTTTATTATCAGGTGATATCGAGGTGAGGCGGATATGAATTTGATCATTCGACAAGTAATGCGAGCCGTTTTTTTTAGCCTGTTTATTTCCGTCGTTGTAATTGGGACCACCTTTATTGCTTTTCCATTAGATAATTGGACGGTGCTGTTGGAACGGAAAATTGAAGGTATTCCCTTTTTAGTACTGGTAGTAATTACTCCGATAGTAGCAGGTACTGTAATTGGAGTAGCGAATGGCTGGTATTGGCGGCAAAGATTGCACGTTTTGGATCGGCAACTGGCAGAACTAGTCAAGGAGCAAAAATTTGTAAGCGATGAGGAACCATACAAGGAATTGACAGAACTGCAAAAGCATATGGAACAAATCCAGCAGAATTTCCGAATCCAAGCAGAAAATAAGCAAAAATTAGCGACGGAGCGGGCAAATGAACGGGAAAAAAGCCTGCAAGAGGTTGTTATTCAGGAACGTAATCGTCTGGCAAGGGAATTACATGATTCGGTCAGTCAGCAATTGTTTGCCGTATCGATGTTGATGGCTGCAATTAATGAATCTGGTGGATCGCAAAATGGGAAACTGCAGAACCAGCTGCAACTGGTCGAAAAGATGATCAATCAATCACAATTGGAAATGCGTGCATTGCTGCTGCATCTAAGGCCGGTTGCGCTTAAGGGTAAATCATTGCAGGAAGGTATTAAGGAACTTTTAGTCGAACTAACGCAAAAGGTACCGATGGAGATCGACTGGAAAATAGAAACATTTACAATTGCTAAGGGAATAGAAGATCAGTTATTCCGAATTCTCCAGGAATCTGTTTCAAATACATTAAGACATGCCAAAGCGACAACGTTTAGCGTCTTATTAATTGAACGCGATGATACCATTATTTTACGTGTAATGGATAATGGGATTGGATTTGATGTGGAGCAAGCACGTGCAAGCTCATATGGTCTGCAAAATATGAGTGAACGAGCATATGAAGTTGGTGGCACGTTAAAAATTGTTAGTTTACCGAATCAGGGGACTCGGTTGGAAGTTAAAGTTCCGCGATTAAAAAATGAGGATGAGAGCGATGATTAAAGTATTATTTGCAGATGATCATGAAATGGTTCGAATCGGTGTATCAGCCTATCTTTCCGCCCAGCCTGATATTGAAGTGGTAGCTGAAGCGGACGATGGCGGATCCGCTGTTCACAAGGCATTGGAGTTAAAGCCGGATATTATTCTGATGGATCTTGTCATGAAAGATATGGATGGGATTGAAGCAACAAAACAAATTATTGAGAACTGGCCTGAGGCTAAGATTATTATTGTTACGAGCTTTCTTGATGATGAAAAAGTCTATCCTGCACTGGAAGCAGGGGCCACCAGCTATATGTTGAAAACCTCGAAAGCAAACGAAATTGCTGAAGCGATTCGCGCAACCCATCAGGGACAATCGATATTGGAACCCGAAGTTACGGGGAAAATTATGACACGCATGCGGGAAAAGCCTGACGAAAAGCTTCACCTTCAATTGACAGATCGGGAAATGGAAGTTTTAAAGCTTTTGGCAGAAGGGAAAACAAATCAGGAAATTGCCGATCAGCTATTTATTGCGTTAAAGACAGTAAAAGTACATGTAAGCAATATCCTTGGTAAATTGGAAGTACAGGATCGAACACAGGCAGTCATTTATGCATTTAAACACAATCTTGCAACATAATTCGACTAGGTCAAAAGGTACATGAAAATAATGGAATCAGGAAAATGGGTTGGATAGCCTGCCATGTTGTTTTGGCGGGCTTTTTGTTGTGAAACAGGATAATTTGTAACGAAAAAAGGAGTTTATCGTCAAATTTGAAACATAATTGTAATATTACTATTACATGATTGTCATTTTTAGATGATATACTACGAATTACCTAAGATAGTAAATACATATTCTTAAAAAATATAAATAAATCACATTACGCAAAAATGGAACAGGATTTAACATACATACATAGAAAGTTGCGGGTGTGAGTTAGGGAAGCGGGGAAAAGAAAGTTGAAAAAGACAATTGTAACAATGTCCACTGTTGCTGTAGTTGGTTTAACTAGTGCTTTTTTTGCGGAGACAGCACATGCGGAAAAAACAGTCTCCCAAATCCATGATGAACGTTCGGAAATTAAAGTAAATCTATCAAATGCGGAGGCAAAGATTGCCCAGGTGTTACTAGATTTAGAAGATCTGAACAAAAAAATTGCCAGAGTCGATGGTGCATTAGCGGAAAACAAGAAACAAGTGAAAGAAACAGAAGACAAAATTAAGGATACAAAGCAAAAGGTAGACGAGTTAGAAGAAGAAATAGCAGTTTTGGAAGATAAGATTGAAGAACGCTTTGAAATTATGAAAGAGCGAATCGTTGCTTATCAAAAAAATGGCGGGGACGTTCAGTATTTAGAAGTACTTTTCGGATCAAAAAGCTTTGGTGACTTTATTAGCCGAAGTTCAGCCGTTTCCAAAATATCAGATGCAGATGCTGATTTAATGAAACAACAGGAAGCCGATAAAAAGGCAGTTGAAAAAAAACAGGCAGCGGTGGAAGAAAAGCTTGATGAATTAAACGATATGAAGGCAGAGCAAGAAGCTATCCAAGATACGATATTGGAACAAAAAGAACAAAACGAAGCAGCAAAACAGGAACTAAAGGACAAAGAAGCCCAGCTTAAAGAGATGAAGGCTAATCTGGAAGGTAAAGATAGTAATCTTGCAGCATTGGAAGCCGACATTCGCTCAAGCATGGAGGCCGCTAATAATGATACGCCTTCTGTGAGTGGTGAAAGTAATGGAAGTTCAAGCTCGCACTCAACTACTAGTAAACCATCAGTAAAAGCTACTACTGCAACAGTACCAAGCGGAAGCACGGGTTCAGCAATTACTGCAGGAAATAAATATATTGGCAATTCTGTTTATGTATGGGGCGGTGGACGTTCAGCATATGATGTGCAACATGGCAGATTTGACTGTTCCGGTTTTGTTTCCTGGGCATATCGGCAAGAAGGTATTTCTCTTCCGGCAAGTACCGCAGGATTGTCAGGGGTCGGATCTAAAGTCTCCTACAGCAATATTCAGCCGGGTGATTTAGTATTTTTTGATACAGATGGAAGAAAGAATGGTCATGTTGGAATCTATATTGGTGGCGGTCAATTTATTGGCTCACAAAGTTCGACTGGTGTAGCTAAAGTAAGTATGTCAAATCCTTATTGGTCAAAAGCATTCAAAGGCCATGTAAGACGAGTTAAATAAGAAACAACAAGCGGGTAATTTCTAAAATGAAATTACCCGCTTTTTAAATAGATAAGAAACTATAAGAATTCAGGCTATGTTCCGCTCACTCCAGCGCTAAAGCGTTAGTACGCAACACCCGCATCCGTACGATAAGTCAACATCGACTCGGGTAAAAGGAGGAAGGCCGGCTAAAACCGGGCTGCCCTCGGGCGCCGGCATACACCTTAGTGGCATGTTTCCTTTATTTCCTGTGGTTGTTTGTTCGGTTAAAACCGCAATACCGAACCACATTAAATGGCAGAGCGAGAGCATTCCAGCCGCTAACCGGGCACGCTTTCGCTTTTGTTCTTCCTGTCATAGAAAGCTGCAACAAGGTTATAAATCGACACCACTTCATACAGAATAATTAGTTCTGGCGGGAAATGAGTCGGATGTTTTTTGTTCTTCGTCTCCACATTGTTTACCCAGTAAAGTTGCATCAGCTTATCCAACTCTTTTTGGTGAAGAATTGGATCATAATCTACCTTGTTGCCCATACTTAACGATAGCTTCCGGATTGCCTGTAATAAAATTGATCGTTCCTCGTTAGACCAGCTAATGGATTTTAATGGTGTTTTGATTAAATTATCCAAGTGATACTGGATAAGCCGTAATTGAATTACTTGCTTGCTGGCATGATCAAATGTGTCCTTTTTATTACCTGCTAATGGATGGTATTTTGTTTCATCCTTTTGAAACTTAATTAGTAGTTCTACATGATGTAATTTTTTATCCAATTGGTCAACAAGTTTATCTGCTCTATTTGTTTCCTGCTGTTCATTTTCCAGGATTTCTATTAGTACCTGATCGATTACGATTCCGGTCTGCTTAGCAACTTGTTGAATGTCTTTTACGATTTCTTCCGTATACTTCGGCGGCAGAACAAACAGATTGACAAGTGTAGAAACAAGTAAACCTGTTGTTGTTGTGCCTAGGCGGATGAAAAATGCAATTAAATAGTTATTGTGGATAACCTCCACCATTGCTACCGCCGTTAAAGTGGCCACTAATAGCCCGGCGTGCAACCGGAATTTGAAGCAGGTGGCAATCGTGAAAACTGCAGCTAGCGTATAGGTGAGCGGAGAATCGCCAAACAGGGATATGAAAATTACCGCATATGCAGAACCAATTGCGGAAGCTGGGAACCGCACAATTCCTTTTCTAATCGAATCCGCAACAGTTGGTTCAATAGTAACAATTGCTGTGATAACGGCGAAGACAGGTGGCCAGTTTAATAGCACACAGATCCAGGCCGTTATAAAAATGGCTATACCGGTTTTGACAGTACGTGTACCAGCTATCTGGAAATAACGCAACGTTGTCACCTCTTCCAACATATCCAAAATCAAATAGGGATTAAAAATTAATTATATCATAATGCATAACAGGCACTAGAGTAGGCACTTTTCCTTGACTTAAAAAGGCAAGATACTTTCTTTCAACTCTTATTTTTCCAATTAATTTTAAAAAAAGGGGTTGCATTTTTAAATCGATACACATATACTGTATTATAACAGTAAGAATTAATAATAATTGTTATATAAAAGGGAGGGGGATGCAATTGAATACATCAACTTATGTTCACTGCCAGCAATGTGGCAAACCAATGAATCCAAAAAATTATCTTCAGGAATGTGATTATTGTTTATCTAAGAAGAAGGAGGATTAATTTTTTTGGACATTATGTTATATAACAAGGTAAATAATAACCTGTTGTAGTATAACAAATGTTAAATTGCGAACCGGGAAAAAGCAAATCCGGATGAACATGTTTTCCCCAGATTTACTGAAATGTTAGCGGATGATGACCAATTACTTAAAGGAGGAATTCAATAATGAGAAAGACCAGAATTGAAAAACTGCAAAACGAATGGAAAAATGATTTGCGCTGGATAGGCGTCGAACGGCCGTATACCGCGGAGGATGTTGTGCGCCTGCGCGGTTCCATTGATATGGATTATACACTTGCCAGAAACGGTGCTATGAAACTATGGAAACTGGTTAATGAAGAAAACTATGTCAACGCATTAGGGGCATCAACAGGGAATCAGGCGGTCCAGCAGGTGAAAGCGGGTTTGAAAGCGATATACTTAAGTGGCTGGCAGGTTGCAGCCGATGCAAATTTAGCGGGCCAGATGTATCCGGATCAAAGCTTATATCCGGCAAACAGTGTACCGAATGTAGTGAAGCGAATAAATCAGGCGTTACAACGTGCTGATCAGATACATTATGCGGAAGGGAAGGAAGAAATCGACTGGTTTGCGCCGATTGTTGCCGATGCGGAGGCGGGGTTTGGCGGTCAATTAAATGTCTTTGAATTGATGAAGGCCATGATTGAAGCTGGAGCATCAGGTGTTCATTTTGAGGATCAGCTGTCATCTGAGAAAAAATGTGGCCATTTAGGTGGAAAAGTATTGCTGCCAACACAAACCGCTGTACGAAATTTGATAGCTGCACGGTTTGCGGCGGATGTAATGGGAACGCCAACAGTTGTTATTGCAAGAACAGATGCCAATGCAGCAAATTTAATTACTAGTGATGTTGATCCATATGATACACCATTTATGACAGGTGAACGGACGGCAGAAGGCTTTTACAAAACAAGGGCAGGTATTGATCAGGCAATCTCCAGAGGAATCGCCTACGCGCCATATGCCGATTTAATCTGGTGTGAGACATCGGAACCAAACTTACAGGAGGCACAAAAATTTGCTGATGCTATCCATGAAAAATATCCGAATAAATTGTTAGCCTATAATTGTTCTCCATCATTTAACTGGAAGCGTAAACTATCAGATGATGAAATTGCCGGGTTCCAGCAGGAGCTTGGGAGAATGGGATACAAATTCCAGTTCGTCACATTGGCAGGTTTTCATGCGCTGAATCATAGCATGTTTGAATTGGCAAGAGATTATAACAATAACGGTATGGCTGCCTATTCAAAATTACAGCAAGCGGAATTTGCCAGTGAATCGTACGGCTACAGTGCCACCCGTCACCAACGTGAGGTCGGAACCGGTTATTTTGATGAAGTAGCACAAGTAATTGCTGGAGGTACCTCCTCAACGGCGGCATTAAAAGGATCGACGGAGGAAGAGCAGTTTACAAGCTAGAAAATGATATGAAAAATTTATATTGAAACATGTGATATTAAAGTAATCACCTTGCTGATCAAGACAATGGTGATTACTTTTTTCACTTCTTAAAGTTGCCCCTTACCGAATTATTGGACAAGGCTTGTGTACGTTTGCAGTTCGTTTTAATTAAATATAAATTTGCAAAACCCATTAGGTCACCACAATTGGCAGTAACTCTCTGTTTCTTCAACTTTACCGTCCTACCTATATATGTTAATCGAAAAGGGAGCCACTATAAGTTTGTGAAGGGGTTAACTTAGTTATTAAAAGTCAAATGGTTTCAAAAAGTAACTAAACCATGTATAATAGTCTCGGAGTTTATTTCTAACTAACATTAATGCAATTAGGAGGAAAGTCTTCAATGATTGAAGTAGAAGCGTTTCGAAAAGCGTCATATGATATTGACCCAATTTACGTAAATCGCTGGTCTCCAAGATCATTTTTGGATAAAGAGGTACCAGAGGATATTCTTCATAGTGTTTTTGAAGCCGCACGGTGGGCTCCGTCTGCTGCAAACATTCAGCCATGGAGGTTTGTGACGGCTCGAAAACAAACAGACCGAGAAAGGTTTCTTACTTTTATCAATGAAGGAAACGTTGCCTGGTGTAAGAAAGCACCAGTTCTTATTGCGGTAATATCGAAAACGGATTCCGAAACAACCGGAGGACACAACCAGGCACATGCATTTGATACAGGAACAGCCTGGGGGTACCTGGCCTTGGAAGCCTTCCGTAAAGGTCTTATCACACATGCTATGGGTGGTTTTGACCGTGAAAAAGCAAAGGAAGTATTAAATATTCCGGAAAACTATAACGTGCATGCAATCGTTGCTTTGGGGTATAAAGGGGAAAAAGATTTATTGATGGAGCAGTATCGTGACCGGGAAAAACCTTCAAGCCGTAAAGAAGTGGAAGAATTTATGTTTGAAGGTACCTTTGCTGAAAAATAAACAATAGTTGATGCCCTTTCCTGTTATGGCAAGGGGCATTTTTATTGGCTTTTTTGGTGAGCTGCTGAAGTTTCTGGACTGAAGTTTTAAAAAACACTGAGGTTTGGCCGAAAGTTGCTGGACTGGAGTTGAAAAATGCTGAAGATTCATTGTAAGCCGCTGAACTTGGGAGTAACAGGCACCTGCCTGTCAGCTCCTGTTTCGCTTAGGGGCAAAGCAGCTAGTAATAAAGGAGGTAGTTAATCCAACCATTAACACCATAATAGCGGAATAAGTAATAGTTGCCTCCTGTATAACGATCCATCCAAAGAGAATGACTATACTATCAATCATTAAAATATAAATACCGACATTAATAGATGTCAGCTTGGACAACATTAAAGCTAGCAAGTCTGTCCCACCAGTGCTAATATTCGCTAATAGCATAATACCGACACCTGTACCAATTAGCAGACCGCCAGTCAATGAGCTAATCAGGATAGGTGCTGTATACATATGGGATAATGGGCGAAAATAATCGATAAGAAACGAGGAAAATAATAGCCCGTGCAGTCCATTATAAAAGTATTTCCGATAATGAAACCAGGCAATCATGTACAAGGGAAGGCTTAGCACGATAATTGTTAACCCTGGTTGTAAACCTACTGTATATTTGGCAATTAGTCCTAAACCTATGATTCCCCCATCCAACAAGTGATTTGGGATTAAAAAGCAATTGATGCCAATTGCTACACAAACACTGCCGATAATAATTGATACGATTTTTTGGACCATATATTTATCCACCTGCCAAACCTGTCCAAACTACATCTTACTAATAGATATGATTGAAAAGGCTGAATTATCCATTACGTGTTAGCTGTTTTGGTAAAAAAATATGTTAGGAGGTGGGCTCCTGCATTATACGGCAGGAAACAAAATGGATATTATTAATTTATTGCTGATTATTATATTGATCGCTTTGACTGCATTTTTTGTTGCAACTGAATTTTCAATTGTAAAGGTACGGCCAACCAGAATCGATCAACTAATTGCTGAAGGGAACAAAAATGCCCTGCATGCGAAGAAAATTATTGATAATTTGGATACGTACTTGTCCGCAAGTCAGCTGGGTATTACGGTTACAGCATTAGGTTTAGGGTGGCTCGGGGAACCAACAATAAAAGTATTAATTGATCCTGTTTTCGAAAGACTGGGGTTAAATATGGCTTTAGCATCCATATTATCGTTTATTATTGCGTTTTTGCTCATTACGTTTTTAAATGTTGTTATTGGGGAGTTAGCTCCAAAATCAATCGCTATCCAAAAGGCGGAAACGGTGACATTATTATTTGCCAAACCGCTTATCGTTTTTTATAAATTGATGTTCCCGTTCATTTGGATCTTAAATGGATCATCACGATTCATTATTCGTTTGTTCGGTTTTAAACCTGCCAACGAGAGTGAAGCAGCACTCACGGAAGAAGAATTACGGCTGATATTATCGGAAAGCTATGAAGGCGGTGAAATTAATCAGGCGGAAATGATGTATGTCAATAACATATTTGAATTTGATGAACGGATGGCCAAAGAAATCATGGTTCCCCGTACGGAAATGGTCTGCTTTTTTAAAGATAATGACAAAAAGGAGAATATTGCTGTCGTCCGGGAGAAACAATTTACCCGGTATCCGGTTGCGGAAGGCGATAAAGACCATATCGTCGGATTAGTAAATATCAAGGAACTTTTTACGAATCATCTCAAGAATGAGGAGGAATCCATTGCACCCTTGATTAGGCCGATCCTCTACTTTTCCGAATCAACGCCAATTAAACAGGCCCTGATCAAAATGCAGAAGGAACGTATTCATATGGGGATTGTCATTGATGAATACGGTGGGACTGCGGGATTAATAACGGTTGAGGATATTCTGGAAGAAATTGTCGGTGAAATCCGGGATGAATTCGATATGAATGAAAAACCAATGATTGAGAAGGTGGACGATACGACCACTGTTGTCGCTGGGAAGGTGCTATTAGAGGAAATAAATGATTTATTTGGTACTGACTTGCAAGAAGATGATGTTGATACAATTGGCGGCTGGATGATCACGAACAATATGGATGCGAAACAAGGCACAACTCTCGAGCATGGTGGTTACCGATTTATTGTAGTAGAAATCGATGGGCACCAGATTAAGAAGGTTAAAATAAGAAAGATTTAAGGTAAACTCCTAGCAGGGTTTGTCTTTTTTTTGATGACTGGAAAGTATATAATAGTAGAAAAGATAAGAAAATTGTTAATAGGGGTAAACCATATTCAAAAATGGAAGCAGCCGTAATAATGACGGGATCTGCTGCAGCTGTTGCTGTGTTATATTGCATTAAGAATAACAATCGTTACCCTTGCCACTGCCATGCTGATCATTGCAGCCATCGTAACTGTTATGGTAGTACGGCCAACAAAAGCAGTCTATTTTAAAGAAGCATCTTCATAATGGAAACCTTTTCATCGTTATAATTGAATGGAACAAATAAAAAAACGAGAAAGGCTGGCAACAAAATGGAAAAATTGAATCAAGCAAAAGAGAAGTTAAATAGGGTTATTTTTGGAAAGGAGGAGATTGTCGATTTATTATTTATTGCCCTGATCGCCGGAGGGCATGTGCTCCTGGAAAGTGTTCCGGGGACAGGCAAAACGAAACTTGCGAAAAGCTTTGCCAAGGTGATTGATGGAAAATTTAACAGGGTGCAATTTACACCGGATGTGTTGCCAAGTGATGTCACCGGGATCCGCATTTTTAATCCGAAGACTCAGGAATTTGAACTGAACGTTGGGCCGGTCGTGACGAATATCCTGCTGGCAGATGAAATCAACCGGGCTACACCGAAAACGCAATCAAGTCTGCTTGAGGTAATGGAAGAATATCAAACGACAATTGATGGAGAAACAATCAAGGTCGATGCTCCGTTTCTGGTCATCGCCACACAAAATCCAGTGGAAAATAATTATGGTACATTCCCATTGCCGGAAGCACAACTCGATCGCTTTTTGTTTAAAATTGATTTAGGCTATCCATCAATGGAAGAAGAAAAGCATATTTTACATACCTATCGTACCGATGACCCGTTTGCATCACTTACGGCATCGTTAACACTGGAGAATATTCGCGGATTGCAGGAGGAAATCAAACAGATTACGGTTTCTGACGTTGTCACCGATTATTTGGTCGCACTTGTAAGGTATTCCCGTGAGCATACCGACGTGGAATTGGGAATCAGTCCACGTGGAACATTGGCACTCATGCGAGCCGCACAAGCCCGGGCATACATAGAGCAAAGAGACTACGTTCGTCCAGACGACATCAAAGCATTAGTACCTTATGTGTTCGAGCATCGCCTGATTTTGTCCTTGGAAGGCTCGATTAAAAAGACCCCGTCTCAGGTTGTCGGGGAAATTCTGACCGAGGTGGAAGTACCTGTTGAAGTTGGAGCAGATCAGGCATGATATGGCAGAAGGAGTTTGGTCAGGCAAATAGAACGAACACCGATTACATACTTGCGGCAATTGTTGTTCTGGTGGCGATCGGTTTTTTCTTCAAAAAACCAATCTTGTTTTTGATCGTCGGCTTATTTGCGGCATACCTGTTATTGAACAAGTTGTATGACAAAAAAATTGGCGGGAAGCTGGAATTAAAAAATCACCGGCAAGTGTTGCGGATGTTCCCGGGTGATCATGCGGAAATTCAGTTTGAATTGCAAAACCGTTCCATTTTTCCGATTATCAATGGGGAGTTGCAATTCCAGACAGACCAAGCCATTAAGGCAACAAACTATGTTGAATCAGCGAACAAGCATTGGAATCAATTCCACATGCCATTGTCTGTTATCGGGAAAGGGAAGGTAACGATCAAACTGCCGATTCGGGCGGAAAAACGTGGTACATCAAGGGTGAAGAACATTCAGTATCTATTTCCACACTTATTGAATTTTGACAATGTAACATTGAAATACAATCCGTTTTTTTACACGGAGTATGTTGTTTATCCCAAGCTGCTTCCGGTAAAAGGATTGGAGTCGCTATCCTATGTCACGCCTGGATCACAGCGAACAAACTTTTCGCCATATGAAGATTTACAAAGCTTGCGCGGAACAAGGACGTACAGCTATCACGATCCATTTTACCGGATTAATTGGAAAGCAAGCGCGAAAACACAGGAATTGCAAACCAATGTTTACGAACGAGTCGTTGATATGTCATATCTATTTTTGGTCAATATTGGGGTTCCCCATGGGTTGAATATCGCACAATTGACGAGGAATCTGGAAGATCTGCTGTCCCATACAGCTTATTTATGCGAATATGCAACGAAACAAGGTGTTTCCTTTGAAATTGCAATCAATGCCCGAAAACCCGGGAAAACACCGTACGTTTTCCTGCCGGAAGGGGAAGGGAAGACACATTATGTTCACGCACTTGAACTTTTGGCACGGGTACATCCCCAGGCAATGGTTATTCCGTTTGAGCAAATGCTATATCGGGTTGGGCAAAAATTTGATAAACCAAAAACAATTATTGTGCTTGGAGAAATTCCGGCCGGAGCAGTACAGATGATGGATAACTGGAAATACAAGCAAAAAAACATCTTTCATGTTGAGACTGTAGCGGATGGGGCTTATATGAAACGTTGGGAAAAGAGTGAGCTTGATCATGCAAAATAAACATCCAATTATTACGTATGCATATCATTTTATGAGTGAAGCAATCATTTTATTTCTAATCTCTCTGCCTATTCTGTTCTATCACTACGAGTGGGTTCCATACGGTCTTTATGCTGTACTTGTTGCTGGGATTTGTACACTGTTTTCCATTTATACAAAATTCTTCAAAGGGTATTTGCCATATATCGTAACGGCACCAGTTTTGGTCATTATCTTTATCGTTAGCGGTTTTCCGATCATAATCGGGGTCGTGCTTCCTGGTATGCTAACTTGGCGGTACATCAATATCCGCAGTGAAACGATTTTGGCGCGGGAAAATACTTATATCCGGATCACCTTGATTCTTGGTACCGGACTGATGCTGCTGATAAATGATTTCCAAATTATCATCTATACTTTTTTGCAGTTTTTACTACTGATTGTTGGGTATATTTGCAGCCATTTAACGGTAATAAAAAAAGAAGAACGAAAACGGTTTGATAGGAAATTATGGTTGTTGATTGCTGGCATTTTTACAGCTGGTACCGTAATTATTTTTACTTTATTTGATACAGGCCGCTATGTTTTTCTGAAAATTGGCGAGGGGCTTAGCTATATTGCGGCTATCGTAGTAAGCAAGCTGGCATTTCTGTTTCAGAATTTGGATTTCGATAACGTACAACTCCCGGACGAATCATCACCAATGGGACAGCAGGAAAACAAACTGAAGCAAATGGAACAGGTTGAGCCCTCCTTTATGGAAAAAATATTACCGTTTATTTATTGGGGGCTGGTGATTGTCACGCTAGCGTTTGTTATTTTTCTCATGATTCGCTTTCTGAAAAAGCAATTTGTTGTCAGAGAACAAATCGGTACGAGTGAAGCAGTCATTTATGGAGAGCTTGATCAAGACGAGCGGAAAAAACGTTCCATCTTAAGTAAGCTATTTGGTGGCTATTTTCAAAAACCTGATCATCCTGTCCGGAAAATGGTGTATCAATTTGAACAAAAAGCAGCAAAAAGTGGATATGGACGCAATGCATATGAAACCATAGAGGATTGGTTTAGGCGAATTGGCATCAATGCAGACCTTGCTGTATATCAAAAGGTACGTTATGGGGGTGATGAAGTGAATGAAGCAGAGATTACCGATTTGAAACGTCAACTAGGGGAGATGGAAGAGGAATTTGCAGACTAAAATTGACGGCCATGCATATAACGGCTATACTCTTATATAATAACAGTTTTCTAGGGTTCCACAATGTAAATTGGACTGGTCCGAGAGAAAACGCACGGAACGTGTACACGGAGGGATAAAAGCCCGGGAGGATATCTAAAAGTGGATATCAGCCTGGGTTTTTTTCTGCTTTTAGGTAATAAATAACAATGAGGTGATGAAGGATGAAACAAGATTGGAGTTACGTATTTATAGCAGGAATATTTGAAATAGGCTGGGCGATCGGCTTAAAGCATGCTTTTAATGTTGGAACATGGTTACTAACTGCGATTGCCATTTATGCGAGTATGCATTTCTTAATTATCGCTTCCAAAAAGCTTCCAGTTGGCACAACCTATGCAGTATTTACCGGCATGGGTACTGCAGGTACGGTTGTTTTTGACATGGCTGTATTTCATGAGCCATTCAGCTTTGCAAAAATATTGCTCATTTTATTGCTATTAAGTGGAGTCATTGGTCTTAAAACGATCACAAAGGCACCTGAGACAGAAGGAGAGAATTAGAAATGGCGTGGCTATTGCTTATCATTGCCGGGGTCGGGGAAGTGATTGGAGTTGCGGGTATTAATAAAGTTAATCAAGAGAAAAGCGTTTCAGCATTTATCACCTTGATTGGCGGTTTTGTCATGAGTTTTGTATTCCTGTCGATTGCGATGGAATCCTTGCCGATGAGTACGGCATATGCTGTCTGGACAGGCATGGGTACAGTTGGCAGTGCCCTTGTCGGCATGGTTGTTTATGGGGAGTCGAAGGATTGGCGCAGGATCTTGTTTATTAGCATGATTTTATCCGCAGCAGTAGGGTTGAAATTAATCTCTTAGTCTATGTTTATCCTTTCGTGTTTTCGGCTACAGGTAATTAAGAAATTTGTAAAGGGGTGCCGATCATTAATGGAATTACATGAGGAGATCAGGAAACTTGAAAACGTAAGAAAAGACAGTACAAATAAAGTGTTTACCATGTACTTGAATACAGATCCATCAGACCCAGAGCAGCAAGGTGGCGAATGGAAAATCCACTTAAAGAACGGGTTGCGCAATTTCGAACAATATTTGGTTGAAGATGATGATAAGGAAGAACTGAAAAATTTTCAGCTGGTTCAGCAAAAGGTAGAAAAATATGTACGGGTAAATGAACAAAACTTTCGAAAAGGAATCATTCTATTCGCAACTGCAGATGAAACAGTCTGGTTTGCCATACGTGTCCAGTTGCGGTTGAAAACAGAATTTTTCTGGGAGAATGCACCGGTAACCGAACAATTCAAGCAATTATATGCGTCATTTCCTAAATCTGGTGTCATTCTTGTACAGCAGGATCAGGTTAAGGTGGTTGAAGCGGAGATTGGGGATATACTTGATACTGCCTATTATGAACTGGATATTGAAACCGACCATTGGCGGCAATTCACCGGTCCTCATAAAGCAGATGCATCAATGGGAAAAGGCGGTAAGAGTTTGAAACAAGATGAGTTTCAGGACCGCTATGAGGCCAATAAACAAAGATGGTATAAAAGCATCGCACCAAAGCTGGACAAGCGTGCCAAGGACAAAGGGTGGGAAGAAATTTATATTATTGGCGAATCCGATGCCTCTCAAGAAATAAGAGCACAAATGAATAAGCCAGTCGACAAGGTCATCCAGAAAAATATGCTTGAGCATGAAGAATCCAAGGTACTGGAGGAAGTGTTTGGATGAATTGAAAAAGGGATTTAAAAGTCAATTTGGCTTTTAAATCCCTTTTGCTCAGTAGTTTATAAAAAGTTTTGGTTTAAATTAAAACCAAATAAACAGCTAACAATGATACTGCCAGCGAACCAGCAATATACCCTGCTGCCGTCCAATATTTTTTATCAAAAATCAGCTGCAATGTTTCGTTGCCAAATGTTGAAAAGGTTGTATAGGCTCCGCAAAACCCGACACCAAAAAGTGCCCACATCCATTCTGTAAGTAATCCATCTTGCTGATAATAGACTGCGATAGCCAAGAGAATCGATCCGGTAATATTGGCGATCCACGTACCAATTAAATGTTTATTCGCCTTTACTGAAATATAAAAACGGAGGATACTGCCGAAAAAACCGCCTATTGCTACGGAAAGAAAACTCATGACTGAACCTCTCTTTCCCTAGCGGACATAAAACCTAGATAGCAGTACCCTAATCCGCCAAAAATACTAACCAGCAGATAAACAAAAGCCAAAAAGATGTCTGTCTCCCACAATTCAATCGTTTCCACTGCAAAAGTCGAGAACGTGGTGAATGCCCCAATCATCCCGGTACCAAGTGCGGCAAATAATTCAGGAGACAGTTTTTTCTTTATGGCCTGCTTATTCAGTAAAAAGCTTAACAAATAACATCCGACCAAATTCGCGATCAATGTTGCATATGGAAAAATCCCGTTGGAAGCAAACAGGAGTGAGATACCGTAACGCGCCATAGCGCCGAACATACCACCGATACCAACAGCAAGATAAAGTTTGAAGGAATTTTGATTACTTACTTTCATGCTGTTTGGCATGCCGGACATATACCGTAAATTTCAAATTTATGACCCTCAATACTATAGTTTGTCAGCTCGTTCACTGCCTCTTCCATTGGGCAAACAGCAATTTCCTTCGTTCTGCCGCAATCCTTGCAAATAAAATGGTGATGATGGTGACTCGTACAGCTAATGCGGAAAAGTTTTTCCCCATTAAGTTCAGTCGTTTCCAGGATGCCAACCTCGTTAAATAGATGCAGGTTACGATAAACCGTATCAAAACTAATTCCTGGATAAGTTGGTTCCATAAATTGAATTAAATCCTTTGCCGTACGATAGCCGTCCGCCTTTGCAAAGAAAGTTATGATATCCTTTCTTTTTTTCGTCGTTTTATAGCCTTTTTCTTTTAAATTCTGAATCGCTTCTTGAAGTTTCATTTGAAATCCCTCTTCCTTTAAAAGTGAAATTAAACCGCTTCATCCCGATCGAGGCAAGTAAGATAATAATCGAAATCAGAACAATCGTACCTCCAGGTGGGATGCTGAAATAATAACCGGATATTAATCCAAGAATAACAGCTAGTTCGCCAAAGACAATCGATAGGATCATTGTTTGTTTAAAACCCCTGGCCAGTCGCATGCTGGCCGCCACCGGAAGTGTCATTAACGCGGATACGAGCAGTACACCGACAATTCGAATCGACGCTGCGATGACGAGTGCCGTTAAAACGATAAAAAGCAAATGAATGCGTTTGGCATGAATTCCTGCAACGGATGCATGTTCTTCATCAAACGATAAAGCAAATAATTCTTTATAAAATAAAAAGATTATCAGCACGACAAAAATGGATATTCCTAAAATTGTAAACAAGTCCTTCTGGCTGACCGCCGATACAGAACCAAATAAATAATTAAAAAGCTCGGTATTAAACCCGTTTGCTAAGGAAATAAAAATAACACTCAGTCCAACGCCACCAGATAAAATAATCGGGATAGCAATCTCCTGGTATGCTTTATAAACGCCACGTAGTTTCTCAATAAAAATGGAGCCGAGCACGGAAAATGCCATTCCCCCATATAAGGGGGTAATAATCGTTGTGGCAAGCTTCTTTTCCAGTAATAAACCAAATGCTATCCCGGCCAGCGTGACATGGGAAAGGGCATCGGCAATTAACGACAGGCGTCTGACAACAATAAATGTCCCGAGTAACGGAGCAATGATACCGATAAGTAAACCGGTTAAAAAAGTGTTTCGTAAAAAATCGTATTGCAAAATATCTGAAAGCATTGTGTCACCTCTATTATATATGATTGTGGGTAACAATGTTAACCGGATGCCCGTAAAACTGCGAAAAATCTTGTTCCGTTAATGACGCATATTTAGCAGGACTTCCGTGGAAATGCATTGTTTTATTCAGACACACGATATCGGTTGCATATTCGGTCATGATCCCGGTGTCATGCGTTACAAGCAGCAAGGTTATCCCCTTGTCCCGGTTTAATTGATAGAGTATCTCATAGAAACGTTTGACATTTTCCGCATCGACCCCAACGGTAGGCTCATCCAGGATAAGCAATTCAGGCTCGTTTACAAGAGCCCGGGCAATGAAAACGCGCTGTTGCTGTCCGCCTGATAGATTTCCTACATTTTGATGGGTGTAATCGGTCATGCCAACTTGATCAATTGCCTGCAGGATCTTTTCTTTATGATGCTTTTTGAAAAACTTTAAATAGCCAATTTTAGCGGTAAGCCCCATCGATACAACTTCATAAACAGTAGCTGGAAATCCTTTATTAAAGGCATTGGCTTTTTGAGAAACGAAACCGATTCGCTCCCAGTCATGAAATTTTTCGGTTGGCTGGTCAAAAAGCTCGATAGTACCCGAATCCGGTTTTAGTATTCCAAGAATTAATTTGATGAAGGTCGTTTTTCCGCCGCCGTTTGGACCGACCAGCCCCATAAACGCACCTGGTAGTAATGTGAAATTAATATGATCCAGTACCTCTTTTTTATCATATCTGTAGTGGATATTTTTCATGGTTATCACTGACTCGTTCATGGTTGTTTTCACCTTCCCTCGTCTATTGCCTTATCCAGCACTTCCAGGTTGTGCTTCATTAAGGATAAATAATCTTCTTCATTTTTTATGTCATCCTCAGTAAGGACGGATAAATTATGAATACGTAAAACCTTTGCACCTAGCTGATCTTGCATAATTGTTGATACACGATCGGAACTGTTTTGTTCAAAAAGAATATAGTGCAGTTTATATTCTTTCGCCTGATCAATAATGGAAGTTAACTCTTTTTGGGACGGCTCATCACTCGATGACAGCCCTTTGATCGCCACTTGTTCAATTCCATATCGTTCTTCCCAATATCCGTATGCGGCGTGCGTCACCAGTATTTTTTTATTTGCTTTCGCCTTAAGTGTTTCTTGATAGCTATTATCCAGATTAAGCAAATCTTCTTTTAGTGCATTGAAATTGTCTGTATAAAGTGTTTTTTTATCCGGATTTAACTCGATTAATTCTTGCTTGATTAAATCAGCCATATCGATCATTCGTAATGGATCAAGCCAAATATGTGGGTTATGGTCACCATGGTGATGTCCGTCATCAGCATGATCCGCATCCTCATGGTGTTCTGCATCTGTATGAAAGAGCTCCTCATGTTTTCCCAGCTCGACTAACTGGACACCCTCTGATTGCAGTGCGTCTGCTGCGCTTTCCGCAAAGCCTTCCATGCCAGCACCCAAATAAATAAATGCATCACCGGACGCGATCGATGTCATTGTTTTAGTTGTCGGTTCATAGGTGTGTGCATCAACACCAGGTGGGTAGACAGACTTGGCATCAACCGTGTCACCACCAATCCGCTCCACAGCATATTGAATCGGATAAATCGATGTATAAATGGTTAGTCCTTCTTTGTCACTATCCTTTGCCGCATTACACCCAGCAACGGTTAGTGCTAATAGTATAAATGTAATGATTATAACATTTCGCTTCAATCATATTCCTCCTTGTTATTTCCTAAATCATCATACAGTAATGATTACGATTTGTAAACTGTAATGATTACGTTTTTTAAAAACGTCGTAAAATGTTCATGATTATGCCACCAATAACTGTTCTGTATTCGATATTATTATCGTAGAAGAAAAGCGAAAGGGTGGCATTTTACTTTGAAAAAGTTTATGTTTCTGTTTTTAGTGTTATTGGTAGCGCTTGTGGCCTGTTCCAATGATAAGGCGATTTCGGAGCAGCAGGATCAAACATCCGGGGAATTACATGTTGATCAATCATTGGATGGACTTTCCTACAACATGGAAAAAGAAGCATGGTCCGAGACAATGGTCCAGTTTTTTGGCGAGGTTGATGATCCCCGTGTAAAAGGTGCGTATGAACTGGCAATCAATCATTCAGATGTACTGGATTATATGCCTTGTTATTGTGGCTGCTATGACAGCAATGGCCATGAAAGCAATACGGATTGTTTTGTTGATAAGTTTAATGGAAAAATTGCTGAACTTGATAGTATGGGCTTTAGCTGTGGTATTTGTATTGATATCGCTAAAACTGCTGTTGCGAAATATAAAGACGGTGAATCGCTAAAAGATATTCGAAAACTTATTGACGATACGTTTGGCGGGAATGGAATTGGTCCAACACCAACACCAATGCCAGCGGGTTGATGATAAATCCTGGAGCTGACACTTTTTAACACGTGTCAGCTATCGTCCATCCGGGTGGTTTGATGGAGGAGTCGATCTTAAGGACATTGGCAGGGATAATCAGTCTATCTGCAGTGTATAACATCAACAGGAAACAGTGGAACATCGGCAGTGAATTGTATAACATCACCAGGAAACAGCGGAACATCGGCAGTGAATTGTATAACATCAACAGGAAACAGCGGAACATCGGCAGTGAATTGTATAACATCACCAGGAAACAGCGGAACATCGACAGTGAATTGCATAACATCACCAGGAAACAGTGGAACATCGGCAGTGAAAGCGAAACATCAATAGTAATCTACGCGCAACAACAGCATGTTTTCCTAACATATCCACTACCACCCTGCAAATCATAATAAATCCTAAACTTTTTTATTCGTTTCCGTTGCGATATTTCTGAATATAATTTATACTGATTAATAGATGGATAGGGAACTATCTTTTATTTTTCGCAGTAAAATGAATGAGTGTTCATTCAAATAAGGATTGGGGGACAAATCATGACACGAACGATCAAGCGTGCTGCAGTATTAGGGTCTGGTGTAATGGGATCCGGAATTGCTGCTCACTTGGCTAACGTTGGGATACCGACGCTGATGCTCGATATTGTACCGAGGGAATTAACGAAGGATGAAGCGAAAAAAGGCTTAACACTGGAAGATCGTGTTGTTCGAAATCGAACGGCAGCCCAAAGCAAAAAGGCCCTATTAAAGCAGAAACCATCACCGATTACGACAAAGCAGAGCCTTGATTTAATCGAGGTTGGCAATATGGATGATGACATGGAAAAATTAGCTGATGTGGACTGGATTATTGAAGTTGTCGTAGAAAGATTGGATATTAAGAAACAGATTTTTGCAAATGTCGATAAATATCGTAGACCCGGAACAGTTGTTAGCTCCAATACATCAGGAATTTCAGTAGAGGCAATGGCAGAAGATTGTTACGAAGATTTTCGCAAACATTTTCTCGGTACCCACTTTTTCAACCCGCCTCGCTATTTGAAATTACTTGAGGTTATACCGACGAAGGATACAGATCCGAAAGTACTGGCATTCATGAAAAAATTTGGCGAGAATGTACTTGGTAAGGGTGTAGTAGAAGCAAAGGATACACCAAACTTTATTGCCAACCGAATTGGTACATACGGACTTCTCGTCACTGTACAAAAAATGCTGGAGGGCGGATATAGTGTCGGTGAGGTTGATTCTGTTACCGGACCAATGATTGGCCGTCCGAAGAGTGCGACTTTCCGTACGCTGGATGTTGTTGGCCTTGATACATTTATTCACGTGGCCAAAAATGTTTATGATCAGGTTAAAGGTGCGGAAAAAGAAGTATTCGATGTACCGCAGTTTATTTTAAGCATGCAGGAAAAAGGCTGGCTCGGTGCTAAGAGCGGTCAAGGATTTTTCTGGAAGAAGAAAGACAAAAACGGCAGTACCATCTATGAATTAAATCCGGAAACACTAGAATACGAGGATCGGAAAAAACTAAAAACGGCTGCAACCGAAATGGCAAAACAGGAAAAAGGTTCGCATCGCAAATTGAAAGCGCTTGTATCGGCGAAAGGTGACAGAGCGGGTGATTTAGTCTGGTCTGTAATGAAACCGGCATTGATTTATTCAGCAGAGCTTACTGGTGAAATTGCCGATGATATTATTTCCATCGATCAGGCTATGAAATGGGGCTTCGGCTGGGAACTTGGACCATTTGAATCATGGGACGCGATTGGTGTCCGCAAATCAGTCGAGCGGATGCAACAAGAAGGAGAAACGGTTCCTGACTGGGTGCTGAAATTATTAAAAGATGGCAATGAATCCTTCTATAAAACAGAGAATGGCAATGTCTATTATTACGATCAAGGTGAATATAAACAGCAGCATTTCAATAAAAAAGAAATTAATTTAAAACGGGTTAAAGATGTTAATGGGGTCATTAAAAAGAATACGGGCGCTAGTTTAATAGATTTAGGGGACGGTGTAGCAGCTTTAGAATTCCATTCGCAAAGCAATGCCATTGGACTGGATATTATCCAAATGGTTAACTTTGCACTAGAAGAGGTTGCGAAAAATTATCAAGGACTTGTCATCGGCAACCAAGGCAAAAATTTCTGTGTGGGGGCAAACCTTGGCATGATGCTGATGGAGGCACAGGACGATAATTTCTTTGAGTTGGATATGGTTGTTCGTCAATTCCAAAACATGGCGCTGAACATTAAGTATTCCGAGAAACCGGTTGTGTCTGCACTATTTAATATGACACTTGGCGGCGGTGCAGAGGTTTCCTTACCGGCGGCTGCAATCCAGGCATCACCGGAAACGTACATGGGACTTGTGGAATTTGGCGTTGGTTTAATCCCAGGCGGTGGCGGTACTAAAGAGCTGTATTTAAAAGAGCTGCGCAACCTGCCGAAGGGTGTTGAGTTTGATCTGACAAAAGTAGCGATTGATGTATTTGAAAAAGTAGCTACCGCAAAAGTTTCCACATCGGCTGCCGAAGCACGGGAGAACGGCTTTTTAAATAACCAAGACGCCATCAGTGCAAATCCGGATCATCTGCTGCATGATGCAAAAGAAAAAGTACTTGCCTTAGCAAATGCTGGCTATCAGGCGCCAAAACGGGAAAAGGTACCGGTTGTCGGTGATCCTGGTTATGCGGCAATGCTGCTAGGAGCAAAGTCACTCCAACTAAGTGGTTATGCATCAGATCATGATGTAAAAATCGCGGAAAAACTCGCATATGTACTATCAGGTGGACGAATAAAAGAAGGTACATTAATTGACGAACAAGTCATGCTCGATTTAGAACGGGAAGCATTCCTAAGTTTAATCGGGGAGCCGAAAACCCAACAACGGATGCAGCACATGCTACTAAAAGGGAAGCCTTTACGTAATTAAAAAGAAGAGGGGGAAGAAATGTGAAGGAAGCAGTAATTGTTGCAGGTGCAAGAACCCCTGTAGGAAAAGCTAAGAAAGGGTCACTCGCCAATTCTCGACCAGATGATTTGGCAGCATTAACGATAAAAGAAACACTAAAACGTGCTGGGAATTACGACGGCAATATCGATGATGTCATTATTGGAACAGCGATGCCTGAAGCAGAACAGGGAATGAATGTGGCACGTAATATTGCCGGCCTTGCAGGATTGAGGAATACGGTTCCAGGAGTCACCATTAATCGCTACTGTTCATCAGGCTTGCAAAGTATTGCTTTTGCAGCGGAGCGTATTATGATCGGTGCTAGTGATACGATGATTGCCGGTGGAACGGAATCAATGAGTTTGATTCCAATGGGCGGTCACGTAATCAAGCCGAATAGCAAGCTTGTTCAGGATGCACCAGGCTACTACATGGGGATGGGGCATACCGCCGAAGAAGTAGCCAATCGTTTCAGTATTTCCCGCGAAGATCAGGATGCCTTTGCGGTTCAGAGTCACGAGCGTGCGGCTAAAGCTATCCAAGAAGGGAAATTCAAGGATGAAATCGTTCCGGTTGAAGTAACCGAGCGGGTAGTTGGCAAAAACAATCAGATTGAAGAGAAAAGCTTCATATTTGAAATGGATGAAGGTGTACGCAAAGGAACATCGATGGAAGTATTGGCAAAACTGCGCCCGGCATTTAATGTGAGAGGATCTGTCACAGCTGGTAATTCATCGCAAATGAGTGATGGTGCAGCATCCGTATTGTTAATGGAGCGGGATAAAGCTGAGGCGGAAGGACTTACACCACTTGTGAAATTCCGTTCCTTTGCTGTAGCAGGTGTGGAGCCGGAAATTATGGGCGTTGGTCCGGTTAAAGCGGTACCAAAGGCATTGAAAATTGCCGGACTTGAACTAGCGGACATTGGCTTGTTCGAATTGAACGAAGCATTTGCTTCCCAATCGGTTCGTGTTATCCAAGCATTAGAACTCGATCCGAATATTGTCAATGTAAACGGCGGCGCCATTGCACTTGGCCACCCACTTGGGATGACCGGTACGAAATTAACGTTAAGTCTGATTCATGAAATGAAGCGTCGCAACGTACAATATGGTGTTGTTACCATGTGTATTGGTGGCGGAATGGGTGCTGCTGGTGTATTTGAACTTGTTTAGTTAAACCTTATGGTCAAGGTGATGTTTTTAAGTGAATTGTGAAGTTCACAGAGGAAATGCTGAACTTCTTATTAAAATGCTGAGTTTACGGAGAAAGTACTGAACATCATCTAAAACGTGCTGAAGTTTATAGAGAAAGTGCTGAACTTCATACAAAATACTGAAGCTCAAAGAGAAAGTGCTGAAGTTCAGGAGAAAATACTGAAGTTCATCTAAAAATGCTGAACATCACAGAAATGCTAAAACTCACAGAAGGGTGTTTGCCCTATTATTTCATAATGGAAAGGGACGTTAATCATGAGTGAAACGAAAGAAAAATTATTTAAAGGTGGAGCATTTTTAATAGAGGATTTAACCGGTGATGATGTGATTACCCCGGAGGATTTCACTGACGAACATAAAATGATTGCTAAAACAACGGAAGAGTTCGTCGCCGGTGAGGTGTTGCCAGTAGTAGACAAATTAGAAAACCACGAATTTGAATACTCGGTGGATCTGCTTAAAAAGGCCGGGGAACTTGGATTGTTAGGTGCTGATGTTCCGGAAGAATATGGCGGATTGGCATTAGATAAAATTAGTTCTTCCTTAATTACGGAAAAATTCTCCCGTGCTGGCGGATTTTCCGTAACACATGGGGCACATGTTGGCATCGGTTCATTGCCAATCGTATTTTTCGGCAACGATGAGCAAAAACAAAAGTATTTACCAAAACTTGCAACTGGTGAACTTTTAGCGGCCTACGCATTAACAGAACCTTCATCAGGGTCCGATGCTCTAGGTGCAAAAACAACCGCCAAATTAAATGATGCTGGTACCCATTATATTTTAAATGGCGAAAAACAATGGATCACAAACTCGGCATTCGCAGATGTTTTCATTGTCTATGCCAAAATCGACGGCGAACATTTCTCTGCATTCATTGTAGAGCGTAAATTCCCTGGTGTATCAGTTGGTAATGAAGAAGACAAAATGGGAATTAAAAGCTCGTCAACCCGTACATTGATATTGGAAGATGCAGAAGTACCTGTTGAGAATCTATTAGGGGAAAAAGGCAAAGGCCACAAAATTGCTTTTAATATTTTAAACGTCGGCCGTTATAAATTGGCAATCGGTGGTGTAGGCGGTTCAAAACGTGGAATCGAAGTGGCAACCAAGTATGTAAACGAACGTAAGCAATTTGGCAGATCCATTTCAAGCTTTAGCCTTACGCAGGAAAAATTGGCTACAATGGCAGCACGGACGTATGCAAATGAAAGTGCCGTTTACCGCACAGTCGGATTGTTCGAACAGCGGATGGGAGCTTTAACAGATAAGCAATTAAAAGATGGACGTGAAATAGCCAAAGCGATTGCCGAATACCAAATCGAGTGCTCGATGAATAAATACGCTGCTACGGAATGTCTCGATTATGTCACTGATGAAGCCGTACAGCTTCATGGCGGGTATGGTTTTATGGAAGAATATGAGGTTGCCCGTATGTACCGTGATTCACGGATCAACCGGATATTTGAAGGAACAAACGAAATCAATCGTTTAATCGTGCCTGGAACATTGCTGAAAAAAGCAATGAAAGGGGAATTGCCATTACTGCAAAAAGCACAAGGCCTGCAGGAAGAGCTCATGATGATGATGCCGGAAGAAGTCGGTGATGAAACGTTAGCACAAGAAAAACATCTCTTGAAAAATGCTAAGAAAATCGTTTTGCTTGGTGCCGGACTCGCAGCACAAAAGTATATGCAGAAGCTGGAGAATGAACAAGAAATCCTCGTAAACCTTGCCGATATGGTTAATGAAGTGTATAACATGGAATCTGCTATTCTTCGGACCGAAAAAGCTATTAACAAATCGGGTGAAGAAAAGAATAAACAAAAACTGCTTTATACACAAGTTTATGTTCAGGAAGCATTTAACCGAATTGAAGCGGATGCAAAAGAAACGCTGATCGCTGTTGAAGAAGGCGATACATTGCGTATGATGCTTTCGTCATTACGCAAACTTACACGCCACACACCAACAAATGTTATTGCGAAAAAACGCGAGATTGCGGCGGGTATTATTGAAGAAGAAAAATATTTTGTATAAAAAATCAAAGGCCCTAGTTACGTTGGTAACTAGGGCTTTTGTTAATTCTTGATATCGGGAATATTATTCATAATTTCTTCCATAGTGAAGGAAATACATGAGACGTTTGGAGAAGATACATTATCATTATGTTGAAAAACATTAAATATAGTATATTGTTCGTCTTGAAGCGTATATTGTTCTAACATTCCGCTTGCAGGTTCCACGATCCAGTATTCCGGGATTTTATACCGTGCGTAAGTTTTAAGTTTATCAATTTTATCACGCTTTAATGTCGAAGGTGACAGAATTTCGACAACAAGGTCTGGTGCACCTTCAATCCCGCGGTTACGTAAAATATCGATACGGCTTCTGTGTAATAGAACAAGATCTGGCTGACGAACCTCCTTGGAAGAGAGAATGACATCAACAGGTGCATATAAAATAAAATAATCCGATTCGCAGCTGTGTGTGATTATCTTTTGCATTTGATGACTAATCAATTGGTGGGTAACGGCTGGCGCAGGACTCATCAATTCTAATTGTCCATTTACCAGTTCATATCGGTTCCCGTCGTCGATTGAAGCGTAATCATCATATGTCAGATTGCTTTCTTTGATCATGTCATTATCTTTACTTGTTTTGCCACCGTATTTTTCTCCCATCCCGAACACCTTTCCCTTTATGGCGCTATTTTTTATAGTATATCATGGTTTTTTATTTGTTACTATGAAAATAGAATCGTCAACGTGTATTGCTTTCGATTTCAAACAGTACTTCTTTTCATCATTATACCATCGGTGAATAAAATTGGATTCTTAATCTGCAATTTCTTCGACCATTCCCATACAAATCTGCTATAATAGATGAAATTAATTACATGGGCAGGGGAGGGATGTAAAGTATATGGCGTTAACATTCTACTGGTATCCAAATTGCGGTACATGCAAAAAGGCGAAAAAATGGTTGGACGATCAAAACATCACCTATACGAGCATACATATTGTGGACAACCCGCCGACAAAAAACGAGTTGCTGGATTTGATCGAGAAAAGCGGTTTACCTGCTAAGAAATTTTTCAACACAAGTGGCAAGAAGTATCGGGAAGGGAATATTAAGGAAATAATTAAAGATGCCAGTACTGAAGAAATGGCGGAAATCCTGGCGTCAGATGGTATGCTGATCAAGCGGCCGATTGTTACAAATGGACAAAAGGTAACGGTTGGATTTAAAGAAGAAACCTTTGAAGAAGAATGGCTGTAAATGTAAGGTGAAATACTAGAAATAAACCGGGTTACCTAGTATAGTAAAATTGCTATGAATTAATGGAGGGATTTTAATGAGCTTACCAAAGGACTTATTATATTCAGAAGAACATGAATGGGTAAAACAAGAAGATGGCAAAGTACGAATCGGAATTACTGATTTTGCACAAGATGAGTTAGGCGATATTGTATTTGTTGAGCTGCCGGAAGAAGGAGACGAAATCGAAGCGGATGAGCCTTTTGGAAGTGTTGAATCTGTTAAGACTGTATCTGAACTGTATGCCCCAATCAGTGGTAAAGTCGTTGAAGTAAATGAAGAATTAGAGGACAGCCCTGAACTAGTAAACGAATCGCCATATGAGAAAGCATGGATGGTTGTGGTTGAGCCTTCTGATGAATCGGAAATAGACGAATTGTTATCTGCTGAAAAATACGAAGAGGTTATTCAGGAAGATTAATCAGATAAAATTAGAACGCATTCGAGGCTGACTTTGCACTCCAATTAAAAGGTGTAGAGTCAGCCTTATTCGCATCATATTATAGTTGTAAGCAGCTTTTTGCTTGATTTGGTAAGGAGTGCTGTGGGATCATGACACATGAATCAGACAAAGTCATTATTGTTGAGGGGTTAACCGATAAAAAGCAAATCAAAAAAGTAATCACGGAGGATGTTGAAATAATTTGTACGAATGGCACGCTCGGTGTGGAACGGTTTGATGAGCTTTTGTATACGTATGATTTGGATAATAAGGATGTCTTCATTTTAGTTGATGAGGATGAATCAGGGATAAAGCTGCGTAAACAATTAGCACGGGAGCTCCCCCATGCAGAGCATATTTACGTAAACAGTGAATATCGGGAAGTAGCAACGACGCCTGAACAAATCCTTGCAACCGTATTAGTAAGCAAACGAATCGCGGTCAATCCGATATTTTTGGTGTAGGGTGATAGTTTTGCAACAGATTACAGACGAAACATTGATTGGAGATCATTATTTACTATATATTTACACCCCGTTTTGCGGTACATGTGCATTGGCAAGATCGATGCTGGACAAAATTGAAGCGGTGCATCATGAGGACATTTTTTATGAAATGAATGCTGCACTGCATCCCGATTTTATGCAAGATAACAAAATCGAAAGTGTGCCATGTCTGCTGATAAAACAAGATGGGGAAATCAAAGAAAGCGTTTATGCGTTCCGTTCGATCGGGAACATTTACAGTTATTTGCTGAAATATAAACCGGAGTTGTTCGCTAATAATTCATAATTAGCGGACTATTACTTTTTGCATTGACACGTGTTTCGGTAAGTGCTAGTATTTTACTTATCATTTTTAAATTAAATACGACTTATCTCTTATCTTGAGCGGTGGAGGGACTGGCCCTATGAACCCGCGGCAACCTTCAGGTGTATTTGAAAGGTGCCAATTCCTGCAAAGTAATCCTTTGACAGATGAGGGGACGTGAGACTTTTTATAGATACGTCTTTCTGTTCTCTTGCAGAAAGGCGTTTTTGGTTTCAATGGGCATAATAAGAGATATGTAAGAGGTTTTGATAATGAAATCAGCAATTCGCCGATTTCTTCCAATCCGACCTCTGGCTTCCGACCTCTGAAAATGCAAGGCGGATGCCGAGTTATTGCTAAGGAGGATTATTCGTGATTTCAATTGAAGGATTAAGCAAAATTTTTACATCCAATAAAAAGCAAATCACTGCCGTTGATGACTTAACACTTGCAATTAAGGAAGGCGGGATTTTCGGTGTGATTGGCTACAGTGGTGCCGGTAAGAGTACGTTTGTCAGATTGCTTAACCGGTTAGAGGAGCCGTCTAGCGGACGGGTTATTATAGATGATCAAGACATTACGGCCATGAATTCTAATCAGCTCCGGCTGGCGAGACAGGAAATTGGGATGATTTTTCAGCATTTTAATTTGCTATGGTCGCGGACAGTAAAGGATAATATTGCGTTTCCTTTGGAAATTGCTGGAGTGCCAAAAGCGGAACGGGAGAGGCGGGTTCGGGAGCTGATCGATTTGGTTGGACTTTCTGAACGGGAAAATGCCTATCCGTCACAGCTGAGCGGCGGGCAAAAGCAGCGAGTCGGGATTGCCAGAGCACTTGCCAACAATCCAAAAGTGCTGCTTTGCGATGAGGCTACCTCAGCACTTGACCCGGAAACGACCAACGCGATTTTAGATTTGCTGGTGGATATTAATAAAAAGCTGGGCCTGACGATTATTTTAATTACCCATGAAATGCACGTTATTCGTAAAATTTGCCGGCAGGTTGCCGTAATGGAAAATGGAAAGATCGTTGAACAAGGTGACGTGCTGGATGTGTTTTTACGGCCAAAGCAGCAAGTGACGAAAAAATTTGTTGAGCAGGTAATGGGTACACAGGATGAGAATGAAGGAATACAGGACTTGATTAATGCCTATGATCATGGAAAGATTGTTCGCCTTCATTTTATCGGGGAAACGGCAAACCAGGCACTGATTAGTCAAGTGGCGAAGAAATATAAGGTTGATATTAACGTTTTACAGGGAAAAATTACCCAAACGCAAGCTGGCGCCTATGGAACGCTGTTTGTACAAATAGAAGGAGAAACAGAAGAAATGGACAAGGCAATCGGCTTTATCACCAAAACCTCGGTTGAAGTGGAGGTGATCCGTGATGTTAACTGATTTATTTCCCAATTTGGATGTTGAGGACCTTTGGGGAGCAATCTATGAAACGTTTTATATGACGATACTTTCACTCGTTGGAACGTTAATCTTGGGGATCCTGCTCGGTTTGCTATTATACCTGACTGCGAAGGGTGGGATTTGGCAAAATAAATTAATTAACCTTGTTGTCGCAGCAATCGTAAACATATTTCGAGCGATTCCGTTTATCATCTTGATTTTACTGTTATTTCCATTTACCGACTTTTTAATTGGTACGATTCGTGGCCCCAATGCTGCCTTACCAGCATTGATTATCGGATCAGCCCCATTTTATGGAAGGCTTGTGGAAATTGCTTTGAAGGAAGTGGATAAAGGTGTGGTGGAAGCGGCGAAAGCAATGGGTGCCAAAACACGAACGATTATTTTTCGGGTGTTACTTCCTGAATCCATGCCCGCATTGGTTTCAGGGCTGACCGTAACGGCGATTGCACTGATTGGTTATACAGCAATGGCTGGTGTCATTGGCGCTGGTGGTTTAGGGAATTATGCTTATTACTTTGGATTTCAGCGGCGTAATTTTGATATTGTCTTTATTTGTACCGTCGTTATTGTTTTAATCGTATTTATTTTTCAGTTTATTGGCGACTTTATTTCCAATAAATTAGATAAAAGATAAAAAGGGGGAGTTCATCATGAAAAAGATTTTAGCATTTGTATCTATATTGTTGGTACTCGTATTAGCAGCATGTGGCGGGTCTGATGAAAGCAAAGGTGACGATGAAAATACAACCATTAAAGTTGGGGCAACCAGTGTGCCGCATGCAGAAATTTTGGAAGAAGCAAAACCACTTCTGAAAGAAAAAGGAATCACACTTGAAATTGAGGAATACCAGGATTATGTATTACCAAACGACGCCTTGGCAGATGGTGATCTTGATGCCAACTATTTTCAAACCACCCCATATTTGGAGCAAACAGTAAAGGATACGGGATATGATTTGGACTATATAGATGGCATCCACATTGAACCAATGGGGATTTACTCCAAAGATATTACCAGTCTGGATAATGTGAAAGATGGTACTGAAGTCATTTTAAGTAATTCCGTATCAGATCATCCCCGTGTATTAGCCTTGTTTGAAAAAGCTGGTCTGATCAAATTGGACGATAGTGTGAAAACGAACAAAGCGACATTTGATGATATTGTTGAAAATCCGAAGAACTTAACCTTTTCACCGGATTATGAGGCAGCAATTTTACCGGAACTGTATAATTCAGAGGAAAATACTCTCGTTGCCATCAACACAAACTATGCCATTCAGGCCGGTTTAGATCCAATGGACGACACGCTTATTTTGGAAGATGAAAAATCGCCATATGTGAATGTTGTTGCTGTTCAAGCGAAAGACAAAGATAATGAAGCGTTGAATACATTGGTAGACGTGCTGCATTCAAAAGAAATCCAGGACTTTATGTTGGATAAATATGACGGGGCAGTTGTTCCGGTCGGTGGAGAAAAGTAATTTATTGGGAATTTTGAGTATTTGGCAGTATCCAGGTGAAAAAAGATAAATATGATGAAGAAAAATGGCTATGTTCGGTTCAGCGGCTAATTTCCAATTCAATGCGTTAACTGACGTTTAAATCGGCTTTGCCACGGGAATCGTCCTTGTGATAATCTTAGGATTGTAAATAAAACGAAAGGATGATTCACTATCCACAGTGGAATAAGGATGAATTACACTCCCGAAATGGAGAAAGCAATGCAGCAGTCACACGGAATGGGCTATGCGGAATACGGGAGGAAACTTGACAAACGAATCGTTGTGGAAAAGAGAAGGCAACAAGAATACGAGCAATGCAAGCATATTGTCGCGGAAATCGATAGTCATTTTCATAAATAAGAACCAAAGGTGGAAGCGCCCGGTTAGCGACGTATGGACTGCGCCCTGCCATGCAGGGTGGTTCGGTGTTGCCGCGCAAAGCGGCGGTTTTAACCGAACATTCCTACCGTAGGAGATAAAGGAAACATGCCCCTGCAACAGGGGTAGACGTGAGTTGGACGCAAAGTCCGTTCTTAGTCGGCATTCCTTCTTACCCGAACCGATGTTGACTTATCGTACGGAGGCGGGTGTTGTCCACTAGTCGCTGGGCGCTGGAGCCGGACGTGGCCTACACTGTTGCGAACGGAATTGGGCCTTAGTTTATACATTTTCTTTTCTAATAGAAATTTAACGAATGAATGCTGGCAACTTTATATACAAGTTGCCAGCATTTTTTGGAATATGAGATTGGTGAATGGCCTTAGATTGCAAGTTGTGTAATTTCCTCGTTCATGGCCAAATTGCCTAACAGACAATGACGTTTCACTTTGTGTTAAACTATAACTATCCCAAGAAAAAACGTGATATTTATCAACCTAAAAGAGTTGAATATACATTCGAAATGATATAAGATTGTAATGAGAATAAATTGAGAATGGAAATTGCTCCATTTGAATACACACATAATAGTAATTGGAGGTATCGATATGGCAGGATCAACACTAGAAATCAAAAATCTTCATGTATCTATTGAAGGAAAAGAGATATTAAAAGGTGTAAACCTTACGATAAAGGGTGGAGAATTCCATGCGGTCATGGGGCCGAACGGAACAGGGAAATCCACCCTGGCATCAGCAATTATGGGTCATCCGAAATATGAAGTAACAGAAGGAAGTGTACTTTTGGACGGCCAGGATGTGTTGGAAATGGAAGTTGACGAACGTGCTCGTGCTGGTCTGTTCCTTGGCATGCAGTATCCAAGTGAAATCAGTGGTGTGACAACTTCTGACTTCTTGCGCTCCTCGATTAATGCTCGTCGTGAGGAAGGCGATGAAATTCCATTAATGAAATTTATTAAGGAAATGGATAATACACTGGATTACCTGGAAATTGATAAAAACATGGCACAACGCTATTTAAACGAAGGCTTTTCCGGTGGTGAGAAGAAGCGTAATGAAATTTTACAATTAATGATGATCAAACCAGAAATTGCCATCTTGGACGAAATCGATTCCGGGCTGGATATTGACGCACTGAAAGTTGTTTCCAAAGGGATCAATAAGTTACGTGATGAAAACTTTGGCTGCTTAATTATTACGCACTATCAACGCTTGCTGAATTATATTACTCCGGACGTTGTCCATGTCATGATGCAAGGACGTGTTGTTAAATCTGGCGGACCTGAGCTGGCACAACGGTTAGAAGCTGAAGGGTACGACTGGATTAAGGAAGAATTGGGTATTGAAGACGAAACTGTTGAGCAAAATGCGTAAAGGTTAGGAGGGGTAATATGACTGTTGAAACAAAGCTGCCATACGATCAAGGTTATACAATCAAGTTTTCACAAGACAGGAATGAACCAGAATGGATGCGGAATTTACGCCTTCAAGCTTTGGAACAAGCTGATGCTCTTCCAATGCCAGAACCGGATAAAACGAGAATAGGCAAGTGGAATTTCAGTAAGTTTAAACATACAGCAGAAGGCGCTACAATTTCTTCTCTAGAAGAGCTGCCGGCGGAAATTCAGGAATTTCTTGATAAAGAAAATAAAACTGAAAATCTGGTAATCCAGCGTAATCACACCGTTGCATATGCAGCACTGACAGATGATCTGAAGGAAAAAGGTGTTATTTTCACTGATATCTTCACTGCTTTAAACGAACATGAGGATTTAGTGAAACGTTATTATATGAAAGATGCGGTATCAATCGATGAACATCGTTTGACTGCACTTCATGCTGCGTTAATGAACGGTGGCGTTTTCGTGTACGTACCGAAAAATGTTCAATTGGATAAACCGTTGCAAGCTATTTTTTGGCAGGAAGATCCGGAAGTGGCGTTGTTCAATCATGTATTAGTTGTTGCGGATGATAACAGCTCATTGACATATGTGGAAAACTATATCTCCAGTAATCATGAAGAACAAAGCGTAGCCAATATAGTGACCGAAGTAATTGCCCAAAATAATGCCAAAATCTCATTTGGTGCTGTTGATAATTTTGCTGAAGGAACAACAACATATGTAAACCGTCGTGGTGTTGCCTATCGTGATGCATCAATTGATTGGGCATTAGGGCAAATGAATGACGGTAACTCGGTTTCAGAAAATGTTACGCATTTAGTTGGCGATAATTCCAATTCCAATGCAAAAGCTGTAACCGTAGGACGCGGCAGTCAAACACAAAATTTCACAACAAAGATTGTTCACTTTGGAAAAAATTCAGAAGGGTATATCCTTCAACATGGTGTTATGAAAGATAATGCAACGACTATTTTTAATGGGATCGGCAGAATTGAGCACGGGGCATCGAAATCAAATGCGGAACAGGAATCTCGTGTCCTGATGCTGAGTGAAAAAGCCCGTGGAGACGCAAATCCAATTCTATTGATTGAAGAAGATGATGTAATGGCGGGGCATGCGGCTTCGGTTGGTCGCGTTGATCCGATTCAAATGTACTATTTAATGAGCCGTGGGATTTCAAAATTTGAAGCGGAACGATTAATCATTCATGGCTTCCTGGAGCCAGTAGTTGGTCAGCTGCCGATTGCATCGGTTAAAGAACAACTGAAACAGGTTATTGAAAGGAAGGTTTACTAATGGATGTGCAAGCCATACGGCAACAGTTTCCTATTTTGAACCAGGAAGTGAACGGACATCCCTTAGTATATCTTGATTCATCGGCAACATCGCAAAAGCCGTTACCTGTTATCGAAGCACTTGATGCCTATTACCGGGAAGATAATTCAAATGTTCACCGCGGTGTTCATACTTTAGGTACAAGGGCCACAGAAAAGTATGAAGGTGCACGAGAAAAAGTACGTCGTTTTATTAATGCATCAAGTACAGCGGAAGTGATTTTTACTCGTGGGACAACAACATCGATTAATACAGTTGCATATAGTTATGCACGTAGTAATATGAAAAGCGGGGATGAAATTTTGATTACCCCGATGGAGCATCATAGTAATATTATTCCATGGCAGCAAGCCGCGAAGGCTACAGGTGCAACATTGAACTATTTACCATTACAACCAGATGGTACAATTGATCTCGATGATGTTCGTCAGGCCATTACCGATAGCACAAAACTGGTCGCAGTCGCGCATGTATCAAATGTGCTTGGAACGATTAATCCGGTCAAAGAAATTGCGCAAATTGCCCATCAGCACGGAGCCGTATTGCTTGTTGATGGTGCACAAGGCGCTCCACATATAAAAGTGGATGTACAGGACATGGATTGTGATTTCTACGCTTTTTCCGGCCATAAAATGTGTGGACCAACCGGTATTGGGGTATTATATGGGAAACGCGAACATCTGGAAGCAATGGAACCAGTTGAATTTGGCGGTGAGATGATCGATTTCGTAAACCTCTATGATTCAACCTGGAAAGAGCTCCCCTGGAAATTTGAAGGCGGTACCCCAATCATAGCAGGTGCGATTGGACTTGGTGCGGCAATTGACTTTTTAAATGAAGTTGGTATGGAGAATATTGCAGCTCACGAGCATAGACTGGCGGACTACGCGATGGAAAAGATGCGGACAATTGATGGTATTACGATTTATGGACCGGAAAAACGGGCAGCACTCGTAACGTTTAATCTGGATGATGTCCATCCGCATGATGCTTCGACGGCACTTGATGCGGAAGGGATTGCCGTAAGAGCTGGGCACCATTGTGCACAGCCGCTGATGAAATGGTTGAATGTCACTGCTACCGCGAGAGCAAGCTTTTATTTATACAACACCGAGGAAGATATTGATCGTTTAGTTGATGGACTTTTGAAAACGAAGGAGTATTTTGGTGATGTCTTTTAGCAACCTTGATACACTATACCGAAAAGTAATTATGGATCATTATAAAAATCCGCGGAACAAGGGAACAGTCGACGGCAATGCACTAACCGTTGATATGAATAACCCAACATGCGGGGACCGTATCCAGCTTCAATTGCAAGTGAAGGATGGGATCGTTAAGGACGCTAAGTTTGATGGGGAAGGTTGCTCCATTAGTATGTCATCCGCATCGATGATGACACAAGCGATCAAAGGAAAGCCAATTCACGAGGCATTAAATATGTCAAAAATGTTCTCCGATATGATGCTTGGCGAGGACGTTGACACCGAAGAGGCTGATTTTGGTGATATCGAAGCATTGCAAGGTGTTTCGCAGTTTCCTGCACGGATTAAATGTGCAACCCTTGCTTGGAAGGCAATGGAAAAAGGAGTCCACGACATGCAGTAGGAAATACGGATTAGACATGGGTGACACTAAAAGGAGGTTTTTTTCATGGCTAAGAATATGCCAGAGATGGAAGAAGAGTACCAATATGGCTTTCGTGATAGAGACGTTTCAGTTTTCCGCTCTGGAAAAGGTCTGACACCTGAAGTGGTGAAGGAAATTTCCAGAATGAAGGAAGAACCGCAGTGGATGTTGGATTATCGTTTAAAAGCATTGGACCACTTTTATAAACGACCTATGCCACAATGGGGCGGCGATCTTTCAGAACTAGATTTTGATGAAATTGTTTACTATGTGAAGCCGTCCGAAAGACAAGGTAAAACGTGGGATGAAGTACCAGATGAAATCAAACAAACTTTTGATAAATTAGGTATACCGGAAGCAGAACAAAAATATTTAGCTGGTGTATCAGCACAATATGAGTCCGAAGTTGTTTATCATAGTCTAAAGGAAGATTTGGAAAAAATGGGTATTGTGTTTAAAGATACCGACACAGCCCTGAAGGAAAACGAAGAATTATTCAAACAGTACTTTGGTAAAGTGATTCCAGCTACAGACAACAAATTTGCCGCACTAAATTCAGCGGTATGGTCTGGCGGATCATTCATTTATGTGCCAAAAGGCGTGAAAGCAACGACACCATTACAGGCATATTTCCGGATTAACTCGGAAAATATGGGACAGTTTGAGCGGACACTGATCATTGTTGATGAGGGTGCATCTGTTCATTACGTGGAAGGTTGTACAGCTCCAGTTTATACAACGAATTCACTGCACAGTGCGGTTGTAGAGATCTTTGTTAAAAAAGATGCCTACTGCCGTTATACAACGATCCAAAACTGGGCAAATAACGTATATAATCTAGTAACAAAACGGGCAACGTGTGATGCTAATGCAACAATGGAATGGATTGACGGAAACATCGGATCGAAGCTGACGATGAAATATCCTGCCGTTCTATTAAAAGGGGAAGGTGCCCGTGGTAACACACTTTCGATTGCCCTTGCCGGCCGCGGTCAATGTCAGGATGCTGGTGCAAAAATGCATCATTTAGCACCAAATACGTCATCGACGATCGTTTCCAAATCGATCTCGAAACATGGTGGTAAAGTTAACTATCGCGGACTTGTTCACTTTGGCCGCAAAGCAGAAAATGCACGTGCCAACGTTGAGTGTGACACTTTAATCATGGATAACGAATCCACTTCCGATACCATTCCGTATAATGAAGTATATAATAACAATATTTCATTGGAGCATGAAGCGAAAGTATCAAAAGTGTCTGAAGAACAGCTATTCTATCTGATGAGTAGAGGTCTTAGCGAGGAAGAAGCAACTGAAATGATTGTAATGGGCTTTATCGAGCCATTTACAAAAGAACTGCCAATGGAATATGCTGTTGAAATGAACCGACTTATAAAAATGGAAATGGAAGGTAGTATTGGATAACCTTTGCCTCCAACGTTTTAAAAAAAAGTCCGTGGGTGGATTGCACCCACGGATAACCATATATTTGTTTTAATCCTGGATACTGCTGAATACAAGCTAATCGCGTCGACCTCATTTTTTTCTGTGACGTGAAGGTATATGTCAGCAGTTATTTTTATGTTTGCGTGCCTCATTGATTCGATACATATTTTATATTTGCTCCAGGCTCTAATAAATGTACTGCATGAATGACCTTGTGCATGTGGGAATAATACTGTGGCATACTCCTATAAAATATATTCTCCCACCACATTAGTTCATGGCCACCTCCAAATATTCCCGCCTAAATTTATACTTCTCGGATGCTTAATAGGTCCAATGTGGCTGCCGATGTTATTCTTGCCGGTTGGTTTAGGTATCGGGCAATCATAAGATGGATATTGCTGAAAATATATTTAACAAAAACAATCTAAATAAGCCGCCCCATTTATGGATATGTCAATCATTTAATTCCCTGAAAATGGTTTAATAAAGCAAATAATATAAGGAATACTAAAAGCCTAATAACTTTAAAAACATACAAGGAGGAATATTTCATGCCGGAGAAACCCGGGCTTACTTCTTCAGAACTTGGTACATTATGGCTTACTTACCAACAGAAAACAATGATTTTAAGGGTGTTAGAATATTTCATAGAAAAAGCTGATGACGAAAAAGCAAAAAATATAATGATTAGCTTATACGATGAAATTGACCCGTATGTAGAGAAAATAATGGTTATTTTCCAAAATGAGGGAGCTGTAATACCAGTCGGATTTACTTCCGAGGATGTCAACAAAGGTACCCCTAAACTATACGACAATGGTTTTGATATCATGTTCGTTCGCTTGATAAAGGAAATTAGCATGGCCCTGCATACACTAAATATAACCATGGCATCACGCGAGGATATTGTGATGATTTTTAAAGATCTCACTGCTATTACTCAAAAATATTACAATGCTTGTACACAATATTTGATTGAAAAAGGTATGCATGCTCGGCCTCCTTATGTCTCAATGCCTCAAAAGGTTGAGTTTATTTCAGATACCTCATATTTAAGAGGAGGACTTAATCCACTAACTAGAAAGCGAACAATGAATACAGTAGAAGTTGCAAATATGTTCCACGCGATTGAAACAAATGTTACTGGGTTACAAATGATTACTGGGTTTGCTCAATGTGCTAATACACCTAAAGTAAAAAAATATTTTACTAAAGGAGGCGAAATTGCCAAAAGCATAATCAAGGAACTTAACGAAGTCTTTCTCGAAGATGGTGTACAAGCACCTGCTGTATCGGGTGGCAATCCCACACGTTCAACAGTGGCTCCGTTCTCTGATAAATTGATGATGTATTGTACAAGCCTCTTTTGCAGCTTTGCAATAGGGGGAAACTCTTTGGGCACTGCCTTTAGTTTGCGGAATGATTTAGCGACCAAAACTATTGCTTTCATGAAAGATGTCTTCGAATATGCCCATGAGGGGGCGAAAATTATGATTAGGAACGGATGGATGGAACAACAGCCTCCTATTGAAGAGCGAGAAAAACTTATATAATATCTAGGCTCATTACCAAAATCTATGGTTGATGTAATCGGGCAACCCTTTGCATGTAAGCCCTGTTACATTCGATTCTTGCGATCAAATAGTCCCTGAAAAATTGCCCCAATGTATTTAAATAGGATTCTCACCAAATCAATGCTACTATTAAGGTAGACATACATAGATTCAGACATAGAGATAGAAGGGATTTTATTTGGTTTACATAATTTGCGTGTTTATTGGTTTGCTAACCGCATTTGTTGGAAGCTTAATTGGGTTGGGTGGCGGGGTCATTTTAATTCCATGCCTGTTATTTTTGTATCATTATACAGAAGGTTTTGCTTGGGCAACGCCGCAAACGATTGTTGGGATTTCCTTAATGGTGATGGTTGTTACGGCATTAGCTTCATCTATATCCTATTTTAAAAAAGGTCGTATCGATTATAAAACGGGCCTTTTATTTTTGGTTGGCAGCATTCCAGGTGGCATCGTTGGATCGTGGTTAAACCAATACATTGGTGCAGATAACTTCTCATTCTATTTTGGGTTATTAATGGTCGTATTGTCGTTACTGTTTCTGGTAAAACGAAAGCCGAAGTCTCCTGATAACCTGAGAAAGCATGTCCGTACATTTTGGGTGGACGGGCATGTTTATCATTATTCCGTTTCATTTTGGGCAGCATTTGTTTTATCCTTAATCGTCGGTATTTTGTCAGGGTTATTTGGCATTGGCGGGGGATCCATTATGGTTCCGGCCATGATCCTTTTGTTCGGTATTCCCGCCCATATTGCGACGGCGACATCCATGTTTATGATTTTCTTTATTAGTATCATTACAGTAAGTTCGCATATTTATTTGGGACATATTGCCTGGGATTATGTTTTTTACTTTATTCCAGGTGCGTGGATCGGCGGGGTTATTGGGGCTAAAACCAATCAGCTTCTTAAGGGAAATACACTGGAGTGGATATTGCGGATTTTACTTGTTATGATTGGAATTCGATTAATTGTTGAAGGTTTAACATGAGGAGTTTGAAGCCATGCAGGAGAAATTATGTCTTTATTATACAAACGATTTGCATAGTAACTTTTCCCAGTGGCCAAGGGTGGCCGGGTATTTAAAAGAGGCCAAAGCAAGTAAAGCACGTGAACAAGCATCATGCTTGCTGATGGATGTTGGGGATCACGTTGACCGGGTTCACCCGATTGCGGAAGCGTTTATGGGGAAGGCGAATGTACAACTGATGAACGATGTTGGCTATGATGTTGTGACACTCGGGAATAATGAGGGGATTACACTTGGGCATGAGGATCTTTATCACCTCTATGATGACGCGGATTTTCAGGTGGTTTGCGCCAATTTGCATGATATGGCAGAGAAAGAACCGGATTGGCTGAAGCCTGTAGTATATTTCCGGTCGGTAAACGGAGTGCGTATTGGTGTGATAGGGCTAACCGCCCCCTTTAACAACTACTATGAATTGCTGCAATGGCATGTTTCCAATCCGTTTAAGGCATTAGAAAAATATATTAAATCAGTCAAGGAAGCTGCTGATATCGTTATTTTATTATCACATTTAGGAATCAGTGAAGATCAGGCGATTGCAAGAAGGTTTTCGGAAATTGATGTAATCATTGGCGGACATACCCACCATTTATTGCGGACAGGGGAAAATGTCAATAACACGATTATTACTGCTGCAGGGAAACATTGTACTTTTGTCGGTGAGGTTATTCTGACATGGGATCACCAGGCAAAAAAGCTTGTTCATAAAGAGGCATATACAACCGATATTACCCACTTAGCGAAGGATTCGGAAACGGAAAAAATGCTGCAGCAACTTTATAAAAAGGCGAATAATCTATTAGGTCAAACTGTTGTTCATTTGCATCAGACAATCGAAGTTAAGTGGTTCCAGGAAACGGCGATTATGCGGAAACTGACCGACACAATGAAAATGTGGACAAAAGCAGATTGTGCCATGTTAAATTCCGGGTTACTGCTTGATGAGCTTTCCAAAGGGGATGTTACCTATAAAGACATTCACCGGATATGTCCACATCCGATTAATCCTTGTGTTGTGGAATTAACCGGAGATGAATTAACAGAAGTTGTCCGGGCATCGTTTACGAAGGATTTAATGGAGCTTAAGTTGAAGGGCTTCGGGTTTCGCGGAGAAGTAATTGGCCGTATGGTATTTTCCGGATTGGCGATTGCTACAACAGTCCTGACGGATGGGCGTGAGTCGGTAAAAAATGTATTCTTTCAAGGTGAACCGCTTGATCCGGATCGCATTTATTCAGTTGCTGTGGCCGATACATTTACATTTGGACGGTTACTCCCGGAAATAGCAAAATCCGAAACTAAACAATACTTTTTACCAGAATTCCTCCGCGATCTACTAGCCTATACATTGAGGAATGATTTTGATGGGAAAGCGGATTAGAATAGAGACACGAGCGGGGGCCCATCAGAATTGATCGAGGATTAGGCAAAATTGATCGAGCACAGGTAAAATTGATCGAGCCGGATGAAAAATCGACCGAGCAACGGGCGAAATCGATCGAGCGGTATAGAAAGTCGATCGAATTACGTGCGAAATCGATCGAGTGGGGGAAAGTCGATCGGGCAACAGCCAAAAGTCAATTGAGCAGTGTAGAAGGTCGATCGAGCAGCATGACAACAATCAATCACAATAAGAACCCCAAGTGACATTGTCCAAGCTCCTTGAATACATATGGTAGTGTAGGTCAAGGAGGAGGCATGAGCACGAGAATGATTACGGTGAATCCGCTCGAGGTTGACGGAATGTTCTTTACTGCTATTACGGTGGAACTTCCAAAAACAAATTTATTGATGATTACAAATGAAATTGGTTACATCATGTGTGGAGCTTTGGATGTGGATGTGCTGAATGAGGTACTAGCAGATCGTAACGTTATTGCGGGTCGCGCGGTTGGTGTTAAAACAATTGATGATTTGCTGCATGCACCACTCGAAAAAATTACTGATGCATCCAAGGCGTATGGCTGGGAACCTGGCATAATCGGGAGAGATGCATTATTAAACATATCGTAAAATGTCTTCCAGAGGGGAGGCATTTTTTAAACCCAAGAATTTAACATGTGGTAAGGGTCAACTTATGAGCATTAAACATCGGATCGAGCGCTAGGCATCAAATCCAAGGGTACGAACATCAAACCGAGTGAAGAAACTTTGCCCAAGCTAAACGCTGTGAACTGCTACCTGAAAATAGAGGCAACACGTTTGGAAAATTGCCCTCTTACATGGAAGATGCTGAAATTTCATGAAAAGTTGCTGAAGTTCGACAAAAAGTTCCTGAACCAAACCCGAAGGTTGCTAAACATACTGGAATACCGATGAACATAATCCCGCAAGAACCGTATGAAGTGGACTTTACGTCTGCTGTCAATATTACAGATTCAGCTTGTCAAAAATAATATAAAATGCCAAGTCTAACCCCCCTAAAACAAGCATAGATTGTTTTAGGGGGGTTTTCATATTGCTGCGACGACAACCATTTTTTCGAAAAAAACGAACACCACCTCCAGTGAAAAATATTGTGGTCATTACGATGATTTTATTCCTGTTGATGATCTGGTTTGCTATTTTTATTGTGAATAAAGGTATAGAACCGGCGTTAATGGATATTGCAAAATCAAAATCAAATGAATTTGCCACTCGTGGGATAAACGCGGCAGTTAGGTTTGCGGAGGGCTACGATTTTGAAGATGTATCTGAATTTACCAGGAACAATGAAGGGGAGATTACCTCCTGGAAAATTAATACTGCAGCTGTTAATGAAATAAATCGGTATGCTACAGACCGGGTGGAGGAATTTTTTCAATGGATGAATACTGGGGAAGTACCCGAGGATTCGAGCTTGGAGTTGGAGTATGGCAATACGATTGAAGAAATGCGTAAAGAAGATCCCACACTAGTGGAAATCCCGCTTGGCATGGTAACGGGGAATACGGTACTGGCCAATTTGGGTCCAAAAGTTCCTGTAAATATGGAGCTTATTGGAAATGTAAAAACCGATGTTGTTCATAAAGCGGAGGCGTTTGGGATAAATAGTGCGATGGTTAAAGTATTTATTCATGTAGAAGCGGAAGTCCGAGTTGTTATTCCATTTTCAACTGATGTAAGGGAAGTAAGTACGGATGTATATGTAGACTCTGGAGTAGTTAATCTGGGTGTTCCGGAGTTTTACGGTGAAGGTGGGAATAATGGTCCATCAATAGCTGTCCCTAAAGATGACCTTAACAAGGACTTGAAAGATAACGAATAATCCAGTATAATTTAATTATAATTAAATCATGAACCTTATCAGATCGGTGAGGTAGAGGTGCAAATGATAGGAGTAGCCAATCGGAGAATGACAACGATGATGATTGGCAAAAGGATTGTTTGCCGAAGTGTAATAAGGGTCAAGCTTATTATAGCTGGTATGTCTTTGAATAAGGGATGTACTGTCATGCATTGGACGCTGCATGGAGAACTACTGATCGAAATGGAGGATAACGTATACTTATAAACAATGGTAGGTTATTTTCTATCGTTGTTTTTTTGTGTTTTTGGCGGGATTAGTTCCATCACTAACAGTCTCCTCTTATTTTGCAGTCTTCTTCATGCACTTGATTAGAAAATAATGGAGGTAGACATGATGGAAGGAACAATTTATTCATTAATCCCAGCAGTACTCATGCTTGTATTAGTGTTGCTTACGAGAAAAGTTCTGCTTTCATTAGGAGCGGGAATTATTGTTGGGGCATTATTTATTCATGATTTTAATATTTTAGGATCATTAAACGAAATCTGGGAAACATTTTATACGATTTTTGTTAGCAATGGGAGGTTAAATACCGGAAATATACTGTTATTAAGTTTCTTATTATTTCTAGGTATTATGACGGCATTTATTACGGCATCAGGTGGCAGCCGGGAATTTGGAGACTGGATGATGAAGCGGGTCAAGACAAGAGTCGGAGCCCAGGTGATGACGGCAATTCTTGGAATTATTATTTTTATTGATGATTATTTTAATGCCTTAGCTGTTGGACAAATCGCCAGGCCGCTGACGGATAGGCATCGTGTCTCACGGGCAAAATTAGCCTACTTTATCGATTCAACATCCGCTCCCGTGACCGTGATTTCCCCAATATCCAGTTGGGGCGCATACATCATCGGTTTGCTGGGAAGTTTATTTGCGGCAAATGGGATCACAGATATCCAGCCGCTAGAAGCTTTTATAAAAATGATTCCGTATAATTTTTACGCAATCGGCGCATTGCTGCTCGTATTTCTTGTCGCTTGTATGAAAATTGACTTCGGGCCGATGTTGAAACATGAAAATCGCGCAATCGAAACGGGTGAAGTAGTAAATTCTAACGAAAAAGTACCAGGAGATTTGCAGGAAACGTTTAAACCCCATGAAAATGGCAAGGTGTATCACTTGATTGTACCCATCCTGGTGCTTGTTGTGGCAACGGTAACGGCGATGATTGTTACTGGATATCAAGATGGTGGAGATGCCAGTCTCCTGACGATTTTCGCAAATACAAATGTAAATGTATCACTTTTTACTGGTGGCCTGTTAGCGGTTTTGACTGCATTTATTTTTCATTTAAGCCAACGAAAGCCTAAAGCAAATGTCGGAAACATTATTTGGGAAGGAATCAAGGCAATGCTTCCGGCTATCTATATATTGCTACTGGCATGGATGATTGGTTCCATCATTAGCACATTGGAAACGGGAGACTATTTGGCACGATTAGTTAACGATGCATCCATCAATCCGGCATTGTTACCATTTCTATTTTTCATTATTGCCGGTTTTATGGCATTGGCTACCGGTACCTCCTGGGGAACGTTCGGCATTATGCTGCCAATTGCTGCAGAGGTCACCGTTTTAACAGACGTGAATATGCTGCTTCCAACGCTTGCCGCAGTACTTGCAGGATCTGTGTTTGGCGATCACTGCTCACCAATTTCGGATACAACGATTTTATCCTCAACTGGTGCAGGTGTAAATCACATTGATCATGTTTTAACCCAATTGCCTTATGCGCTGCTGGTTGCTTTGGCCTCATGTGTAGGTTACTTAGTAATTGGATGGACGAATCAAATGGCACTAGCATTATGTGCTGCGCTTATTGTCCTGATTATCATTGGTTCCTTGATTCACTTTTTGGCAAAGACAAGGGTGAAAAACTAGGAAATTCCCCTATACACGATGTGTGTGGGGGAATTTTTATTCCTGTAAAATGATTTACTTTGACATAGTCAAAAAGTACCGGTATAATACAAGCATAAATATCAGAAAAAAGTAAAGATTTTTATTTCCTGTAATACATTTAAAATAGGGAAAGAAATCAGGTAAGAGGAGGTCAAAAAATGGAAAATCGTTCACAGTGGGGAACACGAGCAGGTTTTATCATGGCTGCTGTAGGGTCTGCAATCGGACTCGGGAATATTTGGCGTTTTCCATCGGTAGCGTATGAAAATGGTGGTGGAGCATTCTTTATCCCATATTTATTCGCACTGTTAACAGCAGGAATTCCGATATTAATCATGGAATTCACAATGGGGCATAAATATCGGGGGTCAGCGCCATTAACGTACAGTAAAATGAATAAAAAGTCGGAATTTATTGGCTGGTGGGCAGTAGCAGTTGCTTTTGTCATATCTACGTATTATTCCGTTATTATTGCTTGGGCAATATCCTTTTCGGTCTTTTCATTCAAGCTGAGCTGGGGAACCGACACAGAATCATTTCTGTTTAACGACTATCTGCATTTGGCAGACCCTGGACAGATTGGCGGTTTAGTACCAGGTGTATTGATTCCGTTGATTATTGTTTGGATACTTGTACTCGGAATTTTATTTAAAGGCGTTAAAAAAGGTATCGAAATTGCGAACCGAATATTTATTCCGGCATTGGTTATCATTTTCTTAATCATCGTTATTCGAGCAATTACATTACCTGGAGCAATTGACGGGTTAAATGCATTTTTTGAACCTGACTTTTCAAAAATTGCTGAGCCAGGAGTTTGGGTGGCTGCATATGGGCAAATATTCTTTAGCTTGTCAATTGCATTTGCGATCATGATTACGTACTCCAGTTATTTGCCGAAGAAATCGGATATTACGAACAATGCATTTATTACTGGCTTCGGTAACTCAAGCTTTGAATTGCTGGCAGGGATTGGCGTATTCTCCGTACTTGGATTTATGGCTGCCCAGCAAGGTGTTTCTGTAGATGAAGTTGTAGCTGGTGGTGTCGGATTAGCATTTGTTGTGTTTCCACAAATCATTAATCAGTTCCCGGCATTGAACGAATTGTTTGGCGTTTTATTCTTCCTTTCATTGGTACTCGCGGGATTAACCTCGTTAATGTCGATTACCGAGACATATGTCGCAGGACTGGTTGATAAATTTAAAATCTCCAGAGGGAAGGCAGTATTGTTTGGCGGTGGATTAGCTGCAATCATTTCCTTGCTATTTGCAACAAGAGGCGGTCTTAACTTCCTCGATGCAACCGACTACTTTATTAATCAATTCGGTGTCGCTTTACTTGGATTAGTCGAGGTTATCTTTGTTGCTTGGGGATTGCGTAAGCTTGGTGAATTTAAAGCACATGCGAATGAAATTTCTGATATTCGACTAGGTTCATGGTGGACGATTAGCTTAGGTTTCATCACACCACTTGTACTCGGGTACATGATGTACGGGTTATTAAGGGATAATCTGACAAGAGCTTTTGATACACCTACCGGCAACTATGAAGGCTATCCTGATTCCTTTATTGTGTACAGTGGTTGGTTTGTTGCGATAGCAGCTCTTGTTGTTGGTGTGATCATGTCACTGAGCAAATGGAAAACAGTGCAAGGAGAAGAAGAATCTAGAGCTAAGGAGGCAAAATAATGAGTACTGGAGCTATCGTTGTTGCGATCCTTGGTATTGTTATTATCTGGGGTGGTTTGGCAGCAAGTATTGCAAATGCAGTGAAGAAGTCGAAGCAATCAAACTCAAATTAAACATACGAGCGTCGTTATCTTTTGATAACGACGCTCGTTTCACATTTCAGCGTCTGGATCAAGCAAGCGGGGCGAAAATATCAACCCCAGAGCTGGACAATTAACCCGAGCGCGAGGATAAGCTTTTCTTTACAACAACTACCTATTTCTGTCTGGCCATTCGTTCCCATTTTCGTAAATATGGATATGGGTCAAAGGACCATTCACTATAGCCATTATCTTTATACATTCCATAATGCAGGTGTGGCGGGAATTTTCCCGATGTTCCTGGAGGGCCGTATCCAGTTGAACCGACACTGCCAAGCACATCACCAGGCTTGACCACCTGACCAACTTTAATCTTATCGTCATAGCCGCTTAAATGTCCGTAATAATGATAAATGTTATTAATATCCCGGATTCCAAGCCGCCAGCCGCCATATAAGTTCCAGCCTTTCATTTCGATAACCCCATAGGTTGTTGATTTTACCGGGGTGCCGTAGCCTGCGAAAATATCTGTTCCTTCATGGATACGTACGCCGCCAAAACCGCGTCTATCCCCCCATGTGCTCCGGTAACTGTAATTATACTTAATGGATACCGGAAAGTCCCGATCCTTCAGATTTAATTTTTGAAACTGTTGGAACACCTTGGCAGTACTCATAATGGTTTGTACGGTCAGATCACGTTTGTAGTAATGCCACAGTCCGATTTTTATATCATCTTTTGTTGGTCCGTAGCTTAAGAGCCAGTTAGCCATTGTGAATAAAGCATCCTCTGGGTTACCGGGGTCAGCTTTTTTATCTCCGTTTCCATCCTTGCCAATACCACTGAAAAAGGCAATTACGTCCTGATCTGTAATCATAGCACTGTTTCCGAGTCCATACCACAGCTCGTCAGGAAAAGATATGGAAATTACTTTTTCATTAGATGTGTCTTTTTCCGTATTCCGTTCATATTGGTCAATAGCAGCAATGTAATACCACGGGATTTGCGTTACGGCTTCCGTTTTTTTATATAGAGACATTCGCTTTTTATAAATGGAATCGTCCGCAGATGTTTGTTCAGCCCCCAGTATAAAGGAAAGGAACAGGAAAAAAAGGAACATATAAGTACGTTTGTTGAACATCTTATGTCACCTCAAATTTTTATATAGGCAAAGAGGGCGGTCTTTTTTTGCCGCCCCCTTTGTGGAGGATCGGAAAGTTTGGGATATTCATGTCAACCTGAAATTTAATCTTATTTTTGCTTGTTGTCATCTCTTCCTTGCGGGGATTTGTTCATCTCATTAATAATCTGTTCTATTGTGTTGTCATAATTTTTATTTGTCGCACTTGAATTATGCAGACTTTGGATATCGTTCATCAATGTTCCGTTGTCGGAAACGTAAACGTCAAAAAATCCAGGCATCGTTGATTTAGCTGTTTTACTGGCAATATCCGCTGCAGTCCTGTCATCCAGGTTATCGTTTTTTTGGTAGGCAATCAGCACTTCTTCGTCGGTAACAAGTGTAGCAACCTCATCAAATCCCTCATTACGCAAAATCAGCCGTGTAATCATGTCAGCCATTCTGGTACGGTCGATTCGAACGGAATGATTACGCTCCGTATCACTATTTAATTGATCCTTATCGTAGCGAACATAACCAAGTTTATTATCCGTCTCCTGGTCTGTTGGTGTATGTTCTCATGTTGGATCCAATTCATCGGATATTTGCTCTTGTTCACTTGTTGCATTGTTTCCCCCATTACATCCAGCAACAATTGCCAAGCTTAAGACAGATGATAGAAAAACCTTCCATTTCATCGATTGACCTCCTAAAGGCAAGATGATATTCCCCTCACCTGTTAGTTTGCAGTGCTCCTAAAAAATCATACGGATAATATAAAAGGTTAAGCTTTGTAATTTCTGGTTACCGTTCGAATAAGTGTGATAAACTATAACCAAGGTAAGTGGGGTGAAAGAGTTGATTGAAATTCAAGGAAAATATTATGAAATTATTGAAAACATTAAAAATGCTTTTAAGGAAACAGCACTGCATGACCGGTATTCGGATATATTATCGAAATATGACTATATTGTGGGCGACTGGGGTTATGATCAGCTTAGATTAAAAGGGTTTTATGCTGATCACAATGCAAAGGCATCGTTTGATACAAAAATTAGTGCGCTTGATGATTATTTGTATGAATATTGTAATTTTGGCTGTGCTTATTTTGTTTTAAAAAAGATCGATAAGTAGGAGGGCAGTCCCCCGCTATTTTAATGAATTAACGTACCGGGGGACAGTTCCTATTCTTCCTGTTGCGGGTGGACATCGTCAGGCTCGTCGTGGATCGGGTGGGCGCCAGGAGTTTGTCGTGGCAAATCTTCATGTAGCTCCCGGTAAGGAAATACAAAAGCGCTGTCACGACGCTGATGGTCAGTCCAAGGGGTTGACTTGCTTGAAGTAATAGGCTTATCTTCGTTGATTGGTGAGCCAACTGGACCCTCCGGAAATTCTTCCGGGATTAAAAAATTTTCTCTCCGGTTCACGTTGGAAAAATCCGAGTAATGCTTTTTATCCTTTTTTCCCATTTCATACACCCTTTCTTATAAGCAAGCCTCTAAATAGTTTTTGCAAAAAGAAAGGTTATATCATGCCAATTGCTGGTATTAATTAGCCAAGCTTCTGTCCGGGCAGTATATTCAGGTTGTTAAGCTTGAAATATTTCGCCCAAAAAGGTGCGTATCTCATCTGCTTCTATTTCCGTAACCTGAAATACGTGTTCCATTCTTCCTTTTTCCGCAATATCTTCCGGTCCCAATATGGCAAAGTGGTTCTTGCGCAAATCAATTACAATCTTTTTTTGCGGATCTTCTTTATCTTTGATAAATGCAAAATCATACCGGTGAAATTTGCCCATAAAACTGACATACCGAACTTCTTTTGTCACCGTTTCATCTTTTAAATAATCAAATGTTCTGCGCATGTAATTCTCCTCACTCAATAATGATATTTGTTTCACTATACCACGTTTTGCTTAATGGATCATTTTTAATGTGGTATAGTAAAACTACTTGGACAGCTGGGGGTAAAGGAAATGTATTTTGTTGATCGTGAAAAAATTGAACAAACACTTGCATATATGGACTTTTTGCTTCAAGAAGCAGAAGGGTTATATGTTAATTCGGTTATGGAAAAGCTTGGTTTGGAACGAATTACACAAATGGTTGCAGAAGCTATTCTTGACGTTGGCAACATGATGATTGACGGTTTTATTATGCGGGACCCAGGCGGATTTGACGATATAATTGATATTTTAATTGACGAGAAGGTCTTACCAAAAGAGGATGAAGCTGTTTACAAAGAAATGATTCAGCTGCGAAAAATGGTTGTAAAGGATTATTTAACGATTGATCATCAAAACTTAAGTACTACTATTTTGGATAACAAAGATGTGCTCGATCAATTTAGTACGCATGTACGCTATTACCTTGATAATGAGTTAGGTGTGGCAAATGCATTTTCGAATGAGTAATAAAGAAAAGAGGCGCCACTAACGTGAAAAAATACAGCGCATATTTAATTGATTTGGACGGAACAATGTATCGTGGCAATGAGCGTGTTGAAGCAGCTGCTGAATTTGTAGAAGCATTACATCGAAAAGGGATTCCGTATTTATTTTTAACGAATAATTCATCGAAAACCCAGGCACAAATAGCGGAAAAATTGTCCGGAATGGGGATAAGATCAACACAGGATAGTGTGTTTACCTCAAGTATGGCAACTGCCAAGTACATCAAGCAGCTTAAAAAGGATGCTCGCTGTTTTGTAATTGGCGAAGAAGGGTTAATTGATGCAATACAAAGCGAAGACTTGCTGATTACCGATGATGATGCAGATTTTGTTGTTGTCGGTATTGATCGTGACATTAATTATGAAAAACTGGCAGCGGCAACTTTAGCTGTTCGCAATGGGGCATCGTTTATTTCGACAAACAGTGATATTGCCATTCCGACTGAACGAGGACTTGTTCCGGGAAACGGCGCACTTACCGCGGTCATCACTGTCAGCACTGGTAAGGAGCCGATTTTTATCGGGAAACCGGAGAAGATTATTACGAATGAAGCATTAACGGCACTTGGTTTTGCAAAAGAACAGACATTAATGGTAGGAGATAATTATCATACAGACATCCTTGCCGGTATACGTGCTGGTATTGATACGTTAATGGTGTTTACTGGTGTGACACCATTTGAAGATTTTCCTAAAATGGAAAAGAAACCGACATATCATGTGCAAAATTTATCGGAGTGGATGGACTACATATGAAAGGGAGTGCTGTTTTAGGCACTCCCTTACTCACTAATCATCCAGCTGTTTCACATCAGCACTGCCGTGTGCAAGTCTGCTCGATGCAGCAGCGGCGATTGCCCCAACAATATCATCAAGGAATGTGTGACACTCACCGGTTGATTTATCATTTAACCGTTCAAGAATTCCTGGTTTTTGTTTATCAATGTAACCATAATTTGTGAACCCAATCGAACCATATACATTGACAATTGACAGGGCAATGATTTCATCGACACCATATAAGCTTTCGTCTGTTTCAATGGTTTGCTGGAGAGGATGATCCAATTTATTCTGCTCAGCAAGTTTATCAAGCTGAATTCCGGTGAGAATCGCATTTTGCACTTCTCTTTTCGTTAAGACGCGATCAACATTAAATCTACATTCTTCCATACTTAAATCATCATGGTACTTTACTTGTAAGTAATAAACAAGTTCAGCGATATCATCAAGGGTGACGCCTCTTTCCGTTAACCATTCCCTTGCTTTTAATTCCAATTCACTTTGTTTTGTATTTTTATCCATCATGATCACCTTTCATTTATATATTTCGAGATCCCAAGTAAAAAAGTGCTGCTGACCAACATAGACTATAATAAATAGGCTTTTACAGGAGGGATCTTTTTGCAGGACTTACTTGCTACATATTATGATATCCAAACGGAAGGGACCGTAATGCTGGATAACCGATATGGCAATAAAAATGGTGAATATATCTATTTTATCATTTCGGCAGACAACAAGGAAGCTATTCATATGGAACAAGCGGCACTTGCATATTATTTAGCAGAAAACAATTATCATCACACCGCGCTTCCGATTCAGACGAGGCATGGTGATTGGTTTCTGGAATATCAGGGGAAACACTATCTCGTTTTACAGGTGAACTTATTGGGAGAGCGTAATCCATCTTCTCCCGGCAGACAGCTGGCTGAATTTCACGAGCTCGGAGCAACGTATCGCTATGAACCACAGAAAATATCCAGTTATGGTCAATGGAAACAGCTATGGATTAATAAACTGACCGGATTTGAAAAAAAGTTGAGTCAGGAGGCAGAAGAACATCCTTGTGATTATTATCGACGGGTCAAGGATGCATTTCCCTATATCATCGGATTAAGTGAAAATGCAATTCAATACGTCCAGGAAACAGAACAGGAATATCGTTTTGACAATGCTGATCAAGGTACAATAGCCTTTAAACGTTATCAGGATAGTATAACGAAGCCCGTTATTTGGACCGATCGTTTAGTGTATGATCATCCGGTAAGAGACTTGGCGGAACATGTTCGCTATTTATTTTTACAGGATGGAAACAAAAAAAACGATCTGAATTTATTTCTCCATGACTACCAATCGATTCGACCATTATCAGTATTCAGCTGGAGACTATTGTATGCCAGATTAATTTTTCCTATCCATCTGTTTGACGTGTTGGAGAGGGGGTTTAACCAAGAGGATTCAGATCTGCTTGATCAGGAATTAACTCATTTATTAGCGAAACAAACCGTCTATGAAAAACGGCTGGGAGAGTTTTTTGACGATTTAGGAATTGATCATCAAGGTCTACAGATTCCTGTGTTACACTGGGTATAAGAAGGATTATACATGAGGTGAGGCATGATGACAAAAAGCAGTATTTATATCACAAGAAAACTTCCAGAAGAAGTGATTGAACCATACCGGAAATTATTCCATATTCGCATGTGGGAAAGGGAGGATGTACCGGTTCCAAGAGATTTGCTAATAAAGGAAGTAAAAGATGCAGATGGGCTATTTTGTCTGTTAACGGAGAAAATAGATCAGGAAGTGCTGGAGCATGCCTCCCATTTAAAAATTGTCGCCAACATGGCAGTTGGCTATGACAATATCGATGTGAAAGCTGCAGCAAAATTAGGCATTACTGTTACGAATACACCAGACGTGCTGACGGAAACAACAGCTGATTTGGCGTTCGCTTTGCTAATGACCACCGCAAGAAGAATGATGGAAGCAAGTGATTATATCAAAGCAGACCACTGGCAGTATTGGTCACCCCTTTTACTTGCTGGATCAGATATACATCATAAAACAATCGGGATTGTTGGAATGGGGCGGATTGGTACGGCGATTGCGAGACGTGCCAGCGGTTTTGGCATGGACATTTTGTATCATAACCGATCGCGGCATCCTCGTGCGGAAGAACAGCTGCATGCAGTATATGCTGATTTTGATACAATCCTTGGAAAATCCGATTTTGTCGTGTCGGTGATCCCGCTGACAAAGGAAACAGAGCGGATGTTTGATCAGCAGGCATTTGAAAAGATGAAGCAATCGGGGATTTTTATCAATGTGTCACGCGGTGGAGTAGTGGATGAATGCGCGCTTTATAAGGCATTGGTAAAAAAGGAAATACGTGCTGCCGGGCTGGATGTTTTCGAAAAGGAACCGATCAGAAAAGACCATCCGCTTTTGCAATTGGAGAATGTCGTTTGCCTCCCGCATATTGGATCGGCTAGTGTAGAAACACGTATGGAAATGGCTCGTTTATGCTTGGAAAATATCCGAAATGTATTAAATGGAGAGGAACCGATGACCCCGGTTTAAGAAGGAAAAAGGCAGACACTTAGGAAGTGTCTGCCATATTATCGATTTAGAATACCTGTTCAATCTCCGTTACACCTGGAACCTCGGCCATTAACGCACGCTCGATTCCGGCTTTCAAAGTGATGGTTGAGCTCGGGCAATTGCCACATGCTCCCATAAGACGAATAAGTACAATACCATCTTCATCAACATCAATTAACTCCACATCGCCGCCATCACGCAGTAAGAATGGACGTAATTTTTCCAGTACTTCGCGAACTTGTTCTCGCATTATCCATCTTCTCCTTTCTTGGTACTATTATAAGCTGAATAACGAAAAAAATCTATTGGGAATTTATATGCTTAGTAATCCAGATAGTATTATTTTATCTTTTATTAAAGTTTTTGTAAAATAAAAGTAACTACAATGGTGGAGGTTTTGCTAATGGGGAGGAAGAAGGTAACGATTACAATTTACGGGGCAGAGCAAATTTGTGCAAGCTGTGTAGGTGCACCAGGTTCAAAGGATACGTATGAGTGGCTCCAGGCAGCAATCGCCAGAAAATATAATGCTGATGTTGTAGAATATGAATATATTGATATAAACAAGCCACCAGAAGCAGGAAAGCATAAGCAATTTGCGAAACGTGTATTGGAGGAGGATATGTTTTTCCCAATCATTTTTGTCAATGATGAAATGGTTGCAGAGGGAATTCCCAGATTAAAAACAATTTATCAGGCTTTGGATCAACATGGTGTGAAACTTTTAGCATAAGGAAATGAGGACTATTGATGGAAATACCTTTTACAAAAATGCATGGGCTAGGCAATAATTATATTTATCTCGATTTATTTCGTTTTGAAATCAAGGAGGAGATGCTGCCTCGATTAGCAAGAGCGGTTTCTGATGTGCACACCGGGATCGGATCGGATGGGTTAATTTTAATTCAGCCGAGTGAAGTAGCTGATGTTGGCATGCGGATTTTTAACAAAGACGGTTCGGAAGGAAATACGTGCGGGAATGGCTTGCGTTGTGTGGCGAAGTACGTTTCAGAGAATAACATTGTTTCTTTTAGAAAGTTTTGGATTGAAACAAAAGCAAATGTTGTTGAGGCAGCGGTAGAACTGGATGAAAATGATGATATAAAAGAAATTACAATTAATATGGGTGAACCACGATTAAAGCGTGAGCAAATCCCGATGCTTGGGGGACCTGCAAGTAAGATTATTGCTGAACCATTTGCAGTTGACGGGCAGCAATTACAGGTAACAGCTATTTCTATGGGGAACCCACATGCTGTATTTTTTGTGGATTCGATTGAAGACGCACCGTTACACGAACTAGGGCCGGTTATTGAAAAAGATGCCCGTTTTCCCGAAGGCGTTAACGTCGAGTTTGTCGAAATACTATCTGACCGTGAAATGAATTTTCGTGTCTGGGAACGCGGATCGGGCGTAACAGAGGCGTGCGGTACTGGGGCATGTGCGGCAGTGGTAGCAGCAATTTTGAATGGTTTTATGAAAAAGGGCGAACGAATATGTGTCCACTTAAGTGGTGGAGATTTGTTTATACATTGGGATAAACAAGGCCAGGTTTGGATGACAGGCGGAGCAGAAGTCATTGCCACGGGTGTGTTTTACTTGAGTTAAATCGTTTGAATCAGGATAGAACTGTTAGTATACTAAAGAGTAACAGATCGTTGGTGGGCCATCGGAAAATGAAAAGGAGGACATGAAATGGTTATTACATTGACAGAGAACGCTGCTGGTCAAGTAAAGGAAATGATGAAAGACGAAGAAGAAAATGTTCGCCTCAGGTTTGGTATCAAGGGTGGCGGCTGCAGTGGATTATCCTATTCTTTAGGTTTCGATTATGATGTAAATGAAGAACTGGATATGGTTGACGAAATTAACGGCATTCCCGTTGTCATATTTAAACAGGATATTCCGATTATAGAAGGTACGACAATTGACTTTAAAGAAAATATGATGGGCGGCGGGTTTGCGATCGATAATCCGAATGCTATCGTATCATGTGGCTGTGGTTCATCGTTCAAAGCGAAAAATCGCGAAGGTACACCAGAGAAATGCTAATGATTGGCCAGGGCGCTTTTGTGGCGTCCTGGCTTTTGCTTGGATTTGGGGTTGAGCCTGAACTTGACCGATTTACTGTCCGAAAAGGGTCAAATACTATCCAAAATGAGTAAAATACTATCCGAAAAAGGAAAATACTATCCGAATCAGACCAAATACTATCCAAACGAGCGGAAATACTATCCGAGTCATAACAGGTTAAGCAATGCATCCAATTCGAGTAGGTATTTACGATCCTTAAAAGTTCCTGTCGATTGCAACCCTAACGATTGCAGCTGCTTTGTGGCTATTGAGATTGAGTTCAATCGTACAAATGATTTATATTGGCGGTTTGTAATGGTGGACCCAATTAATAGGTAATGATCAAGCAATCCTCTAATATGCGCTTTTTTATTTAGAAGTCCACATCTGTTACACTTCCAGTTACCTCGTATTCGCTCCATAGTGAGGTCCTTGCAATTTTCACAATATAATCCGTTTCGAATTTCATGTTTGTCAATTCCATACCACTGAAGGATGTCCGGGTTGGCAGTGACATGCTTTTTGATAAGCTGCTCAGATAAATTTCTCTGTTGAAGAGGCGACAGTAATTTATCTGGATAGCGTTTGGGAAGGGTCTTTAGTTTAAACGGTAAATTCATCGCATGCACCACTTTGTCATAAAATAATTTGTCCTTGGAATTTGTATCTATTATAGTTGATGAATTGCTGATAACGACAAATGGTATGATCGGTGGGACCGGAAAATGGTGTTGTTGCAGCCATGATTGTAGCTGCAGGACGTGTCGGTTGGCTTGGGTTAATGGATATGGATAGGACTTTACTGTTCCATCTGGAGTTGTTTGAATTAACTGTTGTGCTGGTTCATCAAAGAATAGTCTTCCAATCATATTTTTTACTTCTAATGGGATAATCATAGACGGTGTGGTGATAAGGGAATCAATTTGAAAATGAGTATCTTTCCAGGGGAGCCGTAGTCCATGATGAAATAAATGATGTTCATGCTCGAAGAAGGATAAATGATAGTCAATTGATTTTTCACCATGAAACCCTGCATGTCGTTTGCGTAGATCTTCTTCAATTCGAGGCCTTAGCAGATGTCCGTCAGCAAGTCGTCGTAAAGCCGCTTCAAGTTTTAGAATCTCTATTGGTGTTCTTCTATTGTTATACGCCAAAAAATCACTCCTTATTTTTGCATATAGTAGATATTCTATAATTAAACCCCATTTCCTTCATTAAAAATCGTCAAATTGATGAACGTTTGTAAGAGCAAGGTAGTTTTTACTTTGCTACGAACTAAATAATGTATAATAGTACTTATAGAGGATGTTCAAAAAGTCACCAAATGATAAGCGACGAATCGTGTCGCTCGCTTGCTTTTCCGCTCCTCATGTGCCTTTTTATGTACACTCCGGTGCTCAAAGCTGCGCCGCCTCGACCTTCTAGACCCGATTCGGCGACTTTGAACACGCACTTATAAAAATCATGGGAGGAATAAAAAACAAGATGCCTGATCGTCGTGGAAAACAATTATGCATTTCCAAGGTACCCTTTTTCAATCATTTAGCAAATCATGAAATGCTCGAAATTGTTAAAAAGAGCAGAAGCATTACATTCCAAAAGGGAGAGTTTATTTATCAGGAAGGTGACCCGTTGGAATATTTATATATTGTCCATAAAGGCCGGGTGAAAATTTATCAGCTGTTTGAATCGGGTAAGGAACAATTACTGCGGATTCTGGAGACAGGTGAATTTATGGGAGAACTTGCCCTTTTTTCGGAAAAAATGCTGGACAGCTATGCAGAGGCAATGGAGAAAACCGAGATATGTGCGATTCATCGGAAGGATATGCAAGAGCTGATGCAGACATATCCTACTATAGCGATTAAAATTTTGGAGCAATTCAGTAACCGCCTGGATCAAACGGAAAAACTTGTTGGACAGTTGAGTACGAAGGATGTGGAAACGCGCCTTGCCGGTTATTTGGTTGAGCTTGCACAGCAAAAGAATTCAATGGATATTATGCTGCCGATGAGCAAAAAGGATTTGGCCTCCTACCTCGGGACTACCCAGGAAACAATCAGCAGGAGACTGTCCAGTTTTCAGACAAACAGCTGGATAGCACAGACCGGCCATCGAAGGATTAAAATTACCGATATTGATGCATTAACCGATTGTGCAGTTAATATATAATTGGATTTCAAATATTACGATGGGCTGCGGATAATCTTGATCGTGGAAAACATATCCGGCTGTATCCAATACAACATCCGGGTATGTTTTCCACTTGTGATTTCCTTATCAAGTCCAAACTCGTCGAATGCTTTGGCTATACGCTTGCTTCCGGATCAATATATTGTTTAGAATTGTTGATTGTGGGTCAGCTCTTCCCAGAATCTAATGGCAATTAAATCTATTTTACAAAGGGATTCACAAATTCCCCGATAACATAAAACTCTCGAATACATGAAAAAATACACTTGCTTAGGAAATCGGTTTCTGAAATTCAGCATATTAGTATTGATTTTTATAAAATTAGATAATATAATAAACAAAGAAAGCGGTTTCTTGGATAGGGAAGACAGGTAAATTTTGCTGTTAAGGAAACCGGTTTCCGGTTATGGATACCTTTTACGTGCAAGCCACTATAATGAAGGAGGTGTATAAACCTAATTTAATAAAATCAAGTATGAAAGTTAGCTATTTATAAATTTATAACTCGCAGGGGGTAATTTTAATGAAAAGAAGCAAATTACTGTTAATGATTGGTATCATGGTGACACTTGTCTTTTCACTTGCAGCGTGCGGCGATAAAGCCTCAAGTGATAAAGACGAAGATGGAAATGTCACGTTGGATTTTTGGGTATTTGGTGCAACGAATTATGACGAATTGGCTAAGGAATATGAAAAGGAACATCCTGGGGTCAAAATTAAAGTAAAAACTTCCGAAAACGCTGATCATCATAACAGCTTATTCACAGCATTATCTGCAGGAAGTGGTGCACCGGATCTGGCCATGGTAGAGATAGATCAATTTGATCGATTCAAGGAAGCAAAAGATAGATTCGTAAACTTGTATGATTTAGGTGCCGAAAAAATTCAAGATAAATATTTGGATTGGAAATGGAAAATAGGCGAAAGCATGGAGGGTGATTTCCTATTTGGTTTACCAACTGATATTGGGCCAAAGGCTATGTTCTATCGTACAGATTTGTTTGAAGAGGCTGGTTTGCCAACTGAACCGGATGAAGTGCAGAAATTGATTCAGTCAAAAGAAGACCTTATTAAAGTCGGAGAACAGATCAAGGAGAAAACTGGCAAGCCTTTACTAGATAGTATGGAAATGGCATACCGTGCGGTTATCGATGGAGCAGAAGAAAGCTTCTATGATCAAGATGGAAATCTATTAGTTGAAAAAGATGGAAATGCTGTTAAAAAAGCATATGATTTAGCTGTAGAATTAAACGAGCATGGGCTAGTCGGTGAATATGATATGTGGACACCAGAATGGGGAAATGCCGTAAATAATGGCGATTTTGCAATTGAAATGGGCGCGGCATGGCTAAAAGGCTGGATGTTGGATAATGCACCGGATGCATCAGGCAAATTCCGTATTGCAACCTTGCCGAAGGAATTTGCTGGTAACTGGGGCGGTTCTTATATCACTATCCCAAAAGAGACCAAACATGATGATGAGGCGTATGAATTTGCAAAATGGTTAGTGTCGCCTGATAATCAGTTGAAATCATTCAAAAGTGATGCAGGTCTTTTCCCATCATCGCCAGAAGTTTACGAGATGGACGAATTCAAAAACATAAAAGATGAATTTTTTGGCGGTCAAAGTACATCGAAATATTTTGCGGAAGCAGCTCAAGATATCAGTTTTATCTATAAAGGTGACAAATACACGCCGACTCAGGACGAAGTACTCAATGCATTAAAAAATGTCCAACAAGGGGCAGATCCGGATAAGGAATGGGCTGCGGCTGTTAAACGAATGAAAGATCTTAATAACAAATAGAGATGGATAAGAATCAGCTTTTTTTCAACTTATGAGAAAAAACCAAAGCATAGAATACTTGCTTGTTTCATCCTTGGGTTTCTGAAAATATTGCATATTCATTGATATGGCAGTCTTTCCTGCCATATCAATGTCTTTTAAGAAGGGAAGGAGAGAAAATGGCTTTTACACGCAAAAGAAAATACCGATCAGAAGCAACCAAAGACAAAATTAGTGCCTATTTGTACATTTCACCTTTCTTTATTATTTTTGCCGTAATTGGCTTATATCCTGCTATATTCAGTCTCTATCTGGCATTTCAAAATTGGAACGGATTGGGTGAAATGACCTTTGTTGGTCTCCAGAACTTCAGTGTTGTCCTGCATGATTCAACGTTTTGGAAGGCACTTTACAACACAATTATCATGGGCATTATGGGAACAGCACCGCAGCTCATTTTTGGTATTATTTTAGCATTTATCCTGAACCAGGCATATCTGAAATTTAAAAATGCCTTTCGCGCCATGATTTTTTTGCCTTACATTACCTCCATGGTAGCTGTAGCGCTTGTATTTGGAGTATTTTTCAGCAATAACGATACAGCGTTGGCTAATTACATTTTAAACCTTTTTGGCATGGACTCCGTTGCATGGAAAACAAGTGAATGGGGTTCGAAAATAGCTATTTCCATTATGGTTTTTTGGCGATGGATCGGCTATAACACGATCATCTACTTGGCGGGACTGCAAAGTATTCCAAAAGACTTATATGAAGCGGCTCGAATTGATGGTGCAACTATTTTCCAGCAATTACGCTATATTACGATTCCATTATTAAAACCTTTCATTGTTTTAACGGTGTTCTTTTCTACTGTTGGTGCACTGCAACTATTCACAGAACCAACTGTGTTTTTGGGAGGATCGGCATTTAGCAGGACAGAAGCAATGACGGTTGTAATGTATTTGTATCGTGATGCATTTAGTTTACAATCCTTTGGAACAGGCTCTGCAACGGCAGTTATTTTGCTCGGTATTATTGTTGTTGCTTCCGCCATTAATACCTATTTGACATCCGGGATTAGAAAAAAGAACAAGGGGATAAAATCATGAATAAAAAATTTAAATTTGGGCGATTTTTCGTGTATTTATTTCTGATTGTTGCATCTTTCTTATCCATCTTTCCTTTTTACTGGATGTTTGTGATGGCAACAAGGCCAAGTGCAGCATATAATTCGATTCCTCCAACAATAACACCGGGTGATAAATTAGTCGAAAACTTTCAAGCAGTATTGGAAAAAATACCTTTTTTTGGTGCGATGTTCAATACACTAATTGTTTGTTTAGTTGTTACACTTGTCGTTCTATTAATTAGTTCATTGGCTGGGTTTGCTTTTGCAAAATTCAGGTTCCCGGGGAAAAATATTTTTTTTATTTCTATATTGCTAACGATGGTCATCCCACCGCAACTTGGTTTAATTCCACAATATTTTTTAGTTGCCAAGTTTGGATTGCTGGATACCCTGTTTGGTGCAATGATTATCTTTTTCCTGAATCCGTTAGGAATTTTCTTAATGAGGCAGTATATAGCGCAATCCATTCCGGATGAATTAATTGAAGCGGCTAAACTGGACGGCTGTTCAAACTTCCGTATTTTCCGGAGTATTGTTCTTCCAATCATATTACCGGCCTTTGCCACATTAGGAATTATTGTATTTACGGCAACGTGGGGAGAATTTTTGTGGCAATTCACTGTTCTTCGCGACCCGGATATGTATACAATACAAGTAGCCCTCTCTTCAATGAATACAACAAGCAATGTTGATTTTGGGATGTTGCTGTCTGGTGTGTTTTGGGCAACAATTCCACTCGTTATTGTGTTCTTGATGTTTAATAAGTTGTTTATCTCCAGTATTACAGAGGGTTCCGTTAAATAATACGAGTAGATCACGAAGGACATGAGGTATGACAATGAAACTTACTATTAAAGATATTGCAAAGCTGGCAAATGTTTCTCCAGGCACTGTTTCAAAAGTAATCAATCAATCGGGGAATCTTAGCCGGCAAACGATAGAAAAAGTAAAAAAAATAATCGAGGAAACCGGTTACCAGCCGACGTTTTCAGCAAAAGCGCTGGCAACAAAAAAATCCAATCTTATCGGGTTAATCTATGCGGGAGATATCAATGCGGAAATGAACCACCCATTTTTCAATGATGTTGTTAATTCATTTAAAAATGCAATCGGAAATCTTGGCTATGATATGCTGGTTTTTTCAAATAACAAATTTAGCAAGGACGGGCGGGATTATTTGGCTCGGTGTATTCATTTTCAATTGGATGGTTGTTTGATTATAGCGGGGGATCGAATTGAAGAAGCCACAAATGAGCTGGACCAAAGTGATTTTCCATGTGTCGGAATTGATATTGCACTGAAAGGCCCAAATTCAAGCTATGTTACAACAGATAACCGGAAAGTTTCCGAAGCGGTTGTGACCTATCTTTATTTAAACAGGATGAAGGAAGTTGCCTTTATCGGAGGCCCAGAAGACTCATTTGTCTCAAGTATTCGTAAAGACAGTTTCATTCGTAATATGGAGCTTTTTGGCATGAAGGTTAAGGACGAGTGGATCCAATACGGAGATTATTTTGAAGATAGTGGGTATGCTGCGATGAAGCGGATATTGGCAGCTTCAAAACGCCCACAAGTTGTTTATGCTGTTTCTGACATGATGGCATTAGGTGCTTTACGTGCCTTGAAGGAAAAGAGGATTCGTGTCCCTGAGGATATCAAGTTAATTGGTTGTGATGATATTGAAGCTTGCCGTTACAGCGACCCACCGCTGGCAACAGTAAGACAGGATAAAGACAAGATGGGGAAGCTTGCGGCACATATGCTCCATGATTTAATCAATGAGGAGGTTCAACCGAATTCAGTAATGGTCGATCCTCAGTTAGTTGTACGCGGTTCGTGTTCTTTTGACTCAATTCATTAACTAGTGGAATGATTCGATAAAATAAGCCGATTAATAAAACACAGATAAAAATCAGAACAATGTAAGGGGATGGTGATGATAGGTTGACAGGAAAGAAACATTGCTAACAACAAGAAATTGACGAAAAGTATGAGGTGGACGTAATGAAACGTTATTTGGCAGTTGATATTGGTGGCACCTATATCAAATTCGGCATTGTTGATGAAGGGGCAACCATATTGAAAATGGATAAAACAAAAACACCGGAAACATTGGATGGACTACTAGATCTAGTGGTAGATCTTTACCATAAAAATCAAGATGTTGCTGGCGTAGCAATCAGTTGCCCTGGTGCTGTCTCGGATACGGGAATCATATACGGCTCTAGTGCTTTATCCTATCTTCATGGGCCAAATATCAAACGGTTGATTCGTGATCGGATTGACTTGCCGATATTTATGGAAAATGATGCGAATTGTGCGGGTTATGCCGAGGTATGGAAAGGAAAAGCACAGGGAAAAAAAGACGCGATCGTTGTTGTAATCGGAACAGGTATTGGTGGAGCTCTCATCAAAAATGGATTGGTGCATAAGGGTGCCAATTTGCATGGTGGTGAGTTTGGCTATATGGTGATCCCTACTGGCTCAGGGGTTGACTATGACACGTGGAGCGCAACCGGTGCCACCGGTGCATTAGTGAAAAATGTGGCCAACTTAAAACATATGAACGAGAAGGAATTAACGGGGGAAGCTGTATTTGAAATGGCGAACGACGGAGATGTGGATTGTAAACAAGCCATCGATCAGTTTCATCAATATTTAGCTTTGGGAATTTACAATTTGCAATATATCTATGATCCAGAGATTATTTTAATAGGTGGCGGCATTAGTGCCAGAAACGACCTAATCGATCATATAAATGCGAAATTGGACGATATTCTTAATCGTCTGAAGGCCTCAAAAATAAAACCAGTCATCGATACATGCGAATTCGGACAATACGCCAACATGCTTGGGGCTGTATATGGTTTTATTAATTGGTGGAACTTGGCTGGTTCTTCTGCCTCGGTCATCAAATGAAAATTATAAATAAGAGAATGATGTAAATGGAGCTGATATGAATGGATCATCCAAATTTAGATGAGTTTCCTAGAAATTTTTTATGGGGATCTGCTTCGGCAGCTTACCAAGTGGAAGGTGCTTTCAATGAAGATGGAAAAGGTCCTTCTATTTGGGATAACTTCACAAAGATCCCCGGAAAAACTTATCAAGGTACGAATGGTGATGTCGCAGTCGATCATTATCATCGATACAAAGAAGACGTAGCATTGATGGCAGAAATGGGGTTGAAGGCATATCGCTTTTCCGTATCGTGGAGCCGTATTTTTCCAATGGGTAAAGGTAAGCTAAGTGAAGCAGGAATACAGTTCTATGAAAATCTGATTGATGAGCTGCTACATCATGGTATTGAGCCAATCGTCACGCTGTATCACTGGGATCTTCCACAAGCACTTCAGGATGAATATGGTGGCTGGGAGTCTCGACAAATCATCAATGATTTTAATGATTATTGTGTTACATTGTTCGAACGGTTTAAAAATAAGGTGAATTACTGGGTAACATTGAATGAACAAAATGTTTTTATCGGACTAGGATATGAACAGGCTGCGCATCCCCCGGGTGTCAGCGATCGCAAGCGGATGTACAACGCCAATCATATTGCCAATCTGGCCAATGCGAAGGCTATCCAATCTTTTAGACGAATTATCACTGATGGAAAAATTGGTCCTAGCTTTGCGTATGGACCAGCCTATCCATTTTCCAGCGAACCGAATAACATTTTGGCAGCGGAAAATGCGGAGGAATTCCAAAGTTATTGGTGGATGGATGTGTATAGCTGGGGGGTGTATCCAAAAGTTGCATGGAAATATCTTGAAAAGCACGGACTGGCGCCAATAATTGAAGACGGGGACGACGAGCTGTTAAAAGCAGGTAAACCAGATTTTATCGGTGTCAATTATTATCAGACCGCAACGTTTACTGCCAGTCCGCTGGGCGAACAGTTCAGTGCTTCTAATAAGGAAAACCATGATGGAAAAAAAGGTAATTTCGTTGAAAGTGGAAATGCTGGTTTGTTCAAACGAAAACGGAATGCGGCGTTAGAAACGACCAATTGGGATTGGGAAATCGACCCTGTTGGACTAAGAATTGGCTTGCGCCGGATCACGAGCCGTTATGGGCTTCCAATCTTAGTGACAGAGAATGGTTTGGGGGAGTTTGACAAGCTGGAAGAAAATGATGCTGTCAATGATGACTACCGAATTGCTTTTATTCGCAAGCATATCGAGCAATTACAGGCAGCCGTTACCGATGGTGTGGATTTGCTTGGATATTGTACATGGTCATTTACCGATTTGCTCAGCTGGCTGAACGGCTACCAAAAGCGTTATGGGTTTGTTTATGTGAACCGTGATGAATTGGCTGAGAAGGACATGAGGCGGATGAAGAAAAAGAGCTTTCATTGGTATAAAAAGGTAATTGCAACAAATGGGAAAGAATTGTAAAAAGTGCCAGCGGGAGAACAAAGGCGCAAGCACCCGGTTAGTTAATACTCCAAAATATACCAATTACAGAAATAAAAAACATATCCGGGACGACACGAACATGATCCGGATATGTTTTTTTTATTTGTCAATGATTACTTTACTAAGTCCAAACTCGTCGAATGCTTTGGCTGTACCCTTGCTTTTGGATCAATATATTGCTTGGCATTATTGACAGCAGTCGGTCCTTCACCAAATCCGGTGGCAATTAGGTTTATTTTGCCTGGGTATGTACAAATATCCCCAGCAGCATAAATTCCTGGAATATTGGTTTCCATTTTCGTATTCACGACAATGCTGTTCTTCTCAATTTCCAAGCCCCAATCTTTTAGTGGCCCTAATGTAGAGACAAAGCCATAATTGCACAATATGGAATCAACCTCCAGCTCTAGTTGCCGGTCACCTTTTACTTCCTGCAGCAATACGCGTTCAATTTTATCATTTCCACTAATATCGCCAGGCGTAAAAGGAGTAATGATTTCCACACTTGAGTTCATTAATTTTTCGACACTGTACTCATGGGCACGGAATTTATCGCGGCGGTGTACCAATGTTACTTTTTCTGCAATCGGTTCCAGCATCAAGGCCCAGTCTACTGCTGAATCACCGCCGCCCAGCAGCATCACATGCTGGTCTTTATAGTGATTCATGTCTTTTACATGGTAATGTAAATTAACACCCTCAAACCTTTCAAAATCGCCAACATTCAACCGGCGTGGCTGGAATGCGCCATTTCCGGCTGTGATGATAATGGTCTTCGTATAATGCGTTTCTTTATTGGTAGTAAGTTTAAATGACTGATCATCCAAACGTTCTACTTTTTCAACTGCCTGCCCCAATACAATCGCCGGGCTAAACAGGTTGGCCTGCTCCTCCAGGTTATCGACCAAGTCCTGTGCACGAACTTTGGGGAAACCAGCGACGTCGTATATATCTTTCTCCGGATACAAGGCTGTTAATTGTCCACCGGTATGTGGCAAGCTTTCAATTATTTTAACACTTGCATCGCGCATCCCACCGTAAAAGGCTGTGAACAAACCAGTTGGCCCTGCTCCGATAATCGTTACATCATATATTTGTTCTGCCATTATTACTCCTCCATTCTCTCTGCCTCTATACTACGATAAATTGATTTAATCATAAAGAAATATGCAATAATGTGAAGCTTTATCAGTGGGGGGATTAACGCACCGAATGTCGTGGTGCAGACAAAGACATGCGGACGTGGCATACTTGGCCTACCTTTATCCGTAACTGAATTTTAATTAGACGAATCGGGCACCTTCTATATTTTTTTATGGAGATTCTACTAACGGTTATAACAGAAATATTTTTATTTCAATAACACTGGAATTATAACTGGGAGAAATTTAAATTTTAAGAATGTATTATTTAGGGTTGAAAATTGTAATGAAAAAGGCTAAGATATTGTTTGAATGTTATATTACAGTTTTATAACAAAAGTATTTCAATTGTTACATACTTGGCTTTCAGTCAAGTTTTTTAATGCTTTGATATTAATATTCTGTGTTTTGGATAATAAGATAAGCTCGACCAGTCTTAGCGCTTTAGCGTTTATTATTTCGTGAAATATGTCACATAGGGGAAACAGAAATTTTACAGATGGAAGTGATGATAAAATGAATAAGCCAAATATTGTGATTCTTGGTGCTGGCTATGGTGGGATGATGACGACTGTCAAACTGCAAAAGTCACTCGGATTAAATGAAGCCGTGCTAACACTTGTGAATAATAATGATTACCATTACCAGACCACGTGGTTACATGAAAATGCTGCCGGCACATTACATCATGATCGTACACGGATCCCAATTAAGGAAGTTGTCAACATGAACAAGGTTAACTTTGTTCTGGATACCGTTGTTGCGATAAAACCGGAAGAGAAAAAAGTGAAGCTAAAAAATGGTGAGCTTTCCTATGATATTTTAGTTGTAGCGCTAGGATTTGAAGCAGCAACATTCGGGATTCCGGGATTAACAGAAAACGCCTTTACAATTGGGAATATAAATAGTGCACGGCTAATTAGGGAACATATTGAATACAATTTTGCCATGTATCATAATGATTCGAAAAAAAATCAAGCACGTTTAAATATTGTTATTGGTGGTGGCGGATTTACCGGTATCGAGTTTGTCGGCGAGCTGGCAAATCGGATCCCAGAGCTTTGCAAAGAATATGATATTGATAAGAATTTAGTGCGGATTATTAATATAGAAGGATCTCCTGCAGTATTGCCGGGTTTTGACCCGCAGCTTGTCGAATATGCAATGAATTCACTGGAGGCACGTGGCGTTGAATTTATAACAGGGGCATTGTTAAAGGAATGCAAGCCGGCAAGTATTGTTTATGAAAAAGATAACAAAGAAGTGGAGATCCCGACATTAACGACCATTTGGGCTGCAGGAGTTCGCGCCAATTCAATTGTAGAGACATCTGGTTTTACGACAAATCGAGGAAAAGTTGAAGTAAGGAAAGATATGCGTGTTCCAGAATATGATGATGTGTTCGTACTTGGTGATTGTGCACTAATTATGAATCCGGATACCGGCTGTCCATTTCCACCAACCGCACAAATCGCTATTCAGGAATCGCAAACCGTTGCACATAATGTAAAAGCCCTCATTCAGGGAAACGATGAATTGGAAAGCTTTGAAGCAAAAATTCTTGGAACAGTCGCCTCCCTCGGAGCCAATGATGCAATTGGTGTTATCTTAAATAATCGTAAGCTATTCGGCTTTAAGGCAACGGTGATGAAAAAAATAATCGATAACCGTTACTTATTAAAATTAGGCGGTTTTAGTCTATTAATGCGGAAAGGTAAATTTAATATTTTTTATTAGGAAATGACAATTTAAGCAAGGGTGGGTCTCTCCGCCTTTGCTTTTTATATGTTTTCAGCTAAAATGGAGTCTGTATGAAAGATTGTTAAATAGGAGGACACAACCTTGATTCAATTTGTTGTATCAATTTTATTGTTTTTTGTTATATTTTTTGGCATTGCATTTATTTTAAATATGCTACTAAGGCGTACATGGTTAATGTCATTTATTTATCCAATCATTGTCCTGATTATAGTTGATGATATACCAACAACAAATTATTTTAAAGATCCAGGTGCATCGTTCCAGACTGCTTTTACTAATTTAGTACATATCACACCTGTAGACATAACGATTCTGGCAGCTGGCCTCGTTGGAACAATTGTATCTGGATTTGTCATTAAATTTCTCCGGAAAAGTGGCTATCAAATGTTTTAAAAGCAATAGCACCGCCGGGCGTGATTGTTTTTGTAATCTATTCATTTGTCAGTATTTTTTGGTTTCATTTTAACTTTCATGAATAAAAAGTTACTAGATTGGAAATGATGACATCCAGAGAGGTGTTATCATTGAAAAAAATTAAATTTTTCCGAAGAACCGGGATGTTACTGTTATTTTTAGGCGCATTTTACACTACGCTCACCAGTATTTCGAACGTCACCTTACAAGATGTTCATGCGTGGGCAGAACAGGAAGCAGCGAATAAACCAACAATGGCAGAGGATGCTCTGACGAATAAACGGATTACACTTGAGAAGAAAACATTAAATTACAAAAATGAGTCCCAACGGTATATTTCCAGTGAACAAATTGAAGGACCAAAGACACTGGAGGAATATGTTAATTTAGAACAATATCCAAGCTCAACTGTTATGGCAACAGGCTATACGGCAGGTGCAGAGTCGACAGGTAAAACGCCTGATCATCCGGAATATGGAATTACGTATTCTGGGGTAAAGGTTAAGCGAGACTTATACTCTACTATTGCAGCTGATTTAAGTATTTATCCAATCGGAACTATTCTGTATATTCCTGATTATGGGTATGGCGTCGTTGCTGACAAGGGGGGAGCAATTAACGGAAATGAAATTGATCTGTATTATCCAACTGTAGAAGATGTTTATAAAAAATGGGGAAAGAAGGAAGTAAAGGTTTATATCATCGAGATGGGTGATGGCAGCCTTAGCGAAGAACAGCTTATGGAATGGAATGAAAATGAAGCATTGCAAGTCTTCCGGGAGCAGATTACAACAAGTTAAAGCAAATTAAACAGGCTTACCCAGGTATAAGGGTGAGCCTGTTTTGGCGCTGTTCGGTAATGTGTTTGCTAGCAGTTGAATGCTGGGGAATACTTGTGAAAATTTCGCTGCAAGACAGTCAAAGACTCCGAGCAATGGAGATGCGCTATGAAAATTAGTATAGCATATAAAGAAGGAGTGCAAGGCAAATCCCTGTTAATCCGCCAAAAAATACTTCGATTGGCTCATGTCCCAGTAATTCCTTCAGCTCCTGGCGTTTTTCGTATTCCGCCTTTTTTCCCCAATCCTTCGCTCCCTCGATAAGATAAAGAAGGTCTTTACGTAACTGATTGAGCAATATTGCTTGTTCTCCGGCCTGTTTGCGTACCCCAGATGCATCAAACATAACGATAATGCTGAAAACACAAGAAACTGCAAACATTGTTGAGGATATCCCTTCGACAATTCCGATACTGGTTGTTAATGCGGCAACAGCTGCCGAATGACTGCTAGGCATCCCTCCATTACTAAATGCCAGACCCGGTTTAAACGTTTTTGTTACAATCAGATTAATCGGTATTTTGATGACCTGTGAAAAAACAATTGCAATCAGTGCAGCCCATAATGGGAAATTCATGAAAACATGCATGAAAAGAAGAACATCCTTTCTGTTACAAGCACCTGTTGGACTAATAACTCTAGTATCGGTAAAGGATGAAAACTTTTATTCATTTATCTGACTCTGGGTAAACAAATTTTTAAGTGAGAAAAAAAGAGGATATCCATTATCGGAATATCCTCCAAATACAGAACGATTATGTTAATGTGCTTTTATGCTTAACCATCTTGCGGGAATTCGCTTAGCCAAATTAACCATAAACACTCCTGAAAGAAAGGCCAATGCAGCATCCTTGATCAAAAATGGAACCATGCTCGTCCATGCAACTGAGTAAGAAATGTTTAGTTCCAGCCAAGTATTCATGGCTGCATACATATAGGTCACACCTATTCCGTAATTTAACAACAATCCGATTAGTGCTGCAAAAGTGTATAAAGGTATGGACGGTTTTTTACTTTGTTCTGCTATGAGTCCGACAAAAAATGCGATAAAAATAAACGATATAATGAATCCGCCTGTTGGACTGACAAGAACAAAAGGACCTCCAGACATTTCGGCAAATACGGGTACACCGGCAATACCGACAAGGATATAGGTAATGATTGAAATAGTACCGAGTTTTTTGCCGAGCATCAGCCCAGCCAGTATTGCAAAAAAGGTTTGTAATGACAATGGCACAGATGCACCACCAATCGGAACAGTTAACATTGGAAACCATACTGCTATATTGGCGCCAATTGCCATTAAACAGACAAATACTGCACCAAATGTTAAATCGATAGGACGTAACTCTTTCATATGTATTCTCTCCCTTCTAATAAAATAATAAGGGAGCGAACGTTTATTGTCAACCAAATAATAATAAGGTTGACAAAATAGCTGAGGGCTCTATCTTTGACCTGTTATGCTTAACAGGTTAAGGGCACTTATTTGATCGCTGCCTCCAACGCAATTTCCATCATGTCATGGAAGGTTGTTTGCCGTTCTTGTGCCGTTGTTTCTTCACCCGTCAGGATGTGATCGGAAACAGTTAATACCGACAATGCCTGACGATCGAATTTTGCTGCCAATGTGTATAATGCAGATGTTTCCATTTCAATTGCTAATACTTTATATGCTGCAAGTAATTCATTCAGTTCCTTTGCATTATCACGATAGAAGGTGTCACTTGTAAACACATTGCCAACGCGCAGGCGTAACCCTTTTTCCATTCCAACGTCATATGCGTTTTTAAGTAATTGAAAATCAGCTAGCGGTGCATAGTCAATTCCATCGAATACCATGCGATTGATTTGGGAGTCGGTTGTAGCCCCTTGCGCTAAAATAACATCACGAACTTTTACATCTTTCTGGATTGCACCGCATGTGCCAACACGAATTAATTTTTGGACATCGTAGCTTTGGATAAGTTCATTTACGTATATCGAAATCGAAGGAACCCCCATTCCGGTTCCTTGGACAGATATTTTTTCTCCTTTATATGTACCAGTAAATCCGTACATACCACGTACATTGTTATATTGTTGAACATCATTTAAAAATGTTTCCGCAATAAATTTTGCCCGTAACGGATCTCCTGGTAATAGAATTTTATCAGCGATTTCACCTTTTTCTGCCCCAATATGTACACTCATTTCACAACCTCCAACTTTTTCTTAAGATAAGAAAGTATATAAATTTAGGCTCTATTCTGCTCTCAGCAGAGTAGGCCACGTCCAGCTCCAGCGCCCAGCGGCTAGTGTGCAACACCCGCCTCCGTACGATAAGTCAACATCGGTTGGTGTAAAGGAAGGCCGACTAAAGGCGGACTTTGCGTCCAACGTCGGCATACCCCTTTTGCAGGGGCATGTTTCCTTTATCTCCTACGGCAGGAATGTTCGGTTAAGACCGCTGCTTTGCGCAGCAACACCGAACCACCCTGCATGGCAGGGCGCAGTCCATACGCCGCTAAACGGGCGCTTGCGCCTTTGTTCTTTACAAGATAACGTTATCATAACCCTAAGGCAAAGACAAATTTCTAAGTAAATGACAGGTTTTTTTGTTTCATAAAAGTTTATTATTGTATATAATAAGGATAGTTCATTTATTCACGAATTTTTAATGAGTTAATGATCTGCAAAAATGTATGTTAACATAGTGTACATACGAATAATTATCACAATTGGAAGGATGAGATATAATGAAAGAAAAAACGTTTACCATTACAGCTGATACAGGAGTTCATGCACGTCCTGCTACACTACTTGTAAATAAAGCTGGTCAGTTTAAATCAGAAGTTGAGGTAGCCTACAATGGTAAAACCGTTAACTTAAAATCAATCATGGGTGTTATGTCACTTGGTGTTCCAAAAGGTGCTGAAATTAAAATCATTGCAAACGGCAGTGATGAAGAAGAAGCAATAAACGGTATTGAAGAAGTTATTAAAGAACATTTAGGTGAATAATGTAAGTGATGAAGCTGGAGAAATAAAACCCTCTAGCTTTTTTATTTTTTTGTTTACATTTATTTTACTAACAGGTAAAGTCTATAATAAACAGACATTTGGAGTATGGGGTGAAGTAATGAAAATATCTGTATCTAAGCTACCGGGAATCGGACAGAAAATCTCGTTTAAAACGTCTGAGGAAAATTTGCTTGTGATTATTGTCCATCATACTGGAAAACGGGAGCTGTACTTTTTCGAGGACGCGGATGGGGACGAGGCAGATTTTGCAATGGATCTGACGCCTGACGAAACAAGGGAGCTTGCGGCACAACTATTAGGTGCAACATATCAGCCAGTAGACGTTGAAAAAATGCGTATATTTAAAAGCCAGATTATCGTTGATTATATAACACTGAAAGAGAAATCAACCCTTGCGTTTAAAACGATAGAGGAATCAGATATCCGTAACAAAACCGGCGCAACCATCATTGGGATTGTTCACGGGGAGGATGTTATTGCCATTCCTGAGGCTGACACGACCTTAAAGCCTGGTGACGTATTAATGTCTGTCGGAAAAGATGAGCAAATAGCTGCTTTAACAGAGCTATGTAAGGGTGAGGAATGATGATGTTTGGTTAGTGAACTTCCGACGTTATTAGATGCAGGTATTATATTAATTGGAATTTTTCTGCTTGGATATATTGGGTTAAAAACAAATTTCCCTAATGTTATTTTGTATATTTTATTTGGAATTGCGTTAGCTGGTCTGATGCATCATAATTCCATCCTGCATTTTTCAAGCGAAGTTGCGATTGTCCTGCTGTTCTTTTTGCTTGGATTGGAATTCAATACAAGACGACTCGGTGGAATCGCCAAAAAAATATGGAGCTCAGGTTTCCTTGATGTGGGACTCAGTCTAGGCGTAACGATGATTATTGCGTTTGGCTTTGGCATGGACTGGTTCTCCTCGTTTTTAATTGGTGGTTTGGCATATGCTACCAGCTCATCCATTACAGCTAAATTACTTGATGACAAAGGAAGAATGGCCAATGCGGAAACAGAATATATTTTGGGCATATTGATATTTGAAGATTTGATTGCACCAATTATTGTCGCCATATTAATTGCATTAAGCACCGGGGAGGCATTTTCCGGATTGGATTTAGCTATGTTATTAGGGAAAATAGTTGGTCTGGCAGTAGTTGCTATTATTTTGAGTAAGACATTGTTTAAACGGTTTGAGCAGTTTTTACTTAAAATTGAAGATGAAGATTTTAAAATTGTTCTGTTAGTTGGAATTGCTGTTACATATGGAGGATTAGCTGTATCTTTAGGGTTATCAGAAGTGCTTGGGGCATTTTTGGCCGGTGTCATGCTAGCGGAGATTGGCAAAATTGAACGGGTGGAAGGAACAGTTACACCGATAAAAAATCTGCTGTTGCCTACATTCTTTGTTTATTTTGGAACAACCATTGACATGGGTTCAGGTGTGCCGATGCCGGTACTGTTAATCATTCTGCTTGTCTGGTCAATGCTGGCTAAAATTCTGGTTGGTACAATTGGCGGGAAATTGTATGGACTTACAAAACGTGTATCATTACGAGCAGGATTGTCATTATGTGCCCGTGGAGAGTTTTCTGTCGTTATTGCCAGCGTTGCGGCAGGGTCGATAAAGGTTTTCGGTGGAATTTATATCGTAGTTTCTGCGTTTCTCGGGATGCTGCTATTTAACTATGCACCTAAAATTACAACAAGGATTTATGGCAAACCAGAAAAGAAAAAACGAAATTTGAAAGTACCGACGTAAACGAAAAGGACAAGATGAAGGAAGACCACTACCGCTAGGCCGAAGCTGGACGTGGTCTTTTGAATAAAGCATAAATAAAGCTGCTGCTTTTTTACGATAAAAAAACAGAGCGGTTTATCAGCTATCTAGCCTTTTTACTTATAATAGCTTTTGTGGTAGTACGTTTCTTCCAAATTAATTAGCCTTTTTAAAGCTTCCTTGCTGAATTCTGTATCTTTTTCGTGCAATTTCGCTTTCATTGTGGATAGAGCAGATTGTAATGATTCACGGTATTCGGGTACCACATCATCGTATGGATAAACCACAGCCTTGGCGACATTCATTTTTTCATAATGGGCTAACGCTTTCCGTTCATGAAAAAAGACCCCATCGTCAACAACACCGGGATGATGCAGATCACCCTGCATAGGATGCTTGATCACGGCAAGTACTTTAACCAAAAATCGATCATCACGGTCTTCTTCTACTTTTCCTATGTAAACTCCGGAATTGTAATGGGCGCGAACAATATCCCCAACGGCAACAGCCACAGTAATCATCTCCTTTTTGATAGATACACCTCCATTGTGCCAAAAAAAGCTTGCGTTGGCTAATAATGTGAGTTTAAAAATTTGCCAAATTGGACGTTAAGTAAATGTTTTGGTTTGCAGTTAATTTATTTGGCTAATTTTTTGAACAATCTCTGACAATTGTCACTAATCCTTTAGCGTTTACTGGATGTCTGCTATAATTTAAGCGAAGGACGTGAGAAACAATGATGGAGTTTCTTTATTTTCCGGAAGATAAAACGGAATACATTCCAGCCGTAATTGAATTAGTAATATTTATGATATTAGCCGGTATTACAATGCACTTTTTTTTAAAGCATTCAAAAAAAGAAGCAAAGCAAATTGACCAGCAGTATAAGCAACAGGATATAGAAAATGATGATGAAGCGTAACGATTATAATGAGAAACAGAAAGAAGATTAAACGAAAGCGGAAGCTCCCTTTCCGGGAACTTCCGCTATTATTATCGATTTTTTACTGCATCAATAATTCGTTTAACTCCTTCTTCCAGTGTAGCTTTTGGACAGGCAATATTCATCCGCATAAACAGCTTGCCTTCATCACCATATGAGACACCTTCATTAAGCCCTACTTTTGCTTGCTCAACCATGAATTTTTTCAGTGCTGTACTGTCCAATTGCAATGTACTACAATCAATCCATAGCAGATAAGTACCTTCTGAACGGATCACCGTTAATTCTTTTGCATGACGTTCGAACATGTCTGTAACATAATCCCGATTTTCTTTTAGTACATCTCTTAGTTCTTCCAGCCAGGTTTCACCATAATTGTAGGCTGCTTCCATTGCCGTATTGCCTAATGTATTTAATGCCCCATGCCCCTGAATAATAAGCTGATTTTCGAGCTTTGCCCGTTTTTCCTTATCCGTTGTAATAATATAGGATGCCTGTAATCCAGCCAAATTGAATGTTTTTGACGGGGACATGCAGGTAATCGTTTGTTCAGCAATTTCCTCTGACAAGGATGCAATTGGAATATGGTGATACCCGGGATAAAGAAGGTCAGCATGGATTTCATCAGACAAGATTAATACGTCATGGGCAAGACAAAGCCGTGCCATTTCCCGTAATTCTTCTTCCCGCCATACGCGTCCAACAGGGTTATGCGGTGAGCAGAGGATAAATACCTTGACACCTGTTTTTAATTTTTCTTCAAAGTCGGTAAAATCTATTTTGTAATAGTTGTCTTGTAACATAAGCGGATTTTTAACAACTACGCGATCATGCTGTTCAATAACTTTATAAAAAGGTGTGTAAACCGGAGTTTGGATTAACACCTTATCATTCGGTTCTGTAAACGCCTGGATTGCCATATAGAGGCTTGTTACGACACCGGGACTGAAAGAAAGATGATCAGGCGAAAATTTCCAATGATGCCTTCTTTCAACCCAATCCACTATTGCACGTTTTACGTCATCATCAATAACCGTATAGCCAAAAATTCCGTGTTCTGCCCGTTGTACAATTGCATCGATTACTTCCTGTGGTGCTTTAAAATCCATGTCCGCAACCCACATTGGCAAAACATCGGGCGATTGAAACATTGATTCTACTAGATCCCATTTGACGGATCGTGTGTTTTTGCGATTATGTATGAAATCGAAATTCCCCATTATTAAACCCTCCTGATAGTCAAATATAAATACCATTATAGCCTATAAAAACAGATAAAAAAAAGCAAAGCGCTTTTTACGCCTTGCTTACAGGGGGAATACGAGAAAGTCTTACGTTTATAGTATTACCCCATCAAACAAAAGCTAAACACTTTTTGGCAAAAAAACCACCAAAATTTTCTGCTGCAAATTTTTCGAGTACAATAGGAAGTTTACAATCGTTTTTCCAATTTCGCCTTTTCTTCCTCAAATCCTTTTTTTCCAAGTAAGGCAAACATGTTTTTCTTATATGCCTCAACACCTGGCTGATCAAATGGATTGACACCTAGTAAATAACCGCTGATAGCACAAGCCTTTTCAAAAAAGTAGACGAGGTAACCGAATGTATAGGCATTAAGTGCAGGAATCTTGATTACGAGATTCGGAACGTTTCCATCGGTATGCGCCAGCAAAGTGCCTTGAAAAGCCTTCTCATTAACTTCACTAACCGTTTTTCCTGCTAAATAATTAAGCCCATCCAAATTCTGTTCATCTTCTGCTAATGTTATATCTTGTTTTGCGTTAGTAACATATAAGACGGTTTCAAAGAGATCGCGCCGTCCATCCTGAATATATTGCCCCAGGGAGTGAAGATCGGTGGTAAAGTTTGCGGATGACGGGAAGATTCCTTTCTGATCTTTTCCTTCACTTTCCCCAAATAATTGCTTCCACCATTCGGCAAAATATTGCAGCTGAGGTTCGTAATTAATGAGCATTTCAATTGTTTTCCCTTTATTATAGAAGATATTGCGAATGGCTGCATATTGGTATGCCGGGTTCTTAGCAAGCGATGGTTCTGCATAATCGTTCATCGCATCTGTTGCACCATCCATCATATCATCAATTGAAATTCCGCTGACTGCAATTGGCAATAGCCCTACAGCGGTTAATACGGAGTAGCGTCCTCCAACATCATCTGGTATGACAAAGGTTTCATAACCTTCATTTTCGGCAAGTGTTTTTAATGCACCTTTTTCCTTATCGGTTGTTGCGTAAATCCGTTTTTTAGCTTCCTCTTTGCCATATTTGTTTTCCAGCCACTTGCGGAAAATGCGAAATGCGATTGCTGGTTCGGTCGTCGTCCCACTCTTCGAAATAACGTTAATGGATATATCCTTATTTTCAAGAACATCCAGCAATTCCTTCATATATGTAGAGCTTAGGTGATGGCCGACAAAAATTACTTGGGGATGGCCATTTTTGTCATTGGTAAGCTGATGACGGAACGAGTGATTTAGCATTTCAATCGCTGCCCGCGCTCCTAGATAAGATCCTCCAATACCAATAACAAGCAAAATATCTGAGTCCTGTTTAATTTTTTCAGCAGCTGACTTGATCCGGTCAAATTCCTTTTTATCATGGTTTTTTGGTAGATCAACCCACCCTAAAAAGTCATTGCCGGCACCTGTTTTATTATGTATGGCATTATGTGCGGACGTTACGAATGAATCGAGGCTCTGCAGTTCGCTTTTTTTCATAAATGCAAGAGCTTTTTCATATGAAAATGTGATATGTGCCAATTTTTATTCCTCCCAATGTACATTTAATTTAACTTTATCGAAAGAGGGGAAGTAAATCAAGAAAGTGCATCTAAAAGAAAAAGCACACGCGGTTTCTATCGTCAAAAACTGCGTGTAACTCTGAGTCCTCGTCCAGCTCCAGCGCCGCTAACCGGGTGCTTCCGCTTTTGATTCTACTTTTTAAATGTTCCTTCACGTTCTTCTGATTGCTCAATCCATTCTGCCAATTTGTCTTTTAATGTATTGAATCCGCCTGTTGAATCATCTTGCTGTTTTGCTGCCTGGTTTTTCGGTGTCTTGATGTTTTTCTTTGGTGCTTCTTCAGTTGCACGAATGGATAAGGACACTTTATTATTTTCTAAATCAACATTTAATACCTTCACATTTACTTCGTCGCCAATAGCTAAATGATCATGAATATCTTTCACATAACCGTGCGTTACTTCTGAGATATGAACGAGTCCTTGTGTTTCATCATCTAAAGCAACAAACGCACCGTATGGTTGAATTCCTGTAACTTTTCCTTGTAAAACTTGACCAGTTTCAAACTTGTCTGTCATGCTGAACAACTCCTATACCTTATTCGTTTCTTTTTACACAATAAAACATTTTAGCATATATTGTGTTGCCAGGCAAAAATTAAGGGAGGAGATTATTGCTGTCCAGACATAGTTAACAGTGTGTCACCTTCTTTCATTTTGCTATTAATAGGAGGATTGATCTGCCATTCCTGGTTTCGAATGATGCCAAGCAGTAAACTTTTTTTGTCGAAAAAATAAACAATGGCCTGCTGAAACGTTTTTCCGGCCAATTCGTCTGGAAGCTTGACCTGGTCAAAATGCTGACTGGATAAAAGATGCAGGATTGTTTCATATGGTTCTGTCTCTTTTCGATTAAACAGCTCATGGTAGAGTAAAACGCTCATAAAATCATTGGAGCGAATTATCGTTGTCGCACCGGCTCTAATCGCATTTTCAATTTGACTTTTAGACAGAATCTCAGCAACGATCGGGACGTGCTGGTTGTTTCCACGTACGGCGACCGTTGTTAAAATCGTGTTATGGTCAGCCTGCCGTTCCTTTTTTATATGATCAGCTGTGATAACAACACTTTTTGCCAATTTGATATTGGCTTGGTGAAGTGTGGCATCCTCGGTTGCATCACCATGAATAAAATGAACCGGAAATTGTTTGTATGGTAAATGCGTCAGGGTCCGGTCGATTAGCACTATTTCGATGTTAGGGTCATGCTTTGTCGTTAGATTGACTAATTGTCTTGTTCGCTCATTCCAGCCGACAAAAATGACATGATTACTTGCTTTGAAGGCAACTTTTCCTTTGGAGAGGTCCTGCTCATGCTGAATAGTTGCCGCGGAAATATGGGTAATATAGAAGGTTAGTAAACCACCACCAGATAATATTAGCAAAATACCGATTACTCTTCCAGTTGTGGTTAGTGGAACTACATCACCATACCCTACTGTCGCCCCTGTAACAAATGCCCACCAGACACCGATAAAAATAGTAGGAAATTGTTCGGGTTCAACAAAATGAATGATGATCCCGAAAAGAATCATGACTAAAAAAATGGTTAAAAGCAGCCGGACAAAGACCGGAAGCCGGTAATAGATATGTTTAAATATTTCGATACTCATATTTTCACCTTATATCTTAAGATAATACCCTATTTTCAGTATAGACAAAGGACATTACGGGTTATACGAGGCAAATAAGAAAAGCAGAGGGGGTGTGATGCACTCTAGCTTCTGGGCGCCGGATCAGGACGTGGCTGTCGCAGAAAGTACATTAACGCAGCCTACATTTTTATACTTCCTATAACTAAATAAAAACTCACCCTAGTTAGCGTGAGTTCTTGGCAGATTGCAATGTATGTTTTAGGCTATTGTATACTTCATTCCAAAAATCGGTATTATCGCGAAAGGATTTTGTCATGAAAAGCAGCATTTCGTTAAATTTTTCCTTGTAATCATCGGCAACCTTTGGCGGTAATTCTTTTTGGGATGCGTTGACAAAGCGTTGTAATTTATCAGCACGCGGACCCCATTTGGTAATTTCATTCCCGTTTTCATTTATAAAAATAAAGATCGGAATGGAACGAGATTTCCCATTTGTTAAATACTGATCCATTAATTCCAAATTCTGATCACGAAGCAGCATTTTTACGGACATGCTTGTTTGCTCAGCAAGTCTTAACAGAATCGGGACATTAAGCATGGCGTCCCCACACCAATCCTCCGTTAAAACGATCACCCGTAAATTCCTGTCTTTAAGAGAGTTGACAAATGCCTGATCGTCAGGCACAGTGAAATGATCATAAATATAGAGCAGGTTTTCCTTGTGTTCTTGCATGGATTCGATATATGTATCAGGTAACATTCCTTTTTCATACCATTCGTTCAAGTTCATTGGCAAACAGCTCCCTTTAGTGGATAGTTGACTAAATTCTAACCCGAAGGACTTCATTCGTAAACAAAAGTGCTTCCTTTTTAAAAATTTGCTATGATTGTAATGTATAAAATATCAAGGGAGGAATATGACGTGGAACAAGCAAATCGGGACTTTTTATTAACCCTATTACATACACCTTCACCATCAAGTAGTGAAATGGAAATTCAAAAAAAATGGATCAACTATGTAAAAGATTTCGCTGATGAGATTAAAACCGATAACGCGGGGAATGCGATCGGCGTGTTAAATCCGGATGCACCGTTTAAAGTGTTGCTTGCCGGACATTGTGATGAAATAGCGCTCGTGATTAATCGAATTGACAAAGAAGGTTTTTTGCACTTTGACAAAATGGGAGGGATCAATCCGAAAGCGGCGGTTGGAATGAAAACAACTGTATTAGGATCGGGCAAGACCGTTACCGGCGTGATCGGGGTGAATGCCCAGCATCATGGCGGTTTGAAGGATGACTTTGGCTTAGCGGATTTGTTCATCGACTGTGGGTGGAAGACGAAAGAGGAAGCCGAAAAATATGTGCAAATTGGTGATCTTGCTGTTTATCAAACTGACCCGGAAATCTTGATGGAACGATATGTATCTGGTCGCGGCTTGGATAATCGCACTGGATCATTTATTGTAGCGGAAGTACTGCGCCGTCTTTCCGAACAAGGATGCCAGGTTGGTGTTTATGCAGCTAGTACCGTCAACGAGGAAACAAATATGGGCGGAGCATATTTTGCTGCAGCTGGTATTGAACCTGCAATGGCGATTGCTTGTGATGTCACGTTTGCAACGGACTACCCTGGCGTAAATAAAAACAAACATGGTGATGTCCGGTTAGATAAAGGACCTGTCCTTGCCAAAGGTGCACCGATTAATATTAAAATCAACAAATTATTGGAAAAAACAGCTCGAAAATTAAATATCAATGTTCAATATGAATTGACACCAAGAATGACCGGGACAGACGCAGATAAAATGCGGTTAACTGGTCGCGGTGTACCAGTGTCCCTCGTATCACTGCCATTGCGTTACATGCACTCACCTGTTGAAACATCAAGCTTGAAGGATATGGATGAAGAAATCGAGTTACTGGTCACCATGATTGCGTCTCTAACCGGAGAGGAAAGCTTAAATCCGCTTGAAGACTGATAAAAAATAATTTTTATCACGCCTTAACGGGCTTTAAAACCCTCACCTCTAGGCATGGGTAAACCAAAAACGGGAAGGGTGTGGTAAACAGCCCGTTCTGGTCCGATTCGCTTAGCAAGCATTCAGGTGAGTTTCACTTTATGTCCAAGCCTTAATCCATTAATGGATTAAGGCTTTTTGCATATGAGAAAATATGAGTCTTTGGACACCCTTGAAATGATTCATTAATGCGACTTAAGATGTGCTTAAGGACAATTTTCATCCAAAAATAGATGAAAAGGGTCTATTTACCGTTTTATACCACGTAAATACTCGAATATGGAAATGTTTTCTAGGTGAATCTCCGCATTTTTTGTCTATTATAAAAAATTTTGAAAAATAGTTTAATAGTCTCATTACCTTTGAAATAGCGTTACAGCAAAGGTAGAGGGAGACAAGGAAGGTATGGCAAGTCATGACTAGGTCTATGGACTGGCTATAAAACTTGGGCAAACAGTTCTTATTTATCAATTATGAAAATTCTGATTTAAAACGACACCATTCGACATCTTTTTTATACAGAATCCATTATAATTTTTAATAACAGCCAGAATTATACAAACGGTACAATGGACAGCTTAGATCCTCACTAACTATTGTGTAGTAAAGAAAGGGGGAAAGGGGTGTCTTTTTTCTATTGTCATGGGTTTCGGGTTGCTTCTCTTAAACCAGTTGGAGCAGTCGTAAATCAGTGACAATTTTTACAAAAAGCACAGTTTTAAAAATCGGGAGGAGGAAAGGAATTGAGAAGAAAACGGCAAATACGGCTCTTTAGTATTGTGAGTTCGTTACTCATGACATTTTCTTTACTGGCACCGGGAATGGCTAGTGCTGAGAAGAATGACAAGCTGTTTCAGTCATTACATGATTCACAAACTGCTGCAAAAGCAAAAGTAAGTAAAAGTCTGCTTGATGAATTTGATAAAAATGATAATGTTACCTTTTTAGTCAAATTCAAAGAAAAAGCAGATACCAAAAAGATCGCAAAGGAAGCCAAGGATAGTGCGAGCAAGGCAAAGTTAACGGCACAAAAGACAGAACTTGCCCAGCGCTCCGCTGTTGTTTCCGAGCTTAAAACAACATCGCTCGAATCACAGCAAAATGTAACACAATACCTTGAAAAACAGGCTGAAAAAGGCAATGCCAAGGATATAAAATCCTATTATATTGTTAATGGAATGGCGGTTACAGCAACAAAAGAAGTTGCTCAAAAGATTGCCACATTTAATGAAGTTGAAAAAATATTGCCTAATGAAACACGGCAATTATTCAAGTCGAAAGTAGCTGAAACGAAAACACCGAAAGCCGAAACAGAAAATGTGGAATGGAACGTGGATCGTATCGGTGCCCCGCAAGCTTGGGAAATGGGTATTGATGGATCCGGGACAGTTGTAGCCACCATTGATAGTGGCGTTCAATGGGATCATCCAGCATTGAAAGAAAAATATCGTGGATACGATGCGGCAACCGGAGAAGTAGATCACGACTTTAACTGGTTTGATGCAACCGCTGGCGAGGCGGAGCCAATAGATGATCTCGGTCATGGGACACATGTTACCGGAACAATGGTTGGTGGTGAGGCAGACGGGACAAACCAGATCGGTGTTGCCCCGGGTGCTAAGTTTATTGCTGCTAGAGCATTCTCGGGACGAACCGGAACAGATGCCGATATACTAGCAGCAGGTGAATGGATTTTAGCCCCTACAGATGCAGACGGAAATGCCAGAGTCGATATGGCTCCAGATGTGGTCAATAACTCTTGGGGTGGCGGAGCAGGACTTGATGAGTGGTATCGTGATGTTGTTATTAACTGGCGTGCTGCCGGTATTTTTCCGCAATTTGCTGCAGGTAACGTTGATGATGGAAATCCAGGGGGACCAGGATCGGTTGCAAACCCTGGGAATTATCCAGAATCTTTTGCAACTGGTGCGACGGATAAAAACGATAAGATTGCTGGTTTTTCGTTACGTGGACCATCCCCATATGACGAAATAAAACCTGATATTTCGGCTCCAGGGGCTGGCATTCGTTCATCTGTGCCAGGAAATGGTTATGCCGGAAATAATGGTACATCCATGGCTAGCCCAGCCGTAACAGGGGTTGTTGCCTTATTACGTCAAGTTGATGCGAGTTTATCAGTTGACGAAATAGAAGAGATTTTAATAAATACAGCAACGCCATTGACCGATGATGAGTATCCGGAATCGCCAAATAACGGATATGGGTATGGGTTGGTCAATGCATATAATGCAGTATCTTCGGTTGAAAGCGGAATTGGAACATTGCAAGGTCAGGTTACGAAAGAAGGGGAAGATAATGAAGCCCCTACATTCGAACATAACGCACCTGCAGAAACGTATGCAGGAATGGATCTTAATGTAACGATTGAGGTTAATGATAATATCAGTGTTTCATCGGTAGTTTTGCAGTATCAGGATAAAAATGGCGAATGGCAATCGGTTGAAGCTACCCGTACTTCTGGTGATTTTAAAGCAGGTGAATATCGCGCAACCATTCCTGGAGACCAAATTGATGGAGATTCACTTGTTTATAAGTGGACAATCGATGATTTCGGAAACAATGAAGTCGTTACCGAAGAATATACGATTAATGTTAAACCTGGGATTTCCGTTGGTTATTCGGAAGACTTTGAAGCAGAACCAACAGGCTGGACATCATTTGGCGAAAAGAACAGCTGGGAATGGGGAGCACCAACGTCAGGTCCCGAAAGTGCAGCATCAGGTGAAAAAGTCTATGCAACAAATCTTGACGGAGATTATGAAAGTAATATGAATGCAACTCTTGTGATGCCGCCAATTGATCTGCCTGAAGGAGATGCATACTTGCAGTTTAAACAATGGCATGAACTGGAACAATATGACTCAGGGAGTGCTTATGATTTTGGTCATGTATTTGTTTCTACCGATCAAGAGGAATGGATACAGTTAACTAGAATGCAAGGTACAACAGATGGTTGGGAGGATGCAGAGATTGATCTTTCCGAATATAGCGGACAGCGTATTTATATTGGTTTCAATGTAACATCTGATTCCAGTATTACCAAGGCTGGGTGGTATATTGATGACGTTGCGCTTACAGCTTCACCACAAAGCAGTAATGTTTCACTTGGAAAAAATCATGGAGCTGACAAGGGATTAGGCATAAATAATGGACATGGAATAGGATTAGGAAATGTCCCAGCTTCAAATACCGAGGCAAATAAAGGCAAGAGTAACATTGGTCTTGGCGTAATTAACAGCGATGGAAAAGCAGCATTAAAAGAAAAGGTAAATCCAGCCAAAATCAAGCCGGAATTACCTAAAAAACAAAACCCTCCTGTGGAAGAGGACGTAATTAATCCTACACTATTGCCATTAGGTGCGCAAGTAAGTGTTCTGGAAAGTGGACGTTCGGTTAATACAAATCCAGCAAATGGATCGTATTCCTTAGCACATCCAGCGGGAACATTTACCGTACAAGCGGAAGCCTATGGTTTTAGTTCAGAACAGCAAACAGTTACAATCGAAAATGATAGTGTCACTGAAGCAGATTTCACATTAACGGAACTCTCGCAAGGCACTGTCAGTGGTACAATCACAAATGAACAAACGGGTGAACCAATCGAGGGTGCAACCATTCTTCTAATAGAAGACGCAAATGTTACACCGGTAAAGTCAGATGGTGACGGTAATTATTCACTAACTGCTTATGAAGGTTCTTACACCCTTAAAGTGATGGCCCGTGATTATCACAGTAAGGAAGTAGAAATTACGGTTGACGATGAGAATCTTAATGTAGATGTAGAATTAGAACCATTTTTCAGCTATCCGGGCGGAGAAATCGGCTATGATGATGGTACCGCTGAAAATGCCCGAGCATTCTATGATGCTGGAAATGGCTGGGCAGTGAAGATGTCCTTACCTGAAGGCAAAGATTCCGCGATTGTCACAGATGGTGTGTTCCGCTTCTGGGATACGGAATTTCCTGTCCCAGGTGGTACCGAATTTGCTGTCGAAGTTTGGGATGCATCAGGTGAAGATGGAGCACCTGGCAAGAAATTAGCCGGTCCAATTGACGCGGAAGCACTACGTAATGGTGAGTGGACTGTGGTCGATTTAAGTGAGCATAACATTGTCGTTGATGGCGATTTCTATATGGTTTATATTCAAACCCATGCTAATCCGAATACACCGGGTCTGGCTACAGATGAGGATGGACCGAATGCTGAACGCAGCTATCAGCTTGTTGGTGGGGCTTGGTCACCGTCCCCGGCCATTGAAGGAAATTATATGATCCGTGCCCGTGTAAGCTATGAAGTAACGGCACCGGTTATTACATCACCGGATGCAGATCTAATTACGAATGAAGCGGATATCACGGTAGAAGGTACAGCATCACCGACGACAACGATTCAATTGAAGAATAATGGGGAAGAAGTTGGTACGGCTGAGGTAGGCGACGATGGAAAATTTGCTATACCAGCGGAACTGTCAGAGGGTGAAAATGAGTTTACTGCTGTGTCAATGCTGGATGGTGCGGTAACCGGCGAATCAGAACCTGTTCCGGTGACATTAGACACCACTAAACCGGAGCTGACCATCGACAGTCCAAAAGACGGTGACAAGACAAATCGTGAAACGGTTACTGTTGAAGGAACGGTCGATGATGCCAACCTTGACTGGGTAAAAGTTAATGGTCAAAAAGCAGAGGTTTCGGATGGTAAGTATTCCAAACGTATTTTGCTTGATAACGGTGAAAATCAAATAAAGGTGGTTGCCAAAGATCAAGCAGGTAATAAGGCAAAAGAAACCGTTACGATCGATGCTAAATATAACGCTCCTGCCATTGAAAATGTAACACCTGCAGAAGATAAAAATCTGCAGGCAGGGGAAAGCGTGAAAATTGAATTTGACAGTGAGCCTGGATTTGATGCTACATTCTTTATCCACATGCCACTAACAAATGCAAAGGCAAGTGTCAGTAATGCAACAGAATTACCTATGCGGGAAACCTCTGACGGTCATTATGTAGGCTATTGGACGGCGACGAATAATGTGAAAGCTGATGGAGCTGTTATTGAAGTAAAAGTGGTTGATGATTATGGCAACGAAACCCGTAAGGAAGCAGATGGTAAATTATTTATCAATGTTGATAGTGAGTAATCTGGCGTTGAGGGTACAGAAGAGATATCTCTTCTGTACCTTCTTAATGTGTTGCTGTTGTGAGGTTCAGCAAATTTCAGGTCATGTTCGGCGGCTATTGCTAGTATGTTCAAGATTTTTGACTTTGGTTCAGCAATTTTGGCCGAACATCAGCAACTTTCCGAACAACTACACCGACCGATGTTGACTTATCGTACGAAGGCGGGTGTTGCACACTAGCCGCTGGGCGCTGGAGCTGGACGTGGCCCCTCTCGACTATCCAGTTACCCCAGCGTATAAATTTTATAATTTCCTAGAACATAAAAAGCCAACCCCGATATCCAGGGTTAGCTTTTTTATGGTTATACAATATTTGCTTGCTTCTGCTCAATCCAGCTGCGCATTTTAACGAATAATGGAACAAATAATATTCCGATGATAATTCCTTTTATTATATTGAACGGCAGAATTCCAGCGATTATGGTATACCACTTTACACTTTCTATACTCATCTCTTCCATTCCCATAAACAATGCATAGATTGGTAAAAAAACGAGATAATTTAAGATGCTCATGCCAATTGCCATCATAATTGTACCAGCGATTAAACCTGATACGACACTTTTGACACCTTTAAATTTATGATACAAATAAGCTGCAGGAACGACAAACATTACGCCAGCCAGGAAATTCGAAGCTATTCCTACAGGCTCTCCACCACCGATAGCCGCATAAAGGATATTTTTAATAGCCTCAACGATTACCCCGGCAAGTGGTGAAAAAATGAATCCAGCAATTAACGCCGGTATATCACTGAAATCGATTTTTAAATACCCGAAACCTGGTAACACCGGGAAATTTAAGAAAAATAATAAAAGCGAAATTGTTCCTAGTAATGCAAGAATAATAAGCTTTAGTAATCGTGATGATTGCAGTTTTGTCGATCGCATCATCAATTCCTCCTTCATCGGTTTATCGATTCACATCTCGTGATGAAGGATAAGCCATTTCCCGCGCAAAATAAAAACCCTAAAGCCTGCCTAATCGGGGCTTTAGGGTAAGTTTAATATACAGGAAATAAATAGCACATCATACAATGCACCAGAAAACGGCTCGACATCTTCTCCCATCCAGACTGTAACTGTCGGTCCTGGACTTACACCAGGTCAACCGCCGAGACTTTGCTCAGGCGGGTCACGGACTTAGAACAATACTGCTCATTACCGTCGGTCGGGAATTTCACCCTGCCCCGAAGATGGAATCGATATTCTATTGTTGTATATTAGTATACAATCATTTTGCAGATTTGAAAAGGGGAATGCATTTATTTTTTCAAACTAAAACGATCCCTCCATCAAGGAATTAATCTTTATTTATCCTTAAAAATTGCCAAAAATTTTTTGAAAGTTGCTGAACCAAGCCGGAAATTCGCTGAACCCACCGATTAAATCCTCGACCTAGTGTCAACCTTCAGCCAAAAATAGGCTGCCTCCTTCAAAATGAGACAGCCTATCAACTATCATTCCTCTTCAACTAAGTATCGTGCAGTCGGTTCTGCTTCCAATCGTTCTTCCGGTATAGGTTTTCCTGATTTTTCACTTACTCCATATGTGCCGTTCTCGATTCTTGCCAATGCGTCATCGATCTCCCGTAACCGGTCACGGCGCATTTGATCAAATCCGGTATTGCGTTCCTGTTCAAATTGCTCTGTACCCATGTCTGCCGGATGGTTGTCATAATCAGCAAGTTCGTTAATGGAATCATTGGGGCTAGTACCTTCATGTTTCTTCATGTCAACGATCAGTTCTTGTTTCATGGTTCTTAACCGATTTTTAAAATAAGCTATTTTTTCGCTGCTGAGGTTCATCGTGATCTCCTTTCCTGTTATTTTTTCTTAGGAACAATTCCGATTGTACAGCGTGAGATGCAGATGAGATCTTCCGTTTCATCGACAATATTAATTTCCCAAACCATGGTCGTTTTTCCAATATGTCGGGGAACGGCTTTAGCGGTTACTGTACCTTCACGTTTACTTTTCACATGATTAGCATTAATTTCGATACCAAATACATTAAACTTATCCGGATCAATATGGACAAATGCCCCTATACTTGCAGCACTCTCTGCAAGCGCGACATTTGCTCCGCCATGCAGAAAACCAGCAGGCTGGTGTGTCCGATGATCAACAGGCATTGTCATAACTACGAGATTTTCCTCAAGTGTTTGTACTTCGATTCCAAGTGATTCCATTAGTGTATGGCCAAAATCCATCGAAAACAACTCCCCTGCTTAAAATAACTTACTGAGTAATAATGAAACGCCTAATAAAAATCCGTAGATTGTATTTGTTTTACCAGTGGCAATCATGGCAGGCACCATTTCCAGCGGTTTGGTTTTTCCCTGGAATTTTTTTACTACGTCCACTGCTTTAACTGCACTGATAAACACAATGATCGACCAAACTGGTAATAATCCATCAATAATGTAATAAGCAGTCAGCCCGAATGCAATGAAAAACAATATCCCTAAAAAGCGGACGGCATTTTTCCTGCCGAGCAGAATTGCAATTGTTTTTCGTCCGTTTTCTTTATCACCGTCCAGATCACGAATATTATTGGACATCATAATACTTCCAATAAAGATCGCAACCGGAATGGATACTAAAACGACAGTGGCTGTAATCGCCAAGGTCTGAATGTAATAACTGATCCCAATGATTACGGTTCCCATGAGAAAACCGGAAAACAATTCGCCAAGTGGTGTATAGGCAATCGGTAATGGCCCGCCTGTATATAAATAGCCGAAAAGCATACAAACTAAACCAATGACTGCAATCCACCAGCTGGATACGGCGCAAATATAAATACCGAGCAGCATCGCGATACCGAAAAAGGCGATGGCTAAATTTAGTACCGTTTTTGCCGGAATTCCATCACGGACGATTGTGCCACCGATCCCAACAGATTGCTCATTGTCTAGTCCACGTACAAAATCGTAATATTCATTAAACATATTTGTTGCCGACTGAATTAACATGGATGCAACAAGCATTGCTAAAAATAATGGGATGTTTATGGAACCATCGATATAAGCAAGCATCGTTCCGACAAAAACGGGAACAAATGACGCGGTTAATGTATGTGGCCGCAGTAGACGCCACCATATTTGAAAGCCTTCTTTTTCATTTAAGACATGTTTTATATTTGTTTTATCTGTTGAATGCATAAATGTGTTCCCCCTGAACATCAATATCATATTAAGTTTAGGCAATTCGTTATAGGGTGTCAATAAGCAGATGAGATAAATTCGTAACCAATAGACAATGAGTGGGAAAAGAACCTAATATAGTATTTAATAGGGGGAATATGCCCCATTCCTTGAGAAACCATGTAAAAGAGCATAAAATAGAGAAGGAAGTTTTATGACTGTTAGTGTATAACGGAGGTAGCATGAATGATTGAAACAAAGAAGGCATTGCTGGAATCGTTGCTCGATCAAGCAATTGTGCTTGCGAATAACACGGATTCTGCACAACTGGTTAGTTTTACAAAAAAAATAGATGAAATAGATCCGCTCCAATTTTTTGAAGCGGCCAAAGATCAGGGGATGAATCGTACTTTTTGGACAAGTACAGCAGATGAATTCTGTTTAGTTGGGGCTGGTACAGTTTGCCATCTCATAGCGGACGAAAATCGTTTTCAGGAAACAGAAAAACAATGGGAAAATCTCGTCAGCAATGCGTTGATTCATAATCCCTATCAAACACCTGGCACTGGATTGGTTGCGCTTGGTGGAATGAGGTTTGATCCGAAAAAGGACAATACGGATCTGTGGAAGAAATTTAAAAACAGTGAATTCCGGGTGCCGCGTTTGACGTTAACCAAACAGAAATCTGCCTTTTATTTGACGATTAATACAGAGGTAACCAAGGATGACCATACTGGCCAGCTTGCACATCAATTAAGAAAAACAGCTGGCTGCTTTTTGGGATATACAAATAGTCATCCAGTTGCTGTAAGGCTGAAGCAAAAGGAAGAAATTGCACCGGAACAATGGAAAGGATTAGTTAAACAGGCAACGGATAAAATTAACCAAAACAAGGCTGAAAAAATAGTACTTGCACGTGAAATGCGTTTAAAGCTCTCAAAACAACCAGCGATCACTACTGTCTTAAAAAAACTTTTAACTTCTCAAACGAATAGCTATATTTTTGCCTTTGAGCATGATGACGATTGTTTTGTTGGAGCAACACCGGAAAGACTGGTGAAATTGGAGCAAAATCAACTGCTTTCTACCTGTTTAGCAGGAACTGCCCCTAGAGGAAAAACAACTGCTGAGGATAAAGAAATCAGTAAAACGTTATTACACGATCCGAAAAATCGGGGGGAACATGATTATGTTGTGCAGATGATAAAAAATGCAATTAAGCACTATTGCTTGGATATCCAAATTCCCGATAAACCCGTTATTTATCCATTAAAAAATTTACAGCATTTATATACACCTGTTCGGGCTACACTCAAAAACGGGTATAGTATTTTTGATATCATTAAGGAATTACACCCGACACCAGCACTCGGTGGTGTTCCGAGAGAAGCGTCTCTTACCTTTATCCGGGAATATGAATTATTGGATAGAGGCTGGTATGGGGCACCGGTCGGCTGGCTCGACAGTAACCAAAACGGCGAGTTTGCGGTCGCGATCAGATCCGGGCTTATTCAGGGAGATGAAGCGTCATTATTCGCAGGGTGCGGAGTCGTAAAAGATTCCGATCCAGAAGCGGAATATGAAGAAACGTTAATTAAATTTGCGCCAATGCTGTCCGTTTTAGGAGGATAAACATGGAACATACGGAAACATTAACACGATATATTGCCAATTTTGTTGATGAATTAGTTAAAAGTGGCCTAACAGAAGCTGTGATTTCACCCGGTTCACGATCAACACCACTAGCGATGACAATCCGGGCGCATCCAAAGCTAAAGCAGTGGGTTATTATTGATGAACGATCTGCCGCTTTTTTTGCATTAGGGATGGCCAAAAAAATTAAGCGGCCGGTTGCGCTCGTTTGTACTTCAGGAACGGCTGCAGCAAATTATTTTCCGGCGCTTGTCGAAGCGAACTACAGCAGGGTACCGTTAGTTGTGTTAACGGCTGACCGCCCGCATGAACTACGCGATGTAGGCGCCCCGCAGGCAATTGAGCAAATTAAATTGTACGGTGATTATGTAAAATGGTTTAATGAGATGGCACTGCCAGAAGCAAATGATGTGATGCTCGACTATGTAAGAAGCAAAGCTGCGCGGGCCGTTCATATGGCGATGGAAGGCAACAGTGGACCGGTTCATTTGAATTTTCCATTACGGGAACCTCTTATCCCGGACTTCACCATAGTAAACTTATGGGGGGAGAAGAAAGCTCAACACTTTCATCCAACAATTGACGGTGTCAAACGATTACACCCGAGCCAGCTAAAAACTCTAATCAGCAAGCTTCAGCGCAATGAAAAAGGAGTCATCGTCTGCGGTCCGCAATATCGCGATGACCTTCCTGAAGCTTTAACTAATCTAGCAGCTGCACTGCAATTACCGGTGCTGGCAGATCCATTGTCAGGGATGCGGGCAGGAGAACATAATAAAGATCATGTGATCGAAGGGTATGACGCTTTTTTCCGTGATGTAACAATCCGTACACAGTTAAAACCGGATTACATTATCCGATTTGGTGCAATGCCTGTCTCAAAACCTTATTTATTTTATGTAAAAGAACATAAAAATGTGCCACAATTTATTGTTGAGGAACACGCTGGTTATAGGGAACCGGCAGGAAATAAAACTGAGTTTGTATATGCAGATGCAAAGCTGCTCTGTGAGGATCTCACCCGGTCTGCTGCGGAGGTAAACGCTAAATCAACATGGCTTGAAATGTGGCAGCGAATAAATTCAATTGCAAAAAAACATTTACTTGCACAAAGTGAGGCTCAGTTGCTTACCGAGGGTGATGCTGTTCGGTGTATGCTTGATTGTTTACCGGAGAAAAGCAGTCTGTATGTCGGAAATAGTATGGCAATCAGGGATGTGGATACGTTCTTTATGACAACCTCGAAAGATATGACGGTTCTTGCCAATCGTGGGGCAAACGGGATCGACGGAATGGTATCAAGCGGTCTTGGTGCTGCCGCTGGCGGGTCACATATTACTTTATTGCTTGGTGATTTGTCTTTTTTCCATGATTTGAATGGATTGCTTGCGGCCAAACACTATAAGCTTAACCTAACAATTCTCTTAATCAACAACAATGGAGGCGGGATTTTTTCCTTTTTACCGCAAGCAAATGACAAGGAGGATCATTTTGAAGCATTATTCGGTACGCCAATTGATATCGAATTTCAACATGCGGTACAGATGTATGGCGGTGATTACTATCAGGCAAACAGCCAACCCGAATTACAACATGCCTTTGAAACTAGCTACAAAAAAGGGGGCTTATCGGTAATTGAGGTGAAAACAGATCGCGAGCAAAACATGCAGTGGCATCGTGCAAAATGGCAAGCAATTGAACATGAGTTATTGAATGGTGAGGAAGACTAACATGTATGTAACGATCAACGATGCTTCTTATTGGTATGAAGTTACCGGACAAGGGCCCCCTGTTGTACTACTGCATGGTTTTACCGGAAGTTCAGCAACGTGGAACACAGTTGTTGACACATGGTATAAGGAATTTCGGTTTATTAGGATTGATTTGCCTGGCCATGGTAAAACACGAACGCAGACACCAAGGACGATGCAGACATGCTGTGACGATTTAATGCAATTGTTAACCTATTTAGAGTTTGACAAGGTACATCTTCTTGGCTATTCGATGGGCGGGCGAACGGGGTTATCATTTGCCATGATGTACCCGGAAATGGTTGCCTCACTAATATTGGAAAGTGCATCTCCAGGGCTGGAAACAGAGAATGAACGGAGAGCAAGAATGGCTCACGATGAAAATCTTGCACAAAAAATAGAGCAAGAGGGGATAAGCGCTTTTGTGAATTTCTGGGAAGATATTCCGCTTTTTCAAACGCAAAGAAAACTGCCTCCTAAAAAAAGGCGGGAAATTCGGGATGAACGGCTTTCGCAATCTGCACCAGGTTTAGTACAGTCTTTAAGGTATATGGGGACGGGAAAACAGCCATCATGGTGGGAGCAGGTTCGGGAATTATCTGTGCCCGTATTACTGGTTGCTGGTGCATTGGATGAAAAATTTGTGAAGCTTAATCAAAGGCTGAAAAATCGCTTGCAATCAGGTGATTTAATCATTGTTGAAGATGTCGGTCATGCAATTCACGTGGAACAGCCAACTTTTTTTGGTAAAATAGTAACGGAGTTCATTTTAAAAGTGTGTTCAAAAGGAGGATCAGGGGTAGGCTGACACCGCAATCCTGTTGCATCGCTGAAACTTGTACATCCCGGGCACCCGGTTCGAGACAGCGTGGAGCGTACCGAGGAAAGTTTCCATTACACCTTGGGAAGTATTAATAGTTACCAAGAAGTCGGCTTTCGGAGGACGAGCTGACTTCCGCAGTTGGCTATTGAGATGGGTGGTTTTAGTGGAAAATTCTTATTGCGTGTTATTTTTACTCGACCTCTTGAACACCATCTTTGCTAAGTACATAGCAACTATTCAGAAGGAGGAAAAACAATGACTGTACAATGGGAACAAGCAAAAGAGTATAAGGAAATAATTTATGAAAAGTACAATGGAATCGCGAAAGTTACGATGAATCGCCCACGCGTTCATAATGCATTCACACCATTAACCGTAAACGAAATGATCGATGCGTTTGCTGATGCCCGCGATGATTCGGCTATAGGCGTTATTATTTTAGCTGGTGCGGGAGATAAAGCGTTTTGTTCTGGTGGTGACCAGACAGTACGGGGACATGGCGGCTATGTTGGAGATGATCAGGTTCCGCGTTTAAATGTCCTTGATTTACAGCGATTAATGCGGACCATTCCGAAACCGGTTATTGCAATGGTCTCCGGTTACGCAATCGGCGGTGGCCATGTGCTGCATATTTGCTGTGACCTGACAATCGCCGCAGACAATGCTATTTTTGGCCAAACCGGGCCAAAAGTTGGCAGTTTTGATGCTGGGTATGGTGCCGGATTACTTGCAGAAATGGTTGGTCAAAAACGTGCACGGGAAATTTGGTACCTTTGCCGACAATATAATGCAGAAGAAGCATATGAAATGGGCATGGTAAACAAAGTAGTTCCGCTTGACCAATTGGAAGAAGAAACACTGCAGTGGTGCAAGGAAATTCTGGAGAAATCACCGACAGCACTACGCTTTCTTAAAGCTTCCTTTAATGCCGCAACAGATGGCCTTGCTGGACTACAGCAAATGGGCGGCGATGCAACCCTTCTTTACTATACGACCGACGAAGCAAAAGAAGGCCGCGATGCATTTAAAGAAAAAAGGAAGCCTGATTGGGATCAGTTCCCGCGCTTTCCTTGAGTTATAGAAAAGTATAAAAATTTTAGGCTGCGTTAATGTCACTTTCTGCGACAGCCGCGTCCGGCTCCAGCGCCCAACGACTAGTGGACTTCCCTCACCTCCGTACGATAAGTCAACATCGGTTGGTGTAAAGGAAGGCCGACTAAAGGCGGACTTTGCGTCCAACGTCGGCATACCCCTTTTGCAGGGGCATGTTTCCTTTATCTCCTACGGCTCAGTCCGCCCATACGTCGCTAAACCGGGCGCTTCCGCCTTTGTTCATCAGCGGGGTCAATATTTGTCGCTACAATCCAAAGCAGTCAAAACCTTTGCTATATAGCAAAGGTTTTTCTAACTAATTTCAAGGGTGGTTACATTCATGTCAGAAGTTATTCCGCATTGGTTAACCAAGCAGGCTGGTCTGGCACCAGAACAAACAGCAATTGAATATGTAAATGGCAATACGATGTCTTTTTTAGAATTAAAGGAAACGAGCCAGCGGTTTGCTAGACAATTGGCACACATCGGTGTACAAAAAGGATCGCATGTTGGGATTTTATCGAACAATAATGCTGCCATGGTGATTGCGCTCCATGCATTAAGCTATCTTGGTGCTGTTTCGGTGATGCTTAATACGCGCTTAACAGGGGAAGAATTAAATTACCAATTAAACGATGCAGAAGTATCACTAGTATTAACGAGTGATAAATTGATCAACGATATAGAGCAAATGAATCTTTCCGTATCAGTTAAAACTTTTACGGAAATTACGGGATTACCGGAATCTGACGTCAAGCTGATGACAGAGCTTTACTTAGACGATCCCTTTACAATTATTTATACTTCAGGGACAACCGGTTTTCCGAAAGGTGTTATTCATACATATGGAAATCATTGGTGGAGTGCAATTGGTTCAGCATTAAATCTTGGTTTAAGTGCGGGTGACAAATGGCTTGCCACATTGCCAATTTTTCATGTCAGCGGTCTCTCCATCTTTATGAAAAGTGTTATCTATGGAATGCCCGTCTATTTACTGGAAAAGTTTGATGAAATGGTTGTCCATGATGCGATCATGAGTCGAGGCGTGACAATTGTATCAGTTGTAACAGTAATGCTGCAGCGATTAGTAAAGTTGATAGGCGGCGAAAGGTACCCAGATGCTTTTCGTTGTATGCTGCTCGGAGGCGGACCAGCGCCAAAACCTTTATTGGAAAAGGCAAAAGCACGCAATATCCCTGTTTTTCAATCGTATGGCATGACAGAGACATCCTCCCAAATTGTTACACTAAGTCCAAAAGATGCGCTAAATAAAATTGGCTCAGCAGGAAAAGCCTTATTCCCAGCGCAATTACAGGTTGCTCACCCTACAGACGATCCTGTCGGGGAAATCTTTGTCAAAGGTCCAATGGTCACAAAGGGGTATTTTAAGAAAGCCGAAGTAACGAAAAAAACAATTCAGGATGGTTGGCTGGCAACCGGGGATCTGGGCTACCTGGATGAGGGTGGCTTTTTATACGTTGTCGACAGACGAAAGGATTTAATTATTTCTGGAGGGGAAAATGTTTACCCAACTGAGGTGGAAAGCGTTCTATCCGGAATGGAGCAAATTGATGAGGTAGGTGTCGTCGGAAAGGTCGATGAAGAATGGGGACAAGTCCCAGTAGCCTTTGTAGTTGCAGATGGACAGGTTACAGGGCAGGAAATTATCCAATATGCGCAGAATTATTTAGCAACATATAAACTGCCAAAACATATTTATTTTGTCGATTCGCTGCCACGAAATGCCTCCAATAAACTAGTACGAACGGAACTGGTGAAATGGCTTGAACGTATGAAAAAATAGTATTTTGCCGGAAGTGGAAATGATTTGCATGGAATGGGGGATACACCCCTAAAAAGCAGAAGATACTGTGTTCGAAAAGGAAGATAAAAAAGCATTTGCTGCAATAAGATTCACGTAAATGTAAAAACTAATTGATAAAGATTCTCAAAATCATTGACTAATGACCCAAAAGCAAATAAACTAGAGATACGATACTTAAAAAACCATACATATTTTGTGTAGGTTTTCCACGCAGGATGTAGGGGGAGAGATTCCAATGCAAACGTTAACAGCAAATGATTTAACACTTGGTTACGGTGAAGACATTATTATTGATGATTTAAATATAACAATTCCAAAAGGTGAGATTACCGTATTTATTGGTGGGAATGGCTGCGGTAAATCAACGTTGCTCAGGTCGTTGGCACGTTTACTTAAGCCTAAAGGTGGAGATGTTATTCTGGATGGTGCGGATATTGCGAAAATGGCTACAAAGGAAGTCGCGAAGAAACTGGCTATCTTGCCGCAAAGTCCTGTAACCCCAGAAGGACTGACCGTAATGGATCTTGTTAAGCAGGGGAGACATCCATATCGGGGTTTTCTAAAATCCTGGTCAAAGGATGATGAAAATGCTGTTAATCATGCGCTAGAAGCTACAAATATGCTAGAATTAAAAGATCGTACCGTTGATTCATTGTCTGGCGGACAACGTCAGCGGGCATGGATCGCTATGACACTGGCACAGCAAACGGACACGATTTTGCTGGATGAGCCAACAACCTATTTGGATATGACGCATCAAATCGATGTACTTGATTTATTATTTGAATTAAATGAAAAGGACGGACGCACCGTTGTAATGGTCTTGCATGATCTGAATCTTGCTTGCCGGTATGCCCATCATATTGTTGCGATCAAAGACAAACAGGTTTTCGCTCAAGGAAAACCGGAGGAAATCGTAACATGTAATTTAGTACATGAAGTTTTTCAAATGAAATGTGATGTTACTTTTGATCCGATGTTTGGGACACCGATGTGTATACCACATGGCAAAGGTCGCTGTATTTTCGCAAATCGGACACCACAAACAGCATTTCAATAAATCTGTGCTGTTAAATAATGAACCCATCAATGTTTATCCGTTGATGGGTTCATTTGTGATCATTTTAACCGCAGTCTGACCTCTGGCATCTGATTTCCGACTTCCGATTACATACATGAAACCTGTTATTTTAGCCACATTAATAACAGGAGGTGTTTGCTGTATGGAAAAGAAAAAGTTTTATATAAATATGGGTAGTCAGGAAATTTCTCAGGTGAAATATGGGAATAATGAAGAGCTTGTTATTTATGCAACAGAGAACGAAGCAAGTATGCTGCGTCACAAAATGGCTCGAATGAATGACGCCGATTTTCGGGCATTTTTTCGGGCACATGTTCCGATAATGCAATACCACAACGATGAATCGAATGACGATTACGATAGCAATATGACCGAAGCGTTTCAAATGATTTATAATCTTGGTGACGAGGAGACAAAACGGCATATTGAAAATATGGGGATATTTTCGGATAGACATTTATAGAGTGTGTGCAAAAAGGAGGATGAAAAGGACCGAGAAGTTCGAGGCGGCGTAGTTTCGAGCAGCGGAATGTATGAATTAGATACATGAGCAGCGGAGAAACAAGCCAACGAGCTTCCACAGGAGGTGGTGACTTCGACGTTCGACACAGGACGTGTCGGTACTTAGTCGAAGATCCCCTATCCTGAAGTGTCATTTTTACCGGACTTTTTGAACATCCTCTTATAGATAGAAATTGTGAGGAAATTTGATCGGAGAAGATTCAAATTTCCTGTTTTAATGGAATACGCAAAGGGTGACGGCCTTATTTAGCTGAATATAACAGATAAGGTAATCTTGGTCGATTAGAGGTTTAATCCTCTCCGTAAATAGGAATATCCTAACTAACAAGGTACTTACTTACAACCGGGGAGGATTTTATTATGCGGAATCATCATGTTACGAAATGGATTATTACTGTAATCGTACTACCTTTACTATTTTTCATGCCGAAAACCGGGTTAACAATGGCAGTTGCAAGCAATGAGCAGTACACTTATGCTGAAGCAGCAAGCAGTACAGTGAATAAGGATCAGTCTAAGCAGCAGCCAATTACCAAAGAAGAAATAATAGCGAAAACGAATAAATTTATGGATCTGCTCGTGCAGGATACTGGTAACAACTATAAAGTAACGAACTTTAAAACAAAAGAAGCATTAATCAAGGCCTTTGACCAGGTTGCATCCAAAGAAACAGCAGAAAAATTCATTGACATGTACTATGATGAAGAGGATGATGGGTTGTACATCATTCCTACAGAAACACCAGCTTGGCTGGATGAAAATAATGACTTTAATGTGATACAATTGCAAAAGAACCAAGTAAAAGTGGTACAGCATAGCAGGTCAGCGTTACATGGCGTGTATTCGATTGAAATTGACTTTACCTATGACGATGGCTGGAGGATTACAAATGTTGACTATTCCTGATAACTTTTAGGAAGTGAAGGCAGTTGAACGATGAATATTTTTAAGGATTACTACAATAATGAGGTTAAGCTTTCCTTTGCTGATCAGCCTTTTTCGAAAACCCCCAAGCATGTGTGGGTTATTTGTAAATTTAAGGATAACTGGTTATTGACCAAACACAAGGATCGTGGATTTGAATTTCCAGGTGGCAAGGTGGAGAAAGGTGAAACAGCGAAGCAAGCGGCAATTCGTGAAGTTATGGAAGAAACTGGTGGAAAGGTAAAGGAAATAGCGTATATCGGACAATATTTTGTCGCTGGAAAAGGCGGTAATATTATTAAAAACGTGTATTTTGCCACGGTTAGTGATTTAACACAGCAGCATACGTACTTCGAAACCGATGGACCGTTACTGCTGGATAGTATTCCGAATGATGTAAAACATAATGATTTGTACAGTTTTATTATGAAGGATGGCGTGTTACCTCAATGTATGGGGTATATAGAGAAAAACGCAGACAAATTTTTCCACAAAAATAACACCTGAAAGGAAATTTTCCAGGTGTTATTTGAAGTAGAAAAATGTTGATCCTTTGTATGTCGATTTGAGCCAATGGTCTTTCGGCTTTTGAGTTACCCAGTATGCTTGATCAGCCAGCTTTCGATTTTTTCGACTCCTTTGTACATGATACCGGCGACAATTGCAATGATAATCAGGCTTGACATGACCAATGTGAAATCAAATACTTGGAACCCGTACACGATTAAATAGCCTAATCCTTCTTTGGAAACGAGAAATTCGCCGACGATTACTCCTACCCAAGATAGTCCAACATTCACCTTTAATGTCGAAATCATGGTCGGCATTGTGGCAGGGAATATGGCCTCTTTAAAACATTGCCAGCGGCTCGCTCCAAAGCTTTTTAATACTTTCTCGTAGTTTGGGTCGACCTCTCTGAACCCTGAATAAACAACTAGTGTCGTGATCACAACGGAAATGATGGCCCCCATTGCAATAATAGACGTATATCCGGGGCCAAGTGCAACGATAATAATTGGACCGAGGGCAACCTTTGGCATGGCGTTCATGATAACGAGATATGGATCCATTATTTTAGATAATCTTAGTGATGCCCAAAGAATGGTTGCGATGAGGATACCGGCAAGCGTTCCGATAATGAAGCCGAGCACGGTTTCCAATATGGTTGCCTGTATATGCGGTAATATTGATCCATCTGAAAATTTTTCAATTAATTGTTGAATAACCTTGGAGGGTGAACTAAATAGCAATGGATCAATCCAATTTAATCTGCTGGTGATTTCCCAGATCGCAAAAAAACCGACTAAAATAATAAGCTGCCAGGTGAGTACTATTTTCTTTTCACGCTGCAAATTACGTTTATATGCCTCAAAAAGATGATGGTCAGATTTCGGTTTCATGTTGGTCCTGCACCACCTTTTCCTTGGTTGCATCTTCTTTATTTAATGCCTCCCAGATTTTATCAAACAATAGCTGATATTTTGGGTGTCTGCGCACAAAAAAGGGTTTTTCGTTACGCAATTCGATAGGAACTTCAAAAACAGTTGTGATAGAACCCGGATTTGCATTCATAAGTAAAATTCGATCACTCATGGAAATTGCTTCACCGATATCATGTGTAACCAAAACGGCTGTTTTCTGATAAGACCGCAGTAACTCCGATACCAAATCTTCAAGCTTTAGCTTTGTTTGATAATCAAGTGCGGAAAATGGTTCATCCAACAGTAGAATCTTGGGGTTCGTAATCAGTGTACGTACCAAGGCAACCCGCTGGCGCATCCCACCTGAGAGTGATCCAGGATAGGCATCCGCAACATTTGCAAGCCCGACTTCCTCCAATAGCTCTAATGCCTTTTCTTTTATATCGTTTGTTTTCTTATGCCCGATTTTCGGACCGATTAGTACATTTTCAATAATTGTTTTCCATGGAAACAGGTAATCCTGCTGAAGCATATAACCAATTGCCAGTTCAGATTCTGGAACGGGTTTTCCCTCGAGCAGGACCTCACCTGTGGTTTGCTTAATAATACCGGCAATAATGGATAATATGGTCGATTTTCCACATCCACTAGGCCCAAGTAGTGCAACAAATTCACCGTCTTTCACGGAAAGCGAGATATCCTCCAGTGCTTTTGTATAACTTTTTTTCGAAAAATAATGATGTGATACATGTTCTAAAGTAAGAAATGACACCAACTTCCCCTCCTTACTTACCGATAACATCCTTTGCAAAATCAGTGTTTACCAAATCTTCATATGGTACATCTGCCGGTAATTCACCAGCTTCCTGCATTATCTCTTTCAGATTATTCCATTCTTCTTCATCTAAAATGGGATCGGTGGCAAAGGAACCTTGACTTTTATACCGTTCAATGGAAGAAGTGATCATCTCAAGGTCAGTGTCTTCAAAATATGGTTGTATAACCTTGGCGATATCTTCTGCACTGTTTTCCTGAACCCATTGCTGTGCCTTGTAAACAGCCTCTGTAAATTTCCGGATCGTCTCTTTGTTATCCTTTATATAGCTTTCTTTTGCCATGAAAACGGTATAGGGAACGTGTCCGGACGCTTCACCAAATGACGCGATGATATGGCCTTTTCCTTCCTTTTCAAAAATACTCGCAGTCGGCTCAAACAATTGAACGTATTCAGCATCCCCTGAAACAAATGCACCTGGGATATTTGCAAAATCAACGTTCTGTAATAAATTTAAGTCTGCATGTGGATCGATATTATGTTTCTTTAGAACAAATTCGCCAACCATTTGCGGCATCCCACCCTTACGCTGACCTAAAAATGTACTGTTTTTAAGTTCATCCCACTTAAAATCTGGGTGTTCCTCTTTAGCTACTAAAAAAGTCCCATCTGTTTGGGTTAATTGGGCAAAGTTGACTGCGTAATCCTTTGAATCCTGGCTATAGACATAAATAGAAGTTTCAGAACCGACAAGCGCAACATCTGCACCATCTGACAACAAGGATGTCATTGTTTTATCACCGCCCCATGTTGTTTGCAGCTCGACATCTAATCCTTCCTCTTCAAAAAGTCCTTTTTCAATTGCAACGTATTGTGGTGCGTAAAATATCGACCTGGTAACTTCAGCCAGTTTGATTGGTGTTTTTTCCGTTTTGGTATCGGAATTGCATGCTGACAGGAAAATAAGCATTAGACTTGAAAATAGCAGCAAATACGTCAACTTTTTCATCCATATCTTTCCTTTCCATTTCAAATGGGGTATTTCAAAACAGTGTATGTTTTCGAGGAAAATGTGTGAATGCCTAGTTTACATTCTAAGTTGAATCGCTAAAAGAGGTACGTTCATCCGTAATGAAACTTGTTTCGGAAAAGCACAAAAGCACACTAGCCGCTAAGCGCTGGAGCCGGACGTGGCTTACTCTGCTGGGAGCAGAATAGAGCCTAAATTTATCACTAGCGTTGCAGGAAAATAAAATATAAAAGTCAAGAAATATATTTTATGTGAAATTTGGCAATAATGGCAATTTAACCTTTAAAAGTCATAAA
>BMJD01000007.1 GCA_014642895.1 Lentibacillus populi
CAATGACCCCGGCAGTTCCGGAAACACGTTCATACGCATCTGCCATATGACCGGCACTTTGTTCATGACGAACAGGGATAAAGCGAATTCCAGCTGTTGGGAATAGGTCCAACATATCCATAAAGGCAGAGCCAACAATTCCATACACCTCTTTGACATTTTCTGCGACAAGCGTTTCGACGATTGCCTCACTTGGTGTCATTTTTACTTTTTGCCTTGTTGCATTTTTTACTTCTACTTGTTGTTTTACCATGATAACATTCCTCCCTCAAATTTATGAATCTATCACCAATTACTTGTTGGCAGATGGATTAATGTGCCAACCTCCTCCTTTTCCTGAATAATCATCCGCATTTCTTCTATAAAAAGCTCAGTAGTTGACTTTAAAACATGTCCTTTACGAAATGCGATATAAAAATAACGGTAGAAATTTATGCTTTTGACATGATGAGCCTTCAGCAGTTTTAACTTTTCCTCTTTCTTAATCGCATTTTTGGAAATAAAGGAGACACCAAGCCCAGATTCTACCGCCGCCTTTATCGCTTCGGTACTGCCTAACTCCATGACAATCGTTAATTCATCAAGCTTAAGCCCCGCTTTTTGCAAATAATGCTGTACAACTTCACGCGTCCCGGATCCTTTTTCTCGAACAATAAGCGGTATTCCCTTTAATTTATCGGGTGAAATTTTCAGTTCATGATTGGGAAAGTAATCCGGTGCCGCTATCAAAACGAGTTCATCCTCTAAAATAGGTTCCATATTAATATGTGGATCCTCAATTGGCGTTTCGATTAGACCTACATCGATTCGTTGATCCTTAATGTTAGTAACAATGTTATGAGAATTGGTGATCTCTACACTCATTTGAATCAATGGGTGCGTCTCTTTAAATCGTTTTAAAAACTCCGGAAGTATATACTCCCCAACTGTTAAACTGCACCCCATTCGTAAATCACCGCTAACCGTTTTCTCCATCTGTAAAATTTCCTTCTGTGCTGAATCACTTAGAAGAATGATCTCTTTGGCGTATTTTAATAAAACGTGTGCCGACTGTGTCATTGCTACCTTCTTTGTCGTGCGTTCAAATAATTTCGTGTTTAGTTCTTCCTCCAGTGCCTTTACTTGTGAGGTAATCGTTGGTTGTGTAACATACAATATCTTTGCTGCTTCAGAAAAGCTCTTCTTTTCGGCTACGGCAATAAATGTCTTTAACCGTTCGTAATTCATATCTATTACCTTCCCATCCAACTCCTGTTTACTCCAGCTTGGCAGCATGTGAATCAGGTTTTAATCTAGATACTGCGAATCACCGACTCAACTGTTTCCACAACAAAATTCAAATCCGCTTCCGTACTTGTCAGCGGTGGCGCGATAATGAGAACATTATTTTGCCCTGGCACCGTATCGCCATTTTTACCGATGATTAAGCCTTTTTCTTTACACTTGCCGACGATTTCCCCCATTTTCGCCTCGTCAAGTGGTACTTTCGATTGCTTATCCGTTACCATTTCCAAACCTAGTAAAAAACCGACCTGCCTAACTTCCCCAACATTTTCATGATCCATTAATGCATGAAGTTTTCCGAGTTTTGCTTTCCCTAATTCATGAACCCGCTCGACTATATTTTCCTTTTCGATAATCTCGATATTTTTTAGTGCAACGGCACATGCAGCTGGGTGTCCACCATATGTTGAAACGTGGCGGAAATGATTATCTTTTCCAGTTTGTTTGAACACATCATAGATTTCCGATTTAACTGCTGTTGCGCCTAACGGCAGGTAACCACTCGTTAACCCTTTGGCCATCGTCACAATATCAGGCTGAACCCCTTCAGCATGCATGAATCCGAACATTTTCCCTGTTCTGCCGTACCCGGAAACAACTTCATCCATAATCAACAGGACATTGTGTTTTTTACAAATCTCCGCTACACGCTGGATATACTTTGGGAATGGGATAATAACACCGCCGCCGGAGATGAATGGTTCCATAATAAATGCAGCTACAGTTTCTTCCCCTTCCCAATTAATCATTTCCTCCAGCATTTGCGCAGCTTTTAAATCTGACTCTTCCGGATCCCCGCCAAAAATAGAGCGATAGCTGTACGGCGGGTAAACGTGTAAAAACCCTGGTGCCCCTGGATCATATTTGACGCGACGATTCGCCTGTGCTGTTGCACTTAAAGCTCCAAGCGTTGATCCATGGTAAGCCCGATAACGCGAGATGAATTTGTATTTACCCTGATTTCCGGTTTGATTATGATATTGCCGGACAATTTTAAACGCTGTTTCATTTGCCTCCGACCCACTATTGGAGAAAAACGTTTGATAATCGCCCCCTAATAACTGACTAATCTTTCCTGCTAGCTCAACTGCGGGCGGATGGTTCATCGTCAACGGAAAATAGGTTAGCTTCCTCATTTGCTCGGCCGCCGCATCCGCAATTTCCTGCCGCCCGTAACCTAGATTCAAACACCATAGCCCGGATACACCATCAAGATATTTTTTGCCATCCGCATCAACAAACCATGATCCTTCACCAGATACTGCCATCATGTCCTGTGCATCCGGATTATAACGATGCATAGCATTCCATAAATGGGATGTTGTTTTCTCCGCAACATGACTCATTTCAACTTCTGCCTTCATCATTATCTGCCCCCATTTCATTTATTAAAAAAACCCCTTTGAAGCTGGTAATCCTTGTGAAGCGTCTCCCAGAATTGGATTGCTGTCTACCATTGGACGATGTTATCCTCATTTGATGCAACCCTTCCATGGACAGGTTGCAATCTACTGAATCTAATAAGTAGAAACCGGCTTTTCCGTTAAAACAGAAGTCAATGACCGATATGGTAATTTGTGTGTATCACTAACTTTTTCATGCGTTACATAACCGTTATACGTGTTCACACCTTTGGCAAAAGCTTCATTCGTTTCAGCCGCCTTCTGTAACCCATGATTAGCTAGAAAAACACCGTACTGACTTGTATTATTTGTCAGGGATAAGGTCGATGTCCGTGACACAGCGCCAGGCATATTCGCTACAGCGTAATGCAGTACACCATGTTTCAAATAGACTGGTTCATCATGTGTGGTAATGCGATCAACTGTCTCAATCGATCCGCCCTGGTCTACCGCAACATCAATAATGACCGATCCATTGGACATTTCTTTCACCATATCTTCTGAGACGAGTTGTGGTGCTTTAGCCCCCGGTATCAATACTGCACCAACTAATAAATCCGCCTGTCTGACTGCTTCTCTTATATTCAATGGATTGGACATAACGGTTGCGACAGCTCCGCCAAATAAGTCATCAAGTTCTCTTAGCCGTTTTGCATTAATATCAATGATCGTCACATTAGCCCGCAGTCCGATCGCCATTTTTGCAGCATTTGTCCCTACCATACCACCACCGACAATCACTACATGAGCCGGCCTAACACCTGGAACCCCACTAAGCAAAATGCCTTTTCCACCTTGATTTTTTTCTAAAAATTGTGCACCAATTTGTATGGCCATCCGTCCGGCAACCTCACTCATCGGTGCTAAAAGCGGCAGGGAACCATCTTTATTCTGGATTGTTTCATAGGCAATCGCCGTCACTTTCTTCTCGACAAGCCGACGGGTTAATTCCGGTTCAGCTGCCAAATGCAGATATGTGAATAAAATCAACCCTTCTCGTAAATATGCATATTCTTCCGGCTGTGGCTCCTTCACCTTCATTACCATCTCTGCAGCCCAAGCATCACGTGCTTTTGCAACAATTTCTGCACCCACCGCCTTGTATTCTTCATCAACGAAACCGCTTTCATTACCTGCCAGGGTCTCCACTAATACACGATGTCCCGCGTCAACAAACGCTGTCACGCCTGATGGGGTTAGCGCAACTCGATTTTCATTGTTTTTAACTTCACGAGGAACCCCAATTATCATAATCATCACTCCATTCTCCCCAAAAATAACCACTACAACAAGCTACATACAGATCGCGACGTCCGTACCAGTTGTAGCAGGTTTATATTAAGTATATTCCAGAACGTAAATAAATTTCAAACGTTTTTATTTAATTCTGATATTCAGAAATTAAATGAGTCTTATTGGAATAACTTATAAATGGGGTTCCACTATTGATCTAGCCGAATTTGCGTGATAAATTAATTTTAAATCTGTACATATCACTCCGATAATATGCTTCTTCCATCTCAATCACATTGCCTCCCTGATCTTTTATAATCCGCTCGGCGATCAGTACATTTTTATTTGCGGGAACGTCCAAGTAATCTTGATCCTCCGGTAATAGTTGTCCGCTCGTAATCGTCTGGTCTGCCTCAGCAAACTGAATTCCCAATTCATTTTCAACCAAATCATAAAGTGTTGCGTTATCCAGGTCATACTTAATTAATTTTTTCCCTATTACAATTGGATAATAATGCCGTTCCACTCCGATTGCAATATCATCGGCATATCGGATTCGTTTGATGAAATAAGCCTCCTTAAAACCAGTCTGCTGCTGAATATACGCCGATGGTGTTGTAAGATAATGCGTAATAAGCCTTGCCCCGGGTTTCATTCCCATATAGCGAATCGTTTCGGTTGTACTGCTTAAATTTCCCAGCCAATCATGAATTGGCTTCAATGAGACAAACGTCCCCTTCCCGTGTCGCTTTTCCAATATCCCCTCTCGGACTAAAAGGTTGATAGCTTCACGGACGGTACTGCGGCTAATGCTATATTCCTCCATAAATTGGCGCTCACTTGGAATCTGGTCAGAAAGGATTCCTTCAGCTACTTGGTTTTCAATGATTTCTTTTAGCTGGATATGTAGTGGTATCGAATTTGTGTGGTCAAGTTGCACGTTAGACTTCCTCTTTTCTTAAGGTTTTTATTACAGGATAGCAAAGACGACGGGAAAGTAAAGGGGAACAGTTTTGTTTTAATATACTATTTCTTTCTCCCCACTGACAAGCATACACTAAAAATATATTCCAATTTAATGAATCCTTTGCTATTATATTTTTCATAATCATTTTCACATCTACGGAGAAGGGGGAGAAAGCTTTTGAAAGCAATCACATCTTTTTTTGACCGGTTGGTGCAGCGCTTTTTACCTGATGCATTTTTGTTTGCCATCATTTTAACGTTTGTTGTGTTTTTATTGGGTATTTTCTTTACGGACAACTCACCCATCGATATGGTTGAATATTGGGGAACGGGCTTCTGGGATTTACTGGCTTTTGCGATGCAGATGTCGTTAATCGTCGTGACCGGTTATATTTTGGCAAATACACCTATTATTAAAAATTTCCTGTCCAAATTAAGCCGTCTGGCAAACACACCGGAGCAAGCAATTTTAGCAGTTACGTTCATTGCATCTATTGCTTGTTTGATCAATTATGGGTTTGGACTTGTTGTTGGGGCATTGTACGCCATTCATGTTGCCAAGCGGGTTCCGACGGTGGATTATCGGGTATTGATGGCTAGCTCGTACAGTGGGTTTTTGCTGTGGCATGGCGGTCTATCCGGTTCGATTCCATTGTTAATTGCAACACCTGGGCATTTTTTAGAGGACACAATGGGAGTCATTCCCGTTTCGGAGACGTTATTCAGTGGCTTCAACATCTTCATTGTATTGGTCCTTCTATTCACCTTGCCGTTTTTGAACCGGTTTTTGATGAAATCCAGAGATCCACTCCAAAATACGGATGCATCTCTTTGGCAGCCTGAAGCAGTTACGGAAAATGAGTCAGAAGATGTAATAGAAAAGGAAAAGCTGACACCCGCTGAACGCTTGGAAAACAGCCAAACCATTTCTATCATTACCGGGATACTCGGGCTATGCTTTGTGATCTATTATTTTGTAGAGAACGGATTTGATCTAAATATTAACATTGTCAATTTTATCTTTCTATTTTTAGGGATTATTTTTCACAAAACACCGCGCCGCTTTTTAAACAGTGTGACAGGTGCGGTGAAAAATGCTGGCGGGATCATTGTTCAATTCCCGTTTTATGCCGGTATTATGGGTATGATGGTCACCTCCGGATTATCAGAACAAATGTCACTATGGTTTGTTAGTATTTCCAATGAAACGACCTTGCCACTGTTCACCTTTATCAGTGCAGGTATCGTCAACTTTTTCGTTCCATCAGGCGGTGGACAATGGGCAGTTCAGGGGCCTATTATGATTCCAGCTGCACTTGAAATCGGCGCCGACACTGCAAAAACAGCCATGGCGGTTGCTTGGGGGGATGCCTGGACGAATATGATTCAGCCATTCTGGGCGTTACCACTGCTTGCCATCGCTGGTTTAAAAGTGCGCGATATCATGGGATTTTGTGTGATGATTTTGATTTACAGTTTTATCCCGATCGCTATCGGTCTATTATTCTTTTAACAGAAAAAAGTCCTCGGAAGCAATTGCTTGCGGGGATTTTTTACACTATTTCACGTTCCATTTGCTTGTCACTTGAGCAATGATGATCCCAACGATTATCAAAACCGATCCAGTTATAACGCCAACGGACATTGTTTCATCGATAATGAGACTGCTAAACAACAGGCCAAATATCGGGACGAGCAATGTTGAGATTGTGGCTGTTACCATATCGATCAAACTTAAAATAAGAAACCAAACCGTAAAACATAGTGCCGAAGCTAGTATTCCCGTAAATAAAATATAGTAGATACTATGTACGTTTAAATCCACTGGGTGGTTCCATTCTGTAAATACGGTTGCAATAATTATTCCGATTGTGCCGAAAAGCATTTGATAGGCATTGGTCTCAACCTTGGGCAAATGCTGAAGCTTAATCCGGTAATACACATTGGAAACCGCCCATGAAACTGCCGCAATAATAATAAGTAATTCTCCAAAGATGACACTTATATCCTGTCCGATCCAAATATCCCAGCCTAATATGGTTAGGAGTCCAATCATCCCAATCAATAACCCGATAAATTTTGCTGATGTTAATTTTTCACTAAGGAATTTCGCGGCTAACAGGCTGCTCCACATCGGCATTGAGTACAATAATACGGACGATTTACCCGCATCAACAAACCGAAGCCCGTACATAACAAAAAGAAAAACGATGGATGTCTGTAAAATCCCCAGAATAATAAGCTGTTTCCAATATTGTTTAAGCGGAAAACCCTTTTTGGACAGCCAAACGATCATCAATAACACAATGGAACCAGTGCCAAACCGGAATGCTGAAAAGGTAAACGGACCCATATAGGCAAGCACTTCCTTCATTAGAATCCATGCATATCCCCAAAGAATCGTGACAGTTAGAATCAGTCCCCACAGGATGGCTTTGTTTTTTTGCAATATAGCGGTAAATGAATTGGTTTGATGTTGCATGTTGGTCCTCCCTTGATGGTAATTTTTATGCATGTTATCAATTTAAGGATAGCAAATTAATTGACCAAAAAAAATAAGCCTGCCCATGACACGCTTTAGTTAATTGCTTTACGACTGATTGGTTTGGCTATTCTTTTCCAAAAGTTTATCGATGACGGTGGTAACGTCCCGGTCAATATTGCGAATGTCACGCTGTAAACCGCTTAAACCGAGTCCTATATCATTTATTCTCATTTCTATATCCGTAACATGTTCATCTAAACGATATCCGCTTGTTTGGATATCTTTCACTTCGTCCGACATATCAGTAATCGTCTTCAGCAAACTGTCAATCATTTCCTTATTCAACGAATCCCTCCCTTATCCGTGGTTATCGTAACATTCAGGCATGTGCCTCACAAGTGCCTTTGGAACGAATCCCATTTTTTCGGGTGGGTATATTTGTCTAGTTGAACGTTCAGGAATTTACGAGTTGTTTATCCCCCGCCTTTCACGTTTTTGGTTTACTTACGCTTAGAGGTGGGGGATTACAGTCCGTTACTGCGTGATAAAAGATTTGTACTTTATCCAATCGGATCCCTAGGCACTTTGGTCATTTTCTGCTGGCGCTTTCTTCTTTGGTTTTCGACTTTTCATAATTGGCACCAAAAACGCCAAGAAAGCAACAAGCAGCATGACAGCTGCAATCGGACTGGTTACAAAAATGGAAAGACTTCCATTGGAAATGGTCAATGATTGCCTGAAAGCCTGTTCCATCATGCCTCCTAGTATAAATGCAAGTAACAGTGGTGCAGCTGGAAATTGAATCAGCCTCATGACATAGCCAAGAATGCCAAATGCCAACAGAAGGTAAAGATCAAACGTGCTAAAGCTGATGGCATAAACCCCAATAATACAAAATACAATCACCAGTGAAATCAACAACTGTCTAGGTACAAGCAGAATCCGGGAAATGTACGGAATTAGCGGCAGGTTCAGGATAAGTAATAGAATGTTGCCGATATACATACTCGCAATAACCCCCCAGAAAATATCTGGATGATCGGTCATCAACAACGGCCCTGGCTGAATACCTAGTACAATCAAAGCACCGAGCATAACAGCAGTTGTCCCCGAACCAGGAATGCCGAGGCTTAGCAATGGAACGAACGCACCACTTGATGCAGCATTATTAGCTGATTCTGGAGCTGCAACCCCTCTAATTGCACCTTTTCCAAATTCCTCGGGATTTTTAGAAAGTTTCTTTTCCGTTATATAGGCGAGAAAGGAAGAAATTGTACCTCCCGCACCGGGTAAAACACCAACAAGGAATCCTAGAACAGATTGCCTCCCCATTGTAGGAGTCAATTCTTTCGCTTCCTTTTTTGAAAGTTTTAAACTCCCAATGTTATGCATGTCGCTTGCTTTCTCTTTTCTATTTTTAATAAGCGATGCTACTTCGGCAAGAGCGAACAAACCAAGTGCGATCACAAGAAAGTCAATTCCTTCTAGCAAATGCGGGTTACCAAATGTAAAACGAGGTGTGCCGGTTTGTGCATCAATACCAATTGTGGCAATCATGAGACCGATGGTACCCGAAATTAACGCTTTAATCGTTGACCCTTCGGAAAGACTGGCTATCGCAGTTAACCCTAAAAGCATCAAGGCGAAATATTCCGGCGGTCCAAACGAAACCGCTACCTTGGATAAAAGTGGAGCTAAAAATGTCAAAAAAATGATACTGATCGTTCCACCTACGAATGATCCGATTGCGGCAATCGCAAGTGCTTTCCCTGCATGTCCTTGTTTTGCCAGTGGATAGCCGTCGAATGTTGTCGCTACGGCTTCAGAAACACCGGGTGCATTCAGCAAAATCGACGATGCCGCCCCACCGTATGCGGCACCGTAATAGACCCCAGCCATTAACAACAGGGCAATTGCAGGATCCATTCCATATGTTATCGGGATCATGACGGCAATTGCGGTAATCGGACCAAGTCCTGGTATCATACCGATAACCGTACCAACAATGACGCCGATTAAGACAAACGTTAATCCTTGTAAGCTTAAAGCTATTTGAAATCCTTGGGCAAGTCCGCTAAATACGTCCATGTTGTAACCTCCTCTAGTGCAAATCCAAAATTTTCATTATAGTGGTAAAATTCCCATCGGCAGCTGAATCTGCAAAAACTTATCAAACAGCAAGAATATTAATGTAGGAAGTATAATGGAAACAATCGCATTAACCGTATGTTTTTTATAACCAAGAAACCAGGAACAGAGAAAGAGAAATAATACGGTCATAATAATAAAACCAATAACTTCCAGCAAAGCAATATAAAGAATGATAAAACAGATTACCCCCAGAATGACTGGCAGTTCACTTTTCAGGATATGTTCTTTATTTTCTTGTTGTTCCTGATCTTTTATAAAATAGAGCATTCCGGACAATAACAATAAAATAACGCCAAGTCCGATTGGTACAATATCACTATCAATCGGAACGTAGGCATAAGCCGGCAGCCGGAAGCTTAATACAAGATAAAAAATAGCTATGAGAATTAAAATAATAGAAACCTTTTTATTCATTGTTTGAAACATACATACACGCCCTTTCTAAAAGGCAGAGCCAATGACCAAAATCATTGGCTTACCATCTTATTCCTACTTTGCAAGTCCTAACTCATCAAGCAATCCTTTAATGTCTTCTTTTTGTTCATCTAAAAATGTCTTGTATTCTTCACTGTCCATATACATTTCGTCCCATCCATATTTCTCGCGGACTTCGGAGAATTCATCAGAATCACTTAATTCCTTGAATTTTTCTTCATAATATTTTACTGCTGCTTGATCCATATTTGGCGGTCCAAAGAATCCACGCCAGTTAACGAATGTAGCGTCTATTCCCTGTTCCTTCGCTGTAGGGAAGTCAGAGAGAACATCTCCCTCCAGGCGTTCTTCGGAAGTAACGCCCAAAACTTTAATTTTGCCGGCTTTCACTTGTTCTACCGTCTCTGCAACGCCAGTTGAATAAACATCCACACTGCCATTTAATAAAGCAGTTAATGCTCCACCATCCTGATCAGATACGTATTTGATTTTTGTTATATCAACTCCGGCAGCTTTGGCAATTTTAATGAACTGAATATGATCCATGCTGCCTGGAGATGATGCCCCAACGACGGTAATACTTGATGGATCCTTTTTCATATCATCGAATAACTCATTCAAGTTATCCCATTTCGCATCAGCCGCAACTGCAAATGCAGCATAGTCAGCAATTACGTTGGCAAGCGGTGTAAAATCTTCATGCCCATATTCGGATTGTCCATTTAAAGGTACTAATAAGATCGGTGGTGAAGAAACAAATAAATTATATGGACTGCCATCTTTCCCGGCAGTGTAAGCCCAGCCTACTGCACCACCACCGCCTTCTTTATTCACTACGCCAATATCCTGGTCGATAATACCAGCTTCATTAAATATTTTAGCTGTCATTCTGGCGGTTGTATCCCAGCCGCCGCCTGCCCCGGATGGAGCGACAATTTCAATCGGCTTTTCTGGTTTCCACTCACCGGAGTCACCCTGGTCATCTGATGAGCCGCTAGCATTTTTGTCTCCACTTGAACATGCGGTAGCGACGACCATTAACAAGATTAGGATAAATAAAGATAATCGCTTTTTCACTACAAATTCCCCCTTGTTCTATTTTTACAATGATTCAGATCATTGCTAGTCCCATTAATTTTAATCCAATCCCCCTATCATGTAATCGTTTTCAAAATAATGGACAATAAGAATTTTTTGCGTATTTTGTTTATTTTGTTCACGCGCAAAAATGCACAAAAAAACATCTTGATATACTATCAAGATGTTTTTGAAGCCATATGATACCTTCGCTCTGGCCTGCCAACAATTCCATATTCCAGTTCAGCAGTGCATGTGCCAATCGAAATTAAGTATTCCAAATACCGTCTGGCTGTCGTTCGGGACACACCTACTTCCATTCCCATTTCCTCAGCAGTAATTCCGCCATTCAGCTTTGGTAATATCTCTTGAATCTTGTTTAATGTCAATGGATCAATTCCTTTTGGGGTTTTTTTCACATTTGGATTCTCTAAGGAAGCATGTCCAAAATAATCATCCAAAAAGGATTGATCTACCTCCGAACTTGCATCCAATCTTCTTTTTGTCTGTTTGTATTTTTCAATTGTTTCCATGAATCGATCCATTTTTACTGGTTTGATAATGTAATCAAACACGCCACTCCGAATTGCATCTTCAACTATTTGTTTATCTGTTGCAGCAGAAATCATGATAATATCAACCTCTGGATTGACATTACGAATATCACGAATAAGGTTTGTCCCTAATTTATCAGGCATATATATATCTAAAAGTACCAAATCAACCGTTTTTTTACGTATAAGTTGTAGCGTTTCTTTTCCGGTTAATGCTTTACCGACAACATGAAGTCCAGTCAGTTTAGCAAGAAATTCCTCATGGATCCCCGCTACACGGTAATCGTCTTCTGCTATAATAACATTTATCATTTTACCTTCCCCCCACTTTTTTAGGTATAAAAACAGAGAAAACTGCCCCACCATCAGGCTGGTTATGAACAACAATGGATCCTTTCAATTCGTCCACAATTTCCTTGACAGATGCCAATCCATAACCCCGATCAAATTTTCCCTTTGTCGAGAAACCTGTCTCGAAAATGTTTGCAATGGTGTCTTCCGGAATTCCTCTTCCATTATCAGCTATTTCAAAAATGATGTCTTCTCCCAAATCTGTTGTAAAAAAGGTAACATGTTTTGTTTCGTTAGCTTCCACTGCCTCCATCGCATTATCGATTAAATTCCCTAAAATTGTAATTAACTTTACCATATCAATCTGTTTTGGAACTATATCTAACGAGCTGTTATCGTCAATGGTAAAGCTTATTTTCTTCTCAGAAGCTTTGCTGATTTTTCCTAAAAGAATAGCCTGAACCGTTTTGTCCTGGATTTGTTCAAAAACTACTTTATTCTGATTTAAATGCAATGCTGATTCTTTTTGGATGAGTTCGATTGCTTCGGCATAATGTCCTAACTGCAAAAGCCCGGATAAAACATATAATTTATTGGTAAATTCATGTGTCTGTGCCCGCAAATCCTCCGAATATTTCCGGACATCTGATAAAGCATTCAACATTTCGTTTACTTCCGTTTTATCACGGAAACTGGCAACAACGCCCACCACTTTACCATTCTCAATAATAGGAGTTCGATTAACTATAATCTCTCTATCTTTCAAAGCCATTTCTTCGTCCTTTTTTAATTCCCCGGTCTGCAATACTTGGTACATTTCCGTATTCGGAATGATCTCCTCTATTTTCTTAAACTTAATGTCGTGATGTAAGGAAAGAATCTTCCTTGCCGATGGATTCATCATGGAAATGTAGCCATCCTTATCAATAGCAATTATACCTTCTTTGATCGATTGTAAAATCGCATTCCGGTCCCTATATAATGAAGCGATTTCATATGGTTCAAGGCCGAGTGTATCTTTTCGGATATTGCGAGCCAACAGCACTCCGCCAATAATGCCAAAAACCAATACAAGCAATGCTACACTACTAATTTTCAGCAGTTTCTTCAAAACGATCACTTTAATATCTTCTACCATAAAGCCAACCGAAACAATCCCGATAATGTTACCTTGACCATTGAAAATCGGTGCCTTTCCACGTAAAGCGGGACCTAAACTCCCTGTCGCTTTTGATGTGTAATATTGGCCATGCACCAGGGCTTTCGCATTGTCCCCGCCCACCATATGTTTTCCTAGCTTACTTTCATCTGGATGTGCGTACCGAATACTGTCTGCATTTCCGACTACAATATATTCAGCACCCACTTTCTTCCTGATTTTTTCCACTAATGGCTGAATGACTGCCGCGGGATCATCTAATTCAAATGCTTCTCTCACGGTAGGCATAAATGAAACAGCTGTCGCAACATTTAATGCTCGTTTGCCGATATTTTCTTCTGTTTCTTCCGATTCTATATAGGAAATGATACCTGCCAGCAAAATGGTGACAAACAAAATCAGTGATGTAATTAACCCTAAAATTTTCGTTTGCAAACTAACCCGTTTCATTGTTGTATATGACCTCTCTCTGAAACTATCATTTAAAACTTATCATAGTAGTTTGTTAATTATAAGATGATGATACTAAAAACACGAGCGAAACAAGTACCTGTGCCTTATTTTTCTTTCAGGAAAAGCAATCTTACTTCGCTTTGGCAGATAATCGATAATGCAAAAAACGCCCAAGCCAAATTAATAGCCTGAGCGTAGGATGCCAGACAATGAACCTATTTCAGCCATGCAGATGTAAAAACTTTTGGAGCTTTCTCCCGATATTCGACCATTTTATCGGCTTTCATTGATCCAGCCCATCCGATGTTGTTCACTTTCCATTGCTCACTGTCCTTGTCATATACTAATTCATAACCATATTCCTCGGAAACTTTCTCAAGTTTAGGTTTATCGTCTCCATACCAGGTATCCTCTTCAAAAATCGTAACCGTATCAACTTTTGCGGTCCATCCGTCTCCAAAGTTTGTCAGCTTAAATGAATCCGTATCGAAGTCAACGCCGATAAATTTGCCTTTATAATACTGATCGGCTTCTTTTGCATTCTTGGCATCATCAACAATATTAGTTGCCAGATCTGCGGTTACAGTTGTTAATTTCTTTTTATCGGCAGTTGTAGTCGCTGCTAAATATTCTTGATTAAACTTGATGATCGTGTCCTTCATTGTTTCTTTCAGTTCATCACTTGTCTTAAATTCAACATCAAGAGAACTCGATTCAATCGGTATATCCTCCGTTTTCATTGTGCCCCAAGGAAATTTTGCTTCAAATGATGCCGTCATAGAACCATCCGCCAGCACGGGGCCGAACGTACTCTCTTCAACTATGTTCACTCCCGTATCTTCGCCATTAATGTAAAGTTTTACATTATCAAGCTCCATATCGTACGGTAAATAGAATGTAACGTCGTCCCCTTCAATATAAAGCTCTACATTGTCAGAATAATTCGGGTCGAAGTTGGTGCTTTCTGCTTCAGCAGTCAACTCAACAAATTCACCTTTGTATTTGGCGGTAAACTTATACGTACCTGGAAGAAACGGACCCACTTCCTTCTTGAAATCATCCTTATCCGATGTCGCAATAACCTCTCCATTTAACATAATATCGGTATGCTTGTAGTTTGTAGAAACCTCAAAGTAAACGGGACTTACTTGTATACTGTAATTATCATAGATCAAGAACTTCTTGCCATCTTCCACTAGATTAAGGGCGTAAGTGTATCCGTCATCACTAGCCTTGGCCAGTTTCGAATTTTTATCGAATTGCTTTACCTGACCTTTCAAATGATCCATCGTGTAAGCAAATTCACTCGGATTTTCTGAATAGTAATTAATGAAACCTTCAACCGATTTTTTATTGATTTTGATCTTTTTACTGTCTGCCTTTAAAAGATCGGCAACGGTTTCCGCATCTTTCTTCGTGATGGCCTCTTCAAATTTCTCAACCATCTTTTCTTTGGAAGTCATGGATGCCCCTACCTGGTAAGTAACAATTAATAATACAATAACTGCCCCCGCGACGGCCATTAAGATCTTGGATTTTTTGGACAACTTTTTACCTGATGGTTGGCCAGTTGTTTTTTTGGAAGCACCCAGACCACCTGATTTTGACTGGTTGGACTGCGCTGGTTGATTAGACTGCTGTGCCGGTTGTTCAAGTGACTGGTTTGGCTGATCCGGTTGTTCAGGCTGCTGGACTGGCTTTTGCCCAAGACCACCTTGCTTTTCGTTTACTTCCTGAACGTTTTCTATAGCAGATTGCCCATTATGCTGAGGTGTTTCCTGATTTGTTTGTTTTTCAGAATCCGGTATGTACGAATCCTTTTCCTTTTGCTCTTCGTTACCCTCAGGGACTTCCTTATTAGGCTGACTGCCATTTGTTAAATCCTGTCCGCAGTGCTTGCAAAACTTCGCATTATCAGAAATCTCCCCTCCACAATGCTTACAAAACTTCATAAAATTCCTCCTTGCTTTTTCCTTTATATAAAAAAATGCGATAGTGCAATTATACTATATTACGGAATGAATTGGTTGTAATATTTTGATAAAAAGTCAAATGATGCTTAAGACCTGAAAACGGTGCTGAATTAGGTTTGTTCGTGAGGAAGAGGGTTTATTTGGCATTTAAGCCTGAAACGGAATGTTTTGGATGTAGTTTTAACTGAGGAAGCATTAAAGTAAACTGTTTCTTGTATGCGGAGGAGACGCTTTAATTAGAAATACGGAAGCAAATACCCTGGAAGAATTACAGGCAGCATAGATTCCGGCCATTCTTTGTTTATCACTGAGAAGAATGGTATCAGCAAGATAGCACCCTTGAACAAGCTTCTATCCAAGGCGCAGAAAAACCATCCACAGCGGAACTATTTCTGTCCAAATCTGGGGGAATACTGTCCAAAAATCAAGTAAATACTATCCAAATTGGACAAAATACTGTCCGACCCCAACTGCATAAATAATTACTGAAAAAAAGCGACACCCGCACAAACCGGTTGCCGCTTTATTTATCCTTTAATAGCGCCTTCTGTCATGCCTTTTGCAATGCGCCGCTGGAAGATTGCGTACAAAATAATCACCGGAACAATTGCAATCACCAATCCAGCAAACAGCGTACCCCAAGCATTCGAATATTGGGCCTCATTACTGATATAGTCAATTGCCAAGGCTAATGTATAGTTTTCCTGTGATTGTAAAAAGATTAGCGCCATGAAATACTCATTCCAAAACTGGATGGCATTCATAATCGTTACCGTGATAATCCCCGACATGGTAAGCGGGGTAATAATTTTCCACAAGGTACCATATGGGGTAATACCGTCCATCGCTGCTGATTCCTCTAATGATTTAGGAATCGTACTCATAAAACTTGTTAATACAAAAATACTGAATGGTAATTGGCTTACAGCATAGACGATCGCTAAGCCGAAAATATTATCCAGTAAGTTTAAATCTGACAGTAAAAAGAACAACGGGATCCAGCCCAGTACCATTGGAATCATCATTGCCGAAACATATACTGTAAATAGTACTTTACTGCCTCGGAAGTTAATCCGTTCAATGGCATAGGCAGTTGGAATAGCCAATACCAATGTAAGTACAGCACCGATTAATGTTACAAGTAAACTATTAAACACACTCGTATCAATATTATAATTTGTCCAGGCATCGACAAAGTTTTGGAAATTCCATGTCTCTGGAAACCCCCAAGGATTCCGATATATCTCGGCATTCGATTTAAACGAACCGATAAACATCCAGAAAATCGGATACAACACCGCAATTGTCCAAAGAATCAATGGAATTCGGATCCCTGTTCGTCCAAGAATTTGACCGACACTTCGCTTCACGTATATTTCCCCCTCCCTGATTCACTATAACAATGGACTAATATTCCACTTTGTCCCTTCGCATAAAAAACTGCAGAATTAATACCGTCACTAATGATAGAATTAAAATCATTACACCAATGGTTGCCCCGTAGCCAAAGTTATATTGTTTAAATGCTTGCTGATACAGATACGATCCCATCACATGTGTAGCATTGTTCGGTCCCCCGCCTGTCATAATTTGAACAATGATGAACGAACCATTTAACGTGGTTATAACAATATAAAGAATTGAAATTTTAATTTGTGGCCAGACAAGCGGTAGTGTTACTTTCCAAAATTGCTGCCATTCATTCGCCCCGTCCATTTCTGCCGCTTCGTAATAGCTCTTGGAAACATTGGTGATTCCTCCCATTAGCATAAGCATAAACAAACCGATACCTGCCCAAATTGATGGTAATACCAAACTTGGTAAAGCCCACTTTTCATCACCTAGCCACGGCCTTACCCACTCTTCCAAGCCAAGAAACTCCAACCCGGAATTAACAAATCCCATCGTCGGATTGTAAATGAATGTCCATAAGATCCCGATAACTACAACTGACATAATATTAGGAAAGAAAAAGATAATCCGATAGAAAGGTGCTTCTTTTATTTTTAATTGGGTCAAGGCAACAGCAAAGAACAAAGCTAGAACCATAATCCCGATAACCTTTGTCACAACAAGGAAATAGTCATGAATGATCGTATCAGGGATAATCGCATCATGGAATAATTTTATATAATTGGCAAAGCCAGTGAATTCCTTATTATCTGCTGATCCCGACCAATCAAAAAAAGAATAGTACAAACCACTAAATAAAGGATATAACGTAAAAATAGCAAACATAATAAAGGTCGGAACTAAACAAAAAGCCAGAAACAGATATTTTTGCTTTTTCGACTGTACCATTTCATCACCTGCCCTCCCAGAAAATGAACAGTATGGGATATGAAGGACTATTCCTCTATATCCCATACCGTAACACCTATTTACTATTTCGGTAATTCTCCGCAGCCTTCTCCGCTTCTTTAACAAATTCTTCTGCGGAAATATTACCAAGCATTAAGGAAACGAGTGAATCGCTAATCGGCGTTTCCAAATCGGCACTCATTGGATGTGGTTTATTATAAATTTGTACTTTTTCCGGGTCATTAATCATGGCATTCGCATCAATCAAATACTGTGGAACATTTTCGTTGGTTGAAAGATCAACACCCTTTAAGTTCATAATTGCCCCCGTATGCTCAGAGAATAAGGTTGCATATTCTTTCGTAAAGACAAATTCAACAAATGCTTTTGCTGCTTCCGGATTTTCCGCTTCTTTCGCGATTGCAAGCGGTCGTAAATCTGGAACAACCACACCTGGCTCCCCTTTATCATTCATTGGTGATGGAACGAATCCGTATTCAAAATCTTCCGGTGTATCGTTTACCATTTCATTTGGCAGCCAGAAACCTACTGGAATATATGCGTTATCATGCAGCAAGAAATTCATTTGCGATTGGGTATGATTCAATGCACCAAATCCTGAATCAATATATCCGGCTTTCTGCATTTCTTCTACTTTTTTCATGACCTCTAAAACAGGTTCACTTGTCCACGCACCTTCAGCACCATCAATCACATCAGCAAGCAATTCTTCTCCACCTGCTGCCGCAAATGCCGGGTATAACACCCCACGCAAGAAGTAATATGGATGCTGTCCTGTTGTAACAAATGGCGAAATGCCTTCCCCATCTTTAATCTCACCCATCGAATTCATAAAGCTTTCAAAATCAGTCGGAACCTCATATCCTTTTTCCTCAAATAATGCTTTATCATACCAGGTTCCCCATGTATCAAACACAAGTGGTAAACTATAGATTTTCCCGTCGTCATATGTTGCAGGATCAACAATAAAACTGTCCATCAATGGCGTTCCGTCCTCAAGCTTTATGTCTTTAACCCAATCTGATAAATCCATCAGCTGACCATCTTCCACCATTTGCGTTTCGCTTGACCCGGCACCGTCAATATATACGACATCGGGCGGACCTCCCGAAACCCAGCGCGAGCGCATTTCTTCGTTAATGTTCGGTCCTGCATGCTCCTTAATGTTTACATCCGGATATTTCTCCTTGAAGTCACCAATCACTTCCTTCCACCAAGAATCACCGTAGCCACCGACGAAGTATTGAATTTCAAGGTCACCGGAAATTTCACCATCGCTGCTGCCACCATCGTTTGACTTTTCTCCTCCGCTTGCTTTCTCGTCATCTGATGAACAGGCCGCATTCAATATGAGCATGAGAACTGCCAGAGCCAGAAACCAGAAACGGCCATATCTTGACTTCTTCAACTTGTTTGCCCCCTTTATTTTTAAAAAATTTATGTGAAACACATAGATGGCAATCGAACCATCCATGTTGTTTCAAAATTCATTAATAATGGATTCATTTATAGTTCTTATGTCACGATAATATCTTTGTCTTTACACTATATGTATGGATTGTTTGGGACATTCCTTGTAAATGAAACTTCATTCTGTGGGGTAGTCTTTCTAACGAAGAAGGTTTGGGTCAACGGAATTTATCTTAGAGGGCGCTCCATTACTTACCAGTTTTTTGTAGGAAATTAAGGGGTCTTACCTGTCTCTCATTACGGTATAAATTGTTCATTAAAAAGTGCTGTACTAATGTTTAGTTGAGCACTTCCATTCTTTCTATTCATTATTTGTGTTCAATATTAAAAACAGTTCGTACTAATTTCCAGCGGTTTTGTTTCTTCCATTTTATTGAGGGTTCCTTGTAGAAAGATTGTCTGTCCTGTTTTACTTAAATGCTAATTAAGTTGCCTTTATCCGCTCCATAATTTATATTTTTCAAACTCTGTTTTTAAATTTTTTATTACTTTTTCATTAACTTCTTTCTCATTTGTAATTAAGGCTCCAACTATCGACCCGCCAACAGGTGGAATCTTAGGTAACACGACTTTAACTTTTTTTGCTTGTATTCTTAGTTCACTTCTAATAAGCGGTGGTACTATTCCGGAATCGGTAAAGATACCTCCGCATAAAACTATTTTGATTTTCTCATTTTCGTTAAAAATTTTTTTATACAATGTAAAAATACTGAAACTTAACTCCCGGGATGCCTGAATAATTATTCCTTTGGCAACTGAATCCTTCTTGTTATATGCTTGAAATACAAGCTTTGATACTGTAGATATTTCATTTTTGGGTATTTTTGCAGAATAAACTCTGGAAATTAATTCCTCGCCATTTTTCACTTTAAAGTGGTCGTAAACCATATCCAACAGAATCGTCTTTTCCCCACGTCCATCATAGGCCTTTAATGCAGCAATGATACCTTGTTGCCCAATATAATAACCACTTCCTTCATCACCAAGCAAATATCCCCAACCACCGACTCTATCCTGCTTCTTGTGCCGATTTATTCCGTAAGAAATGGATCCTGTTCCTGAGATTTGCACTATTCCGGGTCTGCCGTATGTACCAGAATACAAGGCATTTATTGCATCCATATCCACTGTGACAAAAGCTTTGTTAGGAGAATAGCGTTTAATAATGAAAGACAATTTATCAGCATTTGCTTTGCTGCTGGCCCCGGCAACACCTGCAAATACGGCAGTAACTTTTTGAAACTCCTCTAAAGATTGTTTCTTTAGTTCACGGAAAAGGAATCTGAATGTATTATTTATTATTTCATCAGAAATAGTATTAGGATTTGATGGTCCCGCATTGGCATGTGCATAAATAGTCCCTTCATGATCGGCCAAAACTGCCATCGTTTTTGTTCCACCACCATCAACTCCAATAATATAGGTCATTTCGGTATCATCCTTATCTTTTAGAATTTCTTCTACTTTTCTTGTTCAGTCCTTATCAAAAGCTTATTATTTTCACAATAGGATATGTTACATGGTCTAATAAAAGGACTCTTTTTATAATCGAGTAGACAAAACTATTACTGGACTACGCCTCTCAAACGTGTTGATCTTCGCATGTATCCCTCCACATGGTATCCCTTCTCGAAATAAATTCATCATAAACAGATGCTAGACTGCCCAGTTTTGCTTCAACACGTGGCGGCATGCATCATTTCTCAATCACAAGTGCTGGATAAAATAACTGTTCAAGTTTTACCATCGTAAATTCTCCCTTCGCTATTTGAACTATTGATGGATTATGTAATATTGGTTCCATTAATAGTTTTAACACAGTGTAAAATGAAAAAATGATTCTACTTCGACATATTTTTCAGTTTATTATTGAAATCTTGTTTCATTTGTTTTAAAATAAAAATATAAAGATAGATAAAGATCTATTAGTCAAAGAACGAACATTAAAATAGAGAGGGGGATAAATCTATTGATTGGATTTTCTGTATTTCTCAATGAAGATTGGTCAAAAGAAAAGGAAAACTATGTGAATAAAATGGCTGATATCGGATTTGAAGGTGTTTTTACCTCACTGCATATCCCGGAAGATGATGTTTCAAAATACAGTGAGCGCCTGAAATTCTTGTTAGAAATGATTAAGGCTAGAAAATTAAAACTGATGATCGATATTTCAAATAACGCTTTGAAGAATATTGGACTCTCTTTGGATGATCCTAAAGCAATTGTTGAAAGCGGAATCACTGGTTTAAGAATGGATGACGGAATAGATGTTGAGATAATCGCGAATTTATCACACTATCTTACCGTCGGCTTAAATGCCAGTACATTATTGGAAGACGATTATGAAAAACTTGTTCAACACAATGCAGACTTTAGTAATATCGAGGCTTGGCATAATTATTATCCGAGACCGAATACAGGTTTGGATGAAAAATGGTTTTATGAAAAAAATTCTTGGTTAAAAAGTATGCGTTTTAAATTAAGTGCATTCGTTCCGGGTGATAGCAGTTTACGTTTACCGTTGTATGAGACACTCCCTACTCTGGAAATCCATCGATATCAAAATCCCTTTTATTCGTCGTTATCTCTTCTGCGGGATTATATGATCGATGACGTATATATTGGTGATCCAGGTTTATCAAATGAAACCTGTCAACAATTTAGAGAATACCTTCATCATATGATCTTGCTTTTTCATGCAACTACTATTAACGATAAATGGATTTCATACGTTTACAAAGATCATCAAAATCGATTGGATGTCTCCAGGGATGTTATCCGTAGTGACCAATCAAGAATTCTTCATAAAAATGATTGTTTAGAGCCCGAAAACACTGTACTCAGAAAAAAGGGAAGTATTACGATCGATAATAATCTGTATAAAAGATACAAGGGAGAACTACAAGTAGTAAAACGGGTACTTTCATCTGATACAAAAGTAAACGTGATTGGACAAATTATCGATAAAGATTTGCCATTACTTGATTTTATAAAGAGTGGTACAAAATTTAGGATTAAGGAGATAACACGATGAACTTAGATAGACTTACTACAGAACAACGGAACAAAAACACAATGAACTTGGACACGTTATCAACAATTGATATTTTGCGATTAATGAATGATGAAGATAAGCGTGTTCCAACAAGTGTAAGAAAAGAATTGCCGCAAATTGAGAAAGTTGTAGAAGCAGTCAAGCAATCATTTAATCAGGGCGGACATTTGATTTATGTCGGTGCAGGTACGAGTGGCCGATTAGGAATACTAGATGCTGCTGAATGTGTACCAACATTTAATGCCGATCCGTCCATGGTGCAAGGATTAATTGCTGGCGGTATTTCTGCTATGACCGTTGCAGTCGAGGGTGCAGAGGATTCCCGCAATTTGGGTGAAGAGGATCTAAAAAATATACATTTAACGGATAAAGATACCGTCCTCGGTATTGCTGCCAGTGGCAGAACACCTTATGTTATTGGCGCTCTGGAATATGCGAAAAAGGTTGGTGCAACAACAGCTAGCCTTGCTTGTAACAATAATGCTGAAATAAGTAAGCATGCTGATATAAATATAGAAGTTCAGGTTGGTCCGGAAGTACTGACCGGTTCAACAAGATTAAAGTCAGGTACAGCGCAAAAATTAGTATTAAATATGATTTCAACAGCTTCCATGATTAGTATAGGAAAAGTTTATAAAAATTTAATGGTTGATGTTAAGCCAACGAACGATAAATTAGTAGAACGTTCAAAATCGATTATTAGACAAGCAACTGACTGTAGTTATGAAGTAGCAGACCAGTTCTTCCATGAAGCCGACAATAACGTTAAGTTAGCGATCGTTATGATTTTAACCAACCTTTCCAAAGAAGAGGCAAAACAGAGGTTAAATGATAGTAAAGGATTTGTTAGAAATGTCATTGAGTCTGAAGTCTAACCAATTTTCATAATTTAAGGGGAGTGATCAAGATGACTGAATCAAAGGAACAACGATTAGCTAGAGAGATTTATAACAAAGTTGGCGGTATAGGGAATGTAGAAAAACTGATCCATTGTATGACCAGGGTCCGTATGACAATTAAAGATTATAGTAAAGTAGACATGGACGGTCTTAAATCTGTTGATGGAGTTCTTGGTGTTGTTGAGGATGATACATTACAGGTCATTGTCGGACCAGGGATTGTCAACAAGGTTGCAAATATCATGGTTGCTGATGCTGGCGTAAAGCTCGGTGAAGCTTTCCCTGACAACCCTTCCGATCAAACTGAACAAGCATTAACCGATCGACAAATGGTTGAGGCGAAAGCTGCTGAAAGAAAAGCAAGGGAGAAAGCAAAACATAACAACAACTCGGCATTCAAGCGTGTATTAAAATCAATTGCAAACATATTTGTTCCATTAATACCTGCCTTTGTTGGTGCTGGTATTATCGGCGGTATTGCAGCGATTTTTTCCAATCTGATGACCGCCGGAAGCATCAGCCAAGATTGGGAATCCATTGTTGCTACATTGAATATCATTAAAAATGGACTATTTATGTATTTAGTCATTTATGTCGGGATTAACAGCGCCAATGAATTTGGTGCTACACCAGGGCTAGGTGGTATCATCGGTGCGATAACGATGCTACCCGGAATGAACCCTGAGGCTCCACTTACAAATATTTTTAACGGCCATGAGTTGTTGGCTGGTCAAGGTGGTATTATTGGTGTTATTTTTGCTGTATGGGTTCTATCTTTGGTTGAGAAAAGATTGCACAAAATCATTCCAAATGCTGTCGATATCATTATAACACCTACAATTGCATTATTGGTAGTTGGGCTATTCACAATATTCATTGTCATGCCTATTGCAGGTGTCGTATCAAATGCACTTGTAGGATCGATCACCTGGGTTCTAAATGTAGGCGGTATGTTTGCAGGATTCATCTTAGGTCTGTTCTTCTTACCGATGGTTATGTTTGGATTACACCAAATTTTAACACCTATTCATATTGAAATGATTAATTCATCAGGGTTTACGCTTCTGTTACCTATTTTGGCTATGGCTGGGGCAGGTCAAGTTGGCGCAGCATTTGCCCTATGGGTTAGATGTAGAAAAAACAAAAAAATAACTCAATTAATTAAAGGAGCTTTGCCAGTTGGAATTCTTGGAATTGGTGAACCGTTAATCTACGGTGTTACATTGCCATTAGGTCGTCCATTCATTACGGCATGTATCGGTGGTGGTATTGGTGGTGCTGTGATTGCCGGAATTGGCAATATTGGATCGATTGCCATTGGTCCAAGTGGTATTCCGCTTATTCCGCTTATCGCTAATGGACATTGGATGGGATATGTAATCGGATTAGTAGCAGGGTATATTGGTGGATTTATTGCGACTTATCTCTTTGGCGTACCTAAAGATATTCGGAAGGAAACTAAAATAGACTAGGTTGGGAACTGTTTTGGAAGAAAATATCATACTACAAATAAAATCAAAATTAAATGATCTTTCAAAGGCGGAAAAAAAGATAGGTGAATATATTCTGCTACATTCTGTGGAAACGGTAAATTATAATACAAATGAACTAGCGCAAAAAGCTGGAGTTAGTCCGGCAACCATTGTCCGTTTTTGCCGTTCTATTGGATTGTCGGGTTTCTCTCAATTAAAAATCCGATTATACGCCGATGCTTCTGGTGTCGATGAAGACTTGTATACAGATATCACGCCTAATGAGGATGTATCACTGATTGCTGAAAAATTAGCTTTAAGATTTAATCAATCCATTTCACAAACAGCAAATCACTTAAATAAAACCCGTATTGAAGAAGTTACAAAATTATTGGATAGTTGCCCAACTATCTATGTATACGGTATAGGTGCGTCACATGTCGTTGCGGAAGACTTTACACAAAAGTTTTCCAGAATCGGTAAGACAGTGGTAAATATGCTTGATCATCATTTATTAAGTTCTTCTTTAATTAATGCTGGTGAGCAAAGTTTGTTTATCGCAATATCTAATTCGGGTGAAACTAATGAAATCATTAAATTAACACAGATTGCTAAACAAAGAAAGTTGCACACAATTGGCATTTCTCAATATGAAAATAGCACATTGGCAAAACTGGTGGACTATCCAATCATTCATCATGGAGGTGAAGCGGTTATGCTAAGAAGTGCGGCAACAACATCATTAATTTCACAATTATTTACAATCGACATGCTTTATTATGCCTATGTAAATAAAAACTCCAAGAAAATCATGAATATGTTAAAGGAATCAAAAATAAGCATTCAAACTTTTTTTCATAAGGAAAACAGCTAATACAAATTTGGAGTGCCAGATACCATATGGTGTCTGGCACTTTAATTTTTGGTGATCGGAAAAAAAGATATATTTTTCCCGCCCTTATGCGGTGAGGTCTTTTCCTTTTTGCTTCACCGTTCGTAATGATGTCTTGGAAAACTCCACAAGTTTTGCGAGCTTTCCCGTTGGATTCAGCCCTTTGATCCCTTTAATCTTTTTCGTTTCTTTTGCTGCCTTGCCTACCTTACCGGCTTTCGTAACCGGCACCAATGTCAAGGCACTCCAGCCAACCGCTTCTGCCCACTCAGCGAGGGTTAACTCCTCCCCGGTGAACGAATCCTATCTGTTGAAAACCCGATACAGATCATTTACCCCAACAATTTCTCCTGACCTTACAGTAAATCTTCCATTGTCACGCCATCATTTGTCTTAGTTGTACGGTTAAATCACTGGATTGGACGGATTTTTTGGTTAAATTCATGTATTTCATTTTTGTATAAAAATTGGTTAATATTGTTAGTTCTTCTAGTATTTACTGATATTGCTGCTGCAGTTATGAAGTTAGGCCTAGAGTCACCCAAATCCTTGTTACGTGCTGAAGTTTATACATGTTGATAATTTGTTAGAAAAAAGCCAGCATCAGAGATGACAGGCTTTTTCAAACATACATATATTATTTTTATTAAACCCAAGTTTAGCGTTAACTTTTTCCAATAGTTGCAATAGCAAGGTTTTTGGTTTGTGGATAAGCTTTGTAGTCTCTAATAAAAAAGACTTTAAAAAACCTGCCACAATGGGCTTATAAAATGTGATTTTACGATTTGGGACTACATAGTTTAAGAGTAATGCTCCGAGCCCTTGCTATTACAGCATTTGGAAAATTATGCAACTAAACTCGGGATTAAACAAAAAAGATAGTCACGAAAACTAAAATCAATTCTTCCTGCAGTAAATTATATTAACAGTTGAAATAATCCTTCAGAAATTCATAGAATGTTGACCAAGTTTCCTTTAGCTCACCTTTTAAAAGCAACTCATCTCCACCCTCAAAATTAACTGAATAAACTTTATCCGTTACAGTATCAAGTACTAGTACTGCATTTGCTGACATTTCGCTTAAAACCAGAAACTTTTTTGGAAAACCGTGTTCCTTTCTGGAAATAAGTGTATATGATTTTATATTACTTTCCTCATCTACAATATCCAATAACTCAAAGGGAACGTGTTCTTCCCAAAAAGGTCCAGCAAATCGATTATAAAACTCACGGAATGTATCCGATACATCTACCTCTAAACTAGCTAAAGCATCATTCACTTTATTTATATTATCACGTTTATAAATTTCTTCTCCGATAACCTGATCTAATTTCTTTGGTAAGACATTCATTTTAAGTATCATTCCTTTCGCAGTGCTCAAGGTACAAAAATGTAATAAAAGTAACATAGTGTAAATAAACTCTCTTTATATTAACAATTCAATTTATCAATAGCAAGCTGGCAACGTCCGTCTCACCCTCTAAGGACTTAGAGGGTATGTGCTTACAAACACTAGATTATAAGCATGCATGTTTAATATTTGTGAGTTTATAATTTTTTCAAGTGCGTTTGCATTGCTATGCATTTTTTTAATTATAGCGTATTTGACTTCTTTTAAATCTATTTACCTAATGCTTCTTGTCCCCTCATTTTCCAGTAATTAATTGAATCTACTTTTTGAAATGCCTTTCTTGTGGGGTCATCCATAGGATAAAATGGGTTCAAATTTCCCTTATAAGGATGTAATGGGGCTTTTTTTGCATTACTAATATTATGATATCTCGTAGAAGCTTCAAATAATGGCCCCACACCTTTTTGTTGAGAGTGGTGCAAAGTTGCAACACTACCTGCATCATCAAGTATAGGAGCTAATCCATACTTCGTGGAAGCTTCTGCGTTCGTTAATCCACGTCCTTTTTTTGCCCCGCTTGTTCGAACCATATCCCAGTTAATATCACTTCTTTGATAGATCTTATACGTGAAGCCTGTTCCATCCTTACCTGCATAATACTCTACACTTCTCGTGAAATATTTATTATTCTCATAATCCTTTAGATATCTGTAAGTTCCTTTTACAGATTCGGAATTTTTAATAGTTACTCCACTACTATTATACATGTAAATTTGCCCGTCATCTACCAACCTAACCCCTTTAGTACCTGTTCCAGCCATTGCAGGACTCAGTTGATTCCCAAACATATTGGAATACCGATCCACAAAATATTGAATTTGCCTTTTCCCTTCTGTGGTAAGGTCCTGCCCTTTTTGCTTCACAGTTTGCAATGTGCCCTTGGAAATTTCGCCAAGTTTTGCAAGCTTTTCTGAAGGGTGTAGCCCTTTAACACCTTTGATCTTTTTCGTTCCTTTAGCTACCTTGCCCACTTTTCCGGCTTTGGCAACTGGTACCAATGTCAATGCACTCCAGCCAACTGCCTCTGCCCACTCACCAAGTGTTAACTCCTCTCCTGTGAACGGATCTTTTCCATTGAAAACCCGGTACAGATCATTTACACCGACAATTTCTCCGGCGCCCGCAAGTAAGTCTTCCATTGTGACGACATCTTTTGTCTCGGTTGTGCGGTTAAATGGCTGGATATGGCGAATCCTTTGGTTAAATTCATGGATTTCATTTTTATCCAAGAGACGATTAATCGTTGTTACCGCTTCGATATATGGATTTACCGGTTTCGCCGCTGGAAGCGTATCATGAAGGGGTGGCATTTTCTTGTTGACGTAGGTGGTTCCTTTTTGCTGCAACGCATCGTATTCATACCCTGCGGCGGCCAAGTCCTCCGGAGCAAGGAGACCTGCTGCTTCGTCCAGGATGGTTAAATGCCTTCTAACGATCGCTTCCTGATCTTCATAATGACGATGCATGCGCATCAGATAATCGGCCATTTCTTCCGTATGTACGGATAATTTTCCCACTGCTTCCCCTCCCTCTCTATGGATGCTTTGCCTGACGCACTGCATTAATCAGATCCATAATCGCTGGTAATCCGGTTATATTTATACGATCGATAGCTTTCCGTTGTCCCACCATACATGGCCGCGAGATTCCTGTCCGTATTGCTGAATTGTTCAGCGATCGCTGTTGCATTATCTTGGAGCGTTGTGATGTTACTGCATAAAACTTCCATCAGATTAATCAATGTATCCAAATAATAATGAATGCCCGATAGGCTGGAGTTGTCTATCCCCTGTTCCTCCAGCGTTCGCTTAAATAGGATTAATTTCTGCGCCATCGCCTCAGCGCTAAGTTCCTCTTCGTAAAGTGTTGCATATAACTCCTCGATACGATCCGGATCAATCTTTACTTCCGGCATTCCATCACCCCATATCATCAAACATATTGCGACTTTTCGTTTCTGCATCCGCAATTTCCTGATCTGCCTGTTGTACAATGTCTACCAATATTCGAATATATTCTTCTGCCAGCTTTGCACTATCAATATAAAAATCAGCCACCTCTTGATAACTGTCAATGGACTTACCAGACAACTCGGAAAATATACAGTTAAATTTGGAGGCAATATTGGTAGAATCGGCGAATTTAGCTACTTGTTCCTGAACGCTCGAAATCCCTTCCATTGTCTTGACCGAATCGTATTCAATGTTGGCAGTACCTTTTCCGCCCCCGCCACTAGCAACCATCATACATATCCACCTCCTGTGAGCATCCGTTTTACACTTGGATCCATTTCCGTATGATTCATGTATTGCGCATGTTTTTCCTCTGGCAATGCAAGCAACGCAACCCGGTGGATGTTGTAAGACGCCATTTTTTCGAATTCAATTGCTAGTTTTAATGACTGTAATTTTGCCAGTAAAGCAGCATATTTATCACTGTAATCAACCAAAAACGTATCCAGCGTCGTGAACAAATCTTCAGCCGCATCCCGAGCTTTGCTGTTGTTCCAGTCTTCCGAAGGTGCTGGCGCCGGGCAGACACTGTTAATTGATTCGGCACTGGACAGCTGCTGAATGACGTTTTCTATCCAGCTGATTCGCGTATCAAAATCCATGACATCATCCTCCTACTTTCACTCGACAAGTAATTCATCGTTAATTCTCCCCTTTTTTAATGGGGTCAGTTCTTCCCAGTCTTTGATAAAACGGGCGATTTCTGCTTCCTCTTCAGCGGCATAACCGGTAAAAACGACCTCCGCGATATCCTCTTGATTAAATTTCCTGATCTGCCTGTTGTACAATGTCTACCAATATTCGAATATATTCTTCTGCCAGCTTTGCACTATCAATATAAAAATCAGCCACCTCTTGATAACTGTCAATGGACTTACCAGACAACTCGGAAAATATACAGTTAAATTTGGAGGCAATATTGTTGGTAGAATCGGCGAATTTAGCTACTTGTTCCTGAACGCTCGAAATCCCTTCCATTGTCTTGACCGAATCGTATTCAATGTTGGCAGTACCTTTTCCGCCCCCGCCACTAGCAACCATCATACATATCCACCTCCTGTGAGCATCCGTTTTACACTTGGATCCATTTCCGTATGATTCATGTATTGCGCATGTTTTTCCTCTGGCAATGCAAGCAACGCAACCCGGTGGATGTTGTAAGACGCCATTTTTTCGAATTCAATTGCTAGTTTTAATGACTGTAATTTTGCCAGTAAAGCAGCATATTTATCACTGTAATCAACCAAAAACGTATCCAGCGTCGTGAACAAATCTTCAGCCGCATCCCGAGCTTTGCTGTTGTTCCAGTCTTCCGAAGGTGCTGGCGCCGGGCAGACACTGTTAATTGATTCGGCACTGGACAGCTGCTGAATGACGTTTTCTATCCAGCTGATTCGCGTATCAAAATCCATGACATCATCCTCCTACTTTCACTCGACAAGTAATTCATCGTTAATTCTCCCCTTTTTTAATGGGGTCAGTTCTTCCCAGTCTTTGATAAAACGGGCGATTTCTGCTTCCTCTTCAGCGGCATAACCGGTAAAAACGACCTCCGCGATATCCTCTTGATTAAAAAAATACACATCCTCATCCAGCACACCGGATGGATAGGTACAGGCAATGTAATCCATATACACTTCCTCTTTACGAATATTTTCCACGATTGGTTTCCTGCCTGTAATCATTAATTTTTGTTCCCCGTCGTGCAGGAGAACGATACTTCCAATTGGCAACATGTTTTTTCACCTCGGTATTTTTTTAAAATGGCCACAGAGATTATCGTCTGTAAGGGTCATGTTGGTTAATTTGATTTATAACTTGTAAGAAAAAGGATCTAGTTTGTGTTAATCTTATCTAAGAAAAAATAACAGTGTTTCATTTATTAAAATTTTATTAAATTTTCCAGGCGTTGTAAAACAATAATTGGTTATTTTCGCAAAAGTAGTATAAAAGCCATGACTTAAAAAAGACAAAACCTTGTTACGGATATATTCTCTAACTTTTGCAATTACATAATTATTCTATATGATAACTATAACAAATAGGATGGGCAGAATTTTGCATAAGCTTTTTTGGGTTAGCCTAATCTTCAACCCAATTACAGAGAACGCCCTTGCTGCTAGAAGTCAAAACATAATGGAATTACTTCTCTCCTCGTGTTCAGGAAAAATTCGGTATACAAATATGTTAATCACTACAGGAATATAGTATAGTAAACATAAATCAAGCGTCGCAGAGAGGAGTTTTTTTATGGCACAACAACATGCATCGGTCAAAATCTCAGGTGTTCCGGTCTACAACCAATATCCCGATCTTCCTACCGGCTGCGAGGCTACATCATTAGCGATGCTCCTAGGATGGGCAGGTCTCTCCGTAAGCAAATATGACGTAGTAGAAAAACTCCCTAAAGGGGAAAAAGTGAGATTGACAAATGGTAAGTGGTATGGGGCAAATCCGCACGAGCAATTCGTTGGTGATCCGTATTCAGATGATGGCAGCTTTGGTGTTTTTGATAAACCGATTTTAGCAACGATCGAAATGTTTCTGCCTGGTAAAGGAATTAATTTAACGGGGCAGGAATTTGAATCATTGCTGGATATTGTACGCTCAGGAAACCCTGTCATGGCATGGACGACGATTGACCAGAATGAGACGTTTCACAGTAAAACATGGCAAGATGCAAATGGGGTTGTTATTAATTGGTACCGTTATGAACACGCGGTTGTCATTACCGGAATCGATGGAGAACATATCATTGTAAATGATCCTTATACTGGAAAAGAGGAGCAATATAACCGTAATTTATTTGAGCGTAATTGGGCATCAATGGGGAAGCGTGCTGTGACGTTGGACATTGATAAATCAACACTTAAGGAATCGGAAGCTAAGTAAAAATAACGCAGTCTATGTAAATCCCCCTCAACCGATAAGAGGGGGAATTGATTTTTTAAAATTATATAATGGCTAGCAGGCAATCCACTCATTCCATCTTACTAAGCTGTTCTAAAAATCCGGCTGCAAATTGCTTACAATGCTCAATATCTTCATCATTTGGTTCAAGCTCAACTTTTAACTTTTCCCCGTACATGGTTCCGCCAATTGTTGGTATTCTGGCGGCAATTGTCTCTAGCGCGGCACCATAAGAATCATAAAACGAATCACATGAACCGAAAACCCCAACAAGTTTTCCCGTCAGATCAACCTCGTCTAATTCTTCATAAAAATCCTCCACTTCATACGGCAAATCGTCATCCCATGTATAAGAACCAATCAGAATCCCATCGTAGTCCAATAATTCCTGGACATCAATCGCGTCAAAATCAAATGACTTGCGCACTAATTCATGTCCTGCTCCTTTTATATAATCACCAATCGCGTCTGCCATCATCTCGGTGCTTCCTGTCATACTGGCATCCATCATGATAATTTTAGCCATTCAAAATCATCCCCCAAACCTTGATTATTCCAAACTATATTTTACTTGATAATGAGAATTGTTTTCAATTAATACAACTAGTTTTCACATAAAAGCAAAAAATAATGTGACAATCTTGTGTCGCTTTTACTATCCTGTCAACTGTAACCTTACAAGTCGCCCAAACATAGCCTATTTATGATAATAAATTAAAAAGGAGCTGTAGTGCATTGTATCATCATGACATGAGACAATTTCCCGGGTATGATCCATATCACCCGGTTCATCCAAACTGGCAGCAGGTAAAATTTCCCGAGCAGCGAAGTGAAATGATACAAGCCCAAACAGGAAGCGGTAAACGGCAAGGACATACACATGCTCATTATGGCGCAACAACGTGTAATGACAAACACACCCATTTACATCCAGGTGTAACAAGTACCCCAATTGAAACACAGGAAGGCCACGTCCACAAAATATGGGGAAATACTACTTTTGACGATGGACATATTCATTATTATGAAGCCCATACCAGTCCACCAATTTCTTTACCAAACGGTTATCACACCCATTATGTGGAAATAAAAACAACTGAAAATGATGGCCATACACACACGATTAAAGGATTTACCAGAGCATCAAAGGGCTGACAGGATATTTTTTGGAGTGAGAGTTGACTTGCTCTTACTCTGTTTCCCTATAGTCAACCTTCGTAAAAATAGGTATAATAGTCATTGTACGAGGTTTAATTTGGAAACTTTTTAAGCAGATAACCTCTTCTTGGTACTATTTTTAAAGGAGCCATTCAAATGATCAAAGTTAAAATGAACGTGCAAACTGCCTATCATGGTGATTTACTGCGGGCGGGCAAAGAATATGAAATTGATGAGGAAACCGCAAAACGTTGGGTAGCAAGTAAAATTGCTGAAACGGTTGATGACGAGAAAGATCTTTCATAATTTAAAACATACATAAAGGTAGTTAAGCGGAAATTATTCTTATTGATCTTTTAACAACAAACGTAAAACTTTGAACTTCTTGTTGCTTGAGCATTTTACGATGCTTTTTAGGTTTTATAATGGCTTGATTTTCCATTAGTACACTTCTTGAGATCCAAAAGTCTTAATTACCTGTTGCTTTTCTTATATCGTCCTTAAATTTCCCGTTCAACGGTCGAATGAAACAATTACAGATGCTATACAGCCCGCACTAACTCATATAAGTAAATACCACGTCCCAGTATTTTGCTAAAAGACGTGGTAATCTCATTTAGATTCATAACTTCTATCAGTTTTCATAACCGATAGCTTTTTTTGTACGCTGTCGCATATTGGTCTGCGGCAATGATGGCATCCGCAACCTCGTCAGCTGTCACATTAAATGCGTTATGAATGGTTTCCCCTTCAACTGTTGCTGCCTTGGCGACTTTCAGAATATCTTCCTTTGTGGCATCTTTTAATTTTATATCTTCCAATGTAACAGGGAGATCTAAGCTGATATAAAATTGAATATACCGTTCGATTTCTGCTAATGAATGTTTTTCTAAAACCAATTGGACAAGGGTTCCAAACGCTACTTTTTCACCATGAGTTAAATGATGAATCTCTCCTTCAAGTGCAGTGAAGCCGTTATGAATGGCGTGCGCTGCAGCTAATCCCCCACTTTCAAACCCTAAACCGCTTAGAAGCGTATTGGCTTCCACAATAGCTTCCAAAGCTGGTGTGACAACTTTTGCCTTTGCAGATTCATAAGCAAGATGGCCATATTGAAACAAAGTTTGTTCACATTTTTCAGCAATTGCTTCAGCTGCAATGGTTGTAATACCTCCGGCCATCGTCTTACCTCCATAGGCTATAACAGCTCTTGCCTCTACCCATGTGGCCAATGCATCTGCTATGCCAGATGCTAGCAAACGGGGTGGAGCCTCTGCTATAATCTTTGTATCCACAAGAATCAAATTTGGGTTATGGTTATAAAATCGATAATTTTCAAAAATCCCATCATCAGAATAAACAACAGAAAGTGCACTTGTCGGTGCGTCTGCCGATGCAGCAGTTGGTATGATAACCGTATAAGCGTCCAATTCATCAGACACGGCTTTTGCTGTATCAAGTGTTTTTCCGCCCCCAACACCTATCACAATTGTCGCGTGTTCATTTTTAGCAGCCTGCGTAATTCTTTTAATTTCTTCCTTGGAAGCCTCACCATTAAAAACGATCTCTTTAGCAGAAAAATTCGCTTGCTTTAATTCACTCACAACCTTATGGCCGGCTATGTTCCATACTGTTTCATCCGCGATTACAACAGTTTGAGTGCCAATACCTCTCAAGTAAGATCCTATTTTTTCAATCACATTTTTACCTTGGACATATTTTGATGGGCTAATAAAGACTCTTTCCGACATTCGAAACATCCTTTCTTTTGATATTGTAGTATGGGATTCGTTTAGGAATTATACCCTTTCTAATAGGATGCTTCAATTTTGACAAATAAACCCTTGTATAGAAAAATTCTTCAAACGTTCATTCTTAAAGATTAATTTCGTTAATCCGTTTTTTTCCCCCATTCTTACATCATTTCAACAATGGGCAATAATGTCATACCAAGTTCTGTCATGAAATATTCAACCTTGGGAGGAACCTCGGGATACACCTTGCGATTAATAATTCCATCCTCCATTAGTCCTGCAGCTGTTGAGCAATACCTTATGAGAAGTTTTTAGAAACAACCTTTGCAATTCCTCTTATGTGAATACGAAATTTTATAACCGGGGAATATAAAAATGGCGAACATCCGACCAAAAAATAATAAAAGGAGAGATTGAAATGGGCAAAAAAATAGCAGTTGTACTTACAGATATGTTTGAAGATGTAGAATATACAGATCCTGCTCAGGCATTGGAAGATGCGGGTCACGAACTAACTGTTATCGAAAATGAAAAAGGCAACACTGTTACAGGTAAAAATGGTGATGCCAAGGTTACGGTGGATGCATCGATTAATGATGTGAAACCTGATGATTTTGATGCTTTGCTGATTCCTGGCGGTTTTTCACCGGACATATTACGTGCAGATGAACGCTTCGTGAAGTTCAGCAAGGCCTTTATGGATGAGAAAAAGCCAGTTTTAGCTATTTGTCATGGACCGCAGCTACTCATTACTGCTAAAGCACTTAACGGCCGTAAAGCGACGGGATATAAATCCATTCAGGTTGATCTTGTAAATGCCGGAGTGGACTTTATTGACGAGGAAGTCGTTGTCTGTGGCGATCAATTAATAACGAGCCGTCAACCCGAAGACATTCCTGCATTCAATCGTGAATCGCTTGCTTTACTTGAAAAAATATAAGATATCAGGTAAAAGTAGCGTCCTGAACAGTTTCACATAAAAAAAGAGCTCCTTATGTTAGTTTGGTATAGGGTCTTTTCACTTTAGGCAAAGTGATCTTAAATTGTATTTTAATATCGATCGGACTTCAGCCTAATTAACGACAGCTTGATTTAAAAAATGTCAATTCCTCTTATTAAGGAATTGACATTTATCAGGCAAAATATTTATTTATTTTCTTATCCTATTCTCCCAGCCATTCATTAACCAAATCCTGATTCTCTTCCACCCATTTTGCCGCACCTTCTTTTGGACTATTTGCATCATTGACATAGCTCATTAGCTGGCCAATGGCTTCATCATCCATCTTCCAATTTTTCAGCCATTGATCCACTTTCGGAAAATCGTCCGCGAAGCCGTGCCGGGTTGCATGGTGAATTTTTTCCACATCACCATAAACTTTTTTCGGATCCTCCAAGTATTTTAAATCCATTTCCGAAAACACACGATGCGGACTCCACAATGGGGCAACGACTGCCTCTTTATTTTTGATTGCTTCACCAATTGACGTGATCATTGCGGGTTCGGAACTAGGAACAAGTTCAAAATCAAGGGCGTATTCCTTGATCAATTGTTCGGTAACTTCCATTGTCCCTGCGCCAGGTTCAAAACCAGTAATCTCACCTTCAAATTCGTCCTTATGTGCATTCAAATCCTCAATACTATTAATATCTTCCATATACGTTGGTACGACCAACCCAACCTTTGCCGTGTCATACCACGTCTCCTCGGAAAAATTCACCTGATCCTGATATTGCTCCAGATAACTTGCATCCTGCACCGGCAGCCATACTTCAAGGCTGACATCCAGATCACCACTGGCAACAGCCGCCATTTGGGTGCCCATATCAAGCATCTTTAATTCCAGATCGTAGCCTTTATCTTCCAGAATAACGTCCCACATGTTAGTAACAGCAATGTTTTCTGCCCAATTTGTCTGCCCCATCACAATCTTTTTCTTTCCATCTGTCTCTTCACCTGAATCCTTGGATGTTCCACTACTGCTATTACTTCCACATGCAGCAAGTCCTGCTACTAAAGCAACGAATAGAATTAACACATAACTTTTTTTAAAAAACATTAAATTACATACCCCTTTTCATGTTTGTTTAAAATTATTTGTTTTCTTCTTCTGGATTTTTCGGTAAAAACTCAAAAATTTTCCCGCTGCGAATGCTGTCCGTTAACCGGCCCAGCCAGCGGTAATATACTTTTGATGATTCCAGCAGTTCATAATCCGCTTTTGCCTCATCACGAATATCGGCAGCGATTGTATCATCTTGATAAATTTCCTGTAAATCTATCTCTGCTTGTTTAATAGCTTCCATGTTCATCGTTACTTCTCGATCCCACATTTGGCAATAGAACGACATGAAGGAACGGAAGAAGTCTTTTTCCGCTACGTACATATGTTTTCTGGAACCACGCTGGAATTTCTTTTTCACCATGCCATTATCCTGCAGTTTACGGACACTTGTACTCATGCTTGGTTTACTCATCCCAAGCTCCTGGCGCATCTCATCCAGATTCATTTGTTCTTTAAAATACATCATCGCATACAACTTCCCTGCAGAGGGCGTTACACCATATAAATCCATCGTTTCGGAGATAGCACCAATTACTTGATCTTTTGCCTCATCAAGCTTGTTTCTAGCTTGATTATTCCTTTCATTTTCCATCATCCCACCTCCATTCCATTAAAAAAATTTAATTTGTTAAATTATTTTTTTACAAACTTAATGTTAACGTCTTAAAATTTATTGTCAAATCATATTATAAAATGTACCCCTGTTAAATCTATTAAGATCCCTGGATTCCGCAACTATTTTAAGTTTTTTCTTTTTGACAAATAAAAAAGTTCATGTTAGATTTGTTTTGTTCAAAACGTTAAATTTTTTCTTAACAAAATTAACATAAGATTACAAGGAGGGATAGATTTGGCCATTAAACAACAGTACATCGATGGGAAATGGGTCGATTCCATCTCGAATAAAACAAGAAAAATTATCAATCCATTTAATCAAGAAGTCGTTGCAGTTGCAGCTGAAGGTGATATAGCAGATGCACAAAAAGCCATTGCCGCTGCAAGAAATGCGTTTGATTATGGACCATGGCCAACAACACCTGCGACAGTTCGCGGGCGAATTGTAGGTAAAATTGCAGATTTAATTGAACGCGATAAAGAAGCGTTAGCGGAACTGGAATCGCTTGATACCGGTAAAACGGTAGAAGAAAGCCGCGGGGATATGGATGATATTGCTGGCGTTTTCCGTTACTATGCAGAACTGGCCGATAAAGATGGTGGAGAAATCATTGATTCGCCTATTCCAAATTCCGTTAGTAAGGTTGTTAAGGAGCCTGTTGGTGTTTGCGGGCAAATCACACCATGGAATTATCCGTTATTACAGGCATCATGGAAATTAGCACCTGCACTTGCTGCCGGCAACACATTAGTGATCAAACCAAGCGAAATCACCCCACTAACCCATGTAAAAGTTTTTCAATTAATCGAAGAAGCGGGTGTACCAGCTGGTGTGGCCAATCTTGTCCTTGGTCCGGGAGATACGGTTGGGGCCGAACTATCCAACAATGTGGATGTTGATCTTATTTCGTTTACTGGCGGCATTCAAACTGGGAAAAAGATCATGCAGGCTGCTAGTGTTAACGTGAAAAAGCTGGCTTTGGAGCTTGGTGGCAAAAACCCCAACGTTATTTTTGCCGATGCCGATTTTGAAACAGCGATTGACCAGGCGATGAATGCGGTTTTTTTCCATGCTGGGCAAATTTGTTCTGCTGGTACAAGATTAATTTTGGAAGAAAGCATCCATGATGAATTTGTTCAGAAGTTGGTAGAACGCGTAAGAAACATCAAACTTGGTAATGGCTTTGATGAAACGACGCAAATGGGGCCACTTATTTCCCAAGAACATTTAAATAAAGTAATCAACTATGTAGAAATGGGAATCAAGGAAGGGGCAACGGTTGCCATCGGTGCCAAACGTCCAGAAGATCCTGAATTACAAAATGGCTTTTTCTATTTACCTACCATTCTTACTAATTGTAAAACTGACATGGGCGTTGTTCAAAACGAAGGGTTTGGCCCGGTCATCACGGTTGAGAAGTTTACCACTGAAGACGAGGCTATCAACCTAGCAAATGACTCGATTTACGGACTGTCCGGCGGAGTTTGGACAAAAGATATAGCCAAAGCCGAACGCTGTGTAGCCAAAATGCGGATGGGAACGGTCTGGATCAATGACTTTAACCTATACTTCCCCCATGCACCATGGGGCGGCTTTAAACAATCCGGTATTGGCCGCGAATTGGGAAAAACCGGGCTGGAAGAATACCAGGAAACGAAACATGTTTTCCATAACCTGAACCCGGAGCCGATTAATTGGTTTTAATGATTGTTTCCTAAAAGGTTGTTGCTTCCTGAATGAAGAAAGCATATTCATCGGAATCTCAATCCTAATCTATTATGTTGGTTACGTAAATCTTTCATAAAGTTCAATATTATTCCAATTAATGTCAGCAGCGGAAGAAGTTTTGGATGAACATTTTATACGTTATTTTACACACTTTGCATTTATAATCTTCAAGGAGGTCTTACAGATGAAAAAAACATACGACTATGTCATCGTTGGTGGCGGTAGTGCGGGTTGTGTACTCGGCAACCGTCTAAGTGCAGATAAATCGAGCAGTGTGCTTGTCCTGGAAGCGGGGCGTAGTGATTATCCATGGGATCTATTTATTCAAATGCCAGCAGCTTTGATGTTCCCGTCAGGTAATCGTTTTTATGACTGGTTATATGCTTCTGACCCTGAGCCTTATATGAATGGACGGCACGTTGCGCATGCCCGAGGGAAAGTACTCGGGGGATCGAGTTCCATCAACGGCATGATTTACCAGCGTGGCAACCCGATGGACTATGAACGGTGGGGGGCTGCCCCAGGTATGGAAACTTGGGACTATGCACATTGTCTGCCATATTTTAAGCGACTAGAAACAGCCCATGGAGCAGATCCATCTGATGAATATCGAGGTCACCACGGTCCACTTAAATTAAAGCGCGGACCTGCCACGAATCCTTTATTTCAAGCCTTTTTTGATGCAGCTGTTGAGGCTGGTTACTCGAGAACCCCCGATGTAAATGGTTATCGCCAGGAAGGGTTTGGTCCATTCGATAGTCATGTCCATAATGGCAGACGAGTGTCCGCTTCACGTGCGTATTTGCGGCCTGCTATGCGACGCAAAAACTTAACTGTGGAAACGCGCGCTTTTGTTACCAATATCAATTTTGATGGTACGCGAGCCAACAGTGTGACATACCAAAAAAATGGGAAAACTTATCACGTTAATGCAGGAGAAGTTATCCTTTCCGGTGGTGCATTCAACACGCCGCAGCTCCTTCAGTTGTCAGGTGTGGGAGACGCTGACCATTTACACTCGCTTGGCATTAAACCGATCGTTGACCTGCCAGGTGTCGGTAAAAATCTGGAGGATCATCTCGAAGTATATATTCAGCATGCTTGTCCGCAACCTGTTTCGGAAATGCCTAGCTTAAATAAAGCAAAAATGCCTTGGATCGGCTTACAATGGCTACTCGGGCGCACCGGACCGGCAGCATCTAATCATTTTGAAGGTGGCGGTTTCGTCCGTTCGAATGAAAATGTTGAATATCCGAATTTAATGTTTCATTTTCTCCCGCTTGCGGTTCGATATGACGGACAAAAAGCGGACGCGAAGCATGGATTCCAGGTACACGTTGGACCAATGTATTCCAACTCCAGAGGAAGCCTGAAGATCCGTTCACGTGATCCTTTTCAGCATCCAAGTATCGTATTTAACTATCTGTCTACCGAAGAGGATCGGCGTGAGTGGATTGAAGCAGTACGAGTTTCACGGGAAATCCTTTCGCAGCCGGCGTTAGCACCTTATAATTCGGGCGAAATTTCACCTGGGCCTTCTGTTCAAACGGATGAGGAAATTCTGGAGTGGGTAGCGAATGACGCCGAAACGGCACTCCATCCGTCCTGCACGGCAAAAATGGGTCCCGATTCAGATCCGATGTCTGTTGTAGATCCGCTCACCATGAAGGTTCATGGCCTGGACAACGTACGGGTGGTTGATGCCTCTGCTATGCCTCATACGACGAACGGAAATATCCATGCACCGGTGTTGATGTTGGCCGAAAAGGCAGCGGACATCATTCGTGGACAAAAACCGATGAAGCCTGAGTATATGGACTATTACCGTCATAGCGTTCATCCGGTAGACGCAGGCACAGTAGTAGGGTAAGTTAACTATAAACCTATTTACCAATAGAATAGAAAATCATGGTCAGAAAAAATGATTGTGATATCACTTACAGCTGAACTACTGGATCAATTAATTTCCAGTAGTTTGGTCTGTTGGGTGGTATGGGAGTTCAGACATTTTTCAATCCACCATCTCGAATCATTTTCATTTAGTGGATACTCTTTCTTTTTATTTGAACTGCCAGCACCCATTTACCATCGATGAATTGGCCGTTGATATCCAAGTCTATCTCTTCTATTTTATTTGATTTGAAGAAATTTCAGTGTTCCATTTAAAAATAAACAAAAACGCTATTAGTAGTGAATGCTTAATAAGTTAACTAATTTGAGTTTTGAAAATTATTATTAAGAGTTGCCTATCACTCCCCTTTTTCTCTCTTTCGCTGAATACACCGATTTACTGGCAAAATCCAGGCATCATTCAATCAAAACAAATTCATTTGCTGTGTCACACTGCCAGTCTCCGTTCCCTCAACTACATACCCCAACGATTTATCGCCCTTTCTTCTATTTTTATACATCTTCTCAAACATTGCTTCCTTTACATCCACATAATCATAGACTTTCACAACCGTTTTATCTGCATGCAGGCGGTGCAATCTGCCAACATATTGCTGCAGTGTGCCTTGCCAGGATATCGGTATAGTTAAAAACATCGTATCCAAGCGGGTGTTATCAAAACCCTCGCCAATATATTTTCCGGTTGCAATGACCAATCGTTCCTCGTTATCCGGCAATGTCTCCAGGATATTCAATCGCTGCTCCTTTTCCTTTTTACTTAGTTCGCCAGTTAGCACAATAATATTTTTTACAAATCGTTGAAACTTTTTGTTGAGTTCCTTAATATGTTCGATTCTCTCCGTTAGAACAATAGGAAATGAGCCATGATCCAATTCTTTTAACACATCGTTAAAGATCATATTATTACGGGCTTCATGATGCACCAGTTCCGAATATAGCTCCTGAACATCTTTTTCATTATCAGCACTTTTAAATGAAGTGAACCTTAGTATTAAAATATGTTTAAAAGGATGTACCTTTGCCTGGTCTTTGGCATTTACCTTGTAGCGAATTGGGCCAAGTTGCATTTTCATTATCAATTCATGTCCATCTTTTCGCTTCGGTGTTGCAGTCAATCCATAAATAAATGCAGCATCGGTTTCCTTCAGCACTTTTTCATAGGTGAATGAAGAAAAGTGGTGGCACTCATCGACGATAATCTGCCCGTATTTCCGGATAATATCTTTTACGGCACCTTTATTGCTCAAACTCTGAATGGTGGCAATATCAACTATTCCTTTCGCTGTATTTTTACCTCCTCCGACTATCCCAATTGACTTTGAATCTATATCGAGAAACGCTGTTAGACGTTCTTTCCATTGCTCCATTAATTGATTGCGGTGGACAATCACTAATGTATTGACATTGCGTTTGGCGATCATAGACGCTGCAACAACGGTTTTTCCAAAGCCGGTTGTTGCTGATAAAATACCAATATTATGGGCCAGCATTTGTTGAAGACAATCCCCCTGTTGCACAGATAATTTTCCCTGGAATTCAAGACCGATGGGTTTCCCATAATTGGTTTCATCCTCCATTACGATTTCGATTGATTTATTCTTCAGCATCTTCGCCAGTTCATCCATACATCCTCGCGGCAAAAGCAGTTTATCCGACATCTCTTCTGAGCAGTCAATGATTCGCGGAATTTGCTTTGTGGACAACCGCTTCTTTTCGGCCTTGTAAAATGCTGGATTACTGAATTTCGCAAGCTGCGCTATTTCTTGCAGTAAATAACCAGGAATACCCTGTTTACGAATATAAATTCCGTTTTTGCAGATGACATTGATTTTTTCAGGTATCTCTTCTGTACGAGGCATACTTTCATGAACACGAAGCGTTTTTTCTTCTGTATCAAAACGTTTTACGATCGACTCGACTTCATGCTTGCTCATCTTTTCAACTTTGGATAAATATAACCACTGGTTTGAATATGGCTGAAAGTTTTCGTCTATAAAAATACTATTTCCTTGTTTTCTGGGAACGCCTTGCAATGGAAGTGCAATCAAATTTCCCAGTTTACCCTCTGGCATTGTATCCTGATTTGGAAAAAATCGGTCATAGGAATTCAATCCGTTATTTCCAAACGTTTCTTTTGTTTTTGCTAAAAGTATTTTACCAAGTTTTCTAGCCACCCTTGCAAGAACAGGTTCGCTGAAAAAGATCCAGATATGTGCTCCATTCCCAGAGCGTGATCTTTCCGTGCTAAACGGTATTTTCATCATTTTGCACGTGTGAATAAATGCTTTCACATCTTTCTTCCAATCTTTTTTATCAAAATCTACCGTCAAAAACCAGCAAGTATTATCCAGCAAAAGCGGATAAAGCCCAATTGTCTTCTCACCAGACAAATGATCGTATATTTGCTGATCTGTCAGCGGGATATGATATCCACTACCGGATTTTTTCGCCGGAGAGTATCCAACTTTTCCATTTTTCAATTTCCAGCGGTATGCAAAAACATCATTTCTTCCTTTGAATAGGCTTTTGAAAATAGCTATTCTTTTCCTAAGTTTTGCTTCCTTTGCATCGGATTGTCCATACTTTTGATCATTGCGATTTGGAATTTTTATCTGATGTTGCTGCAGAAGCTGTCTTAATTGATCATTCTCTACCTTTAACCGCTCGATTTCTTTATATGCATTCTGAAGTTCATTTTCAAAGTTTTTCATAATTACCCTCATTTGGACATGTTTTTGTTATAATTCATCGTCGTCCTTTAATGAATGTTTTAAACAAAATTATCATAACATTTATGAGACGTCATGTGGACAAGAGGAAGTTATTTTTCACCTTTGTCTGTTTTATAACCATATTATCATTTAATCGTTCAATTAGTTTTCACTACGATTATTATTTTGCATGTATAATATAGAAAATGGGGTGGAGAAAAATCAAGGAGGTGTACATAAAATGAATTACCTAAAAGATATCGAGCAATATGGTCAAGACGTTACTGACTTTGAAGTAAGTTCTTTTGAAACAATTGATATGTTACATCTCCGTAGCCGTTTAAATAGCGAATCTCACAATATGACGTTAAAAGAACGTATTCTTCTAATGGAATACTACCTGCAACTACTTAAAAATGTAGACCGTATGGTGTTCAATATATAGAAAGGATTTACAATTTTTCAAGTTCCATGGAGCCACATAAGGAATGGTGTGGCACCTTGATCAAGTTGCGTCAGGAGAACTGGAAGTAGAAATTGAGGCAACACCGAAAGATAAGGTTTTGTAATGAAGGATACTCATTTGAGTGTCTTTTTCTTTTTTAATGGGTAATATAAAAACAAAGGCAATAAAATATTCAACGGATCAACTGTGACTGTCAAGTAATCACTAGGAAATGATTATTCATCTAAATTAAATTAGGAGCTGTTAATATTGCATACAGATAATAATCCCAACAATTTATTAAATACAAAATCCCCATACCTGCTCCAATACGCATACAATCCGGTAGACTGGTGCCATTGGGGTGACGAAGCATTCCAAAAAGCAAAACAAGAAAACAAGCCAAACTTTCTTTCCATTGGCTACTTGACTTGTCACTAATAGCACGTTTTATAATCATCCCGATAAAAATTGTATTATATTATAAAACACCTTTTTCGACACCAGCTCTAAATTTTATAGAACTCCTCGAATACAGTTGGACGCTGTTATCCCATTAACATAAAGTCCTAAAATGAACTTCATAGGTATCATTTTGGATATTATAATTAATCCGGCTATCTGATATAATCTAATAAAGGTGGTGGTGTTTATGTTAAAACAGCCAAACAATGAATCTAAACGAAAATATGGTTGGGTTGAAAAGTGGGCTAAGATGACCGGTGAAAGGGCAAGAATTGATGCTAAGGCAAATAACACATATATTGTATACGAAAAAGAAGGAAAGCTCGTTAAAGAATTTCCGAATGGTATAATTATACCCTTGCATAAAGAGGGTGGTTCTTAATGCACTTGCATAGTCCTATGTTTTTTATATTTGCAGGTAATAATGGTAGTGGAAAAAGCACTTTTCGCAATTTAATTATCGACAAAATTGCTGTTGATATCAACATTGATCCGGATGCTATTGCAAGAAGGATAGATCCACAAAATCCTGAATCAAAAAGGATAACCGCTGGAAAAGAAGTCATAAAATCTGTCGATGAATATATTAAAAAAGGTAAAGATTTTTCCATTGAAACTACACTTGCTGGAAAGAATGCAATCAGGCAAATACAAAAAGCCAAAAGGATGGGCTATGAAGTGACTATGTTTTACGTTGCATTAAGTAATGTAAATCAAAATATAGAACGAGTCGCAATGAGAGTAAAAAATGGTGGTCATCATATTCCCACTGAAGACATCCTTAGAAGAAACCAAACTTCATTTAAACATCTTTGTGAATATGCACACATCATTGATAATCTAGTTTTGATTGACAACAGTACAGATGACGGAGAAATTGTGTTAGAGATAAATAATGATAAGATTACCTTTGAGTCAAAAACCTTACCTGATTGGTCAATTCCTATATGGAAACAATTTAAAGGAGATTTACCTCCAGAAATTTGATCAAAACCGATTTTTTTAGAAGATCGGTTTTTTATTGTCTAAATCTCTTCTTCGTTAATGGAGATGCATAAGAAAGAAATGTTAATTATTTACTTTTATCATTAATCTTTAGAATTAATTTGGCGAATTGTGGTAAAGTAATCTATTATATATCTTTCAAAAAGTTTTCCCCGTTTAAGTGTCTTTTTCGTTAATTAGGGAAAAATTATTAAAGATGCTGATTTCTAAAAAAAGATAGAAGGTGGATCCATGCAATCTTACAGTAACTCCAACCGATTGATCCATGAAAAATCTCCCTACCTACTCCAACACGCTCACAACGAAGTTGATTGGTACCCATGGGGTAAGGAGGCATTTAATAAAGCAAAACAAGAAAACAAACCCATCTTCCTTTCCATTGGCTACTCAACTTGCCATTGGTGCCACGTCATGGCTCACGAATCATTTGAGGACAAGCAAGTTGCAAACCTTTTAAACGAACATTATATTGCCATCAAAGTCGATCGGGAAGAACGTCCAGATGTGGATGCCGTTTACATGAAGGTTTGCCAGATGATGACAGGTCAGGGCGGGTGGCCGCTTACGATTTTTATGACACCGGATAAAATCCCTTTCTATGCCGGTACGTATTTTCCGAAAGAAAGCAAATACGGCAGACCTGGTCTTGTTGAGGCACTAACACAACTCCATAAAAAATACACAAACGATCCGGGGCATATTAATAAGGTAACAAAAAGTGTGACAGAGGCACTGCAAAAAACTGTGACGGCTAAAAGTACGGAACGTCTGACATTGGAAAGCGCTAATGAAGCATTCGACCGGCTGCGCGATACGTTCGATGTGGAATATGGCGGATTTGGAGCAGCGCCAAAATTCCCCGCCCCACAGAACTTACTGTTTTTGATGCGACAGTATCACTTTACCGGAGATACCGCAGCACTTGCTATGGTTGAAAAAACGTTACAATCCATGGCTGACGGCGGGATTTATGATCATGTAGGTTTTGGCTTTTCCCGTTATTCCACAGACAGGGCCTGGCTGGTACCCCACTTTGAAAAAATGCTTTATGATAACGCACTTTTGCTAATGGCTTTTACGGAATGTTATCAAGTGACGAAAAAGCCATTTTACAAAAAGATTGCTGAACAAATTGTTGAGTTTGTGATGCGGGAGATGACAAGTCCAGACAGCGCCTTTTTTTCTGCGATCGATGCTGATTCAGAGGGTGTAGAAGGGAAATATTATGTTTGGGAGTACGAAGAAATTTTTGACGTACTGGGTGAAGAGCTTGGAGATTTATATACAACGGTATACAATATGACGCCATATGGCAATTTTGAAGAGAAAAATATCCCAAATCTGATCAATACAAATGTCCAAGAGGTTGCCGAAGAATTTCAGCTTACACCTGAAGGCTTACAAGCTAAATTGGAACAAGCTCGCCATGCTTTATTAGCTGCGCGGAAAAAACGAGTATACCCGCATGTGGATGATAAAATATTGACCTCTTGGAATGCCCTTATGATTGCAGCTCTGGCAAAAGCGGGGAAGGTTTTTAATAAAAAACATTATCTGATTGCAGCCGAAAAAGCACTGGCATTTATCGAGGATACGCTTTTCCAAGACGATCGTTTAAAGGCTCGCTACCGGGATGGCGAGATAAAATACAATGCCTACATTGATGATTATGCTTATCTGCTATGGGCATATCTGGAACTGTACGATACAACATTTTCACTCGATCACCTGAAAAAGGGAAGGAGGCTTGCTGACAGCATGATCGACTTATTCTGGGATAACGATCATGGTGGATTTTACTTTAATGGAAATGACAGTGAAGAACTGATTTCAAGGGAGAAAGAAGTTTATGATGGTGCCCTGCCATCTGGAAATAGCGTTGCGGCGGTTCAACTTGTCCGTTTAGGATTCTTAACCGGGGAAGCGAAATATCGTGATAAAGCGGAGGAGATGTATTCCGCTTTCTATCAAGATCTGCACCAGTATGCACATGCAAGCACCCATTTTCTGCAAAGTCTATTGCTAACGGAAAACCCGACAAAAGAAGTGGTCATACTTGGCGATGAAATTGATCCGGACAGGGAAAAACTGCTTAGCCGGCTTAAGGAACAATTTTTACCGCATGTAACAATACTCGCCAGTGAATCTGCTGAAGATTTTGCTGGTGTTGCATCGTTTGCAGCAGAATATAAGAAAATCGGGGATAAAACAACTGTATATGTTTGTGAGAATTTTGCTTGCAAGCAGCCGACTACGGATGTAAATGAAGCGCTGCATAATATTAGCATCCGTTAAAAATGGAGGGGCGCTTAAACCCCTCCATTTTTAACCTGTTACGACGTATTATCAAACAATTTATCGGTAAGATCTGTTACCTCATTCAGCAACACGCCATTTTCCTCTTTGTCCTTTTCCTTGTCAGCTTCTTTTCCAAATGAATTTTCTTTTGCGGCTGGTTCTGGTTTCTGATTCCCTTTTTTGTCGGGATCGTCATTCTCAGCCTTATCTTCATCTTCGTCGCCTTTTTTATTTGTATTCCCTGTTTTATCATTATCACCGTTTTCTTTTGGTTGCTTTTCCTTATTGTCATTGTCTGGACTATCTTTATTTTCTAATTCTTTCTCGTCAATTTCAATGGCTTTTAGATGTTCCATTATCTTTTCAAATACTTCATCCGGAAAATTCTCCTCAACCTTCACAATCGTTGTTTTTAATTCTGTCAGGCTTTTTGTAATGGTATCCACCCATTGTATTAATTCCTCTTGCTTCACTTTTAACTCACGTAAACGTTTATTTTCTGCCTGTACTTCTTCCTTAAATGCCTTCAATTGTTCTTTCAAATCTGGAATAACGATCGCTTCCTCTTTTTCCTCTGATGCTTTCGTTTCCTTACCATCCGTTTTCTTCGCTTTTTTATCAGCTTCATTCGAAGCGGAGCTTTCTTCTGCTTTTTCTTTTAACGCAGCATAGTCTTCAGCCTGTTTACGATCTTTATCCTTCGCTTGTTTCTTAGCCTCTTCCTCTATTTTTGCGAGTGAATTCTCTTTCAGTTTTATGTGCTCTTCCAATTCCTTTACCAACTTGGAGGCCTCATCCAATGTTTTTACAAATTCCGTTGTTGTCTCATTAAGGGAAGTATAATCTTTCCCTGTTTGCTCAGTTAATACAACAAATTGCTCAACAAACTCCTCGTCTAATTCTTCTTTGTTTTCTTCCTCAGCAGATATTTGCTCATTCAGCAGCTTGCTAATATCATCAACCGATTGCTCCAATTTCTCTGGCTGTCCATCCTCTTTCATTTGCTTATAGGCTGTCGTTGCTTGATCCAGAAGTTCTTTAATTGTTTTCAGCTGCTCTTTATCTTCTTCCAATCCATCTTTAATTTCTTGTAAAGTTAATTGCTGTTCTTCCATCTCCTCAAGCATATTTTGCATATCCTTTTTACTTACTGCACTTTCATCAGGTAAAGCATCACATTCACTTTCATAACAGGTTTCAATCTTTGCATCAGGTAAGCTAATATCAGAAACAGATTGTGACGGCACCGTCATTTTAACATCCTGCAAACAAGCCCAGCCTATTTTACTAGGTGCACATAGACCGCTAAATGACGGTGGTCCACCTCCAATCGTTTCTGATTCCAATTCTTTAACAGGTACAGGACCGGGTGATTTGATTTTAATTATCATTGCATTCTGGTTCTTACCCATGTCAAGCTTCTTCGTAATGGTTAATCCGTAAATTTTGCCTTCTTCAATATTGATCTTTCCCTGCAAAGAACCTAATACATCCATTTCACCTTCAACTTTTTCTGACTCAATCATAAAGCCTCCGCTATTACCAGAGTCCTCTGTCCCATCTCCTTCTTCTGCAAAAACGTCCGGAATCCCAATCGTTGTAATGAAACATCCACACATGAAGAGGAATATTATACCTAGAAACACAGGCTTATAAAATTGTTGATTGTTTTTCATATGAATTCTCCCCAAACTATAATCAGCGGTATCGCTTTACCACTGAATGTTGGCTATAAGTAATTTGTAATAAAAAGCTTCTATGCTTGTGCAGCCTTGATATTTTCACTCTCACCACTATTTTTGGATTTTTTCTTTGTTCTGTTCTGTTTCTTATTTTGTTTATGGTTCATGATCACTTCTTCTTTTTCCCATGCAATGCATAAGGAACCTGCAATGAGCCCCAGGATCGTTCCAATAATGAACCCACCTAGTGCTCCCATGATTGAAAGTATGGAAAGAAACATTGTCACAACACCGAATACGGTTGAAAACTGAGGGTAGATGAAGGCAAAAATCCCATCTATTAATATTAGCCCGCCGAACAAAAACCCGACAAATACTAAACTGCCTGGAATAAAGGCAATCGCATATAGGTGTAATGGGATATATAAAATTAGCAGTCCAGTCAAGACAGTTAATGTCGCCCCCCAAAACGGCCGCTTATTCCGCCATTGTTTAAATTTACCTCCATCTGCAACTTTTTGATACTTTCTTTGCAGTTTTTCCTCTCTTTTTAGTACTTTCTTTTCTTTTCTATCCATTTGTTATCCTCCTTTTTAGTGTGAGGATTATTTTCCCGTCATCTTTGGTTCCTTGATGCTTTCCACAGAGATTTTGGCACCTTCCAGGCTGACCATGTTCTGGAACAAATAGTCCGTTACAATTTTAGCGTCCTTAATCGTAATTGTCTTCGCATCCTGACTCCAGTTTTTAGAGAAATCATCCGTATTTTTTTCTCTAATATTCAATTCATTAAAACTTAAATCAGCATCAATAAAACGGGCATCCTGAATTAAACCTTCAATTGTTGTTTTACCTGTTGCCTTAACATGGAACCTTACCCAGTTTCCAGTAGGTAGTTTCAAGTCTTTATAAAAGGGAAACCTGTGCTTGTGCACCGCGCATCCATTTTTCTACGGGAAAGTCTTGCACAAATCCGTGTCCTCCAAGCATTTGCACAGCAGAATCAGTCACATAGCGTAACGATCGGTGGGCACGATGAAGTGCACGCAACGAATAACCAGCTGCAGCCTGATCTCCTTCATCAGCCGCTAAAGCAGCCTGCCAGACGAGATGATTAGCAAGCCTCGTTTCCATTGCCATCGTCGCAATCCGGAATGATACACCTTGGAATTTGGCGATTTCCTGACCAAATGCCTTTCGTCCAGCAGTGTATTCCGTCGCATAGTCAAGAGCCGCCTCCATTAAACCAACTTCCTTGGCAGCTTGTAAAATACGGATACGTGTCCATGCCTGCTTTATTAATTCTGCAGCCTTCTCACCTCTAGCGATCACATTGTTTTCAGCAAACGCTACATTATCAAACTGCAGTCGGGCAATCCTGGAGGCTAATAAACCCAAACGGTAATCGCCTTCTTCCACATACCAGTTGCCCAAATCTTTATCAAGCCAAACTATGATTGGCTCTTCAGCGGAATTCATTGCCGTGACCATCACATATTGGGCATCCTTTGCCAGCCGAACCGGTTTTGACGTCCCGTTTAATCGATTATTCGTTACGGTAAGGCTCCCTCGCCAACCTTCCTCTATATCTATCAGCGCCACCGTATGTCCATTCGTGAGATTCGTTTTGTATATGGATAATAGTGGGTTATCTAATGCTAGTCGAATGAATGATGCAGCATCCCCCGCACCTGAAAACCCCTGGATAATTCCTAAATCGCCATAACTAAGCGCTTTCAAAATTTGCGTCTGAGAGATTAGTGGCAGTTCCAAACCATCCCAATTTTCCGTTAATTCTAACGATAAAAAACCTAATTCTGCTGCTTCTTGAAAAAGGGTCGCTTCTACCTTTTTATTTTCTTCACAAGTTCTTGCTGCAGGACGGAGCTTATCAGCTGCAAAAGAAGCGGCAACGTCAATAAAAGCTGATTCGTCTTCTGTCGGCTGAAACGCTATCATATCTATTCCTCCCCGTTGATCGCGTAAAGCTTCTTTCTGAATGTTATCGATCCTGGACTATTTCAAGAGAGCCCTGCAGATGGTGTCCTTACAGGGCAGATGGAAACAAATTATTGTGTTGCTGAATTATAGGAGGATAATATATCCTGAAGCTTTAAGGCAAGCCCCATATTCCCCTTAATCTTAAGCCGGCCACTCATAAATGCTTGTGTTCCGTTAAGGTTTCCTTCAACCATTTTTTCAAAATCCTCTGAAGCGATTTTCAATGTACAATCCGGCTTTTCTTTTTCACCTTTAACAGCATAACTATCGTCACCACGCAGAATAAGCTGGTACACTCCTGCCTCTCCTCCGTCCAAATCAAACTGGTAAATTGCTTCTACTCCCTTTGTGCGGCTTGGATCTTCTTTTAATGCGGCATCAATCTCACGGAAAATATCTTTTATTTCTGCCATGTTTATTTTTCCTCCTTCGTCCCTCATTAGAGCTATCGTACATTCTGAAGCTGTAAAAACATATTCCGTAATATGTCGGGTTTTTATCTGTTAACCGGACTATTACCCTATCTTTGTATATCATTGCTTTGGTAAACCAAAAGAAGTACAGTTTTCCCACATCTAAGAACTGTGCTTGTAAATGATAATTATTTTATTGATTTTGCATGATACAAGTTTATTCGATCATGTAGCGATTGATTCGGTTTACCAGTATTTAGAGCAAGTTATCACCTAATTATTTCTTAAACATGAGCGAATAAGATTCATTCGTGAAAAAGAACCAAATGTGATTTTTTCCAACCTGACATTCTCGGGAAACATTTGTTTACTAATTTCCCGTTCTGTATATCCCAAACGATTCATGCGAATAATCTCGTTTCTTGTCTTTTGCAAATAAGCCAATTTTCGGGTCATCATTTCTTTCCCATTACGGATAATCCCCTCATGACCGCAAAACACGGTTTGATAATCATAGGTGTTCAGCTTTTTAATCGACTCAATATATCCTGAAATGGACTCTTCCTTCATAAATACTTTAGGATATGGTGTAATGTACAAATCTCCTGTGAAGAGCCATCCTTTGTTTGGTTCCAATAAACAGACATGATCCTTTGTATGCCCTGGCGTATGAATTGGATAAAAGGTATGAGCTTGTGTCCGAATGCTATCGGGGAAGGGCTTGGGTGAAAAAGCAAACCGCGGTCCTACAAACAGCTCCCGGTACCAAGGGATACGGGCTTTTTCGTTCGCCTCTCTTACCATTTCTTCGTGACAAAATATTTCTGCATCCGTATGTTTCGCAATCCACGAGGCCATTCCCGTATGATCCTCATGGGAATGAGTTAGTGCTACCTGCTTGATATCCCATGATGGAAAAATGCCCTTCAGGTTTCGTTTTTGAATACGTGGGCCGGTATCAACAAGCATCCCATCAACGAAATACAGGTAAACAGACATGAGCGGAAAAAGGGGGTTAACCGCAATTTTCACTACTTTTATATCTTCGTATTGCTTCCACTCCATTTTTTTCATCCCTTTTCTTAGGTCTATCCTTTATTTAACACGATAAAAAGTAAAAATGCTATCCCTTTTATTGACGGTTGGGTTGAAGGTTTGATGTCGATTATTTTGTCACAAATTATAATCTAGTAAGATTGAATAAAGTTAGCTATACTGATAGAGGGGGAGGTGAAAATATGAGTGGGCAAAAAGGTATTGAAAAAAAATTGGATCACATTATTGAGATAATTGGGGGGATCATGGAAGATCAAACCGTCATGAAAAATGAACTGGCTGCTATGCGTAAAGATCAAGAAGCTATGCGTAAGGATCAAGAAGCTATGCGCAAGGAAAATGAAACCCGTCATCAGGAAATTATGGAGCGATTCACGTCCATAGAAGCTGACCAGGATCATATTTGGAATAAGGCTGCACAGAATGAACGAGAGTTTGCGAAATTTAAAACACAACATGGGTTTTAAGCTACAGTAAAATTTTTCTAACCTCGTAAGCTGCCATTCTTTTATTTTTCTCATTATGTATATAGATTATCCCCGCTTGTACTTACTCTCTAAAATGAGCATCCATTTGCAGCGGGGATATTTTTTTGCGATCAATCGTTACTCTTCTTCTGCTTCAATCTGACAAGAACGCAAGCTTACTCTGTTATTTTCAAAACAGGTTGTCCACATACCACCTGGTAACACTTTTTCCCATTGGTTGTTCAGACTGTTCCCTTAAGTCATTGGCCATAACGGATAAAATGTTTTCCACCATTTGTTTACTTTTCACTATTTTAACGGTATAGTAAAAGTAAAATTCATATTAGTTTAACTAGTTTTATTAATGGAGGGTAAAAATGAAAGCGCTTAATGACCTATTCATTTTGGAAGGGATGAAAGATAGTACCGTTCTGGCAGGACATCGGGGGCTTACCCGGCATGTACAATTTGTAAATATTTCAGATACGCCCGATATCATTCAATTTCTGGACAAAAACCATTTACTGCTGACAACCGCATACCCATTTAAAAATAACACCCGGAAACTGTGTGAATTAATCAAACAAATGCATGCTTTAAATTGTACCGGTATTGTAATCAAGGTTAATCGATTTCTGAAAGAATTACCTGATGAAGTGAAGCTGCTTGCTGACAATCTTTCATTTCCGATTATTGATTTACCAATGCAATATACCTTGGGAAATGTTTCACGTCATATTTTAAACTATTTAAATGACCATGAAGCAGAGCAACTGTATTATGCACTTTATATTCAAAAGGAATTTTCCAATATGATGATTAAAGAATACAATCTTGCAGCATTAACCGGTCAGCTAGGACACTTTCTGGAACGTCCTGTTATACTGCTAAACCATAGGGGAGATATGATTGCCCATAGCTATGATTTCCAAAAGGATTCGATGAAGATGGCCGAGAAGGAAATTATACAAATAGTTAAACAGGATATTAGTAATGTACGTAAAGGAATCACGTTTACAATACCCGCTTTAGGAGAACAGTCGATTACATCCTTCCCGGTACAAACGAAACGACAATATCCAAGCATGCTGATCATTATTGATTATTTAACTTTACCCTATCCTTCTTCGCAGATGGCAATTGAACAGGCGGGTAACGTTATTTCTTTTACCATCATCAAGGAACAGGCAATTAACGAGAATTCAAGACTATTGAAAAATAACTTTTTTGCCGATTTAATAGAATTGAGAATTCGCTCGGAGAAAGAAATTGTAAGTCGTGCCAATTACTATGGGCTAAAATCAGATATGGAAAGTATTTGCATTGTCTGTGCAATTGATGCAGAAGGTGAAAATTACGAATCACTTCAATTGTATAAGAAAAATGTTGTGGAGCTTCATAATAGTATCTATGATCAGTTGGAGGATGAACTAATGAATGCTGAAATGGATGCAACCTTATTTACCAAGGAAAAATATTTTGTTATCATCCTGCAATTCCCTGAATATACGGAAATTGAAATGAGCAAGGTTAGGGAATTTATAGAAACAGCCCAGTACAACATTCAAGAAGGATTTACAATTTCATTTGGAATCAGTAATCAAATCCAACAGCTTACAGATATTCCAACAGCATACCAGGAAGCCGTTGAATCGATAAAAAGCGGGTATAATTCAAGAAACAGAGGCTTCATTAACTTTTATAAAACAAAGGAAGTGAAAGAATTATTAAACACCATCACCAGGAAGGATTTAAGAGGTCTTTATGAAAATACGTTAAAAAAACTTGCATATCCAAAAACGAAAGATGATCTGGAATTAGTTAAAACTATCGAAGTGTATTTGGATTGTCAATGCGAGATTTCTGAAGCGTCCAGGAAACTTTTTGTCCATCGAAATACGATTAAATACCGGATTAAAAAAGCGGAGGAAATACTTAATTGTTCTTTCCGTGATCCGATTGACTCTTTGCGTATTCGCGTTTCCTTAATAATTGGAACTATCCTTGAGGAGGATACATAAAACACTAGCAGCAAATAACAATACCGGTTTTTCTTTCCGCCTTCGATGAAGAGGATGTTCAAAAAGCCACTAAATGGTAATCGGTTAATTCAGATGCTTCCTCACTTTTGATTTTTGATTTGGCGGCTTTTTGAACATACACTATACAAGCTACTTATTTACTCCCTCAGCCCAAAGTCTGACTGGATCGTCAACTGTACCTGCTAGCGGCAGATAAATCATGGAATCCTTCAGCTGTTTTAAGTTTTGATCAGTCATGACTTCTGATTTTTCAAATCCATTTGCAACCGCTTCAGCAAGTGATGAGCTATAATAGATTTTTCTAATCCCCGTAAAATACATGGCTGTTAAGCACATCGCACAGGGCTCACCACTGGCATATATGCTGCAATCTGACAGATCATTCGTTTTTAACTTAGCTTGTGCTTTACGAATGGCCTGCAGTTCTGCATGACCACTAATATCAAACGTTTTGTGCAATGTGTTCACACCTTCGGCAGCTATTCTCTTATCTTTTACAAGCACTGCCCCAAATGGCTGTCGCTAACTCCACCGCTCGCTTCATATACCTTACCAATTTAAAACCTCCGTGCATGAATTCCAACTGAAACAGCTGGCGTTTCGGCCGTATTTTTTACTGGCTGTTCATTTTTCGTATGGTTATCAGTTGGTCCATTAAGCCACCAGTTTAAAAGGAAACAGGCAATTGCGCCCATCGCTGGTCCGGTTTCCAAAAGCAGGCTAATCGTTTCTGGAAAATGGGCAAATGCCTTTGCTGCGCCGTCTACAGCAATTCCTATTCCAACTCCAACACCGACAATCAATTGATTGGACGCCTTCGCAAGGTCATCCTTAGCCATCATTTTCAGCGCAGCAGATATGAGCATGCCAAACATCGGTATCATTGCACCGCCTAGTACAGGGGATGGAATCATAGTAGTGATAGCTGCTACTTTTGGCACAAGACCAATAATAATTAAAATGATTCCGCCGGCAGCAACTACATATCTGCTGGTAACCTTTGTCAGGAAGACTAGTCCCACATTTTGTGAAAAAGTGGAATGGTTAAAGGAATTAAAAATACCGCTAATGATCGTACCAATCCCTTCAGCCCTGAGGCCAAGTTTAACGTCTTCTCCATCTATTTTCTTTTCGGATACATCACCAAGTGCAAAAAATACACCGGTACTCTCAACCATAATAATAATCGCAATTAATGTCATAGTGATGATTGCCGATAGATGGAAGGTAGGAAATCCAAAGTAAAATGGCTGGATAGCATTAATCCACGAGGCTTCCCATAAAACAGAAGTATCTACCATTCCAAGAAAATAGGCAACAATGGATCCCAGCAGTAAAGAGAGCAAGATTGCAATTGATTTAATAAACCCTTTACAAAACTGATTAATCATTAAGAAACTCAAAAATGTGAATGTTGCGATCCCAATATTTTTAACGCTTCCAAAATCTGCTGCTCCAGCTCCACCAGCCGCATTTTCCATTGCAACCGGCATCAGTGTTACCCCAATGATTAACACAACTGCGCCCGTCACAATCGGTGGAAAATAGCGGACAAGTTTCCCAGAAAATTGCGATATAATGGTTACAACGACACCGGATACAATTACGGCACCAAATACACCGGTTATACTATATATTTCACCTATTGAAATTGCTGGACCGACTACAATAAACGAAATTGCCATTAACGCTGGAAGTTTTATACCAACATGTCTGCCAAACCCTAATGCTTGTATCAATGTTGCAATACCACATGCAAACAAATCAAACGATATCAAATAGACTAATTGATCTTGTGTCAGGCCAATTGCCGAACCAATCAAAATTGGCACGACAACAGCACCTCCATACATAACCGCGACATGCTGAAATCCTAAAATAGCCGATTTTCCAAATCCTAGTTTTTCATTAACATTTCCCATTTTAACGCTCCTCATTACCTAGCATGATCAATCGATTTGAATGTAGCTGTCTCTCTTTATTCAAAGTCATTTCGGGCGAATAGATAAATATACTGTCCTCTTAACAACTTCCAATCTGTATTGTTCAAAATTCTAGAGAACCGGCGGAGTTCCTATTCTACCGACAGTGAAGACATTTTTTGTACAAATACCATTTTCTTTAGGATTAGCCCCTCATCATTAAGCGCTTTCATTTTCTAAAACCTTCTTTTTTAACAAAAGAAATGATCCATTTTTTCGTTACATGATGTTTTAATCAAGGACATTCTTCCCTTAATCTAAAAAGGCTTAGCAACCGCTTCCAACAGGCGAAGAATGTCCTTTAAAATTATATCAGCTGCCACGGTAAGTACTATAACTCCATGGTGTAATTAACAAAGGGACATGATAATGGCTGCCAGGATCGGCTATGCCAAAGCGAATCGGGACTTTATCCAAAAAAGGTGGTTCAGAAAGCTTTTCTCCTCTTCCCAGAAAGTATTCAGCTACATAAAATATCAGCTCATATTCTCCTGGTTTTGCATCCCCCTCTGTTAATAAGGGAGTATCAACACGTCCATCATTATTAGTTTCAACTTGCCGTATAAGTGTACGATGGTTGTTTATTCCAAGATGCCACAATTCAATTTTCATCCCCTTAGCTGGGCTGCCTTGAACTGTGTCAAGCACATGTGTACTTAAACTCATGCATGCACACCACTTTGCTTGGAATCTGTTTGCGCCTTGTCAAGGTCTTCACGAGTAACAGAGAAAGCTTGGTACCCATACGGAAGAGGTGGTTCGGTATAAACCTTGCCTTCAGAATTACTAATATTTTCTACTACTTTCAACCATGTTCGGTTATTTGTATAAAATTTAACATCCTTTAGCTGTGAAAACCGTTCAAGAATTCGAATTCCAATGTGATAGACTAAATGCTGGATCGAATTATTTTGCAGTTCATGAAAGACAGTTGCAGCAATATCTCTTACCTGCTCTGCTGGTACATGATTTGCCGCCTTAAGATCAATTCCATCGTTCACATCATTATAAGTCCAGTCGATATCTACATAGATAAACAAATTTCGGTCCTTTTCTTCAGGAAGCTGCGTATATTCATCATGAACAAATCCATAAAATGAATTTCCGGTTATTTTGATAAGATGGATATCCTGAATACCGCTTGTATAGTTCATGATTTCTGTCCCATTGTCTGCTCGTTTCACAGTAACAGACGCCCTGGCACGCTCTGTATGGGAAGGGCGTAATACAATGCCACTTTCCTCAATAGCATTCCCTTTCGCCACTTTTACCGGGCCATATGGAACTTCCTGACCACTTATCTCAACTTGGTCAACTTGTGGATACTTGGCAATAAACCGTTTTGCCACTTCCGTAAGAAAGCCGTCAATTGTAGAATACTCGAATTCACCAGCTTGGCGTTGAATAAAATTTTTCATAGAGTCGGTTGCTACAAGGTTACTGTTATCACCATCAATGTAATTGTGCAGAAAGTCCCCGTGTAAAGCTACTTGAACATCTACACCAAAAATGATATTTTCCCTTTTTGTAAAATTGGATTCCGGGATTGTTTCTGCAATCAATGGTTTTGCATACGTACGGTACACGAATACATCCTTTTTTCCGTAATACATTGTTCTTTCATTCGTCATGAAAATAACCTCCTGTTAATTTGGAAAAATTTGTTATATAATCTTAAGCGTCAAATTGATATTGCTTCCAATCTATAACGAGCAATTTTGTATATTTCCTGAAGTGCTGTTTTCAATTCAGTTTCACGATCGTTAGCTATCCGTTCTCGCATTGCAGTCTTAATATCATCTTTCGTATTTTCTTTTACAGCTACAATAAAGGGAAATTCGAACTTGTGCGTATACGCTTGATTAAACGCCAGGAATTCTTGTCTCTCCTGCGGTGAAAGCTGATCAAGACCAGCTTCACTTTGCTCTTTTACCGATTCTGGCGTCATGTTAACTTTTGCTGCCAGGTCAGGATGTGCTCTTACGAGGGCAAGCTTTTTGTTCCTGTCAGCACCCTCCACAATATTTACCATTGTTTGATGGAGTTCGGTTATGGATGAAAAAGGACGGGAACTCCATGCGATTTCTGCAATCCATGGTGAATCCTCAAAAACAAATCCAGTTTCTTTCACAAAGTCATTTTTATCTAATTTGTTTAGGTCTTGCAGCTTTGGTGACAGCGCTATCATTCCTTTCCAAAAACAAGTACGGTAACTGTCTATTAAAATCCGGAAAATTAGTTTACAACAACCCCTTTCGGAACTGGCAATCATTTTACAGAATGATAGCTAGTTTATAAATAATCTATATCTAACTACCATTCCGAATAATTTATAATATTAGCATATAGGATAACATAGCCCAAGTCACTGTGGCATATAAACAAAATGAAAAGACTTTCATTGTTCTTTTTAGACAATCGACAATGCGATTTGTTTATTTTAAACAAGTAATATATGCAACCTGGCCAATAATTGACTTAGTTACGATCATACAGATTTATTTATAACGCTTACTTTCAAGGTGATTGTTATAGCAGTTCCTGTATTAATGTAAGTGCTTGTTCAAATGATAAGGTCGGCCAAGAATGCCACCTTCAACAGCCACCGATACTAGCATGGCCTTAATGCGTGATAAATCCCTTCGATTTTCTGATCGTACGGGCTATTTATTACGTTTGATTGCTGATTTGCAATTAAACGCTGCCTTGAAAATTAATAATTAACTCGTTCGCACTACAGGATTGTCCACTTCTAAGTAATATTCCAATGCGGCTTGTGCAGCATCTCCTTTGTTTACCTTAACCCCAAAATATGTTAGTGTTGATTCCAGTGCACCAAGAACATGAAGGATATTATTTTTTCTGCTGCTATAACCCATCGAACCAATTCGCCATACTTTACCCTTTAGCGGCCCAAAAGCTCCAGCAATTTCAATACCAAATTCATTTAACATTATTTGTCGGACAGCTTGTTCACTTATCCCTTCTGGAACCTTGACAATGGTCACAACCGGCATTTTGTTTTGTTCTTCCCCGAATAATTCAACACCCATCGCCTTAAGCCCTATTGACAACGCCTTGCCATGTTTTGTATGGCGTTTGATGCGGTTTTCTATTCCTTCTTCTTTAATCACACGCAAGCCTTCACGCAAAGCATACAGCATTGTAGTCGATTCTGTGTGATGATTTAAACGATCGGGAGACCAGTAATCCTGAATCTGACTCAAATCAAAATAATTACTTTGAATTTTCCTGTCATTTTGCGCTTCCATCGAAAGACCACGCTCAATCTTTTTGCGCTTCAGCAAGATTCTTTCGATGCGGTCGTTATACGTTAATGGAGCCATACCAGTCGGGACAGCGAGACATTTTTGTGTACCCGTGATAACAGCATCCACATTCCATTCGTCTGTTTTAAATTCAACCCCGCCAAGTGTTGCAACCGCATCAACAACTAATAAAATATCATTTTCCCTGCAAAACTCACCAATTTCTTTCAGTGGTTGCAAACGCCCTGTTGAAGTTTCACCATGAACAACAGCGACTACTTTAGGGTTTACCTGTTTAATCTTTGTAATTACGTCCTGCGGGTCAAACACATTACCCCACTCCGCTTCCATTAGGTACGTTTCCCCTCCTGCACGATCAACCATTTCTGTCAGTAAATAACCGAAACGCCCAAATACTGGGACGACAACTTTATCCCCCGGTTCAATGATACTCGTCAGCACAGCCTCTATTCCGGAGCGCGACGTCCCATCGACTGGAAAAGCCCGCTTATTCTCCGTTTGGAAAACATAATGCAGAAGATCAGAAGTTTCATCCATTATATTCAAGAACTGTGGATCAAACTGTCCAATGATTGGTGTAGACAACGCCCTTAAAACACGTGGATCTGCCTCTACCGGACCAGGTGTCATAATAGTTCGAGATGGTAAGTTTAATTCTTTGTATTCCATTTTTAATTTTCCTCCTTTGAACTTTTTCCGTCATGTGGTACAGATTTGTTACTCTCCTGCTATGGAGTACCACATTTCCAAATCATCTGATATTTTAGCGTGTACTATTTCCGAGATTCAGGAATTAGTTCTACTTTAAAATAGAACCGCCATAAAAGTCATTGTTTAGTTTACACAAAATTAAGATTTATGTTTGTACATTTCAAACACAGACTAGCTAAAAAGCAGTGATTTAATACGTTTTGTTTACTTTTTTATTTGACTTGATCAGATTAAGGACAGACGTTAAATCCTGTGAGTATTTTTCAATATGACGGTCATGACAATAGGCGTATGGATAATGAGGAGTAGCAATAAGATAACCCTTGAAAGGAATTTCATCCAGAGCACACATTACTGCAGGCCAATTTGTATTCCCTTCCAGAATGGAGACAAAATCTCCTGCAGCCTGCCAATAATCTTTTACATGGACAGCCACAATACGATCTTTCAAAAGATTTACGAAATGTTCCGGATATCCTGTTGCAAGAGCGTTCCCGTTGTCAAAATATGCCTTCACACAAGGATGGTTTACATCATCCAGGAATCTGACAAATTCCAGAGGACTTGGCAAAAATTTGTTACAAACATTCTCAATTCCGATTATTACTCCGGAAGATGCGGCTCTTTCACCCAATTGGAATAATGATTCTACAGCCAATTCATATGAAACTTGATATGGGGTCTCAGCAAAGGCTGCACCAGGTACTATTTGTACTATTTTCGCACCCATTTCTGCAGCAAAATCGATTAACTGTCCTCCTATATCCAGCCCTTTTTCACGAATTCTTGTATCACCGGAAGAGAGCGGATAGGTATTTAGTAATGCTGTCGATAAGGTGGCTATCTCTATTTCACAATGCTCTGCAAGTTGCACCAGCCTTCTAGCTTCAGCTGCGGACGTTTCAGTAGTAAGCTCCCCCTCCATTTCACGCAAGTTGAGCTCAACCCCTTCGAACCCCGCCTTTTTTGCGGCCTTAAGAAATCTTTCCGTACCCCAATTAGGGATAAAGCTAGCATCGCTTAAACCTTTTCTCATTAAAAATACACCTCGTTTTTCACAGTTGGTTATTTTGTCTTATTTGGCATCTTCCTTGTTTCTTCAGATAGGACCCATATTTGTACATATTAAGGTTTATGTACTTTAGCGCATGGGGCAAATCCGACTTTTCCGAAAATAAAAGTTAAAAATCTTGTTTATTCCATTTTCGATTTACCCTCCTTTATTGCAGTATAGATGCCCAATAAACCGGTGTCATTATCTAAATTGGCTAAATTTTAAATTAATTTTTATTAGAATTCCACAAAACAGAGGGGTATACTACCGAAGAATTTAATGTAAAGCAGTGGAATTTCCGTTTCGATCGGCAACTTTTCGACTTCGATCAGCGACTTCCCGCTCGTGATCGGCGGTCTTCTGCGTCTAATTGGCGAATTTCCGTGTTCGATCAGCAAATCCGTTATTATAGTAAACGCCAGCCAACTATCCCACTGCATTTTGATGAAGGATTTTCCCGTTCTAAAATAGAATAGTTAATGTAACAAAACTCTAAGGAGGTATTATCGATGGCGAAAAGGATTTTGATTCTTGCTGGTGATGCAGTAGAAGCGTTGGAAATTTACTACCCATACTTCCGCTGTCTGGAGGAGGGATACGAAACAACGATAGTTGCTTCCAGTGCAAAAAAAGTCCAAACGGTTGTCCATGATTTTATCGGGTGGGAGACATACACGGAGAAAGAGGGGTACCTAATCGAAGCAACAGCAACATTCGAGGATGTCAATCCAATAAAATATGACGGACTGATTATCCCTGGTGGCCGTGCTCCTGAACATATTCGGCTAAACAAACATGTCCCGAAAATTGTCAGCCATTTTTTTGAGGCGAATAAACCGATCGCTGCCGTCTGCCATGCAAGTCTTGTGCTTACAACGGTAAAAGAACATCTGAAAGGTCGGGAAATGACCGCGTATATTGCTTGTAAACCAGAGGTAGAAGCGGCTGGTGGCAGTTATGTTGAGAAACCTCTGCATACGGACGGCAACCTTGTATCCGGACACGCTTGGCCAGATCTGCCTGGGTTGATGAAGGAATTTATCAAACAGGTAAACCAGGCTAGTGTAGAGGTGTAATTTTGAACAAAGGCGCAAGCGCCCGTTTAGCGACGTATGGACTGGACTGAGCCGTAGGAGATAAAGGAAACATGCCCCTGCAAAAGGGGTATGCCGACGTTGGACGCAAAGTCCGTTCTTAGTCGGCCTTCCTCCTTCCCCGAACCGATGTTGACTTATCGTACGGAGGTGAGGGAAGTCCACTAGTCGCTGGGCGCTGGAGCCGGACGTGGCTTACCCTGCTGAGAGCAGAATAGAGCCTAAATTTATATACTTTCTTATCCCGCATAAGTGCAACTAAGGCATTCGCCCAAAGGCTTGGCGAATGCCAAGTTTTCTAACGGTTAACCAATTTAAAGCTTATTTCTTCAGCTTGGCCAGCTGCTCGGCTAAAGCATTATTCTTAAAGCCATCATCCTGTTTTTTTAAATACTTGTTGACGTCTTTTTTCGATACGTGGTTCTTTTTCTCCCGCTGTTTCCGTTCATTAAATGTTGACAGTTTTTCCCTGTGTCCACATTTGCAAATGAACATTTGACCTTCACCTTCACCGCGTAGTTCCATACGCTTATGGCAATTTGGGCAGCGTGCATTCGTATTCTTCGCAATATTTTTCTTATGGCCGCATGAGCGATCCTGACAGACAAGCATGCGTCCATGTTTATTTTTAACCTCAAGCATTAGTTTGCCGCATTTCGGACATTTCGTTCCTGTCATATTATCATGTTTGAACTTGGTATCGCTCGTCTTGATCTCATGAACAACCTCGCTGGCATAATCCTTCATTTCCGCGATAAAACGTTCTTTCTTCAGCTTACCATCAGCAATAGCACCAAGTTTTTGTTCCCATTCTGCTGTTAAGGCAGGGGAACGCAATTTTTCCGGAACCAGGTCAAGCAGCTGTCGTCCCTTTGACGTAATGAAAATATGTTTTCCTTTGATTTCCATATACTGGCTATTGAACAGCTTTTCAATAATATCTGCACGGGTTGCTACGGTCCCGAGTCCGCCGGTTTTATTAATCGTTCCGGCCAAATGTTTTTCATCCTTGGCCATGTAGCGAACCGGGTTTTCCATTGCTTGCAGTAATGCCCCTTCCGTAAAACGTTCCGGTGGCTTCGTTTCCCCGCTAGTCATCATTACTCGCAAATTCGCAAACGTGTTTCCCTTTTCAATTGCTGGTAAACGCTGATCGTCTGCATCCTCTTCATCGGTACCATTTCGATCGTAAATTTCCTTCCAGCCCTGCTGCTTGACAATTTTTCCTTTTGCTGTAAAGCGTTCATTGCCAATCTCCGCTACAATGGTGGTTTGTTCATATTCGTATGGTACGGACAATACGGCCAAAAAACGTTTGACAACCAGATCATAGATTTTGCGTTCCTGCTCTGTTAAATCCGCCAAATTTACCGGTTGTTCAGTTGGAATAATCGCATGGTGATCGGAAACTTTCGCATTATCGACAACCGATTTCGGCAGCTTCCAGTCCCGTTTTACCACCTTGCCGGCAATACGTGCATATTGATCGACACCACATGCTTTCACACGGTCTTTCAATGTCGGAACAATATCGGTTGTGATCACCCGCGAATCTGTTCGTGGATAGGTCAGTACTTTATGCTGCTCATACAGCTTTTGCATTAGTGATAGTGTTTGTTTTCCGGAAAAGTTAAAAATCCGGTTTGCATCGCGCTGTAGTTCGGTTAAATCGTATAACTGTGGTGCAAATTTCTTTTTAAAAGCTTTATCGACACTAACAACTGCTGCCGATTTATTTTTTACCGTTTGCAATAATTTTTCTGCTCGCTCTTTGGAAAAAATCCTGCTATTGTTTTTTGCATCACGCCACGTTAGTTTAAAGCCTTTTGTCGTTTTTGCCTCGATTCCGTAAAACTTTTCCGGCTTAAATGACTGAATTTCCTTTTCCCTTGCTGCAATCATCGCAAGTGTTGGTGTCTGTACCCGGCCACCCGACAATTGGGCGTTAAATTTTGTTGTCAATGCGCGGGTCGCGTTCAGGCCAACATACCAATCCGCTTCCGAACGGGCAACGGCAGAAGCATACAAATTTTCATACTTACTCCCAGGCTTCAACTGTTTAAATCCATCACGAATCGCTTTATCGGTTACAGATGAAATCCAGAGACGTTTCACAGGCTTATGGACACGTGCTTTTTCAATAATCCAGCGGGCAACGAGTTCTCCCTCACGTCCAGCATCCGTTGCAATAACAACTTCGCCGACATCTTTGCGGTTCAGTTGTGTCTTTACTGCGCTAAACTGTTTGCCTGTTTTTTTCATCACAACCAATTTCAAATGCGGAGGAAGCATCGGTAGATCATCAAGCTTCCATGTTTTATATTTATCATCATAAACCTCTGGATCGGCCAAGGTTACCAAATGCCCAAGCGCCCATGTGACGATGTAGTTTGATCCTTCCAGATAGCCATTCCCTTTTTTTGTACAATGCAATACACGGGCAATATCTCTCCCTACAGACGGTTTTTCTGCTAGTACAACCGTTTTACTCATGTAAAAAATCCTCTCTAATAAAAATCTCTAGTGCTATTTTAGCATACAGCAGCCGTAAAAGCAGAGAAACGACTACCTGTTTCATTCATAAGCGGTTCCCTTTTTGGGTGCAAGCAAGAAAAAAATTGCAGATCACATAGAGTGCGGCATTAAATTCGGCTTAAATATGGAAAGGTAATCTGCAAATAATTCTTCCGCTAGTTTTGTGAGATAGAAGGAGTGTGAGTGACCAAACTTGGACAGATTATATGAAAAAAGGCTTTCATTCAAGGTGTGAGTGACCAATCTCAGCCAGATTACATGAAAATAGTCTTTCATACAAGGGATGAGCGACCAAACCTAGCAGGATTTTATCTAAAAAGTTCTTCATCCAATGTATGAGTGACCAATTCGAGTCAGATTACATGAATAATGGCTTTCATTTTGCGATTTCAAATGTCAAGTTTGGGATGATTATACTATAAGACCCAACAACCAATAAATAAATCAACAAAAATAGCATGTGAAATTCTTTTCGATTTCACATGCTATTCAGTATATTAATTAAGTATTTTGCACTTTATAGGGAGCCCGTTAGTTTCATCGATAACGAGTTCCAGTTGAGAAACAAAGTACTGCGTGAATTAACAAAATTTTTTTCACACCGTAGTTCTCAAGCAGACTACTATACATCAGAGTCGCCTTTTTCTAAGCTTGACTTTCCGCTTTTTCTTTCTTTACACCATATTGGTCCCAGTCAAATACATTTTCCAGCACAAGCGCCAAAATAATTCCTACTAATAACCCGCTGCTAATTACCGGACGTATGAAATCCGGGAGTGTTGCAAAATAGGATAGAGGCAGTGTCATAATAATGATCCCAACAAATAGCGGAATGGCAGAACGGTATACATTGAGTGTATTAAATTCAACCTGCTTGAAGAAATACCAGGATGAATTCAACAATTGTAAATAAGATACAAATAATACCGCACTACCAATGCTTAACGGTAACAGAGAAAAAAAGTGTCCGATCGGTGGAATAACCCCCATTATAAAAAACATAAACCCACCGAGAATAAATGGCAATCGTTTAATAATCCCTGTCTGGCTAAGAAAACCAATCGACGACACGTATGGTGCATATGGAACAAGACCAAACACGCCGGCAATCCCAGTAAAAATACCAGTAATCGTGAACGATCTGCGGTATTGCCCTTTTGTTGTCTCTTCCCCATACATACTGTCGGTTCCTTTTAGCGCACCAAATGTATTCGCAGTATTTAATAAACCAGCAATGACCGCCGTAATAATGACACCAATATCAAACGCCGGTTTCCCAAGTGGAAATAATTCAATGCCTGACGATGCTGTTTGTTCGACTGTTTCCTGTTGCCCAAACGTAATATTAAAGGCAATCCAGCCGATAATGATCCCAATTAATAACCCGTACCGTCTAACGCCTGGCGGTGCTTTAATACTAATAATAATTACCATAATCGCGATGATAATTGATAGCAGGGAAATGGATAAATCAATGGTTGCTGACTGTGCATCATTACCAAACGGGATGCCAAGCATTCCTTTTAAAAATATCCCGATTAATTTAACGCCAAATAGAAACATAAATACACCCATTACGCCCGGATTAAATAATTTAGCAAGATGGGGTCCAAGTCCTGTTACGCCAATAATAATAGTGAGTACGCCAGAAATGATTACACCAACTGTCAAACTGCCACCTAATATGGTTAACGGCATGCCCTGGGCAACTGCAGTGGAACAAAGGGTTAAAATAACTCCCCACCAAAGACCTGAATTTCCTTCCATAATGGCCCTTTTATGTCCGAATAAACCTTGAATCATACAGGCGATTCCTGTCATGATAAACGATAGCTGCAGTAATCCGGCAATTTTTCCTTGTGGAAGCTCAAAGGCCGCCCCAACTGTTATTGGTATGACTACGATATTCGTAAAAATAAAAAAGAGCCACTGTAAGCCCGATAGCCAATTGCTTGATTTAAGTAATCCTTTCACGTCATTCACCTACAATCTTTTCCTATAAAATCCGTGGAACTATTCAACGGCAGAACCCGGCCAGGATATTTCCACTGCTTCACATGATGTTAGAACTGCTCAGGGCGATATTCTCAAATACGAGGTTATTCATTCAGAATTCATGGCCTTTATTCCCAACAATACACCAATCATTGTATCCGCGCCAGATGTATGTCCAATTTTTTTCATTGCCTCTAGTGCCGTCAGCAGATCCGTTTTTTGCCGTTTGATTAGTGCCATACACATCTCCAGCAGATGGGTATGATAATGCTTTTCCACCGCATAGTATAAATACTCATAACCGATCGGGGTTGTTCGTTTTAAGCCCTTTTCCAACAAATAGGTTTTCAACTGCTCCTGAAAGCAAGTAGTTAAACCACCAAGAACCGACAACGCCGCACACATTCCCGTGAGCACATCGTCGCCACTTGGTGTTAGCCCAATCCCGCGGCCAATCCAATAATTAAAAACAGCTTCAGAGATGATCTGCTTTTCATCCCTTGTTAGTGATATTAGTTCAGCCATCTTATTTATTATAGGATGGTTCCATTTCTGAGAGGATTCTGACAAATAGTCCATTATCCTCTTTTGATCATCAGCCGTTTGAGCCAGGCCTGTTTCCCATTTTGTTTCGTTCATCCTGTTCGCTAAAAGCTTTCTATTGTTTGTTAGTATTACGGCGTCAAATCGACTCTTTTGAAGGAGATGGTTCGTCCATTTAACTTGCTTTAGGGAGACGGTTCGTCCACCGGTAAAAACAAAACATTTTGCAGATGCATTCCACGTTACTTGCTGCTCTCTCCTGGCAATTCCGAGCAGCTTCTGTGCATCGTTTTGACTGAGCCCGACCCCGAATGGAGCAAGGCCATTATCAAGTGGGCCAATATGGACAAGCCTTTCGCCAATTTGCAAATTAAGGCTATTGTTAAAAACACTGTGAACTTTTCCTTTGTGGTATTTGTTAAGAATCTGCTCAACAGCTATACTTGCAGCGCGCGCCGTTATTTCACTATTTTTTTCGTGAAAGCCTCTGTCCTTTAAAGAATAGCCCAACATCCACACTCCTTTGCTGGGAAAGCCCCAGCGTACACGAATGTATTCAAACAAACCTTTTCAAATCGGTGTAAACTATTTTAGCATGTTTTTATATCGGAAATTTTAATCCACAAGTTTATTTTAACCCTTCTAGTTTAAAAGGAATAACAGAATAAGTCATTGTTTAAAGTAACTAAAATTAACTTTGATTTTTGTTTATTTTTAACTTATACTAGTAATAGCTATTTGAGCCCCAACCGTTTACTATTTTTACAAGAGAGTGTGAAATGATGAAAACACTAAATGATTTGTTTATATTAGAAAACATGAAGGAATGTAATGTACTAGCGGGGCATAGAGGTCTAACTCGAAACGTGCAATCTGTGAATATTTCTGATACACCTGATGTCATCCAATTTTTGGATAAAAATCATTTACTGCTTACAACAGGCTATGCATTTCAAGATGATCCGCAAGAAATGTGTGAAGTAATCAGGGAAATGCACACCTTAAATTGTGCCGGGATGATTATCAAAATTAACCGTTTCCTAAAACAATTACCTGAAAAGGTCAAACTACTTGCAGATGATTTGGCATTTCCAATTATCGATTTGCCTACAAATCAAACATTGGGCAATTTATCCCGTCACATCCTTAATTATTTGAATGATCATGAAGCAGAACAGCTATATTATGCCCTTCATGTGCAAAAAGAGTTTTCCGATATGATGATCAAAGGACATAGTCTGAATTCACTTGTAGAACAACTAGGCCACTTTTTACAACGTCCGACATTATTATTAAATCACCGGGGTGAAAAAATCGCCCAAAGTCACGATTTCCGTATGGATTCGATGAAACTGGCGGAGCCGGAGATTATTAAAAAGATAAAAGACGATTTAGATACCGCCAGGGAAGGAGGTACGTTTGCTATTCCATCACGGGATAGTCAATCCATTACAACCTTTCCGGTAAAAACAAAACGGCAATATCCAAGTATGCTGGTGATTATGGACGCATTAACACTGCCGTATCCTTCTTCGCAAATGGCAATTGAACAAGCTGGCAACGTCATTTCATTTACACTTATAAAGGAACAATCCATTGAAGAAAATTCAAGGCTATTAAAAAATAACTTTTTTGCCGATTTAATTGAAATGAGGATACACGCTGAAGAAGAGATTTTAAGCAGAGCAAATTATTACGGACTAAAAGCTGACATGGAAAGTATCTGTATTGTTTGTGCAATTGATGCAGCAGGTGATAGCTATGAAACATTGCAATTGTACGAAAAAAAGATTGGGGAATTGCATCATAATATTTATGATCAACTCGAAGATGAAATAATTAATGGAAACATGGAAGCAACATTGTTTACGAAAGAAAAATATTTTGTTATGATTCTGCAATTTCCTAATTACACGGAAGCGGAAATAGATAACGTTACCAAATTTATCGAACGTGCCCAAAGAAATATAGAGGGAGATTATTCCGTATCGTTTGGGATCAGCAATCCAATCCAGTCCGTAACAGATGTCTCCACTGCATACAAGGAAGCAGTCGAAGCAATAATGAATGGATACGACCTAAAAATGACGGGATTCATTAATTTTTATAAAGCAAGAGAAATTAAGGAATTGCTAAACACGCTACCTAGAAAAGATCTAAAAGCACTATATGAAAATACGCTAAAATCACTTGCATATCCGAAGGCCAAAGAGGATGTTGAGCTAGTCAAAACAATCGAAGTCTATTTGAACAGCCAATGTGAAATTTCCGATACGTCAAGGATGCTATATATCCATCGGAATACGGTTAAATACCGGGTTAAGAAAACGGAAGAATTATTGAACTGTTCCTTCCGTGATCCCGCTGATTCATTAAAAGTTCGTGTTGCTTTAGTCATCGGTTCAATTCTGGAGGAAGATGAGCAAGTACGGACAGCAAATTAACTCTAACCATTTCATTAAAACTGCCCACTAGCGGGCAGTTTTAATTTTGCCTTAGAAAACATATATTAACTCCATTGAATAATTTGAGCAATGATAAGGGAAACCAGTGATATTAATGCAAACACAAAGAACAATGGGAAGAAAAAGCGAATCCATTTTTGATATGTATTTGATTGTAAACGAAAAAAATAAGAAATATTGAAAAAACATCGCATTCTCTCGCAGCGGGAATAGAATGTCAAAAACCATTTAGCAAGTTAATGTACCTGGCTAAATGGTTTTTGCTGCTTTAAAATAGATTTCTGTAATGGTTAACATACTATCCGTATCCCCCAAGAAGCATCACCAAATGCCTCTATTGTCTTGATCCGTCTTCTTCTATCTAAGAACTTGTTGCTATTAGCCTTGTTTTCTAGCGATCATTTCAATTTCCACCTCCGCGCCAAGTGGCAGCTCCGCAACAGCTACGCATGTTCTTGCCGGGTAAGGTTTGCTAAATTGAGTTTCATATACTTCATTCATTGCAGTAAAGTTCTTCATCGTTGTCAGGTATACATTTACTTTTACAACATCATCTTGGGTAAGGTTCGCTGCTTCCAAAACTTTAAACAAATTAATAAAGCATTGCTTTGTTTGCGCGGCAATGTCACCTGTCATATCTTCTGCAGTCAGGCTGTTCTTCGCCGTCTGTCCTGAAAAATATACAAACTCACCTGCATCAACAGCATGTGCGTATGGTCCAGATACCACCATGCTTTTTGCTTCATATTCCTTTCTAGTCATTATGCATTCTCCTTTGAAAATTAAAATAGCTCTTAATAGAAAAGATCCCTCATCCCCCATAACCACAGTATAGGTTTTTGTTATAAAGGACGGTGGATCGTCTTCTTTGTACTTATAAAGTCACCTTATGACCTTATATTCTATTAGAGGATGTTCAAAAGGCCGCCAAACGATAAGCGGTAACTCTTTGCACACGCACTATCACATGTATTTAACGTTTATCTATCGCTATTTATCAGCGTTAACGCGATCATTTTCGAAAACTACTTCACCATTAACGATTGTTGTTGTTACTTTCCCTTGATAAGTTTTGCCAATATAAGGGGAATGTTGATGACGATAGAATAAGTCTTCGTTCTTTAATTCAAAGCTCTTAGTTAAGTCAACCAATGTAATGTCAGCATCAAAACCTGCAGCAATAACTCCTTTCGTTGTAAGTCCAAAGCGTTTTGCCGGATTTACAGCAGTTAATTCAACAATTTTTTCCAATGTAAGGCCTCGTTTGAAGTGTCCCTCTGTCAAAAGGATATTCAAGGTTGATTGGGCACCCGAAATACCGCCCCAGCCCTCGAAGTAATTGTCGGTAATTACTTTCATATCTGCCGGCGCAGGAGAATGGTCTGACCCGATAACATTAATTTCGCCATTTGCCACGGCAGCCCATAAATCTTCCACTTCCTCTTCATCCCTAAGTGGTGGCATACATTTTGCTATTCCGCCTTTTTCTTCCAAATCGTTGACCGTCAAAGCTAAGTAATGCGGACATGTCTCAACTGTTACATCTACACCTCTTTGTTGTGCTTCGCGGATAACTTCTACTACTTTGCGACTGCTGGCATGGACAATGTGCAGTTTGCATCCTGTTGCTTCAGCATAGGAAATAACCCTCTGAACTGCTTCAATTTCTGAAATAATTGGCCGCGATTCAACAAAATCTCGTGCGGAAGTTTTCCCCTGGCGTTGTTTTTCTTCTGCCAGTTGTTCACAAATCACTGTACTTTCAGCATGGACAGCAAGTATTGAGCCTAAGGAAGCAACCTCTTTCATTCCTTTAAACAGCGTTACGTCATCAGCATTATTAAAGTCTTTAATGCCACTTGGAGACATGAAGGCTTTAAAACCGATAACGCCACCTTCATGCAGTTCCTTAAGTTTTTGAATATTACCCGGTACAAGCCCACCCCAGAATCTCGCATTAACAACTGACTTATCGTTGGCACAAGCCTTTTTTATATCCAAATTTGGTTTGTCAATAACCGGAGGAGTGCTATTTAACGGCATGTCAAAAAATGTTGTTGCTCCACCGGCTGCCAGGCTTTTACTACCTGTTTCCAGGCCTTCCCATTCCGTTCTCCCTGGTTCGTTAAAGTGGACATGTGAATCAATTAACCCTGGCAGGACATGCAGCCCTTTTGCATTAATCACCCTATCTGCATTACTATCGAGAGGCTTTTCGGTCGACAATTGTTTAATTTTACCGTTTTTGATTGCGATATCACCTTGAACCAGCGAATCCGCTGTTACGACCGTTCCATTTTTAATAATTAAATCATACGCAGACATCTGCTTATCCCTCCAAACATATTGATTTTCTGGTTATTGCTGAATTATGTTTATTTTTTTGTAATAAGCTGCCCTTTAGGATCACCGACAATGCCTTTATCTAAATCATAAACAATATTTCCACGGAGAATCGTTTTTGTAACACGGCAATCAATTTTCATGCCTTCATATGCACTGTGTTGATTTTTATAATATAAATCTTCCCGATTCACTATATAAGAACGGTTCGGGTCTACCAATATGATGTCAGCGTCTTTAGAAACGGAAATTTCACCTTTTCGTGGTAGATTAAACCGCTTCGCTGGAGTAGTTGCAATCAATTCAACAAACCTTTCAATCGGTAAGCTACGCTGTTTTACTGCCAGGTCAAACATAATATCGACATTGTTTTGCGCACCGCTGATACCGCCCCACGCTTCAAAAATATTCCCTTCTTTTAAATCCTCCGTGCATGGAGAATGATCAGATGTTAGCCAGTCAATATTGCCATCCATCAACTCATCCCACAGTTTTGCCTGGTCCTTCGCTTTTCTTAGTGGTGGCTGGCATTTTGCTCTTGGACCAATTTCTGCTACATCTTCAGCAGTCAAGGCAAAATAGTGTGTACATGATTCAACCGTTACGTCTACCCCTTCTTTGCGAGCCTGTAAGATCGCCTGAACTGCTTCCGATGTACTAATATGCACCAAATGCAATTTACAGCCGGTCTCTTTTGCAAATAACAATGCACGCCCGACAGCCTCCACTTCCGTAAAAATCGGACGGGAATCAACATAATCCATTGCCGTTGTTCTGCCCTCTTTAACCATTTCCTCAGCTAATTTATCCGTGATGACCGGGTTTTCGGCATGAATGCAAAGTAATTGATCGAGCTCTGCTAATTTTTGCATTCCTTTGTATAAGGTGTAATCATCCACGTTGGTGAAATCACCAGGAACGTCACTGCCACAGTTAGAAATGAAGCATTTAAATGCCAGTACTCCAGCATCATCCAATTCCTTAAGCTTTTCCAAATTATTAGGAACAAGACCTCCATAAAAGGCATAATCCACATAATTTTGGTATTTAGCAGCTTCCAGTTTCAGATTAAGCGCTTCTTTGGAAGTTGTTGCCGGTAACGCATTAAGCGGCATTTCGACATAACTCGTTGTACCGCCTGCTGCCAACGCCTTTGATCCCGTTTCAAAGCCTTCCCACTCGGTACGGCCTGGTTCTGAGATATGAACATGTGTATCAATCATACCTGGCATTACATACTGTCCGCTGGCGTTAACGATTTCTTTTGCGCTATCTTCAATACGCTCAGCAATGCATGCGATTTTACCATTTTTTATACCGATATCTACTTGATATACACCGTTATGCAAAACAACGTACCCACCTTTAATTAGTAAATCATAGTTCATCTTACACATACCCCTTTCATCGTAAATGCGTATTAATCACCTGCTGGTAATATTTCCAGGGCAATAATACAAGCCGAACTAAACCGGCAAATCATGAAATAATGAAATCCCGACTCATCAAAAGATTCGGGATTTTGATTCAAGTGAACGGTCTTGTTGATTTGAAATGGTTCAAAGACTATATATAGAGTCGTAACACCAAATCAGTTTTGACCATTCCACGGCTATTCCGTTAGTTCTCAAATATGGTATCTTTTTTAAACTTTGAATCTTTAAAGGCAAATTTTGATAAAAGTATAAAGACGATACTTGCTACTACGAAGCCAATAATCCAGGCTAGATCGACATTAGTAAAGGCAACAGCTGCACCAACAAGCATGGCGATCATCGCGGCAGGGTTATACCCGGCAAAAGGTCCATCTTCTTTATACAGATTCTCCACATGCACCTTTTGTTTACGTAAAATGTAATACTCAATTAGCAGGATCGCAACAATCGGCCCTAAAAATGCAGAGTAGATCTTAATGAACATGTCGAGACCTTTTGAATTGCTTTCCTGAACAAGTAACCAGGGAAAAGCTCCCATCGCCAGCAGTCCTGTAATGGTGACGGCAACTTTATATTTCGCCTTTGTAATCAAGGTGATAATATAAGTTGGCGGGATAATATTTGCAACCATGTTGGTAGCTATCGTAGCTATTACAATAAACGCTGAGACGCCGAATGTAACATATTGGTTATCAATTACGATGGCAAGCGCGGTTGGTGGGTTCGTCACACCGGTAACACTGGCCATCATCGCACCAACAATAAGTATGAAGCCATACGATATGACAATTGGTGAAAAATACATCATTCCGCGTTTCCCATCACTAATACCCGGCTCAAGTTCTCTGGAATAGTCTGATGCATTCAAAAAGATAGCTGCGTAATTCCCAAGAAACACCATAATATATCCAAAAAACGGCAATCCCCATGATCCATCAATCTGAACCCAATTTTCCATCAGTTCATTACCATGAGATGTAACAAGAATAATAAATACATAAATCATTGCTACCATAATAACAATTGATGCCAGCGTTTCTACCCATTTAATAGCTTTAAAACCATACCATGAAAGTACAATCTGCACCAAAACCAATGCAATAAAACAAATAGTGACATTATTGAAGGATTCATTTGTCGCTATTTTCATAATTTCATTCAGTGCTGTACCACCAATCCAGCTTTGAACACCGTACCAAATAACGGCAGGTATCCCTCGCAAAAGCGATGATATGATTGTTCCTTTAATACCAAAAGACATTCTTAATTGAATAACATATGGAACCCCTTCTTTATATCTGATTCGATCATTTAAAGCAAATATGCTGGAAATAATCAGGATGGCTATGAACGCCGCGAGTAATGTCTGAAAGATGTTTAATGTGGCAACTCCCGCTACAACTACACTCGCGCCTAGTGTCATATTACCCATATTGACACCATCCCCAACCCACATAAACATATAAGGGATTTTGCCAACCGTTCGATCTTTTTCTGTATTCGGTTTAAGAGACCCTTCTACTTCCTTCAAATGCTGTGGCTCTATATCATTATCTATTTTGACCGTGTTTTCTGAATTTTTAGCCATTTTATTCTTTACCCCTCTTATTCTATTAAGCACGCCGAAATTACTTTGATTTATTTAACGATTATCCTATAGCGAATGGTAGCTCCATTTAGCATATCGTAATCGGTTTCAAATCATTTAGAAATCGCCAGACTAGCTTGCGCCCTCCTAAAAGATTATATAATACATTGCAGGACAGGTCTTTATATCCATTGGACAAAATAACTAACAAAGGTTGTATATTCTGCATAAGGATGTAGCAGTTTTTGAACTACATGAACATATAAATGTTTAAAATAAACAAATAACCACTGTATTTTTATATTTTATGTTTAAACAGTACAATCAAATAACTACATAGCGACATTCAACAAAATTCGAAAAGTATCTATTGAGGTAACGCGCTCGCAAAAAAGAGCCACATGCAATTTATACTTTTGTGGCTCTCACTTATTTACTTTGCAAACGGATCCTTGTTATCATATTGATCGTTATGGATCGTATCCGAAATTAAATATTCATAAATATCATCGACAATCGCAATGCCTTCTTCACTATATTTCTGTTCTCTTTCAGCGCTTCTTTGCCCTGGATAGGAAACATGATCAAATCCTGGAGCTGGTTTAATATTATTTAAATCAGCCATTGTTTTCGATATGTTTTGTTTGAATTCATTTATGCTCGTAAAGTATTCGGGATTAATAACGATGTGAAGTTGTCCGAGATTTCTTCCTTCCGTCAAGTCATGATACATAGAAGATACCTTATTTCCAAAAGGCAACCCAAGGAGAATTCCGGATAATACATCGACCATCATCATTAGTCCGTATCCTTTTGGACCTGCTATCGGCAATAATGCGTTGACATCGAATGGATTTGTCGTTGGCTCGCCATTTTTATCGACTGCCCAATCGTTCGGTATAGATTCATTTTTAGAACGTGCGTGCAGTATTTTCCCCCATGCCTGTACGGTTGTCGCCATATCAAAGGTAATCATTTCACCATTATTTCCTGGTGCGGCGAAAGCAATCGGATTTGTTCCGTAATAGGGTTCAGCCCCACCGAATGGAACGACCATCGGATCTGACTGGCAAACAGATAGCCCAATCAGGTCTTCTCTTGCAGCCTGTTGTACGAAATATGAAAGCGAGCCACTATGACTGATTCGTTTTACACCAACAACGGCAATTCCATTTTCCTTGGACATTTTGATTGCTTCATCCATAGCCTTTTTTGCTGCAAAATGTCCTACCCCATTATCCCCGTCAAAAACGGCAGTGCTCAGACCTGTTTTTTTGAATTGAAAATTTGGATTTGTATTAATACCACCCTTCGCAATTCGCTCTGCATAGTATTCTACACGCATTGCTCCATGAGAATGAATTCCTCGTGCATCCGCATGGACGAGAACATCCGCAACACCATCCGCATGTTCTTCGGTCAAACCTGCTTTATGGAGTTTCTTTTTCATTAAATCTTTTAATTCATCTTTCGCTACTCTCAAACAAATTCACCTCTTCAAAAAATATTTTTTGTCTGCATGATCTATTCAACAAACGGGTCTTTATGGTCATAGGAATTGTTATGAATAACATCAGAAACTAAATACGCATAAATATCGTCCACGATTTCGATTCCTTTTTCTTCGTATTCCTTTTGAATTACTTCCAGGTTTTGGCCTGGATAATAAACTTGATTAAATCCTGGTGCTGGTTTAATTGCATTCAAATCACGCATCGTAGTAGCAATGTCATCTTTAAATTTGTTAATTGTTGTAAATAGTTCTGGATTGATTACAAGATGTAATTGGCCTAAATTCCGTCCTTCACTTAAATCGTGATACATAGACGACACTTTATTGCCAAAAGGCAGTCCTAAAAGTATGCCCGATAATACGTCAACCATCATCCCAAGTCCATATCCTTTTGGACCGGAGATAGGCAATAATGCTTGTACTTTAAATGGATCAGTTGTCGGTTCACCATTTTCATCCACAGCCCAAGTGTCTGGAATCAATTGATTTTTTGATCGTGCGTGGAGAATCTTCCCCCATGCTTGAACGGTTGTTGCCATGTCAAAGCTAATTAATTTTCCTTCGTTACCAGGTACTGCAAATGCAATCGGGTTCGTACCGTAGTAGGGTTCAGCCCCGCCAAATGGAACGACCATTGGATCTGACAGACAGACGGAAAATCCGATAAGATCATGTTTTGCAGCGCGTTCCGTGTAATAGGAAAGTGCTCCACTATGACCCATTTTTTTTACGCCTACAACAGCAACGCCATTTTCCTTGGCCATTTTAATCGCTTCATCCATCGCAAACTGTGCAGCAACATGGCCAGCCCCATTATCAGCGTGGAAAATACCGGAGCTTGCTCCCGTTCTCTCAAAATGAAAATCTGGATGATGGTTAATTCCTTCCTTAGCAATTCTTTCGGCGTAATATTCAGCTCGCATTGCTCCATGGGAATGAAGTCCTCTGGCATCGGCAAAGACTAGTACATTGGCAACAAATACTAGCATGCTCTTCGGACAGACCAGCCTTGTTTAATTTCTTTTTAATTAGTTCTTTTAAATCCTGTTTTGCTACTCTCACTATGGAACACCTCTTATTTTTTATCGTACACACATGTATGTTGGGTGTGAGTAAAAGGAATGGTAAAAAGCAAGCTGCCTTTTACCATTTTTCATAGCATTTATTATATAGGACTCCTCAAAAAGTTTGGTAAAAGTGATACATCAAAGTTTGGTAGTTGACTTGTTTCTCCACCTTCAACTTCTCAGTGCCTTTTATCTTCATTTTGAACTCTATTAAAGAGACGCATCTCGGTTGCAATCCTTGGAATAAACGTATGATAATTTTTCTCTGCCTACTGCATAAGCAGCCTGCAAGCAGTAGGTACCCATGAAAATGTAATCATCTTTTTTCACTGGGATCCATTCGTTATCAAGATTGTACATGCCTTCTCCGGATAACAGGTATGCTCCATGTTGCTGATAATGTGTTTCAACAAATGGATGACTTGCCGCCGGATCAAAAGTAAGAATATGGAAGTTCATATCGAAAGCAATATCGGTTGGAAGCAGATCTTGAATATGAACATTTTCCATATCGTCATAAATTACTTCTTCATTCTCATTTGAATTCCCAGCATATACCCATGGCGTATGACCTTCTAACGGGGTATATTTTTGCTTATAAAGGAAGAATCTTGAATCTCCATCTCGCAGGTTTTCCAAATACATGGTTACAGATGGCGGGCAGTATAAATATCCACCTTGTTCAAGTGTGAATTCCTCTTCGTCAGCCCATGCTTTCAGCTTACCTCCCAGTACATAAATAAATGTTTCAACATCGTCTTGTCCGCCAAAACCTTGTTTATTTTTGCCGTCTTTATGGAAGGTTCCCACATAGTCAACAAACTTGGCACCGGTTTTAGGGGATGACAAAATGCTCATCGATACATTTTCAAACCCTGGGACAACGTTATTTACCAAGCCTTCTGGTGGTAAAATCATATATTTGCCAGGTTTTACTACAGCTCTTGATGTTAAAATATCATTTGGATAACCCATTAAAAATCGCTCCCTCTCAATAGTATCATGTTATACTTCATTAGCTTTTAACTACTTGGAAATAATTGTACCACTTTCACTACGAACGGCTTCATCTACTTTTTCTAATGAGCAGATGATAGAAGTACCAGCTTTTCTAGCAAATTTTAGCGCAGATTCTACCTTTGGACCCATGCTGCCTTTACTGAATTGTCCTTCTGCCACATATTTTTCAAGTTCATTAACCGAAGTTTCCTTCAATGCTTTTTGCTCTGGCGAACCAAAGTTCACAAATACATGTTCCACATCGGTCAAAATCATGAATATGTCAGCATTAACTTCCTCGGCAAGTTTATAACCGCTGCGATCTTTATCGATAACCGCTTCAATACCTTCATAATCCCCATTTTCTGTTTTGATAACCGGGATTCCGCCGCCACCACTGGCAACAACAACATTACCTGCTTCAGCAAGTTGTTTCACTGCATTTGCTTCCAAAATATTAATTGGTTGAGGTGATGGAACAACTCGACGCCAGCCACGATTGGAATCGGCTTTCATTTTCCAGTTTTTTTCATCCATCAGTTTTTTTGCTTCTTCTTCTGTATAGAATGTACCAATTGGCTTAGAAGGATCATTGAAGTCCTCATCGTCTTTAGAAACCTCAACACGAGTTATCAGGTTGACAACTGGTGTATCAATGCCAAGTGCTCTTAACTCACTTTGCAGACATTGGATCATCATATAACCAATAAAACCTTGTGATTCCCCGTTCAATACATCTAAAGGCATTGGTGGAACAACGTCCTCCGCTTCCTCATTTTGCCGAAGAATGTTACCAACTTGTGGCCCATTACCATGTGTCACAACAAGCTTGTAGCCATCTTTGATCAATTTAGCTAAAAACTTGCTGCTCGTTCTTACATTTTCTAATTGATTCTCATATGTGCCTTTTTGTTTTGGTTGCAAAATGGCATTACCACCTAATGCAACAACAATTGTTTTACTCATTCCCCAAACCTCTTTCTATATACAACTCAACATAATAAGCTGCTGTGTACGGTACTATTGATACGGCTGCACACAACGAAACCTAGTATTTTATATACTCGTTCAGTCTGCTTCAACGCCATATTTTTCTGCTAGAGCTTCTAACGCTTTTTCAAAACATCCCAGTGGAACACGTACCGTTCCTGCACCAATTTGACCAATTCCTGCTGTTTTATGAGCAATACCAGTGTTAATAACTGGAGTAATGCCAGTTTCCACAACTTTACGAATGTCAATCCCCAGACAAGCCCCTTGGAAATCCCAAGTTGGAATGGAAAGATTCGGGTTATTAGCAATACAAATTTCACGCATTTCATCGCTTGTTTGAATGGCATCATTAAACCCGCCTGTACCTACGAAACGCGTAACACCCGGTGCAGCAATCATTGCCATACCACCAACACCATAAGTTTCGGTAATAGCACTGTCACCCATGTCAGGGTTTGCATCTTCAGCACTGTAACCACTAAAGTACAATCCATCTGGAGTATTTACTGGGGCAGTGAACCATTGATCACCTAAACCACTTACTTTAATTCCGAATTCATAACCGTTGCGGGATAGAGCTGTTACGATACTTCCCTCTTCAATCGTAGCTGCAGAATCCATCGTAACCTTAGCTGTCGCCATCATGATGTTCAGGAAGAACTGGTCCGTATCAGCCAAGAATTTAGTAACTTCTTGTAATTCTTTTTCTGGCAAGTCTGCAGTTAACAGGTATGGAACAATATCTTTCAAGAATAGTGCTGAAGCTGCAATGTTGCGCTGGTGGAATTCATCCCCCATTGTAATAGCTTTCGCTACAAGTACGTTCACATTCATGCCACCGTCAATTTGTTTCAATGCTTTAGAAAGTGCAGGTCCAAGAACATCCTTGATCCATTTCAGACGATTAATAACCTCACTGTTGTATGCACCAAAACGAAGTACTGCACCAATACCTTCGTTCAGATTACAGTATGCTTGTTTTCCATTCACTTTATTTTCAACGACTACAACTGGCATATTGGCTGACGTAATCCCGCCCATTGGGCCAACAGCATCTACGGAATGGCATGGAATAAATTTGATATCCCCGGCTTCCAGCATTTTTTTTGCGTCATCTTCATTATCAGCCCAACCTTCGAACAATGTTGCACCGATACACGAGCCTTGCATTGGGTCTGTCATATTTCCCCATTTAATTGGCGGTCCAGCATGCATTAAAACTTTTCCGTTCAATTCTGGGATAACTGATTTTGCTGGGACGACATCTAATAAAAATGGTTGAGATTCCAATACTTGTTGGATAACTGCTTCATTCGCTTCTTGAATTGATTGATACTTCATGATAATCCTCCTATTCGCATTTACTTACTTAAGTTTTTCTAAAATTTTAGCTAAACGTTTATTTCCGCCTGCAATCGGTGCCCATTGGTATTGGACAACTTCGCCACCATGTTCCAAAATGGCTTCAGCAAAACTTTTCATCCCAACATTAATCACACGCGGCTTACTTGCAATTAATTCCGCAACCTTATCATTTTCATCTGCTTTACTATTTTGAGTGATAGAGGTTGAAGTTGACTGTTCACCATTTAAGTAGTTGACGACCTCAACAGCCAGCTTTGTTGCTTGTGCATTACTTTCTGTGACGATAACTCCAGCAGCTTCCAGTTTATCGACTTGATCCTGATATACTTGCGGATCATCTGCAGTACCGGTTACCGAAGCTATTGCCACAAATGCTCTGCCATCTTTGGCAGCTGTTTCTCTCGCTTCCTGAACAACTGGTGCAAACACGCCAGCCATATCTTCATGTGCACCATAACCAATTACATTATCGAGTAAAATAACGGCGGTTTCCGGATCCTTAGCAGCTTCTTTTACTTTTTCTACACGCAAAGTTGGATCAATCATTGGATGAGCACGGCCTTCTGTATAAGCGTCGTCACCAAGGTCAATGACTTCATGCCCTTCATAATGAAGCATCATTCCATCCGTGTGCTCTGTCTCTCCTTCAAGATTAAAGGCATCTTCTACGATCATTGCAGCTTCATGCGCCAATGTTCCACCGCAAAAGTATCCTTTAATATAACGCTGCTTATTATTCTCTTTCATTTTAGCCAGGTCTTCATTCGCTGCAAAATCAATCGTTGTTGATTTTTTAGCTAATTCCAATGCTTTTAACGCGGTATCTTCTAATGTCCACGTGTAATGAACATTACCATGTGCTTCTTTCGGTTTATCACCCATAAAAATAGCTACAACTGGTTTCGATAATGTATTAAATACTTCGGCAACCTTCTCCCGCACTTCTGGAGCTGGCGGTTTCGAAATATACGTTATCACGTCCGTTTCCGGATCTTGATCTAGCACTCTTAATCCTCTAATGGTTGTAATCGCGCCAATTTCCGATGAGAGATCACGACCACCGGTACCTATAGCTTGTGAAACACCACCGCCATTTCGACCAATAATTGTCGAGACTTCTTGAATACCTGTACCAGATGCACCGACAATACCAATATTTCCTTTTTCAACAACATTAGCAAACGCCATTGGAACGCCATCAAGAATTCCCGTCCCACAGTCAGGGCCCATCACAATCAGCCCTTTCTCCTGTGCCCGTTGCTTCAGCTGCAGTTCATCCTCAAAGCTGACATTATCACTAAACATAAATACGTTCAGGCCACGATCAAGCGCTTTATTTGCTTCTGCCGGCGCATGCTCACCCGCAATAGAAATCAAGGCAACGTCAGCGGTTGGTAATTTGTTTTCTGCCATTTCCCAAGTACGAACAACCGGGATGGAGCTTTGTTGCGATTCTTGGGATTGATTTGACAAGTAATTATCGGTTTCCTCAACTACCTGATCAACCGTACCTTCATCTTCCGTATTTACTACAATACAAAGATCGCTAGGGTTTGCCTCTTCCAGCTCATCTGTGTATAGGCCGGAACCTTTGAAAATATCTTTGTTGGCTGGTGTCCCCATCATAACTTGAATCTGATTGACACCATTGATTGAAGACAGATGATTCGTCAATAACATCAAGCTGACGGAATCCTGGTATAAATTCTTTTTAATCACAGTATATAGCACATTTTTCACTCCAAGCTTATTGTTATTATTAATTTGAAAAACTGGTTATTCCTTATAACCTAATTCATAGAGCGCACAAATCAGAGCGTTAACTCCTTCAGCCAGATGTTCAGGATTTGTATACTCATCAGGTGAGTGGCTAATCCCATTATGGCTTGGTACAAAAATCATTGCTGTTGGTATGGCTGGTGCAATAATTTGCGAATCATGCCCCGCACCACTATGCATCATTTTATAATCAAGGTTATTTTTCTCACACTGTTCCTGTATAACCCTTACTATGTTTGGATCCATCGGAACAGGATCTTCATCCATCCACATGGCGATGTCGATGACAACACCAGTACGTTCAGCAATTTCACGTAACTTCGCTTCGACCTCATTTGTGAAATTGACAAGTGCATCTTTCTCCGTATGTCTGATGTCAATCGTGAAAGTCGCTTTTCCCGGTACAACATTAACGGTGTTCGGTTCAAGGATCATTTTCCCGACTGTGGCTACCAATGGATCGCCTTCAGCTACCGCCAGATCATTAATTGCACAAACCATCCGGGAAGCAGCATTCATCGCATCTTTTCGATATCCCATCGGAGTGGTACCAGCATGGTTTGCTTGACCATTCACGGTAACTGTATAGCGTCGCTGGCCGACAATATGTTGAACGATCCCAACCGATTTCCCTTCTGTTTCCAATACATTTCCCTGTTCTACGTGAATTTCGATAAACGACTTTACATCATCACGAACTTTCATTGGATTTTCCTTATAATCAAAACCGGCTTGATGGATAGCATCATTGAAAGAGACACCATCAAAATCTTTTATACCCTTCACATCTTCAGGATTCGCTTGTCCTATAATATTTTTAGATCCCCAAAAAGAATACGGAAAACGGCTTCCTTCTTCCTCTGCCATCGATACTACTTCTAAATTACGAAGTGGGGCACCGTATTTTTCTTGCAAATACTTTAGCGCAAGAAAGCCGGCGATAATACCGTATTGTCCATCATATAACCCACCATTTTTAACGGTATCAACATGTGAGCCTGTCAGTATTGTCTCATCTTGATAAGTTGTTCCTTCCAGCCTTCCGAACAAGTTGCCGATCTCATCAAACTGTACTGTAAGCCCTTCGTCTGCAAAAAGTTTTTTTAATGATTGTTGTGCTTCCATCCATTCCTTGCTGTATAGTAAGCGAGAAACTCCGCCATTAGGCTCACTGCCAAATTGCCCTAACCATTCCAGCCTTTCCTGAACAGCCTTCCCTGAATATGCAGCTATTTTAGACTCCATGCAATTCTTCCTCCCTCTAGAAATTTAGATTTTCTTAAAATACCGCTGTTTTTCCCCAATTTTCTCCCACTAGTGTCAAAGCTACTCGGTAAGGGCCTTTCTATACTCTATTTATTTAATGGCATGAGACAAATCATATAAATTTTCTCATTATTATGAAAGAGATTTATATTAGTACTAGATGCTAAGGCTAAACATAGCATTTACCGCCCTTCATTATACCTAATTACAGTTTGAAAGTAATTGTTCGATTTGAACAAATTTGTTATTTGTTTTTGAGTACGTTGAACAATCTTCTGTTTTCCCAATACGAACGTGGACTATACTGTCAAGTGGTTGGTAAAACACATATTTTGTTCCTGACGTTCACAATAGGAATAGCTTCCCAATATAATTCTTTTGAAGCAAAATGCAGCAAATGTCAATACTGGACGATCAATTGAAAAATAGATATACTAAATCCTGTTTGATAAAAATCAATTCCAAAGGTGATAGAAAAATGAAAACGACATTTATATATAAGAGCACAACCAGTTGCGAAATCAAAGGGGACTTCTATCCTGTTGAAGAAAAGCAAGCCCCGCTTGTTGTCTATATACATGGTGGTGGACTAATCTGGGGAAGCAGAAACGATATTATGGAAGAGCAAGTTTCATTATATAATCAGGGTGGATTTAATGTCTGTTCCGTCGACTACAGGCTTGCACCAGAAGCAAAATTACCGCAAATTGCCGAGGATATTAGAGATGCGCTCATTTGGTTAAAAGAAAGAGGAAAAGATGAATACGATTTTGACCAGGATAGAATCGCTGTAATTGGCAGTTCAGCGGGTGGTTTTCTAGCACTATTGTCTGGCACATTTCAAGTTAGACCGAAAGTAATCGTTTCTTTTTATGGGTATGGAGATATTATAGCCGACTGGTATACGAAACCATCTATGCATTTCATGAAAATGAAGCAAGTTCCCGAAACGCTGGCAAAGCAATTGATTCAAAGTAAGCCCGTGTCTGAAGTACCAATTGAACGACGATATGCGATTTATTTGTATTGCCGCCAGCAAGGAAAATGGAATGAGTATGTATCTGGTTTCAACCCGCTGATTGCAGGCGAAAAATTACGCCCCTATTGTCCAGTCAAGAATATTGATGCTAATTATCCGGCAACACTGCTCCTGCACGGTGATAAGGATAAGGATGTCCCATATAAGGAATCAGTAAAAATGAGTGAAGCACTTACCAGCTTTGGTGTAAAGAATACATTGATTACAATTCCTAACGGCGAACACTCTTTTGACCAGAATATGCAGAAGCCTGTAGTAGTTGATGCTTTTAGGCAGGTCATTGCGTTTTTAAAAGAAAATCTGTAATATGAGACAAACTTGCCGCCGGTATTGAAGTTCGGGGTATTATACTCTGTTTAGTTGTTGATAAGCTTATTTAGCTGCAATAAAAAAATCGCCTGTAAAAAGGCGATAATTAATAAGGAGGACTACCCCAACGCTACATCCAAAATCATCATTACCGTAAAGCCGATCATTAGTGCTATTGACGCTAAATCTTTATTTCCTTCTTCTTGGGAGCCTGGGATTACTTCTTCCGCAACAACGAAAATCATTGCACCGGCTGCAAAGCTTAGTGCGTATGGCAGCAGTGGTTGAACAAACGATACGGCCAATACACCAATAATCGCAGATATCGGTTCAACCATACCGGAAAACTGTCCATACATGAAGCTTTTCCTCCGGGACATCCCATCCCGGCGTAATGGCATCGAAACCGCGACACCTTCCGGGAAGTTCTGAATACCAATCCCTATCGTTAACGCCACAGCACTGGCTAATGAGGCCGAATCGTACCCAGCCATGACCGCACCAAAGGCAACCCCGACAGCAAGACCCTCTGGAATATTATGCAAAGTAATCGCAAAAACAAGCAATGTGCTCCGTTTCTTTTTCTCAGGATGGATCCCCTCTGCACTTTCCATAGGTTCGCGCGGGTGCAAATGGGGCAATATTTTGTCAACGCTCCATAGAAAAAAACCGCCAAGCAAAAAACCAATCGCTGCAGGAATCCAGCCTGGCAATGGTCCATCTTCTGCCATTTCCAGCGCTGGTGATAGTAAGGACCAAAAACTCGCTGCGATCATAACCCCACCAGCGAAGCCTAACATACTATCAAGAAATTTTTGATTCATATTTTTGCTTGTAAAAACAACCGCAGCACCGAGAGCAGTCATCCCCCAGGTAAACAATGTGGCGATGGTTACCTGAATCAGAATATTTAGATCCAGAAAATAATCGATCATGATGTCACTTCACATCCCTTTTGTATGTTCATCTCATTTGTATATTCACTTTATAGTGCATGTTTAAAACGTTCCCGTTTATCCCCTTATACATTAAATGTTTTCTTGGATAAATCAAATTTAAGGCACTCTGTATTTCTTGTCAATAATATAACCAAGCAGCTCCGTGAAATGGACTGAGTGTAAAATTTAGCTAAATTTCAGCATTAACTTGTTTGTGGAAATGGGCTTTCTGCAAGCCTCACAATGAAGCCGGTTTTCCATACAATATTTTTAGAAGCTGATAAAGGATATGATAAATATGCTGTTTTATACAGGATTATTCTTCTTAGTTATCGCGGTTAGCTTGGATGGATTTGGCGTTGGAATAGCTTATGGAATGCGCCGGATTCGTGTACCGCTTATCGCCCTATTCATTATCATGCTTTGCTCCGGTGTTATCGTTTTAACTTCGATGACAATTGGAAGCATGATAACTTCTTATATTTCTGCTTATACCGCAAAAATAATTGGCGGGTTAATCTTAGTCTCAATTGGAATTTTTTGTTTGTGGAATGTGATAAGATCAAAAACAGATGATACTGTTCATCCATCAGAAAATAGTGTTTCCCAGCTCAACCAATTTAAATCGGTACTGAAAGAACCACAGCAGGCGGATCTGGACCAATCGGGAGTTATCTCGATCCAGGAAGCCATTTTACTTGGGTTTGCACTCGCGCTAGATGCATTTGGAGCCGGATTAGGTGCAGCAATGCTTGGTTATTCACCATTATTAACGGCAAGCCTTGTAGCATTCATGAGCGGATTAATGGTTTTTGGCGGCATCCATATGGGTATATTTTTATCCGATAGCAAATGGATGAAAAAAATGACCCTGCTGCCACCATTTTTATTAATAGCACTGGGGATTTATAATATGATATAGTCTGCAAAGGATCGTGTATAAATTGATTCTTGTAAAAGTTAGCGATTCCCATACTTGGAGATTGCACGCTTCACTTAAGGGACCACGCCCCTTAACCAATAAATTGTTAATTAACATCGCCGCACCCCTGGCGATGTTGTGCTTCATTACTATATAATCCTTTACATTAAAGCAGTTTCATGATCATTCTAACCATAAGAGAACTGCCAAAAAGGCTAATATAACCTATCCGGCAGCCGCCATTACATTACAACAGGGAAATGATCCAGCCAATCACTACAATTGCACCAATTATCATTAATATGGTTCGTATCATGTTTTCCATCCTTTCATTGGTATATATGAATGAATACCCTAAAAGATGAGAAAAAACACATGCAAAATTATGTATTTAAGCAGATTTCGACATTAAAAAACCCGAGCGAGAACGAAACATGTTCCCCCCTCGGACTAGCCGGAAAGTATTTAATCTCGTGGCCGTTCTTTTAATTCTTCCCCATTTTTGCCTTCAAACCGTAGTCCCCAGCTTGTAATTGCCGCAACCAGCATGACGATCACCAGGAGCCAGCCTTGAAAAACAAACGGGAAAACCGATGTTGGTGTTACAACCGGCAGCCAGTCATACGTTTCCTGCATTAGTTTGATCGTTGACCAGCCAAGTAATACCGGTGCCCCCCATGGAAAAATATATCCTAGTGCTAATGTTACCGCATCAAGCATGTTTGACCGGCGATAACGGTGAATTTTATACTTTTCACCCAACTCTTTGACAAATGGTGCAGCTGCAATTTCAGCAGCTGTATTGATCGTAATCGCACTATTTAAGAGAGCAACAATTCCCCAAATGGCAAGTTCTGCACGGCGAATTGAATTTCTAATCCACTTTACCATTGCACCAGTTACTGCAGCCATTGTGCCGCCAAGCTTCATTAAATGTGCTGCGGCAACGATAAGCAAAATCAGAATCGCCATATTCATATAGCCCATTATGCCGTCCACTAAAGCTCCTGAAATAACATTATCGGAATCTTTATTAAAGCTAATAATATCTGCGAGTGATCCCAAATTCATAAAAACAATCAATGGTATTGAAACAATAATTCCCCAAGTCAGCGAAGTTACCAGATGCTGTCCGGTTAATGCTAATAGAAGAACGAGTGCAAATGGAATCAGCATAACCAATCCAGTCGGGTTAGTTGAATCCATCATTTTATTTAGTGCTTCCTGATTTGCATTGGCTACATCTCCACCACCGCCAAATATGGCAAATAAAATAATAGTAGGAATTGCTGCCATTATCGAATACTTGAACCTGCTGCGAACAACGCCCGGAACATCGGCATCCTGTGTTGTCGCGGAAACGATGGTTGTATCGGAAACAGGTGCCAGGTTATCACCAAACACCGCGCCAGCCAGGATCGCTGCAAATAACATGGTCGGATCCCCGCCAACCGCAACACCGGCAGGATACATCAAGGTACAAAACGCAACCGTTGTACCATAGCCAGTTCCTACAGCGGTGGAAAAAATCGAAGCTCAACTCCTGAAACGCCACCAAGCCAGACAAGCCCTTCAACTAAACCTCCTACTTGTAAAATTTGCGCAAACATCCCTGCGTAAAACCAGGCAACAATTGCGACAACCCCAACCGGCTGTGCTAATCCATCAAATATACCTTGCGCATAGTCAGCCAATTTGCTTTTACTAAAAAACAAACCGAGTGTCAGTCCAATAAGCGCCCCCATCACGAGTCCGATTTCCGACGAAAGCTTTAACACGCTTATCGTTATTGCCCAGACAACGAAAAATATCAGGGGAACTGCTGCCCCAAATGCTCCAAAACGAAAATCCAGCCTCTGTATGCGCTTACTTCCGGTAACCTGAGCCAGCTCCTTTTGGTTACTTGCCATCTTTCTCTCCCCCATCTTTCCCTAAAATATAATATTGGCAACCGCAATTTATAAGCGTTTGCCCACTCTCTTACTAACCTTATCATAAAAATAAGAAAAGCAAAATAGGCTCAGATTCCTGTGATGGGATCTGAGCCGTTCGCTTTTTGCTACCGATCTCTGAAAAAATTCTCAGCCTTTTCCAAATAAATTTCTTGATCAGACGATAGATCATATTCCTCTTCAATTGCACTCACGGGACAAACCGCCTTACATGCTGCACAATCTATACAAACATCCGGATCAATATAAAACTGATCTGGACCTTCCTCTATACAATCAACAGGGCAAACGCTGACACATTCTGCTGCTTTCTCTTTGCCACATGGTTCCAGTATTACAAAAGCCACTACTTTTTCCCTCCCCGTTTAAAATAAGGTTCCAAGTTAATTTAATACTATATTCCCTGCATTTTTCAAGTGTTTCGCTTATTATAGCACTCCATTTATAAGGATTTCAGGAATGACAGACAGCGTTTTGCGCTTTTTGATAATTTCATTGTATTTTGTGTGTTAATTTCTTGATCTGGAAAAACTTATGCCTTCTTTTTCTTTCCTTGTTGCTCGATCGGTTTTACGTTGTTCTTGATCAATTTCGGGATGTTCCTGATCGATTTCATGTATTGCTCGATCGATTTTGTTTGCTTCTCGATTAATCCCGAAGTGCTCCCGATCGATTTTGCATGTTACAACCTGTCTCAAAATATAAATGCTGATGCAGCGCACATCCCGGATTAAAGCCTGCACCACATTCAGGGCATAAGGCACCACTATCCAAGTATGCTTGAATTGTCAGTTCCGTTCCACATGCTCCACAAAGAACAGCCCGCCGACCAAATTCAGCTTGCGGCCATACCTTCGTATATCCACAGCCTTTTTCCACATGGCATTTGTAGCAAGCAAAATATTCCCCGCAACAGTAAAATTTTATTGCTATCCGATCATTTTCTCCGTGATAATGACGACATCTGGTTTCCGTATCAATTGCGCCATGTACTTCATGCATCATATTCCCCCCTTGGTAGTTTTATTATACCAGCCTTCGGGAATAGAAAACTAACCAAGAAGTTACAAGGAGTGTTGCAAATGTATAAATATAGTGTCACACCAAATAAGGATGTTACTGCCTGGTATGTAAAGCTTGAAGATGTAGCACCAACAAATGAGTATGCTACAAAAGATGATGCAATTGAAAAAGCAGAACAAATAGCAAAGGAAAATAAACCAAGTAAAGTGACCATCCTGGATAAATATCATCAGGTTGTGGAGGAGAAAATATTTTAATCGTGCATCAAACGAATACGCTGTCGGTATGATCGCTCCATACCGGCATTTATATCCTTTTTACACCTTAACACCACCATGATATACCAACACGCAGAATTTTTAGTCGAAACATTAGTATAGCAGTTCATACAGCAGAACAGTTATTTAACCTATGGCCAAGAAAAATGACTAATCTATTGACATACTAGTACACATATGGGATGATTATAAATAAGAAGTAACAACTAAGATAAACTGGCATTCTACGTAATGTTTTTGACCATGCTTATTCACACTGGCGCGACTAAGGGGTCGCAAGGACGTCAGAGCAGGTAGGGCTGACGTTGCTTAAGTTAGAAAACACCCAGTGGAACAAGACCGCGGCATGAGTGAATTCCTGAACAAAACTAAGATTTCTCACGACGTAAATTAGCATCAATTGATTAACAATAACAAGAATTCCCACCCGATCATTTTCGGGCAAAAAATAAAATGTAAAGCTTATGTGTTACTTTAGTAATCAAAGGGGTACCTTAATCATGAAGGTGCCCCTTTTCCAATTACATAACTTTATAAGTGAAAGTAGGTTGTACGATGAACACTTTACCAATCGGAACTATTCAAACCATGACCGTCCTGCGCAAAATCGAGACCGGTTATGTATTACAAAAAAATACAAATGAGGTGCTCATGCATCATAATGAAACAGAACATGAACTGGAGCAGGGTCAGCCTGTTGAGGTATTTTTATATCTGGATAAAAAAGGACAAACGGTTGCAACGACACATCTCCCATCAATCCGAATGGATACATATGATTGGGCAGAGGTCGTAGAAGTAATTCCGAATTTAGGTGCATTTGTCAACATTGGCATTGCAAAAGAAATACTTGTCTCGAAGGATGAGCTGCCGTTATTTGAAACTGTATGGCCCAAAACCGGTGATATGCTGTACGTTACGTTAGGGAAAGATCGCAAAGGACGTTTACTCGCAATTCCAGCGACTGAGGGTGTCTTTGCCAGGGAATGGGAATTAGCTCCGGAAAATGTGTTAAATACACCAATTAGCGGACGTGTATACCGAACCAGCAAAGAAGGAACGGCAGTTATTACGAATGAGGGCTATCGCGGGTTCATCCATCACACAGAACGAAAAAGGGAACCACGTCTTGGAGAATGGGTAAACGGACGTGTAATTGAAGTAAAAGATGATGGTACACTAAATATTTCGCTCCGCCCACTAAAACAAGACAGTATTAGCGAAGATGCTGAAGCAATTTTATCCCACTTGGAAGAAAAAGGTGGCATTATACCGTTTAGTGACAAGAGTGATCCTGAAGATATACGTAGTACATTTCAAATCAGCAAAGCGGCATTCAAACGTGCACTAGGCAAACTTATGAAGGATGGAAAAATTGAACAATATGACGGGAACACCTACCTAAAGTAAAAATATACCTATTAATAGCGAATGATGAAAGCAGCGATTACCTCAGGCTGCTTTTTTAGCTTCATAGAAATTTGAATTTTCCATCTCCTATATGAATACAATGATAATAAGGCAAGCAAGGTACTTAGCTATCCTTTATCCTCTTTAATAGCTGCTCGCCTTTTTACAAACGGATCTGGCGTGTGTGGGTCAGGACAACGACAGCTACATTGGCAATACGACTGATCTGGAAGGAGGTAATTATGTAAACTTAACTATTCTTTTAAAGGGGGATTCGATGAAAAAAGGATTTATCTGGCAAATTGTCGGGGCTTTTGTTTTGGCAATTATCGTCGGCTTGATTTTTGGCGATAAAACCACGTATATTCAGCCGCTTGGTGATTTCTTTCTCCGGTTAATTAAATTCATTATCGTACCATTGATCCTGTCAACCATCATTGTTGGGGTCACAAACGCTGGAGATATTAAAAGATTAGGGCGTTTAGGTGGCAAAACGATATCCTACTATCTAATCACAAGCTTTATAGCTATCTCAATCGGTCTTATCGCCGGATTTACCTTTTCACCCGGAAGCGGTATGGATCTGCAAGTAAGTGAAACGGCTGTTGAACCAAGCGAAACGGACGGTGTTGTGCAAACAATCTTAAACATTATCCCACTAAACCCCATCGAAGCACTGGCTTCCGCTAATGTGCTGCAAATTATCTTTTTCGCTCTCTTTACCGGCATTGGCATTAAACTTGTTGGGGAAAAAGCAGCAACGGTTCAACAGTTTTTTGACGGATTTGCCGAAGTTATGTATAAAATAACCGGTGTAATTATGAAACTGGTACCCATCGGAATCTTTGGTTTACTGGCACCGGTTGTTGGGGAATACGGCCTCACCGTTCTATTGCCATTGATAAAATTAATACTTGCACTAATTGTTGCATGTATCGTCCATGTTGCAGTGGTTTATTCAGTTGCAGTAAAATCACTTGGCAAAATGAATCCGCTGCTGTTTTTTAAAGGAATCTTTCCGGCTGCAGCGGTGGCGTTCAGCACGTGCAGCAGTTCTGGAACATTACCGATTACAATGAAAAACACGGAAGATAACCTTGGCGTGTCAAAAGAGACATCAAGCTTTATTTTACCATTAGGTGCAACAATAAACATGGACGGAACAGCAATATATCAAGGAATTACTGTCGTCTTTGTCGCCCAGTATTTTGGCATAAATCTTTCCTTTACGCAAATTCTGACGGTAGCACTAATTGGCACCCTTGCTTCGATTGGTGCTGCAGGGGTACCTGGTGCAGGGTTAATTATGTTAACAATGACACTTGCAGTTGTTAACCTGCCTTTGGAGGGGATTGCACTTGTTGCAGGTGTTGACCGGATTCTGGATATGTTTCGGACGTCAGTAAATATTATCGGTGATGCGTCCGCAAGTGTTGTGATTGAAGAATCGGAGAGAAAACGAGTTGTTGGCGAAGCAGCCTCTGCATAATCTAAATATAAACTTGGGTGTGCAAAATACTTTTTTTGCGCACTCAAGTTATGTTTGAAGCGTTTATGCTTACTCTTCACCGCCCGTGTTTCAATGCGCTTTACCATGGCTGAATATTACCTTTTTCATCCTTGTATACAACATGCTCCTTGGCAAATTTAACCGGGGAATCAAGTCCTGCTGCTGCAGCGATCCGGAATAATCCTTTTCGGAGCGTAATTACATAGTTTGCTGTTCGCCATTTTTTCTCATCAATAACAAGAGCTTTTTGCAGCTCCGGATCTGTTGTTGCAACACCGACCGGACAGACATTGGATTGACATTTTAATGTTTGAATACAGCCGACCGTAATCATAAACCCGCGTGCTACGTTAACAAGATCAGCGCCCATTCCCAGCGCAATTGCAACCCTGTCTGGAGAAAATAATTTACCTGAAGCAATGATCTTTACCCGGTCACGAACGCCGTATTTAACTAATGCCTCATGCACCAGTGGGAGTGATGATTTGATTGGCAGCCCAACACTGTCAGTCAGCTCCTGATATGATGCACCAGTCCCGCCTTCGCCACCATCGATTGTAATAAAATCCGGGTTCTTTCCCAGATCTTTTATATGCTTGGCTAATTCTTCGGCTTCGTCCGGACTGCCAATCACAATTTTCATACCAACAGGTTTTCCGGTATGTTCACGAATGCGTTCAATAAAATGAAATAAGGACGGTATATCACTATATTCAGTAAAGCGATTCGGACTATCGACGGATTTAAATGGTTCTACTTTGCGGATTCTCGCTATTTCTTCGGTTACCTTTTCACCATCGATATGACCGCCACGTGTTTTAGCCCCCTGTGCCAGTTTCAATTCAAACGCTTTTATTTGAGGAATTTTACTTTTCTCAAGCAATTCATCCCAGTCAAAGCTGCCATCTTTATCCCGAACTCCGAATAACCCGGGGCCAATTTGCATGATAATGTCAACGCCACCCTTTAAATGGTGTTCGGATAAGCCGCCTTCACCGGTATTCATCCATGTACCTTTGGCAATTCCCAACCCTTCCGACAGTGCTGTTATTGCCTTTTTTCCAAGCGCACCATAGCTCATCGCAGACATACCGATTTGTCCCTTGGCAATAAAAGGCTGTCGCGTATTCTCTCCAATGACGATTGCATCATCCTCCTCAAGCAAATAGGCAAGGGATTCATTTTCTTCCAGTTTTTCTTCTCGTTCTGTAAACAGGGGGTCTTTTAGTAACAAGTACCGTTGTGTCGTCACCTTTGTGTCCCTGTCCATTTTCAGCTCTTCCGTAAGTTTCGGAAACATGGAGTTGCGTACGTAAAATCCTGCTGACTCAAAATCCCGCTGTGATCCAAACCCGATTACATCACGCTTATATTTTGCTGTTTTGACAATATGCTGATAATCCCGGCGCGAAAATGGTTTCCCTTCATTGTCATTGTTAAAGAAATACTGACGCAGTTCCGGGCCAATTTTTTCAAAAAAGTATCGCACGCGTCCTAAAACTGGATAGTTTCTTAGTACCGGGTGCTGCTTTTGCGTACGGTCAACAAAAAATAAATATATCCCAATAATAATTAACACAAGTAATACGATAACAACTGCTACAAACCCGATAATTGTCATCACATTTGCTATATTCATCCAATACCCTTCCTTTAAACATGATCTTATAGGTTTAGAATGTATCAACTTAGGAAAAGTATCCGTCTTAAGGGCGTAAAAAAGAATGACAGCCATTAAATGCCACGATTAAAGAGCGTGTTCAAAAAGGAGGATAAAAAGGACCGAGGCCGGCTAAGTTCTCGGGAGTCCTGTTGCAACGCCGACACTAGCAAGTGATGTTTTTATTCACTTTCAGGCTCCCTCAGTTGAATATAGTAATTCTACTTATCATCATAATCGAAGTTTTATGAGATCCCAATGTACTAGGGATTTTCCGATAACGACATTTCAACGCTTTTGAATTTCAAACATATCCTCCAACTTTTCCGTCATATAAGTATGACAATCCTCGACCGCAATATTATAGAACATCGGGCCAAGCTCTTCGATGAAAAATTCAAGTATCAATTGTGCAGCCAAATCACCAATTTGCTCGTCCCGTTCCCGCTCAAAATATCCCTTGATTCGTTTTGCCATTTCATTCTTTTGTTCCTTCGTTAGTTCGAATTTCGCTTTCATTTTATTCTCCTTCCATTTCAAAACAATACTTCTTGTCACCATTATAACAATGTTACTTTTCCATCGATATATTGCCGGCAAATTTCGTAAAAGAGCAGGAATTCTTTTCTCTTTGTCGAAATAGTATCTAACTAAAAAGGGGGCACATTATGCAGACATTTGAAAATTATACATATGAACGGCCAAACCTGGAAAAAGAAAAAGCGTCTTTCAACGAGTTGCTTGATAATTTTATAACCGCTGCTTCCGTTGATGAGGCAACAAAAGCTATTAAGGAAATCAACGCGTTTCGAGACAGACTATCAACTTTATTCAATTTGGTGTATATTCGGGCATCAATTGACACCAATGATGCGTTTTACCAAGAAGAACGTGATTTTTTTGATGAAATGGAGCCGGAAATTAGGGGTCTAAGCACCGATTTCTATAAGGAATTGGTTCAATCGCCATATCGTGAAGAGCTGGAAAACCAGTGGGGAAGCCAGCTTTTTCAACTAGCTGATTGTGAAATTAAATCATTTTCACAGGAGATCATACCTTTATTGCAAAAGGAAAATAAACTGACATCAGAGTATTCAAAACTGGTTGCTTCGGCTCAGATTGAACTTAATGGGAAAACATATACATTAGCACAGCTTGGTCCACTCACACAAAGTAAGGATCGTGCCATACGGAAACAGGCGGCCAAAGCAAGTGCCAACTTTATCGCGGAAAATGCTGAAAAATTTGATTCCATATACGATCAACTAGTTAAAGTACGACATGGAATTGCCACAACACTCGGCTTCGAAAATTTTGTTGATGTTGGCTATTTACGGATGCAGCGCGTAGACTATAATGCGGAAATGGTTAAAGTGTTCCGCAAACAGGTACGCGATTCAATCGTTCCACTTGTGACAAAGCTCTACGCAAAACAGGCGGAGCGAATCGGGGTAGATTCCTTGAAGTTTTATGATGAACCATTTGAATTCAAAAGTGGAAATGCCGAGCCAAAGGGTTCTCCGGAATGGATTATCGAAAACGGCAAGATAATGTACGAAGAACTATCTACGGAAACAAAAGAATTTTTTGACTTTATGCTTGATCGGCATTTGCTGGACCTGGAAGCTAAAAAAGGGAAAGAGGCTGGTGGATACTGCACGTTCATCGAAGACTACCAATCCCCATTTATTTTCGCAAACTTTAACGGAACCTCCGGGGATATTGATGTGCTTACACATGAGGCAGGTCATGCTTTTCAATTTTACTCTAGTCGTAACATCGGTATTCCGGAATATTTAATTCCAACCTCGGAGGCAGCAGAAATTCATTCGATGAGTATGGAATTTTTTACATGGCCATGGATGGAGCTATTTTTCAAAGAAGATACCGATAAATATAAGTACTCACACCTTGCCGGCGGATTAGAGTTTCTGCCATACGGGGTTGCGGTCGATGAATTCCAGCACCTTGTTTACGAAAATCCAGAATGGTCAACCGAGGAACGTAAACAGGCTTGGCGGAAATTGGAAGAAATTTATCTTCCGCATCGTGACTATGACGGAAATGATTATTTGGAAGCGGGTGGCTTTTGGCAGCGTCAAGGACATATTTATGAGGTGCCATTTTATTACATCGATTATACACTAGCGCAAATTTGTGCATTTCAATTCTGGAAGCGATCCCGTGAAAGCCACGAAGAAGCATGGAAGGATTATTTACATTTATGTAAACTAGGCGGATCTAAATCATTCTTAGGACTTGTCGAAGCTGCAAATTTACGCTCCCCGTTTAAGGAAGGTTGCGTGGAGTCGGTTGTTGACACGATTGAGGAATGGCTGGAATCTGTTGACGATAAAGCATTATAATGAATGGAACTGCCTGATTTAATTCGGGCAGTTTTTTGTTTCGGCTTTAGAGATAGTAGTGATATGTGATCTATTTTCTCCGATAACGCTGATGTTTCCGCTCGAGTTAATGCTCTAACGCTCCAATCTATATTCTTTCTCTCGGGTTGATGGTTCCCTGCTCCCGTTAAGGTTTCTCTTCTCAGCCTGATATACACCAGTCGCTAACATGGTTTGGATAAGTTAAAACAAACGCACAAAGGCAGGGCAATCAAAGCCCCCATAGTGCTTTGTCAGACGTCGAAATCGCCTTGGCACCGGAATCGTACGCACGTTGTACTTCTGCATCTGTTCTAATTAGCCCGCCAGCAATCACCGGTATACCTGTCCGATCTGACACCTCCGTAATTAAAGCTGGAATGATGCCAGGCATAATTTCGATATAGTCAGGCTTTACCCGATTGATGATCTGGATAGTGTTCTCCAGCGCATGGGAATCCACAGCAAACATTCGCTGTACGGCCAAAATATCATGCTGCTTTGCCAGTGAAATGACATTTCCTCTTGTTGATACAATCCCATCAGGTTTTATTTCCCGGAAAATAAATTCAACACCATAGTCATCTGTCTTTAATCCTTGAATTAAATCCGCATGTACAAGTACTTTTTTATTGTTGCGCTTGGAATAGTTGACAAGGGATTTAATTTGCGAAAGTCTTGATTCCAAAAAAATGATGTATTCATGATCGCTGGTAAGCAATTTCTCAAAGTCTTTCATATCCCTCACAGCTGGTAGTATTCCATTAAGTTCTGCGATAATGATCACCTCAAAAAAATTATTGTTCTGAGAATATCATAATTGTTTAAATTCCCATAGGAAAATGGTCAATTTAAATTCCTGCGTGTTATATCTTAGCTATATTCTCTTTCGCAAAGCTTGTCTTAAACAAAATTGGCTGTCCCAATTAACTACACTGAAACAGCCATTTTAGCATTAAAATTCGCGCTCAAGTGTTGCAATAATTTCATCAACCGATTTTCCCATTCCTGCTTCAACTGACGCAACGTAGGCCCCTTCAATCAGTGGAGCTTCAACAATCTTAATATGTTCTCGATCAGTCATTTCCACTGCCATTTCCGCATTCATTTTAGCACTTCCCAAATCATAGACCAGCAACACACCTTTACCTTCATCGGCTCGCTCGATTGCTTTTAGTATTTTGTCAATGCTTGTGCCAATTTGATTATCATCTGTCCCGCCGGCAAGTTCAATCGCCACATCCTGGTTTACTTGCCTGATGATGTCTTTAATTCCCTCAACTACCTTTGGACTATGGGAAATCAGGACAATACCTGCGTAAGCCATTCTCTATCACACTCCTTCACGAATAACACCAGCAAGAGATTCAAACAAATAAAATGATGAAACAGATCCTGGATCAAGATGCCCAATTGATCGCTCTTTCAAGTAGGCAGCTCGTCCTTTAGTTGCCATTGTTTCTTTTGTGTTCTCCATCGCTGCTTTTGCTGTATCAAGCATCAGACTCCCATCAAAATGATCGTTTTCCTGGAGCTTTTCTAAGACAGCTGACCAGACGTCGACAAGGGTTTTTTCGCCAACCTCCGACTTTCCACGTTGCTTCACCCCAGCTACTGCATCTTCCATTCCTTTGGTGAATAGAGGGTAATCGACATCCTGCCCTTTGAAAGCCATTGATAGTTTCAGAAATGCCGTCCCATACAATGGACCCGCAGCACCGCCTACCTTGGACATCAATGTCATTGCCACGTCCTTCATTACATCTGCAACATGCTGATAGGTTTCGCCATCAAGCTTGGTCATTACTTCCCGAAATCCGCGAGCCATATTAATGCCGTGGTCCCCATCACCAATTGCCTGGTCAAGCTCCGTTAGCTCCTGCTTTTTTTCCTGTATTCTTTCATTCGTAGCTTTCATCCATTTACGTGCATGTTCAACTTGAAAAATTTCCACAAGTCTTACCCCCTTCCATTAACTATAAAAAGCCGGAGCAGTTGACGGTGCGTCCAATAATTCTTTCAACTGATTGTCCAATTTTAATAATGTCACCGAACAGCCGGCCATTTCTAACGATGTCATGAATTCACCGACAAACGTTTTGTAGACATTCATTCCTTGATCCGCCAAGATTGCTTGTACCTTTCCGTTGACAATATACAATTCCATTTCCGGTGTGGCTCCAAGCCCATTAATCATAACAGCAACATCACTATTAGCAAAATCTAAGTCAGTAAAAATTTTGTCCGTTAATTCACCAGCGATTTCATCTGCTGTTGCAACTTTTTTCCGCTCAATTCCAGGCTCCCCGTGAATCCCGATACCAACCTCCATCTCATCATCCGCAAGTTCAAAGCTAGGTTTTCCTGCCGCTGGAACCGTACACGGACTTGTCGCCACTCCCATCGAACGTACATTACGGATAACCTTTTCCGCCACAGCCTTAACCTCTTGCAAAGAACCGCCTTTTTCTGCCATTGCCCCGGCAATTTTATGTACAAATACAGTTCCCGCAATTCCACGGCGGCCAGAGGTAAATGAACTATCCTCTACTGCAACATCGTCATTGACAACCACTTTTTCCACTTGAATTCCCTCTGCTTCCGCCATTTCCGCTGCCATTTCAAAATTCATGACGTCACCAGTGTAATTTTTTATAATCAGCAATACACCTGCACCACTGTCAACTGCTTTAATTGCTTCCAAAACTTGATCTGGCGTTGGCGAGGTAAAAACTTCCCCAGCCACCGCAGCATCCAACATTCCTTTGCCAACATATCCAGCATGGGCAGGTTCATGACCGCTACCACCACCGCTGACGAGTCCAACTTTTCCGGAAACGGGCGCATCCTTCCTGGTAATGACGGTTGTATCAGGTAACTGTTTTACACTACCTGGATGTGCAGTAACAAGTCCCTGAATCATATCTTGTACGACTCGCTCCGGGTCATTCACTATTTTCTTCATCCAATTCACTCCCTGTTAGTGTGTGTTCAAAAAGTCGCCACTTATCATTTGGTGACTGTTTGAACATCCCCTATTGCTAGTATTTCCTTACCTGATTTAAGAATACCTGAAAAGAGAGACCAACCCCAGTAGTTGGTCCCTTTACGGCTTATTTAAATTCTCTTGTTGCTCGTACAGCTTTTTTCCATCCATCATAAAGCTTGGTGCGTTTTTCTTCCTCCAGCTCATTTGTAAATGTTTTTTCGTTTTGCCATTGCTTGGAAATTTCGTCTTTATCTTTCCAATACCCGACAGCAAGACCTGCCAAATATGCTGCACCTAAGGCGGTTGTTTCCTGCACAACCGGCCGCTCCACTGGTACACCTAAAATATCGCTTTGGAACTGCATTAAGAAATTATTTTTCACAGCCCCACCGTCAACACGTAAGGTTTTCAAATCAATACCGGAATCGGCGATCATCGCATCTAACACATCTTTTGTCTGATATGCCAGTGATTCAAGGGTTGCCCGAATAAAGTGTGCCTTCGTTGTCCCGCGGGTTAAGCCAAAGACTGCACCTCTCGCTTCACTATCCCAGTACGGTGTCCCCAGTCCAACAAAAGCAGGAACCATGTAAACACCATCCGTCGAATCGACCTTTGTAGCGAAATCTTCACTTTGTGGAGCGTCTTCAATAACCTTCAATCCATCACGCAACCATTGGATAGCAGATCCAGCAACAAAAATACTTCCCTCTAACGCGTACTCTACCTTCCCATCAACGCCCCACGCTAATGTTGTCAGTAATCCATTTTCCGATTGAACGCCTTCTTCTCCTGTATTCATTAACATGAAGCAGCCCGTTCCATAAGTGTTTTTAGCCATTCCTTTATCAAAACATGCTTGACCAAACAATGCCGCCTGCTGATCCCCGGCGATACCAGCAATTGGTACCTCATGACCAAAGAAATGATAGTCAACTGTATTGGCATATACTTCAGACGACTGACGAACTTCCGGCAGCATGCTTTTCGGTACGTTTAGTATATCTAGTAGTTTATCATCCCATTTCAGATCATAAATATTAAACATCAGTGTCCTGGAAGCATTGGAGTAATCCGTAATATGGGTTTTCCCGCCGGATAGTTTATAAACAAGCCATGAATCCATTGTTCCAAACAATAAGTCACCTTTATCTGCTTTTTCCCTTGCACCTTCGACATTATCAAGAATCCATTTCACCTTTGTTCCGGAAAAATACGGATCAATCAGTAAACCGGTTTTCTCTCTAAATATTTCGTTGTAACCAGCTTCACGCAATTCTTTACAAATGCCATCCGTTTGCCGGGATTGCCAGACGATTGCTTTATAGATAGGCTTCCCAGTGTTTTTGTCCCAAACGACCGTCGTTTCCCGTTGATTTGTAATACCGATTCCAGCTATTTGAGTTGGCTCAACATCAGCCTTTCGCAACACTTCGGCCACGCAGGCAAGCACCGAATTCCAGATTTCATTCGCATCATGTTCAACCCAGCCGGGATGTGGGAAAAATTGCTCAAATTCTTTTTGTGCTGTTTCGATTATGGTACCACTCTGGTCAAAAAGAATGGCCCTTGAACTTGTGGTACCTTGATCCAAGGATAAAATATACTGTTTACTCATAATCATTTCCTTCCCTAATTAATTTTTTATTGTTTCCTCCAGTTTATTAGCTGTTCTCCCTTTCTTCAATTCAGAACTTGCAGCACCAATTAAAATTGCTACAACAATGACACTCATCACCCAAAAAAACGCTGAAAATTCACTTAAAAACATGGCATTGTAGAAAACCGCACCGTAAATACCACCGATAATCGGACCCACGACTGGAATCCAGGAGTAACTCCAATCTGAACCACCTTTTCCTGGTATTGGCAAAAGTGCATGGGCAATTCTTGGACCCAGGTCTCGTGCCGGGTTAATCGCATATCCGGTTGCCCCACCTAGCGATACACCAATTGCCAAGATTAAAGCACCTACAATAAGCGGATTTAATCCTTCCGTAATTTCATTAGCACCGATAAACATCAATCCCAGCAACAAGACAAATGTCCCGATAATCTCACTGACCAGATTGGAGAAAGGGCTGCGAATAGCAGGATCCGTTGCAAATACCCCAAGTTTTGCTGCCTGATCTTTTGTTTCCTTCCAATGTGGCAAATAGTTTAGAAATACAATACAGGCACCAATGATTGCACCAATCATTTGCGCGCTAATATACATTGGAACTTTTGACCAAGGAAATTCTCCTGCAGCTGCAAATCCTAATGTCACAGCAGGATTTATATGTGCACCAGTAAAGTTTCCGACTGCATAAACACCCATTGCTACTGCAAGACCCCAGCCAACTGTAACAACAATCCAGTCGGAACCTTCTGCTTTTGTAGCCTTCAGAACAACACCGCCAACAACACCTCCCCCTAAAATAATCAGGATCATCGTACCAATTAATTCAGCTAAAAACTCAGACATACTTTACACCCCTTTATAAATTTCTAATACAACCGGTTTCATAACAAGAAAAAAATAATGAAGAAAAAGACCCACACTTCAATAGACATACCTTTTCCAACGAAGGTACTACTGAAATGCGGGTCTCCATATCTCCACCACATGATTAACTTGTTACGATAATTATAATTTTTATTGTAACCGTTGTCAATGGTTGTCCGGATTTTCATTGGAGAGTTCCGCATTATTCCATGTCCCAAGTTGGTTTATCAAAAGGATCAGATTACAAAAATATATGCAGTTTATGCATGTTTCATTCTCGAATCATAAAAATCCCGCTAGCTTATATGAAATATATTATTAGGAAATAGTTACGAATATATGCTAAAGTAGCCACTGGTTTGCTCCTGTCAACCATGGCTTGGACACTTAACGGTGGTTTTCGGGCGGTTATAACAACCTCCACCGCTTGTCAGTTAATTTACACTTTTATTGGCAAATCCTTCATTCCCAGGCAACGCCCTGGTTTGTTATAAACTTCTTTTCCCTAAAATCGACTCGGCTAATCCAAAAATAAAAAACTCACGAAATCAGTAGTGGTTTCATGAGTTTTATCAGTTTTTATAGATTTATAGATTAATTTCTCACCAGTCCATGCGGATCAATGACAAATTTCTTCGATGCACCGCCATCAAATTCTTTATATCCGCTTGGAGCTTCATCAAGCGAAATTAATGTTGCGTTTACCGCTTTGGCAATTTGCGCTTTTCCGCTTAAAATCGACTTCATTAAATCACGATGGTATTTCATTACCGGTGTTTGTCCCGTAACAAATGTATGTGCCTTGGCCCAGCCTAACCCAAGTCTGATTCTTAACGTCCCCTCTTTCGCATCGGCCTCAACTGCACCTGGATCACCCGTTACATAAAGTCCAGGGATGCCAAGTTTCCCACCTGCCTTTGTAATATCCATAACTGTGTTTAGTACGGTTGCTGGCGCTTCCACTGCCCCCTCACCATGACCACTTGCTTCAAAACCAACCGCATCAATTGCACAATCCACTTCAGGAATACCTAGGATTTGCTCAATCTGTTCCCCAACATTGTCGTGTGCCCGCAAGTTGATTGTCTCACATCCGAAACTTCTTGCCTGTGCTAACCGTTCTTCAATCATGTCACCAACAATGACAACCGATGCACCAAGAAGCTGTGCGGAATGCGCCGCTGCTAATCCAACAGGACCTGCTCCGGCAACGTAAACAGTTGATCCGGTTTTGACACCTGCACTGACTGCCCCATGATATCCGGTTGGGAAAATATCCGAAAGCATGGTTAGATCAAGAATTTTTTCCATAGCCTTGTCTTTATCAGGAAATTTTAAAAGCTGGAAATCGGCATAAGGAACCATGACATATTCCGACTGGCCACCAACCCAGCCGCCCATGTCAACGTAACCATATGCCGATCCTGACCGATCCGGATTTACATTCTCACAAATATGGGTATCCTGTCTCCGGCAGCTTGGACAACGGCCGCAAGCAATATTAAATGGAACAGAAACCAAATCCCCTTTTTTGATAAACTCGACATCACTGCCAACTTCGATTACTTCACCCGTAATTTCGTGCCCCAAAATCAACCCACTTGGCGCCGTTGTCCGACCTCTGACCATATGCTGGTCACTGCCACAAATGTTCGTGGTAACAACTTTAAGAATGACACCATGATTGCATTTTCTGCCGACGTTAAGTGGATTTACCCCAGGTCCATCATGCAATACTAAATCCGGATAGCCAATATCCTGAACCTCAACCTCTCCTGGCCGTACATAGGCAACCCCACGATTACCAGCCATATGAACCACTCCTTTACATCAGATAGTTGTACACATGTACACGCTATCATTCTATGATCTGGAGTATTTAAACATGCTTCTTTTATCAAACCTTTTACCTATAAAGGTCGATGGCGTAAAAAATTACGGTATGCAAAGCCCTTTACCTCTTCCTCTTTATAATGTTTCAACAGCGCATTAATCAGGTTATGATATTTCGCTGCATTTTCCAGATCACTAATGTAGTGGCTGATTCCATCAAAGTCAGAACCAAAACCAATCTGATGTACTCCGCCAAGTGCACATAAGTGGTCGATATGTTTGAGCAAATCAGCAATCTTGGCGTTCTGTTCGTCACCAGTTGTAAAGAGTGGATGAAACACGACATGGATCAGCCCGTTACTCGCGAACATCTGCTTAATTTGGTCATCATACAAATTCCGTGGGTGGTTACAAATCGTACGCGCATTGGAATGACTTGCAATCGGGTAATCCGCCAGCTCCAAAATATCCCAAAATCCATTCACAGTGGCATGTGAGACATCGGTAAAAACATGATGCTGATTATTCAGCTTGACGACTTCCTTACCTAAAACCGTTAAGCCACCACCACGCGGTTCCTCTGCTCCGTCAGCACAAAGATTGACATTATTCCATGTCAAACCAATCGATAAAACACCAAGCCGGTACAAATGGCGCAATTTCATTAGATCATTTCCGAATGCATCCGCACCCTCCAGCGTCAAAACAGCGCCCATCTCCCCGTCCTGCAATGTATCAAAGTCTGCCCAATCTTTAATATGCTTCACCTGTGGATTTTTGCCAACTACCTCTGTATAAAATAAATCGATCTGTTCGAGCGCGTGCTGCCATTTTTCATCTGAAGGTACATCGGGATGAATAAATATGGCAAAGAATTGGACCTTAACACTGCCTTCTTTTAAATTATGTAAACTACTGTCCAATTGAGCTGAATCCTGAAAATGAATAGGCTCAAGTCCAAACATTTCCCCCCGTTTTGCCATTTGCAGTTTCAGCAGAACATCACAATGTGTATCAATTATGTTCACGTCTAAGACCCCTTTAAGTAGTATAGAGCGTGTCACTGAACACGCTCTTCTCTATCAAACTACATGATTGATTTAATAAATTCAATACTTTTCTCCGCGATCAATTCCTTATCGTTATCCAATGTTGCTACATGGAAACTATTTTCCAACTTAATGATCGAACGATTTTCGGATATGATGGATTCATAGATTTCCTGTGAATTTTCTGGTGGCACAACATGGTCAACCGTTGATGAAAAAATGAGTGCGGGTACATTTATTTTTGCTAAATTACTTCTGACTAGTTTGGACAAATTGATTAGCTCACCCATTGACTTCACAGGCGTCTTCGGATAGGCAAGTTCCTCGACGCCCTCCTTTTTGATGTCGGAACCGATGCCGTCAACAAACTTCGTGTCAGTGGAACGGTGCTGTTCATACGTTTCGATCAGTTCAGGCATCTCTATTGCTGCGTTAATTGGCACGATGCCTTTAATTTCCGGATGATTTTCCGCTAAGTACAATGTTAAGGTACCGCCCATTGATAGTCCTGTGACAAAAACGGCTGAACAGGTTGCTTTTAATTTTTCAAGTCCATCCTCAACCGTTTGGATCCATTCCTGATAGGTTGACTTTTCCATATCCTCCGGAGCGGTTCCGTGACCCGTTAATCTTGGCCCATAAATCGTAAAACCCGCTTCAGCCAGCTGCTCCCCCAAAAACCGCATACTTTGCGTTGAACCTGTAAACCCGTGAATGACAAGGACACCTGTATTATTTCCTGGGTAGTAAAATTCCTCCGCATCTTTCATAATATGAAATTCAGCCATATTCTTCACCCTTCTAAAAAATTATTTATTTTAAAAATATTTTATCATAATAAAAACGGTATCAAAAGAGGACCCTAACAAGAGTCCTCTTTCGGTATGCTTACTGACCTACAGCACATTAGCTATCGTTTGCCATTTTGCATACTTTGTTCGGCGATTTTGATCATTCGTTTGACCATTTCGCCACCCACCGATCCGTTTTCACGTGCAGTCGTGTCTGCTCCAGGCTTGACACCTAATTCATTTGCAATTTCCTCTTTCATTTGGTCTATTGCATTTTCCGCACCAGGCACCAACAATTCATTATTGTTTCTTGCCACACTGATCACTCCTTGTGGGTTTTCGAACAGATTTACCTGTTCACTTGTATATTTTGGTTCTCCGTACTTGTCTATCCCTGTCAAAAGATGGTTCATGACGCTTACTGCTATTCATTTACTTTTTTCCACGTCTTAACAAGTCCATCAACAATCGGCGTAATCACATCATCGTCTTCGTTATAGCGGCTATGTGATAGAGGATTCCAGCTTGTAAACATCCCCCCGACATTTACTGCTACATCCTTCGTTACATTCGTATCATACATTTCATTTATTGATTTCAAAGGATATGCCAGCACATCATCTTTATCGTAAAAGTTAAGCCATTCCCCTTGGACATTAGCATGATACTGTTTTAATAAAGGGGAAGGTACATGAATTGGTGATCCGAAATCAACATAACGTACTGACCATAACGCCAGCGGACTTCCCATTGTATAGAAGAGTGACAGCGTTTCCCCTTTTTCCAAAGGGGTATTATTCATCCGCTGCTTCGTCCGCATGCCGATTTTCTCTTGTCTGAACTGCAGGTCAGCAAAATAATTACTTGCAACGATACTGCCAAGACTATGACTGATCACACATAACGGTGCAGTTGAGCCCGCCCTGTTTTTCAGACGTGAAAGGGATTCCGCGAATATCGCGTGCACCTTATCATAGTTTTGATCGCCGCTGACAGTTGGCTGATAGGCAATCGCATCACCAAGGAATTCAATTGTAAACCGTCTCAACCGATCATAATGTAAATTGGCATTTTCTTGTACTTGCTTCCAAAGGGCGGCCTGTTCATCCGCAAATACAACCGACCAAAACACAGGTTCAAACTCCAGCTCTTGTTCGGCATTGTCCAGATGAAGCTTTTTCGTAAAATCTTTGGCAATTAGACGCATCATTTCTTCCGCAAAATCTGTTTCGGGTGTTCCTGCTCCATGAAGGATTGCCACGGCAAGTTTCTGGGACATTGGATCACTCCCCAAAATATAGTTATTACCCGAATTACAATATTTAGAATTATTATCATTATACTCTGCGATAGTTTACGCTGACAGATAAGATTGTCCTATTTTTAGCTATTTCATAAAAAATGTTGAAACTGGATAATCCTCATTGAGGTAAAATTCTGCTCAATTTACCGACATCTACATTTCCCCCCGAAAGTACACATACAACGTTTTTCCCCTGTGTATGTAATTTATTAAACATTGCAGCAGCGACAGAGACCGCACTTGATGGCTCGATTAGCTGCTTCATTCTTTCCAGCACAAAGAACATGGCCTGCCGTATTTCATGTTCGCTGACAAGCACTAATTCATCCAAATACTTTTGTACAATCGGAAACGTCCTATCACCTGGCTGACTTGTTCTGAGACCGTCTGCAATCGTTCTTGTTTCCGGAATAGCAGTAATCTCTCCTTTTTCCAGCGATAAATATGTATCATTTGCCATTTCCGGTTCGACTCCAATTACTGTTACTTGCGGCCTCGTTTCTTTTATCGCGGTTAAGATACCGGAAATCAATCCACCTCCTCCGATCGGAACGACAACTACATCTACATCATCCAATTGTTCCAGTATTTCCAGTCCAATCGTTCCTTGTCCGGCAATAATTAATGGATCATCATATGGTGGAACAAAAACACCATTTGCGAGCCGTGCTAATTCCTGAGCCCGGGGCAGTCGTTCTGCTGATGTAAAACCACATTTTTCAATCTTTCCGTTGTATCCTTGAATGGCAGCAATTTTACTTTTAGTTGCATCCTCGGGTACAACAATGGTTGCATCAATGCCAAGAATATCAGCAATGTATGCTACTGCCTGGCCATGATTTCCGGATGAAGCAGCCGTCACAAAGGTTGCTCCAGCTTTAACAGCTTGCTTCACTTTGTTTGTCGCTCCTCTGATTTTAAAAGCACCCGTTTTCTGCAAATGTTCTCCCTTAAGATACACGTTATTTCCACATAACGAAGATAATTGTTTGGAAGTGATGATAGGTGTTTCATTGATGATATCTGAAATTTGTCCGCGTGCCTGGTGGATTTCGGTTATCGTTATCATGTTTTCCAGCCTCCTGTTTTTACTATAATATTTAGTTTAGAATATTTTGTCTTGGTTGAGCAATTTATTTGCCAGGACTGTCCCGATAATCCCAAAGCACTACCCACTCTTCATCGACGGCCGTCACATATACATCCTGAATAATACTAAAGTTGCCGAACTTTCCACCGAATGACTGTGTTACCGTTACCTTATATGCAAGGTCAATCGGTTCCGCTCCCTCCTCCATTTGCCAATCCTTCACTTCTTCCGGTTCCCCAAGTGTATATGTAAACGTTGTAACACCGAAGTCATTCATGAACACGTGTGGGCGAATTTGCAAGTATTGTACTTTATCAAACTTCTCCTTCATTTGCGGATGAAACATTGCCCATGAATCGGAGAATGCCCCATTCTTTTCGTATGTATAAAATGTATCAACTGCTGCAACCGCCATGTCTTCTGGAGACTTGTGGAGGTAAAAATATGCTGTAATCCAAATAACAACAATAGCAAGCAGCAGAATAACCAGTCCCATGCCCTGACGATGTTTGTTCATACCCAATCGTCTCCTCATCATATGTCCTCTATATTCTTATTCAACTACCGAAGCAAATAGTATAACGTTATGCCTGAAACGGTTACCGCAAAAATGCTGGATTATTACTTCCCAAACATTGGAACACAGTATGAAAAAACTATGCAAAACCACCACCTTTAGTTCCAAACACTACTGTACCTGTTAGCCTATTAAACCTAAATCGGCCAAATCGGCCATCATTTTTTTCTTATAATTTCAACTATAAATGAAAATGATGACTTATTTTTCCCCTCTAAATTTTTGGTATTTTTACGCTACCTTAATTCCAAATAAATCTTGTGATCGGTCCAAAGCAAGGTATATAACGCCCCGTAACCGTTGATATAACGGATTTAATTTTCAATTTGGAAATGTAGTAACCTACTGAAATATGCTGTTTTAGTTGACATTTTTCAATTTTCCCTCTACTGTTTAGTCTGAAATAGATAATTGCTGGCAGGGTTTACATAAGTAGTATAAAAAGGATACTCAAAAGTCACCAAATGGCAGGTGGCGAACTCGGGCGCTGGCGATATAGATTCTTCTGCTAAAACCGCCCTCTTTCGCCAAGCGCAGAAATCAGCACCTCCTATAACAAGCCCAATGCTCGAGCTGCGCTGCGCCTCGACTTTCTGATAACCTACGCGAAATGCTAGTATCCGTTGGCTATTGAGGTGGCGTTTTTAGTCGATCTTCTCATTAGCGACTTTTTGAAACGCGCTATAAGGAAATAACACATTTTTTTAATTAAGCCAAACAAGGATGTAGTAACCAAATAAAAAATGAAATATTGCCATAGGCATTCTAGCTGAAACTTGAGCTAATCAAATTGAAACAAAATTGTAAGATTAACTTTCGATGAAAAAGGTAATAGCTTGTTAAGAGGTATGGACTATACGCACGTATTAAAAAAGCAAAGGGATGGTATCCATGAAGGGCATTATACTGGCTGGTGGAAGTGGAAGCCGATTATCGCCAACTACAAACAGTATCAATAAACATCTTTTGGCAGTTTTTGATAAACCAATGATTTATTATCCATTATCGGTATTAATGTTAGGCAGCATAAAAGACATCATGATTATCAGTACGCCATGTGACCGCCCCAGATTTGAGGAACTGCTCGGAGACGGCTCAACATTGGGCATTTCACTTACCTATCAGGAACAGGAGGAACCAAATGGCATTCCCGAAGCATTCATGATAGCGGAGGATTTCATTGGAAAAGACAATGTCGCACTAATTCTTGGCGATAACATTTTTTACGGTCAAGGGTTTACAACAATGCTTCGGAATGCAATCAAACATCATCAGCATGCAACGGTTTTCGGTTATCGGGTAAAGGATCCGGAGCGGTTTGGCGTCGTTGAATTTGACCATCAGCAAAAGGTACTTTCTCTTGAAGAGAAACCTGCGGAACCGAAATCCGATTTCGCTGTCACCGGATTATATCTTTATGATCATCGTGCGGTTGACCTAGCTCGTAAACTTCGGTTCTCTAACCGCGGTGAATTAGAAATTACCGATTTGAACAGGGAATACTTGAAACGCGGACAGCTTAACGTTCAATTGTTAGGAAGAGGCTTTGCTTGGATGGATGCCGGGACACATGAATCACTATTTGAGGCCGCAGCTTTTGTAAGAAATATTCAGCAACGTCAAGGATTTAAGTTGGCTTGCCTTGAAGAAATCGCTTATTATATGGGATATATACCAAAAGAAATATTATACCAAAAAGGGAAGTCGATGGAAAAAAACGATTATGGTAAATATTTGCTGGAAATTGCTAACCGCAAGCATACACAGCAATATTGGGAAGCCATCGACCGTAACCCAATGTTAGGACTGGTCGAAAATGAATAACCAAAAACCAACTATCCTCATTACTGGTGGAGCAGGATTTATTGGATCCAATTTCATTACGTATTTTTTACAAGAACATTCGGAATATCAGCTCGTCAATATTGATAAGCTGACATACGCCGGATCGACGGAAAACCTTAATGAGATAAAAGATCTGCCAAATTATCATTTTATCAATGGTGATATTGCAGATGAGCAATTAGTAAAGTCTATTTTTTCAGATTTCCCTATTTCAGGTGTTATCCATTTTGCTGCGGAATCACATGTTGACAGATCTATTCAGGATGCCAAACAATTTGTTGAAGCAAATGTTGTTGGAACAACGGTACTTCTGCAAGCTGCCCGAAATGCCTGGGAGAGACTAGGCGTACTTCATGAGCGACGTTTTCACCAAATTTCGACCGACGAGATATATGGATCACTTGATGAAACCGGGAAATTTAATGAACAAACACCATATAATCCGCGCAATCCATACAGCGCGTCAAAGGCCAGTGCCAATTTGCTTGTCAAAAGCTTTGGCTATACGTATGGGATGAACATTGTCATTTCAAGCAGTTCCAACAATTACGGGCCAAGACAACACGAGGAAAAACTGATCCCGACCATCATCGCAAAAGCACTCTCCCTGGAGTCCATCCCAATTTACGGTGATGGGAAAAATATTCGTGATTGGCTTTATGTGACCGATCACTGCCAGGCACTTGATTTTGTCTACCATCATGGGAACACGATGGAAACGTATAATATTGGTGGCGGGAACGAGTTGACGAATATTGAAGTTGCAATAAAGATTTGTCAAATTCTTGATCAACTGAAACCCGACATCAAGGCACGTGCATCGATTGAGTACTTTGCCGATTTAATTACGTATACAGAGGACCGCCCCGGACATGATCGCAGGTATGCTGTTGATGACACGAAAACAAGAAAAACATTGGGCTGGAAACCAGTAATGACGTTCGAGCAGGGAATCAGACAAACAGTAGAATGGTATGTGAACAAATGGGAAAAAGTAACCCACTAATTTCCGTTGTCATCCCTGTTTATGGCTGCAGGGCCTGTTTAATTGAACTATGTAATCGCATCAAAAAAACAATTGAAGCCATACCAGCCCGACTTGAGATTATTTTAGTCAATGACGCAAGTCCCGATCATGCATGGGAAACGATCAAACAGCTCAGCGTAAACGATGACCGGATTAAAGGAATTGATCTGGCTCGTAACTTTGGTCAGCATCATGCCATCACGGCTGGACTCGATCATACGAATGGTGACTGGGTTGTGGTGATGGATTGTGATTTACAGGATCGGCCAGAGGAAATAGCAACCTTATACCACAAGGCACTTGAGGGGTATGAAGTCGTTTTTGGCAATCGTACAGTAAGGAAGGATAAATGGATTAAGCGTAAATCATCCCAGCTTTTTTATCGTATTTACGATTTTTTTACCGGACGAAATTCGGATCATACCATCGCCAATTTCAGCATCAGTTCGAAAAAAGTAGTGGAAGGCTTTCGGTGCATGAGGGAACAGAATCGGTTCTTTCCATTATTTATCCAATGGATGGGCTATAAAACGGGATCTGTAGAGGTCGAACATAATGCCAGAAAAGAGGGGAAATCATCTTATAACATTAAAAAGTTAATCACACTTGGAACAGATGCGATCATATCCCAATCCAATAAACCGCTCCGACTATCCATTCAATTTGGTTTTTTGATTTCGTTTGTTTCGTTTTTGTACGGAGTGTATTTATTTGCCCGATATTTTTTTCTTGCTAAACCTGTCCAGGGCTGGACCAGTGTGATGGTATCGATTTTTTTCATCGGCGGACTGATTTTTTTCAATATCGGTGTGCTTGGGTTGTATATTGGAAAAGTATTTAATGAAACAAAAGGCAGACCACTTTATCTTATTCGTGAAACGACAGATGAATTACATAACGAACGGAGCTGATCACTAATGGAATACTTACGCCCGACCCCGTGGGATGAACGGAATTTTCGGATCCCAACGTATGAGGTTACTTCCGTGTCGGAGGAAGCGCTAAAGGAAACTGATCAATATGAGGGGCATTACACGATTAAAGTAAATCCAATGGAGAACCCGGAACAAATTTTAAAGCATGACTTTTATTATATGGACACATTAATTGAGCCAGTTTGCGAAAAGGAAAATTTGGTCGCTTTTGACCGGGAAGGCACATCCATTTCCAAAGATTATGCAAAGGAAGAAGTACTGGCAATCGCGGAAGAAGCTTTTATGCATGGCCGCTTCCATCGCGATTTTCATATTCCCTCCTCGCTGGCTGACTTGCGTTATATGAATTGGGTCAGGGATTTACAGATGAAGGATCAGATTTTTGCTCTTTATTATCAGGATCAGCTGGCAGGTTTTTATGGGTATGAGGGTGAAAAAGTGCTATTACTTGGAATGAAGGAGGAATTTCGCAGTAAGGGGCTCGCCAAAGCTTTCACCAGCAAGGGATGTCAGGCACAATTTAACGATGGGCACGACCGGCTTCGAACGTCGATTTCTGCTGCCAACGTTGCATCGTTGAATTTGTTTATCATGCTTGGTTTCAAATTGAAAAATACAATTGATGTCTATCACAAATTAAACGGCCCGTCCCCGGCGGAAGTGTAGCTATGGGATATGCATATATATTTGGCACCATCTTTTTTACCGTTTATGGGCAATTAATTTTGAAATGGAAGATTGATAAAGCCGGAAGTCTGCCAGAAGTATGGAAGGATAAATTGATTTTTTTATTGCAGCTGCTGCTTGACCCTGTTATTTTATCCGGCTTTCTTTCCGCTTTTGTTGCTTCCCTGTTTTGGATGGCTGCGATGACCAAGTTTAATATCAGTTATGCATACCCATTTATGAGCCTTTCTTTCGTTCTAGTATTTATATTCTCCATCTTATTGTTTAACGAACCAGTGACAATACAGAAAGTTGTTGGGCTAGCTTTGATTGTGCTTGGTATTGTCGTTACGAGCCAGTCATTGTAAGAAGTTTCTTCCGGATGCGATCAGCGGGTTTCCCAGGGTGATCGGCGGGTTTCCCGGGGCGATCGGCGGGTTTCCCGATTCGATCGGCGGGTCTTCCGATTCGATCGGCGATTTTTCCGATTCGATCAGCGGGGTTCCCGATTCGATCAGCGGATTTCCCAATCTGATCGGCGACTTTCCAAGGGAGATCAGCGACTTCCCGGTTTGACTAGCAGTTCAAGGGGACGGAGCTAGCAACCTTTCTTTAGGCTCGGCAAGAGTAAACCAATTTAACGAGGTGAAAACATGATTCCATTTAATAAACCGTGTGCAGTCGGAAGCGAGGAAATGGCAATAGCAGATGCTATCAAAAATAGTAAACTATCAGGCAACAGCCCCTTTGGGAAAAAATGTACCGACTGGTTGGAAAACCAATTAGGATGCGAGAAGGCCTTGTTGACCCCGTCATGTACGGCAGCTTTGGAGATGGCCGCCATCTTAACCGATATTTCCGTGGGGGATGAGGTTATCATGCCATCATACACCTTTGTATCAACGGCTAATGCCTTTGCAATCAGAGGCGCATCCATTCGGTTTGTCGATGTTACACCGGAAACGATGAACATTGACCCAGAACTAGTTGAAGCAGCTATCACGGAGCGAACGAAGGCAATCGTCGTTGTTCATTATGCTGGAGTTGCCTGTGAAATGGATGCCATAATGGACATAGCCGACCGTTACGGATTATGGGTTATTGAGGACGCAGCCCAGGCGCTAATGAGTACATATAATGGAAAGCCTCTTGGTACGATTGGTCATTTTGGCACAATTAGCTTTCATGAAACGAAAAATTTTACGTGCGGGGAAGGTGGCGCACTTATCATCAATGACCAAAATGCTGTAGAGCGAGCCGAAATCATTCAAGAAAAAGGGACAAATCGGCAACAGTTTAAAAAAGGCATGGTAGATAAGTATACTTGGCGTGACATTGGATCATCCTTTCTATTAAGTGATTTAAATGCTGCTTACCTGTCCGTACAGCTTGAGCATGCGGAAACAATTACCGAGGATCGCAAACGGTCATGGCAGCAATATGAGCGGGGACTTCAAGCAGTCAACAACCTTACAATCCCGTTTATCCCGGAAAATTGCGAGCATAATGCCCACATGTTTTTTATCAAAACAAAAAATGAAAGTGAACGTGACGGATTGATCAGCTATTTAAAACAATATGGTATTATGGCAGTATCCCATTATGTACCACTGCACAGCTCCCATGCGGGAAGAAAATACGGGAAGTTCATCGGTACCGATCATTATACAACGACGGAAAGTGAACGATTATTACGTTTACCTTTGTATTATGGACTAGGAGAAGAGGCAATCGATCATGTGGTCAACACTATTTACACGTATTACCAAACATAAATATCCGCTGATCGCTTGCTTGGTTATTCTTGCCTATTTAATGCCATACTACGTACTTGGTGAAGATACTCACATTCGTGTGCACGATAATTTGGATTCGAACATTGTCTGGTACAAACTCCTTGCCGACAGCGGCCATATTTTCACTTTGAAGGATGTCGCACTGCCAAATGTGATAAACGGGTTGCCACGAAGTACGTTACCATCCGGACTTGATGCGATGGTATGGTTGTATGTTTTATTCAAGCCAATAACCGCCTATATCATCGGGCAAACGATAATGCGGTTTGTTGCGTTTTTTGGGATGTATTTGCTGCTGAAAAAAAATCTTCTCAAAAGTGAGCATAAACCACTTATAACAGCTGGGGCGGCGCTTGGATTCGCCCTTTTGCCATATTGGCCATCCGGCTTATTATCGATTGCCGGTTTGCCGCTTGCATTACATATTTTTCTGACAATCCGTTCACAGGGAAAAACAGCGCCGAAATATTATTGGATTACCTTATTTTTGATCCCATTTTTCTCAAATTTTGTTTTAACGTTCGTCTTCTTTCTTAGTCTGATGGGATTATTTTGGCTAATCGATTGGATTCGTAAAAAACGAATTAACTGGCCGTTTTTCGCAGCAATTGCCGGAATGACAAGTATTTATCTAATTAAAAATTACTTGCTCATTTATTCCATGTTTTTTGAGAATGGTTTTACATCACATCGTAGCGAATTAAACCTTGGTCATAAGGATTTACCTGGAACATTTGATTTATTTCTGCACAATTTGATCAATGGCCATACCCATGATTTATCAATCCATTTTTTAATCATATTTCCAGTCATTGGTCTTGCTTTACTGGTGGCTGCTTACCGGAAATTGAATCCGAAACAGCTTTTGGCCTTTTTTCTTTTTAATGTGTTCCTTTCCCTATGGTATGCTCTCTGGTATTGGGAAGGCTGGCGCGTGGTTAAAGATAATTTTATGGTCGCTAACACGTTCAATTTCAGCCGCATTCACTTTTTTGACCCGGCGATTTGGTATATATGTTTTGCCATCGGATTGACCATCTTATGGAAGCATTTTAAATTTTTCAAGCCATTCGTTGTCGTGTTGATTATCGTACAATGCACCATGCTTTTTCAGTTGAACGAAGAAACAAAATACGGCGAAATTGGTACACCGACATTCAAACAATTTTATGCTGTCGAATTATTTCAGGAGATTGAGGATTATATCGGCAAGGATCAGTCCACATACCGTGTTGTCAGCATCGGGATGCACCCGACAATTGCACAATACAATGGATTTTATACACTGGATACATATAACAACAGCTATCCATTAGTATATAAACATAAATTCCGGAAAGTGATCGCTCCGGAGCTTAATAAAAATCCCTCGCTAAAAAGCTATTACGATACATGGGGCGGCAGAGCATACATGTTCGTGGATGAATTGGGAAAACACTATATGTTTGGCAAAAACAGCAAGAAAACAATTGAGAATCTTGCTATTAATACCGATGCCTTAAAAGATCTGGGCGGGGAGTATATTTTTTCAGCATTGCCAATTGAAAATTATCGAGAAAACGGATTGCAGTATGAGCGAAATTTTGTAAAGAATGGATTGCCGTGGCAGGTTTATTTGTATAGAGTTATGAGGTAAATCGCGCCCCACAGTATTAGATACTGCGGGGCGTATTAAAGGCATTATAGCTGCCAGAATTTGGTCTAGTCCTTCATTTCTCCCCCATCTTTCACTTCATCCTTGCCGGGTTCTTTTGACGGTTCTTCAGCTGAACTGTTACCATCTGAACCGTTACCGGAGTCCTCTTCTTTATTATTTCCTTGTTCTGGCTTTACGTTACCCTGGTTATTATCCTTGTCTGTAGCATTATCATCCTGCTCTTTTGACTTATCCATATGATCAGTATTCTTTTTATTGTCCTGCTTATCAACCTTATCCTCGCTGTCCTTTTTTTCAGACTTGCTTTCTGTTCTAGTCTGGTTGCCTATACTCCTGTTGTTAGAGCCGCTACTTTTAGTTACAGTACTGCCGCCTGACTCAGTTTGGTTCTCGGAGCTCCATGAGACTGCGGACTCGCCACCGGCCTTGTTCATATCCGTGTTTATCATATATTCATCTCCATCATCTACTAGTTCTGCTTCATCTTCCAATACCATTTTTTCTACTTCATCTTGGTCTAAAAATGCAATTGACAATGTTTTCTGCGTGTTCGTAAGGCTATTACTAGAATGGTTACGAGCAAGAAAGGTTCTATTTTCATCCGTTTTCGATGCAGCAGGGTTGCTTGTTAGGCTTTTCACAATCCAAAAGCCTCCCCCTGCCAGTGGGATAACAAGTAAAATCGTTGCTATAATTCCTACTGCTTCTTTTTTTACGTCCATCCGTGATCATCATCCTCTATGAAAAAACCAATCTGTTCCGATTTTATCTTTCACTATTTAGACATAATAGGTAAAATTCTCTATTTACATAGTTCGACATTAATTTATAAAATCCTTTTTTAGAAGATAATTTTCCAGACAAATAGGATCCCGGTTTCGATAAAACCTCGAAACCGGGATCCTATACTCTTGTAACCTACTCTCTACCAACCGTTAATCGTTTCAACAATTCAACAAACTGGTCACCAACCTCACTGGTAGAAGCCTTTCCACCCAGATCCGGTGTTAGCTGTTCCTTATCTTCAAGCATTCGTTTTATCGTATGGAGGATAGCTCTTCCCCATTGTCCTTCTTCAAAAAAGTCCATCAGCTGGCTGATTGACCAAATAGCAGCAAGCGGATTGGCAATACCTTTACCGGCGATATCCGGAGCAGAACCATGGACAGGTTCAAACATGGACGGAAATGTTTTCTCTGGATTCACATTTGCGCCGGTCGCCAGTCCCATACCGCCTGTAATTGCAGCGCCAATATCCGTTAAAATGTCACCAAATAAATTGGAAGTAACCACGATTTCGAATCGTTCTGGATTGGTAACAAAATAAAGGCTTGCCGCATCAACGAGATAGGAATAAGTCTTTACATCCGGATATTCTTTCCCGACCTCAGCGAATACCTCATCCCAGAAAACCATCGAATAATTTAGCGCATTACCTTTGCTGACACTTGTCAATGTCCGGTTTGACTCTCGGGCTTCCTCATAGGCATAGCGGATGATCCGTTCGGTACCTTTCCGGGAAAATACACCGGTCTGCAATACGACCTCTTCCGGCATTCCTTTATATAACCAGTCCCCGGCACCTGCATACTCTCCCTCACTGTTTTCCCTGATCACGAGAAAGTCAATGTCCTTTTCTGTTTTTGCTTTCAGTGGTGTCAATGAAGAATGTAGCAATGTAACTGGCCGCAAATTAACATATTGATCAAACTGTTTTCGTATTTTGATAAGCAAATCACGTAATGATATATGGTCCGGAACACCTGGATACCCAACAGCCCCAAGATATATCGCATCAAACGGTTTCAACTGCTCCAGCCCATCATCATCCATCATTTTGCCATGCTGAAGATAATATTCACATCCCCAGGGAAACGTTGTAAATGAGAACGAAATAGACGCGTCCATTCCCTCAATTGCTTGTAAAACTTTCACCCCTTCTGCAACGACTTCTGGTCCAATTCCATCCCCTGGTATTAGTGCGATTTGAAAATTCTTCATCGTAACCTCCTGTATGGTGTCATAAAACCTGTTTTGTTAAAAATAGCCAATACTACCTGCAAACAGAGATGTTACTGTAAAAAGCCCATAAGCAATTTTATGGTATACTTCCTGCATTGTCTGATTCTAGTGAATGACCTCACCTTATCATCCTTTCGGAATGCTTGAAGGTAGGGCTTCCTGTTTCACAGACCATTGCATCTTAGGGGATTCCTAAGACGTCTTACATTGTCTCCACAGGCTTTGTTTA
>BMJD01000008.1 GCA_014642895.1 Lentibacillus populi
AAATTTGCTTCCTTCAATAAAAACGAAAAAAAACCTTCTAAAGGACTCTTAAGGTGAAATAATTCCGTTTTATGCGGCGAAAAAAGGTAAACTTAAAGTGTTATGTTGCTTGACACTCAATCATCATAAAAGAAAAACACCTCCAGTTTTGGTATAGTTTAATTGTCCAGAAAAAACTACCAAATAGAAGAGGTGCTCCTACTATGATAGCGAAAAATAACCTAAATAAGCAACTGCCAAACGAGTTAAAATCTACATTTAAAGAATTAAAAGTTCTAAAACATCTAAGACATGCAGGAATCACGAAGAATTTTGGCTATTCCTGCGCTCATCTTTTTCAATTAGTCTTTTGTTTGATCTTCGAAAATAAAAACTGGTTTCGCGCACTTGAAAGTAAAAAGTCTCCTGAATTTCCGGCTAAGGATACTGTTTACCGCTTTTTGAATCAATCAACATTTGCTTGGCGTCGATTTTTACTATTCTTAGTCGCGTTTACCGCTGGAAAGGTAACGAAACTTACAAATCATGCCCGTCCGAAAGTATTTATTTTGGATGATTCTGCATATGATCGAAACCGTAGTAAAAACGTAGAATTACTTGCTCGTTGCTTTGATCATGCTTCCCAAAAAATGCGCTTTTACAAAGGATTTCGCATGTTAACTTTAGGTTGGTCTGATGGTGCGACGTTCCTACCGGTTGATTTTTCTTTATTGAGTTCGAAAAAGAGCCAGATTAACGGTATTTCTTCAAAAATTGACAAGCGCAGTTCTGGCTATAAGCGACGTCTTGAAGCGTTACAAACTGCACCGGAACAAATCCCGAATATGATCAGTCGCGCAATGAACACGGGGATCCAAGCCGATTATGTGTTGATGGATACATGGTTCACGCACCAGCCACTCATTAAAGACATTAAAGAACAAGGTCTAGATGTGATTGGTATGGTCAAAAAATTAAAACAGCGTTACCTAGTAGGTGACGAGCGTGTATCCTTGGAACAGCTCTATCGTTTGGCGACTCCAACCGATGGAAAGAAAGGGATTTTGCGCTCCATCCATACTGTCCAAGCAAACGGTGTCCCAGTAAAAGTGGTCTTCGTTCGCAATCGCAATAAGAAAAATGACTGGTTGGCTATTTTAAGTACAGATTGCACATTGAGTGATCAAGAAATTATTCGCATTTACGGCATGCGATGGGATATTGAAGTCTTTTTCAAAACAACAAAATCCTTACTGAAGCTACAAAAGGAATTTCAAGGCCGTTCCTATGACTCACTTATTAGCCATACAACTATCGTGTTTACAAGATATATCGTGTTGTCATGGCAAAATCGTTGCAGTACAGATCAACGTACTTTAGGTGGCATGTTTTATGAGCTTTGTGATGAAATCAGTGACCTTGATTGGGCTGTAGCATTACAGCAATTAATCGAGCTTCTTGAAGATACCATCAAAAAGAGTAACAAGAAAATGCAAGGATTAATCAAAATTCAACTACAGCAGTGGATTGCAGGCTTGCCTAATTACATCAAGGTTTACCTGCCTATTTCAGCATGCGAAAGTTGAGTTATTAGAATAATTTTATAATTGAAGTCAACATTATCCTTATCAACCAAGATAAAGCCATAAAACACGTTTTAAGCCAACATGGGATGATTGAAGTGGAGTACCAGAACCTGATCGGCTTCTGTTTTTAAAAATATGTTTATTGGGAGTTTAGATGATGAAAATATTACTGTACAATAGGAATTATCTGCAATACACAAAAAGCCTGCCCAATTGAATGGACAAGCTTTTTTTAGCAGTTTACTTACTTTTAGATCGTGGATTGAATGCATCTTTGAAACCTTCACCGATAAAATTGATTGCTAGAATCGTGAAAGTAATTGCTAAACCAGGCGGTATCCAAATCCACCACTTACCACTTAGCGTTCCGGGGTCACGTGCGGTTTGCAGCATATTTCCCCAGCTTGGTGTACCAACTGGCACGCCAAATCCTAAATAACTCAGCCCCGTTTCAGCAACGATCATTGCCGCAAGCAGGAGAGTAGCCTGCACGATTACAGTTGACATAACATTAGGCAACAAATGTTTCATGATAACCTTTACGGGTCTGGTACCAATTGAAATAGCACTCAGTATATATTCATTTTCCTTTTCTGACATTACCTTACTTCGAATTACCCTTGCGGCTCCTGTCCAACTCAGAAAACTAATAACCAAAATCAAGGCCAGTACGCCACTGTCGACAAAGATTGTTTTTAAGACAATAACAAAAATTAAAAATGGAAAATTCATCATAAAATCAGTAAAACGCATTAAGATAGAATCTACTTTACCACCATAAAAACCAGATATTGTCCCAATAAGTGCCGCAATAATAATGATGATAGCGGTGCAGGAAAAACCAATCAGTAAAGATGTCCGTCCGCCATATAGTAGCATTGTAATAATATCCCTACCAGCACCGTCAGCACCTAGCCAATGCTCTGCTGAAGGTACAGCATCTATTAGTCTTGGTTCAATTCTACTCGGGTCAATGTCCGTCAAAAACGATGCAGACATCGATAAAACTGTTACAACAACGAGAAAAATAAGACTAATCATTGCTAAGATATTATGGGTAAACTTTTTACGTGCAATTGCCCACTGTGACAGACTCTTTTTCACCGGTTTTCCAGCTTCTAACTTTGGAGGGGTTGGTTTATCAGGCAGTTGATTTGTCATTGGATCCATGTGCTATCCCTCCTCCATTAGTCTAACCTGATCCTTGGATCTACTAAGGCATACAATATGTCTGCTATCAGGTTTCCAATAAGTGTCATAACGGTGAGTAGCATTGTAATTGCCATTACTACCGTATAATCGCGGTTATTAATGGAATCAACAAATAATTGCCCAACCCCAGGATACGTAAAAATTGTTTCAATAATAACCGAACCACCGATAATACCTGCCAGGTCAAATCCTAAGAGTGTAACGATAGGAATAACGGAATTCCGTAAAATATGCTTATTATAGATTTTACGTTCCGGTGTACCTTTTGCACGTGCAGTTCGAACGTAGTCTTTTTGTGCACTTTCTATCATGTCATTCCGCAAAAACTGCGTATAACTGGCAATAGGCAGTAACCCTAAACACAATGATGGCAAAACGGCGTGTTCCATCTTACTAACAATATATCCCCATGATCCTGGATCTACTCCTGATGCAATACTTCCGGTTGCGGGAAGCCAGCCTAATTGAAAGGAAACGAAATAGATTAAGAGTAAAGCCGCAACAAAGCTAGGCATAGCCAGAGCCAAATAGTTGATAATCTGCACACCATAATCACCGGTTGTATTTGGACGCCGACCTGCATATTTTCCCATTAAGAAAGCAACTATGTACGTAATAAACATCGCTATAACAGCTAATAAAATTGTATTAGGAAGCCGTGATAAAATTAATTCTGAGACGGGCATTTTATGCACGAATGATTGTCCAAAATCTCCTTGCAGAAAACCACTAATCCATCTTAAATACTGTTCATAAATCGGATCATTCAATCCCAATTTATCACGCATTTCCGCAATATATTCCGGATTGGCATTCAATGGATCAATTTTCCCTGTTAGGGCATCTCCTGGCATTTGATGTGCCAGGAAGAATACCACTATAGAGACAAGGAAAATAATGGGGATCATGATAGCGATTCTTCGTAATGTATAAACGAGCATATTATTTTCCCCTTATGTTACAGATTGTTATCCTTGCTTACTATTATTTGCCAGCGTCAGTTACCCACCATAAGTGTGTATCTACTTGGGATGTAAATGAGTTTGTATGAACATTTTGTAAACGCTTGTTAGCTGCATACACATCTACTGGTGAGTACAAGAAGATCATTGGCAGCTCTTCGTTTACAAGCTTTTGCCATTCACCATATACTTCAACACGGTAATCTCTATCAAACCCTTTATCACTAATACCTTCCTTGATTAATTTATCCGACTCTTCATTTACCCAGCGCGGATAATTCCACAAATCCGTTTCTGTCCATAGACCAGTCGGGTCCGGATCGCTGGCAAGCCCCCAGGCACCCATAAATGTATCAACCGATGGATCGTCAGCTTCTACCGTATCATAGAATAGGTTGAACTCTTTCAATCCGCCATTTAACTTGGCATTAATACCGACATCCTGCCAATTTTGCAAGACATATTGCGCACGCGGTTCAGAAATATCGGAACCAGACATTGAATCAAAGTTCACAGTGAATTCATTACCGTCTGGATCTTCGCGCCAGCCATCACCGTTTACATCTTTATAGCCTGCTTCATCAAGCAATTGTTTTGCTTTTTCCGGATCGTAGTCATACGTAGTCAATTCAGAATCATCAACTTTTGCCCAGCTTACTGGCGGCATTGGCGCTTCGATTAATTCACCTAAACCGTTGGAGAATGAGTCTAGCATACCTTGACGGTCAATTGCATAGGACATTGCCTGGCGTAATTTTTTATTCTGGAATTTTGGATTATCCATTACATTCTTTTTCTCTTTTTTATCCCAGTGCCCAAATTTAAAACCGATATAATTATAACTTAATGCCGCTTCTTCATGTAATTCTATATTGTCGATCCCTTTAATCTCCTTATATTGACTTGATGGTATTTTCATGATATCAACTTCACCTTTTTCTAATGCGCCTGCAGCTAGTGAAGCATCAATAACTTTATAAACAACCCCATCCAGGTATGGTTCACCTTGCCAATAATCTTTAAATTTTTCCAGCTCAACCATTTCACCTGGTACAATATTTTTCACCTTAAATGGCCCTGTACCGATTGGATTTTTCCGAACTTGATCAGATTCTGGCAAGTCTTTGACAGCTATACCTTCATAATAGTGTTTAGGCATTGGATAGCTCCATAGGTTATCAATGGTATTTGGTGCCACGTCTGTTAGTTGAAGGACAAGCGTTTTTTCATCTTTCACCTCAATACCAGAAATACTGTCTGCTTTGCCTTGATGGTATTCCTCTGCCCCTTCAATCATTGCAACGTTCGAATAACGAGAACCTTCATAATCAGGGTGAGCAATTACTTCATATGCGTAAGCCATATCTTCGGCAACTAACGGTTCTCCGTCATGCCATTTGATTCCATCTTTAATGGTAAAAGTTACGGTATTCGCATCTTCATCAACTTCATAATCAGCCATGCCAGGCTCTGGTAACAATTCATCATTTGTATCCACTAGAGCCTCAGTCATAAAGTTAAGTATGAGGTCATCATCCTCGCCTTCATACAGTCCTCTATCCAGTAACCCTTGGAAAGGTTGTGTAAATGCGTATGTTACTGTACCACCCTTTTGCGGCTCATCTGCTTTTGCTTCAGACTTGTCATCGCTGTCTGAACCTGAATCTTTCTCTCCACCACTATCTGATGTACTATCAGCACAAGCAGCTAGTACCATCGACATTGCAAATACTAACGTTAATAAAAGCCAATACTTCTTTTTCAACAATTATTCCCCCTTAAAATGTTAATCACTCATCCTCGTACAAAAGACATGCGACCTGTTGATTAGGCCTCACCTCCTTTAATTGCGGTACAATTTCCTTGCATTTCGGCATTGCAACCGGACACCTTGTATGAAACACACAGCCGGTAGGTGGATTCTGCGGGCTAGGTACATCCCCTTCCAAAATGATTCTTTCCTTTTTATGTAATGGATCGGGTTCTGGGATTGCCGATGTTAAGGCTTGGGTATACGGATGTAATGGCTCCTTATAGATAGCATCTTTATCCCCTACCTCTACCAAATGCCCCAAATACATGATGCCGATTCGATCACTCATGTGTTTAACAACGCTTAAGTCATGGGCAATGAACAAATAGGTTAAATCAAACTCATTTTGCAGCTCTTTTAAGAGATTTAACACTTGTGACTGGATCGACACATCAAGTGCGCTGACCGGCTCATCAGCTACAATTAACTTCGGATTTAATGCGAGTGCCCTGGCAATACCAATTCGTTGCCGCTGCCCGCCAGAAAACTCATGCGGATATTTATAATAATCTTCTTCACGAAGTCCTACTCGACGGAGCAGTTCCTTTACGTCCGCCTTTAGGGCTTTATGTGATTTATTTGTATAGTTGCGAATTGGTTCATCAACTAAATGGCCGACCATCATTTTCGGATTTAATGATGCGTACGGATCCTGGAATACCATCTGGAAATCTTGGCGTGCCTTTCGTAAAGCCGAGCCGCCTAAATCGGTTATATCCTCACCATCAAACATGATCTGACCTTCCGTTGCTTCAGTTAACCGCAGTATTGTTCTACCTGCTGTCGACTTACCACAGCCTGACTCACCTACAAGACCGAACGTCTCCCCTTTTTTAAGGGTAAGAGAAATATCATCGACAGCCTTTACATCGCCAACCTTCCGTCTGAAAAACCCAGCATGCACTGGGTAGTATTTTTTCAAATTTTTAACCTCTAATAGTATTTCTTTTTGATCCAGATTCTTTTTCTTCTTCTCCGATACTACCTGCACACTCATAACTTCACTTCCTCCTTTTCACCTGATGTTGTTTCTGGATGGCATGCATCATAAAGGAGGCACCGTGCGTATTGTCCGTCTGCTACTTCGGCAAGCTGTGGGGTAACCTTCGTACAATCACCAAACGCCTTTGGACACCGATCGGCAAACCGGCAGCCAACCTGTGGCATATTTTCTAGTGATGGAACCACCCCTTCAATCGAATTCAGTTTCTCCTCGTCCTGATCCATTCTGGGAATACTGCCTAGCAATGCCTCGGTATATGGATGTTTTGGCTTGGTAAACAATTCAACAACATTGGACGTTTCCACTACTTGCCCGGCATACATGACGATGACCCGATCGGCCATTTCCGCTACAACACCTAAATCGTGGGTAATCAGCATAATCGCCATATCTTCTTTATCTTGAATATCTTTCAGTAATTCCAATATTTGGGCTTGGACCGTAACGTCCAGTGCTGTCGTTGGCTCATCCGCAATAAGTAATTTGGGGTGCAAGGCAATTGCCATTGCAATCATGACACGCTGCCGCATTCCGCCCGACAGCTGATGAGGGTATTCATCAATAATTTTCTCCGGTCGGGAAATCCCAACCTGCTTTAATAAAACAATCGCTTTTTCACGTGCTTCTTTTTTAGAAATCTCCAGATGATTAAACAATACTTCCATTAACTGCGAGCCAATCGTAAATACTGGATTTAACGCAGTCATTGGTTCCTGGAAGATCATTGCAATATCCTTGCCGCGTACCTTGTTCATTTCTTTATCCGATTTTTTTGTCAAGTCTTCCCCGTTGAATAAAATTTCACCGGCTGAAATTTTCGAGTTTTGTTTAGGCAAAAGCTGCATGACCGATAGTGACATAACACTTTTTCCACAGCCTGACTCCCCAACAACACAAACAACTTCTTTCGGTTTAACATCTAAATTCACATCTACTATTGCATTATGTAATTCGCCATCAATAATAAATCCCGTATGTAAATTCTTTATTTTGAGCAGGTCGTTGTCATACTGATTGAGTACCAACCACTCTTCCCCCTTTATGTAAAAGTATCAAGATTGCAAACATTCGCAGTAAAAAAAGCGATGCCACTACTACTATATTTTAATTAAATCGTAACATTCCTGTAATATAACAACTATTTGTTCAAGTATAAATTATTTTCAGATTGTTAACAAGCCTTTTTTCACATTTTTATATCATTTTTTTGAAATTTGTGTTTAATTCCCTAGAAAAAACAAAAAAACCGGGGATTATTTAATGATTTAAAAAGGTATAATGACCCACTAGATTGCATCCAGTGGGTCAATTTACTTAACTATTCCTTGCTTTGTGTTCGTCATTAATAATACCTGATTTTCAATGTCATAATGTATGATTTTTGACAGTAGCTACAACAAGAAATCATGATAATTAAAAACTTTGAGATACTGGTATTTCATGCTAAACTGATTAAAAGGATATTGAAAGGACTAGGCTTAATTTAATGGATATTAGAAAACCTAATGATTCGGAATTTAATAAGATTTTATCAATTTCGCCACAAGCTATATATGATGGTACATTGGGTGAAGTCAAGCCCACTAATGAAAAAATTGAACAACTTATAGAGCCACTACTGAAAAAGGGAAGCTATTACTTAATTGCAATAGAAGACGATAAATTAATGGGATGGATCCTTTTAGGAGCAAGTAAAGACCAGTTTACTGATAAGATGAATGGATTTATTTATGAACTGCATGTTATAGAAGAATTTAGAGGAAAAGGAATCTCTAAACAATTAATGAAAACTGCCATTAATCATCTAAAACAAGCTGGATACTCAGAAGTCCGTTTAAATGCTTATGCAAAGAACCAAGCTATTAAACTATATGAAAAAATGGGATTTAACATAAGAACAGTTACTATGAGTTTGCGGTTATAAACAGTACTAACTATTTACATGAGCAGCATATAAACAAACCACCGTATAAACTTGAAGTGTCATTTTTGCTTGGCTTTTTGAATATCCTTATCCTTAAACTTCAAACTCTTTAAAGTCCTACTCCTGATAAGTTAAACTGGCAGCCACTGTTCAACTAACGCCACCAGTTGTAGCTTTTAAATAAAATCTGGATTTTACGGCAAATTTAAAGGAATCCATTTTGAAAAAAGATTGATAAAATGGATTCCTTTTATACGAAATTAACTGGAATTTTTGTAAAAAAGTTTGTTCATTTTCTGCCATGTATCTTCAACAAACGGCACGTATATTATTTTTTTAAATATTTCAATACCCGGTATCCATCAGAGGGATACCCACCATAAGGACCCCACCATTTTGGATAAATTATAGGAATAATTGTTCCAATAAATTGTAAAAGGTTCGTCCAAAACAAGCCGCTTATTAGGAAATAATTATTTATGGGACTATTGAGAAAGAAAAATAAGATAGTTGCAAAAATAGCTGATATTAATGGTCCACTTAATGAGACAATCACGCTTTGAAATGTTGTCATATCGTTTGGTTTTTCATATTTACATATTCCACCTGCTCCCCAAACAATATGAAAATGAATTCTCCCGATTTGAAAGTTCTCTTTATTTGAATCACTGAAATCACCTAGGTAAATCCTTGCTACTCCATCTTTTGCTAAACAAACTAACCCAGCTGCATGACCTATTTCATGAATAAGTGTTGTAAGAGGAACTCCTATGATATATAGAAACCCCAAAACCAGTATATAAATGACATTCCCACCCCTATTTATAATTTATTCAGTTGCTCCCTATACCTTTTCAATTTATTTAACGCGCTGGCCCTTATACGCAAGACTGCGCTTTTATTCCATTATTGCGCCAGTTTATTTTATCTCATATAAAATTTAAGTTCGATCTTCAACAATCTGGCCCTATTCAGAAACAGTGCCTTCTTATTCGATTAAAGCGCCATTTTCTAGAAGATCGTTATTTAGAACTATGTAACAAAGTAATTAGGTAAAAGCATCAGCTATGTTGAACAAGAAAGAGGAAAGAGAAGTGCTTCATAAACTAATGATTAGACAATTCATAGTACGATAATCTGCGCCCATTATAATCCCTGTCATAAATAAACTTAAATCCAAGTTTGTCTATTACTTTCTTAGAATTACTGTTATTGGTTCTCACCCGGGCAATTAGTTTATGAATCTTAAGTGAATTAAAGGCGAATTGTATAGCTGCATTTCCTGCTTCTGTCGCATATCCTTTACCCCAAAATTTTGGATCAAGAAGATAAATAATCTCTATATCCTCTGTATCGTCGATATATCTTAAACCACAATGTCCCATAATTTCATCAGTTGATTGATTTATTAGCGCCCAAACACCAAAATTGTGCTGTTTCCAATGCTTTATGATTTGATTGACATACTGCTCGGTTTCTTTAAAAGACATTCCGTTTCCTATGCCAAGCCAATTTCCCACATCATTTTTCTTAACTATTTCATAAAATTCTTTAATATCCTCAGTAGATAGCTTTCTCATAAGAATTCGCTTGGTATTTATATTTAATTGCCCACTTTTCATGAAACTCCTGAACTCCTCGCATACATTCTCAGTCCTTTTGTTCTTTAATGACATTCTAATTAAACAATTCCAATTTCTTTATTTCATTCAATATTCCTTCTTCCACTATACCGCTGATAATAATTATTTCAAATCCACATTATTTGCACAATACATTTATTCCATTATCGCGGCCTTCAACGGAATAATCTTATAGTACTTTTACATAAAAACCCCTTAAACAATACATAGTCAAAGGGAAAAAGGTGCAACTTTATTTCAAAGCCGCACCAGTTCCTCAATGAAAAAGCATTCCAGCCTCAGATGTTTTCTTAACACAGTATTTTAAATTGGATAATGATTTAACTAAATAGCCCTTTGATGAAATTACCGATCATCTGGAAGATTTCCCTAAAGAAATTTCCTACCTTTTCCCAAAAGCCGGGATCCAACCCTAACTCATCTATTTTATTTTTAACCGTTGATGCAATATCTTCAAGCTGGTTTTTTACTTTGTCAAAGTCAATATTGAGATCACGCATTTTTTCGAAAAGATTAGTTAACATTTGCCTGTCCTGGTCACTTAGCGAGATTTGCAACTTATCTAGTTGTTCCTTGACAATTTGTTCGACTTCTTCCTTTGTAGCTGGATCTTGTTCGGCAATTGCTTTTTTAATTTCTGTCATTAATTCACTTACTTTTTCTTGGTTCATTCCTTCTTTTTTCGCAAGGTCTGTCGAAACATCCAATTCTTCATCCGCCAATTGCATTCGTTCTTTATCAAGCTCTGCCCCTTGAACATCATATGCTTTGTAGATTCCGGTTAATGCCGAATGACCACTTACTTTTACTGGTGAAGCGACATCAACAGTTGCATCTTCAACACCGGCTGTTAACAATGCATTTGCATACATCTCACTTGTCACTTCTGTTATATTTTCCAGTGTTACAATATTAATGGTTAGCCCTTTACCTTTTTCCTCTCGGGTGATTTTCGCGGAAGAATACATACGCGAATTGGGATCCCCGTCAATATAATTGGCAATATCTTGTCCCGTCACATTATATTCCTCCGTATTATCCGGATCTTTTACCTCAAGGAGCTTACGAACCTCTTGCTTCTGGCTATTTGATAATGTATCACCGTAAACGACAATCGGAACACCCAGTTTTTCATTGATGCTCTCAGATTTATCATTTGCTCCTTCTGCTGCCATGACCGGTAATGCAATCCCGGTAATCAAGCCAATTAGTAATGCAGCCGTTGTAAGCTTCTTCCAAAAACGTCTCATATTGAATTCCCCTTTACATACATTTCTATACTATTCGTAATGTCAAACTTATTTCTATTCGTTTGCAGTACATCCTATTCCTGATTATTATAACGCATCCGTCGAGATTAAACATGGACTTTATACCGTTTTAGCAAGGAAAATTTGTGGAAATTTAGTGATAACGTGACCGTGAGCATAAAACTTTCATTTTGTGTCTGCACTCGATATTATTTAGAGTGACGAAATAAATGGCACGAAAGAAGGTATTGGCAATCGTTGACCAGCAAAATTCAATTGTAAAGCGAAATTTAGCGATCATGTGGTTTGCTAACTTTTTTGTTTCCGGAAGTATGACAATGGTGCTTCCATTTCTCTCTTTGTACATTGAAACCTATGGAGATTTCTCGGCTTCCTATGTACAAAATTGGTCCGGCTGGATTTTTGGTATTACGTTTGTGACCGCACTACTCTTTTCACCAGTTTGGGGACGAATCGGCGACAAATATGGCCGGAAGCGAATCCTGATGATTTCTGCATCAGGTCTGGGTATCTCTATCCTCCTGATGGGATTCGCCACCAACGTATGGCAGCTTTTTATCTTGCGGTTTTTCATGGGGATATTTACTGGCTTTATTCCAATATCACAAGCGTTCATCTCGACGCAAACGCCAAAAAACATTGCCGGCCGCGTGCTGGGTACATTGCAAACCGGCAGCATCACCGGTTCATTAATGGGACCTTTATTGGGTGGCGCCTTTGCTGATGCGTTCGGTTATGCAGCAACATTTAAATGGACGTCTATCTCTATCTTTATATCAGGGATAATTGTATACTTCGGGGTAAAAGAAATTGTGATGAGATTCGCTGATGACAAAGATGACACAAAAGCCTATTCAAGCAAGGAAGTGATCGCCCACATTATTTCCCGGCCCGTACTGCTCGTTGTCATGTTAATCTCCATGCTTGTTCAAGTCGCCCACTTTAGCGTACAACCAATTTTATCGTTGTATGTCAGTGAATTGCACGGAACAGCAAATATCGCATTATTTTCCGGGATGGCCTTTTCGGCAGCAGGTCTTGGTAATCTGTTAATGGCGAGGAGATGGGGGCGCTTAGGTGACCGGATCGGGTATATTAAAATCGTGATAGTTCTGCTGTTCATGGCAGGCATTGTCTACTTCCCGGCGGCATTTGTCACGAATATTTGGCAATTGATAGTCCTGCGCTTCTTACTCGGTATTTCGATCGGCGGTATTATTCCTGTCCGCATTGCCTATATCCGGCAAGAGGCACCACTCTCCATTCAAGGTGAGGTACTCGGCTACAATACTTCCTTACGATTTGCCGGCAATATCGTTGGACCAGCACTTGGAGGAATGCTCGCAGGATTCTTCGGTTTTTCTGGTGTATTTTTCGTAACAAGCGGCCTGCTTGTATTAAGTGGCGTGATCATGTTGGCAGCCTGGTATCGACATGAGTCTGAGGGAAAGCATTCGCGCCGGCTTTCTTCTAATCATGGTTAATCTGCTGCATTAGTTGCAAAATTAGGCTTTAATAGTTCTCTATTTTAGGTACGCAAAAATGGACAGTTATGTTAAACTGTCCATTTTTGTTTTACCTGATTTATTCCAATGGCGTATTGGACTGACTTCTTACTTTGGTTTATATTCTGTTTTATATTGTTTAAACTCCGCTTCCGAACAATTGACAAAATGCCCAGGGGCAATCTCCCGCATTTTTACATCATCATCTTCTTTATAGTGATGCATGCTTGGTTCATACGTCTTACGGGTGCGTGAGCGTTCATAGTCAGGATCAGGAATAGGAATTGCTGAAAGCAGGGACTGTGTATAGGGATGCATTGGATTACGATACAAATCCTCAGCAGGAGCAAGTTCCACCAACTTACCAAAAAACATGACACCGATACGATCACTTATATATTTAACCATCGATAAATCATGGGCTATAAACAAGTATGTTAACTGTTTTTCCTTTTGCAACTTTTTCAGTAAATTAACCACTTGAGCTTGAATCGACACATCTAAAGCCGATATCGGTTCATCCGCTATGATAAATTCAGGCTCTACTGCTAATGCTCTTGCTATTCCTATTCTTTGCCTCTGTCCTCCAGAAAATTCATGTGGAAAACGATTCGCATGCTCTCGATTCAGACCAACTGTTTCCAAAAGCGAATAGACCCTTTCTATACGCTCCTTTTGTGATTTGGCAAGCCCATGGATATCAATACCTTCCGCAATAACGTCTGATACCTTCATCCTAGGATTTAGGGATGCATAAGGATCCTGGAAAATCATTTGCATCTTTCGGTTAAATGATTTTAATTGCGAACCGGATTTTTTCCCATGAACATTTTCTCCTCTATACAGAACCTCACCATCTGTTGCATTATATAAGCGGATCATCGACCTTCCTGTTGTTGACTTTCCGCAACCTGATTCACCAACAAGTCCTAATGTTTCTCCTTTATAAATATCAAAGGAAATACCATCTACAGCCCGGACTTCTTTCGGTTTTCCAACATTAAAATACTGCTTCAGGTTTTTTACTTCGATCAGCTTTTCTAATTCCGCCATGTTATTTCCCCCCATTTAAAGAACCAGCTTGTTTTTCTTGGAATTTATCCATTCTTTCTTTGACTGCCAAAGGTGGTTCTACTTTCGGTGCATCAGGGTGTAACAGCCATGTAGCTGCATAATGCGTGTCCGACACTTTAAACATTGGCGGTTCTTCTTCCAAATCTATTTTCATTGCATAAGGGTTTCTCGGAGCAAACGCATCGCCCTTAGGCGGGTTCAGCAAATCCGGTGGTGTACCCGGGATGACATACAGTTCTTCCTCCGTTGTATCCAGGCTGGGCATGGAGCTAATTAATCCCCATGTATACGGATGCTGTGGGTTATAGTATATTTCATCCACTGTTCCAATTTCCACAATTTTTCCACCGTACATAACTGCTACACGATCCGCAACATTTGCCACAACACCCAGATCATGTGTAATAAAAATGATCGATGTCTCTATACGTTTTTGAAGTTCCTTCATTAAGTCCAATATTTGTCCTTGAATCGTAACATCCAAGGCCGTAGTCGGTTCATCCGCAATTAACACTTTTGGAGTGCAAGCAAGTGCAATCGCAATAACGACACGTTGCCTCATCCCCCCTGAAAACTGGTGCGGGTATTGTTTAATACGAATTTCCGGTTTAGGAATTCCTACTAAATCCAAAAGCTTTAACGCACGTTCTTTTGCTTCTGCTTTACTTAGCTTTCGATGCTTTAAAAGCGGCTCCATAATCTGTTTTCCAATTGTCATTGTCGGATTAAGTGAAGTCATTGGATCCTGAAAGATCATCGAAATGTCTTTTCCGCGGATTTTTTGCATTTCTTTTTCTGACGCTTTAACAATATCTTTGTCATTAAAAAGAATTTCTCCTGCTTTTATTTCTGAATTACCAGGTGGCAACAATTGCATGATCGACTTGGTTGTTACCGATTTGCCTGATCCGGATTCTCCGACAATCGCAAGTGTCTCTCCTTCATACAAATCGAAGTTGACACCCCTGATCGCCTGCACTTCACCAGCAAATGTATGGAACGATATATTAAGATCTTTAACTTCCAATAATTTTTTCATTTCGCTTCACCTCAACTTTAATCACGCATTTTCGGATCAAATGCATCACGTAGTCCATCACCAATTAAATTACATGTTATTAAGATAATACTGATAACAATACACGGAATAATCATTAAATGAGGTAAAAATTGAAACGTTTTATATCCATCCTCAATCAATGTACCCAGAGACGCTTCCGGCGCTTGCAATCCGATTCCAATAAAGCTTAGAAAGGCTTCAAAGAAAATGGCACTTGGAATCGTAAACATCGTGTTTATAATAATAACTCCTGATAAATTTGGTAATAAATGTTTGAACAGTAATCTACCGTTCTTAGCCCCTAATGTTCTCGAGGCGAGTATATACTCCTGGTTTTTCAATTTTAATACTTGTCCTCGCACAACCCTGGCCATTCCGATCCAACCCGTTATAACCATGGCAATTGTGATCGACAGTATACCCGGGTTCAAGATTAACAGCATTAAAATAACAACGATCAGGTTTGGAATCCCAGACATAATTTCCAATATTCGTTGCATCACATTATCAACTCTACCACCTTTAAATCCTGACACTAACCCGTAAATCACACCAATTAACATATCGATAAGTGCTGCTAAAAGGGCTATATATAGTGACACCCTTGTCCCCAACCAAGTCCGGGTAAACAAATCCCGTCCAAGACTGTCTGTTCCAAACCAGTAATATTCATCTATATTCATATCTTTATATTTATTTGTCTCTACACCACCGATTTCCTGGCTGCCGTCAAATATGCCCCAATCCTCTAAAACAGGAATTCTTGGTGGAAGATTAGATCTACTGACATCTTGCTCATAACCGTCATGCGATGTAAGGTGAGGCCCGATAATAGCCATTATGACTATAATGAGCAAAATAACCAAACTGATTATCGCGCCTTTATTTTTTCGAACACGAAGCCAGGCGTCTTTAGCAAATGAAAGTTGTGGTTTGGCTATTTTCTCGTTATCAAAACTATCCTTTGGAGCGGGCTCAAATCGGTGTTTTTGTATCTCTTCTGTGCTTTTTGTCATGATTTATCCCCTCCAGCCAAGCGAATCCTTGGATCAATGATTCCATATAGTATATCTATTATTAAAATAATTAGCGTAAGCAAGAAAGCGAAGAATAACGTTGTCCCCATGATAATTGGAAAATCATTTGTTTGAATGGATTTTACAAACTGTTCACCGATTCCTGGAATAGCAAATATTTGTTCTACAACCATCGAACCCGTCATCAATCCAACTGCCATAGGCCCCAGTACCGTTATCAGAGGAATTAGCGCATTGCGGATAGCATGCTTGAACGATACTTCCATTCTTGAGTTTCCTTTTGCTTTTGCCAATGTTATATAGTCTGAACCTAAAACCTCGATCAGTTCAGTTCTCATAAACCGGGCTGCAGTTGCAATTGGAAAGATTGCCAATGAAATGGTAGGCATTATTGATGAGGTAAATCCATTCCAGGACGCAACGGGAAGTAACTCAAGCTTAACTCCTATAAAATATTGTAAAACAGCAGCAAATACGAAGGATGGAATTGATTTTCCTAATACAGCCAAAAATGTACTTCCATAATCGATCCATGTATTCTGAAACATAGCAGCTAGTACCCCAAGCAGAATACCAATTATTGTTCCGATAAACATCGCCTGAAAACCAAGTTGTAATGATGGTCCAATTCGGCTTTTTAAAAGGTCTGTTACAGGCTGATTATCAAATTGAAATGATACACCAAGATCACCTTTCACAATATTAGCCATATAATTCGCATATTGTACAGGGATTGGCCGATCCAAACCGTACTTCTCATTTAAAATCTCGCGCTGTTCAATGGATAATTTTTCTTCATTTTCAAATGGTGTCCCAGGCAAAAACTTCATCAAAAAAAATGTTGCTGAAGCTATAATAAATAACGTAATAACCAAATAAATTATACGTTTTGTAATATACTTCGCCATCTTATTGCCTCCTATATGCGAATAAATAGAAAATTCTAATTAAACTTGCACAAAAATGGGGAAAAGAGAGTACCTTTAACGAAATACCCTCTTTTCCAATTTGTTTGTTTAATTTGTTAAAATTTTACTTTTCGATTGTAACATTCTTCAGTGAATAATCCGGGCCAAATAAGTGTTCTTCTAACCCTTTTACATATGGTTTGATCAACGTAATTCTACCACGCTGATAGATAGGAGCAACTACCGTGTCTTCTTGTACCAATAGTTTTTCGGCTTCCAGCATTGCTTCCCAGCGTTTTACAGGGTCATCTGCATATTTAACTTTCGCATCGTTAATCAGTTGATCATATTTTTCACTTGAGTAACCTGTATTATTGTTTCCTCCGTCTGTAACGTACAGGTCAAGGAATGTCATTGGATCCAGGTAATCCGGTCCCCAACCATGCATAACAATATCATAATCCTGTTTGGTCACTGTGTCTAAGCGAACTTTAAATGGAACATTTGTCAATTCCACTGTCAAACCCTCAAGATTAGTTTCCAGCTGATTTTTGAAATACTCGGCTGTTGTTTTGGCATTTTCTGTATCATCACTTAAGTAATCAAGTTTGAGTTTATCCACGCCTAACTCTTTCAAACCTTTTTGCCAATACTCTTTTGCTTTCTCTACATCATATCCTATTAGATCGCCGCTTTCTTCACGGAAATCTTGATCTGTTTCAGGGTTGTTTGCCAAACCTCTTGGTACATAACCATCACTAGGAATCGATCCATTGGCCAGTACAGTTTCTGTAAATGACTTTTTGTCAAACGCCATGGCTAATGCTTTTCGGATATTCTTATTTGCTAACGGAGTAGCTTTTCCATTACGTTCCTGGTTAAATTTAAGGTACCATGAGCTTCCTTCTTCAAAAGTAGAAGCATTTTCATCGTTTTTGTACTGTCTGGCATACTCAGCACTTAATGCCGCTGTACGGTCTACCTTGTCTGTTTCAAATAAATTAACCGCCGTACTTGGTTTTTTGGAAACCTGAACATTTACTTCATCCAAGCTTACATTATCTTTATCGTAATAGTTATCATTTTTAACATATTTCCAAGTCAAGCCGGAACCATCCCATTCTGTTAGTACAAATGGGCCATTTGCCAACATATTGTCACTGTTTGTTCCGAATTTATCGCCCTTTTCTTCCACAAATTTTTCGTTTAATGGTAAGTACGTACCAAATGCTAGCAATGAGCTGAGGTATTCCACTGGTTGTTCCAGCGTTACTTTTAATGTATGATCATCGACAGCTTCAGCACTTAATTCTTTTGGATCTTTTTCTCCATTCATGATTTCAGTAGCATTTTTAATAATTCCGGAGAACATGTATGCATATTGTGATGCAGTATCAGGATCTACTGCTCTTTGCCAAGAATACACAAAGTCGTGAGCCGTAACAGGATCGCCATTAGACCATTTTGCATCTTCACGCAATTTAAATGTATAAACTGTTCCATCCTCGCTTATTTCCGGTTCTCCATCTGCGATTGCAGGAACTGGTTTATCATCTTTATCTAAAACATAGAGCCCTTCCATGGTTTGTCCGAATACAATAAAGCTGGCAGCGTCCGTCGCTTGTGCTGGGTCACCAGTTGGAATTTCTGCCGTTTCGACCATATTAAAGACCTGCTTGCCGGAAGAGTTGCTATTTTCTGAACCTTTTTTGTCACCATTGCTTCCGCTTTTATCACTGCTGCTTGAGTCTGAACCTCCACCACAAGCGGATAGTACCATTGCCACAGTTAGGACAAAAGCAACAATGAGAAAATATTTTGACTTTTTCATTCTCGACCACCCTTTTAAGTATTTTTTTTACACTACATTTTTCATTATACAATAATATTTTTAATTGTAAATTGTTTTTTTAATTTCATTTAAAGTAATCCAATAGTTATTTTGTGTAATATTTTTGTCATTTTCCCATGCAATCGCCCTGTGTTAAAGGAACTAGAACGGTTTTGGAATTGCACCTTTACTCGAAAAAAATTATGACTTTAGTCCTAATTATTTTATTGATACACTTTAAGATGTATTGTTCTTTTACTAGTTCCTTTTTTACAAATTACCAAATTTCATCCTATTTGTATCTGATTTTGCCACGGGTGTATTTTTAAGAAACCTAACCGGCACCATCTTTCTCTAATTTATGGATAATGTATGTCATGTATTAGCCAATCGATGGCAAAATAATAGATATATAGAAAAACACAAGCCTAATAATTATAAACCATGATTTTTTATGCTGTACTAGTGATATAATGGTCATAGCAGATGACTTAGCTACGGCATACGAGCATCATGTAAAGGTTTCTATCCTTTCTCTTAAATATTTTATTAAAGGACGTCGATAATTATGTTAAAAAAATTTTTGATTTGGATTGGTATATCCCAATTATTAATACTTTTCTTCTCCATCATCTTTTACAAACGGATTGATCTTTTATCCTACATAAATGTTTCTTTTATCATTGGTTCTATTCTTATCCTGATATCAATGGCGGGTTATGTAATGAAAGGTCGCTTTTTTGATGTTGTCTTTTACAGCTTTCAACATATTTTCAGCCGAATGACCGAAAGAGAAAGGCGTCCACTATCCCAGCTTGTGCCACAAAATTATTTACTTCCATTTACAGCTGGTGTGGTTACAATTTTGTTGATGCTCTGTTCACTACTTCTTTATAACTTAAGTTCAGCATCTTAAAGACCAATGAAAGAATCCTTTCAAAAAAACCATAAAAAATAAAACGAGTACTGACTTTTCAGTATAGTCCAAGAATTCCTAGGGCATTGCATTTTAAGAAGGATGGAATGTGATAACACATCTTATAAAAACGGATAGCTTTTCCTTAGCTGTCCGTTTTTGATGGATGAATTTGTACTTGAATCAACGTTTTCTTGATAGCATTACCTTGCCAACGTATAATAATCCTGCGATTGATAGGACCTGAAACCACATGTCTCATAAAGTTTAAGCGCATGATCGTTTTTTGTCTCTACCTCCAGAAAAAGGGGATAGCCTTTTTCTCTTTCCTGTTTAATGACCTTTAGCAAGATCTGTTTTCCATACCCCTTACCCTGGTGCTCCGGAGCAATACAATACCCAAAAATCCAGGCCTCATCGTTATGATGAGCAACTCTGATCTTGCCAATTACAATTCCGTCTAAATCAATTATATAAAATTCCTGATCTTTATCTTTTTTGATCCGTTCATTATACAGCTTTGCCTCCTCTTCTTCAAAACCGAAACAGCTGATATCCAAACGAACCTCTTCGGCAAAATCTTCTGGCCCTGCGTTTCGAAGTACTAAGCCTTTATCTGTCATTTTAAAATCGCCGCTTTGTTTCTCATCGTATTGCATTTGGTGCTCGGTCATTGCATATATACAGAATTGGTTCATCACAAATTCCCTTCCTGATACAGAATTTGCAGGTGAATTAAGCAGTATCGTTTTATAATCACCTTCGCTAATGACATCTAAAGCATCGTGAAATAGTTTTGTAAAAATTCCTTGTCTTCGGTATTCTGGTTTCACCATGCCACATACCTCGATTTTCGTACCAAATCCGTACAGCCCAAGAAAGCCAACAAGTTCATTATTTATATAGTGGAAAAAATCGAGATTTTCATTGCTGGAACGATTCTGGAGCATTTCCCAGTTTAATTTTAATTGAAATTGTTCATCCGCTTCACATTCGTGTTGCAATTTTTTAATATCGTTTAACTGCTTTTCAGTAAGCATCGCATGCCCTCCCCTTTGAACGTATTATACTACAATTATGTATCCGGGAATTTATTATTTTTATGGGGAAATTCTTTGATGCCATAACGGTCATTGACGCAAAAATATTGAATTGCTTTTCTGGATATGCTACAACTGACACAGTCTAACTTATAGAAAGAAAGTGATAACAGTGGGTATTGTCGTTATCGATGTTTGTGACGGAAATGCGATTACCACGTTAGATATAGAAGGGATTATTGAAGCTGAATTTCCCGAGGCTTCTGTTGTCATTAGTGAATGCCTATTGCATTGCGGATTATGCCGGGTTAGACCATATGCACTCGTAAATGGGAAAAAGGTTTATGCAAAGACCCCGGAAGAATGCTTGGATAAAATAAGGGAAACCATAAAAAAAGAACTAGCTGTTTACTACTAACAGCTAGTTCTTTTTTGAGTACCCTGCTTTTTCCTATAATGCAGCTTTAAAAATCGCAACGGAATCTTCTCTTGTTAACCTTGCAAATTTCCCGTACTCAGGACGAGCTATGACGGTTTTGTCCGCCATTACTTCGATCGAACTTTGATCAATTGCATATTCGGCAAGATGTGCTGGTGCACCAATGGAAGACCAGAATTCCCGCAGCTTTTCAATTCCTTCAACCGCTGCTTGACGATCTGATTTGCCAGAAGTGTTTACATCAAACACACGTACAGCTAGTTGCTTAAACCGTGCAACATTCTCATCCAGCACATGCATCATCCAATGCGGGAACAAAATAGCCAAGCCGCCACCATGCGGAATGTCATGCACAGCAGATACAGCATGTTCCAAATTATGTGTAGCCCAATCGCCTTGGTAACCCATGTTCAGCATACCATTTAATGCTAAAGTTCCGCTTAACATAACCGTTTCACGATACGCATAATTCTCCAGGTCCTGCAAGAGCTTTGGAGCTGTTTCCATTACGGTACGCAAAATTGCTTCACAAAAGCGATCCTGTATTGGTGTATTAGCTGTATGATGGAAATAGTGTTCTAAAACATGTGACATCATATCAACTATTCCGTAAACCGTTTGTTCACGCGGCAATGAAAACGTATGTGTTGGATCCAAGATGGAGAATTTAGGAAATGTAAAGGGTGTGCCCCAGCCATGCTTTTCGTTTAATTCCCAGTTCGTGATGACCGATCCGGCATTCATTTCTGACCCAGTTGCCGCAATGGTCAATACCGTTCCAAAGGGCAGTGCTTCTATTGCTTGCTCCTTCTTCGTCACGATATCCCACATATCGACATCTGTCTTTGCCCCAACGGCAATTGCCTTCGTGCAGTCAATCGTACTGCCGCCGCCAACCGCTAGAACAAATTCAATTTCCATGTCCTTACAAATCTTGACGCCTTTACGAACCGTTGATATACGTGGATTCGGCTCAACACCAGCCAGTTCATAAACGTCTGCGTTGATCTCTTGTAATTTATTGATAACATTGTCATAGATACCGTTGCGCTTAATGCTGCCACCGCCATAAACAAGCAAAACTTTCTTTCCATATTTGGCAACTTCTACTGGCAGTGCATCTAATTGACCTTTACCAAATATCAATTTTGTTGGGTTATAATACGTGAAATTATTCAATAACTTACATCCTTCCGTTACTTTAAATACGCAACTACGTCCATTTCTACAAGCACATCTTTAGGAAGACGACTCACTTCGACGGTCGCTCGTGCAGGATACGGTTCTTGCAAATAGCTTCCATAAATTTCATTTACGGTTGCAAAGTTATCCATGGATGCAAGGTAAATCGTGAATTTGACTACCTGCGAGAAATCTGCTCCTGCCTCTGTTAGAATGGCCTGAAGATTTTTCAGCACCTGTTTGGTCTGTTTTTCTATCCCCTGTTCCACATCACCTGTAGCAGGGTTAATCGGAATTTGCCCCGAAACATAGACGAAATCCCCCGCCTTAATCGCCTGTGAATATGGCCCAATGGCCGCTGGTGCGTTTTCTGTCTGAATAGCTTTTACCATTATTTATGCCTCCTTATATATTTCATTTCCTTTATTTTATCACTTCTCACCCTATTTTTGTTGATCATCCAGCGCTTCCTTATATTTCATCACATCACGAACATAGTAAATATCCCCATAGCAGGCATTATACTGTTTCGCCTCCTGACGCAAACAAGTATAAATCGATTTGTCTTCAGCATTTTTATACATTTTTTTGGAAAAGTCAATTGCCGCTTCTTGTGTATATGATCCGGCATTATTTTTCACATAGTCAATAAAGCCTCTGCCAAAATTATAGGACTGGATGGCTAATTCGACATCACCGCCTGCTGCATCAATTGTTTGTGAAAAGTAATAGACACCTTGTTTAATCGAAAGCTCGGGGTCGTCAATACAGCCTACTTTTCCGCAATAACTTTCCGAGGCCTGCATTGGGTCATTTCCCCGTCCACCGGATTCCTGCATCATCATTGCCAGTAATACATCTTGATAATCTGTCACTTCATATTTCTTAGCATATTTTTCAATAAGCGGCTCATACGCAATAACCTGTTCACTAATCAGCGAGCGGTCTATTTGAAAATCCGTATCATTATGTTTAATCGATACGACGGATATGAAAATAAAAATCCCGCATAGTACGGTTAAAATAAGGAGTGCTTGCTTGATAGCTTTCTTCACGTTTCGTTTCATTTTGCTTCGCCTTTCATTAGATCGACATACTAGTTTCATAGGTTATCCACAGACTAATTCTATATTTTGTGTCGAATTTTATCAATCCCTACAAAATATAGCGGTTATGCACAGCGTTATCCACAGCTTGTGCATAAACACTAGGTATTTTCACGTTTTGTGAATAACTTTTTTTCCCGCCATTTTCCATAACGATAATATAGATACGCGAATAGACTGCTAGTCAAAAAGCTTGCCCCCATGCCCATTGCAATTCCTGTGTCTCCAAAAATAGTTGCACCAATTGCTGCCAAAGGATAGCGCAGGATCCATAAGGAAATGACGTTTAATGCAAGCACCTGATACATGGCACCTGCAGCGCGAACAATTCCATTTAAGATAAAATTTATGCCAAGAAACGGATAGCATAATGCCACAATTTGCAAGTATTTCGTGCCAAAATCAACAGCTTCCGGATCATCTATAAATAGCCTTACACCATATTTTGCTAGAAACAGAACCAATATTCCTACCAACAGCATAACAGAAAAGTTGTATAGAACTCCATATTTGGCAATGCTGCTTACACGAGACCAGTTTCGGATGCCGATATTTTGCCCGGCCATACTGCTTACTGATGTTCCCAGGGCGTGTGCCGGCAGCATCAGCAAGCTATCCAGCCGCTGTGCTGCACTGAAACCGGCAACAACATCCTCGCCAAATCCCGTGACAACACTCATAATCGCTGCCACACCAGCCGAAATAACCGCCATCTGCAAACCGGATGGAATGCCGAGGTTTAGGATTAAGGCGACTTCCTGCTTGCTTGGAAGTGCAGGGATACTAAATGGGGCAAGTTTTCGATACAATACATAACCAATCCCGTACAAAAATGCTAACCCTTGCGATGTCACCGTAGCATATGCAGCACCTTCTACACCTAAGCCAAATCCACTAATGAACAATGGATCAAGCACGATGTTCAGAATAACGGCAATCAGAACGAAACGCAATGGGGTCTTACTATCTCCTAACGCCCGAAGCACGGTACTAATAAAGTTATAGCCAAACAAAAATAATATCCCAAGAAAATTAATTTGCAAATAGGCTTTTGCTGATGCCATCATGCTTGCAGGAGTTCCTAACAGATGCAGCAGCGGCTCAGCCAACACGAAGCCGGCTGTTCCCAGCAAAACGGCTAACAGTGTTAAGATGATAACAAAAGCATTAAGATAACGCCTCAGTCCTTCTGCATTATCACGGCCTTTTTGCTGCGACAGAATTGTTAATGCGGCATTATTCAAGCCGATAATAAAGGACAAAATCGTAAAAATAATGGTACTGGAAACAGCAACAGACCCAAGTGCGTTTGCCCCAAGTAAATTTCCGACCCATAAACTATCAGCAAATTGGTAAGATGTCTGCAATAGGTTTGTCAGCATAATTGGCCCGGAAAAAGTGATCAGCTGTTTCAGGATATTTCCCTGTGTGAAGTCATGCTGCTGTCTGTCCATTTGAAAACCTGCCTCTCATTGTAACTATTTTAGCATGACTAATTCGGCAATGCCTTTCATATAGTTTCATTAAAAAGAACAATTTTGTGAAAACGTTTGCAATCTTGTGATATTATAGGTATAAGGTCTAATTAAATAATAAAGGGAGATGGTTGGTTATGATGCAAACCCCATTAACAGTAGGATCTTTGCTCGAGCGTGCTGAGAAATTTTTTGCCAAGAAGCAGGTGATTTCGCAAACGCATGACAAGCTCCACACTCTAACGTACACCGAGATCGGCAAAAGAACACGTAAGTTAATGAGTGTATTAGCGGAATTAGGTGTCCAAAAAGGCGACCGGGTTGGTACACTTGCTTGGAACCATCACAGGCACTTGGAAATTTATTTTGCCGCACCTGGTATTGGTTCTGTTTTGCACACGATTAATATTCGGCTCTCACCTGAACATATCATCTACATTATTAATCACGCCGAAGACAAGGTTCTGTTGATCGATGAAGATATTTTGCCTCTCATCGAAAAAATTCAGGGTCAGCTCAAAACAGTTGAAGCATTTGTTGTGATGACCGATAAAGCAGAACTCCCGGAATCATCCCTACATCCATTGTATTCCTATGAAGAATTACTTCATACCGGAGATCCAGCCTTCCCATTTGCTGCTGACATCAACGAAAATGATCCGGCCGGAATGTGCTATACATCCGCGACAACCGGTAAGCCTAAGGGTGTCCTATATACCCACCGCGGCATTGTGTTGCACAGCTTTGCCCTGGGACTTGCTGATACTGCTGCTATTTCCGAATCAGACGTATCGATGGCTGTTGTGCCGCAATTCCACGTAAATGCCTGGGGGACTCCGTTTGCTTGTACCTGGTTCGGTTCAACTCAAGTCATGCCAGGACCGCGATTCACACCAAAACGACTTGCTGAATTCATCGAAAAGTTCAAGGTGACCATCACGGCTGGGGTACCGACAATCTGGCTGGGGCTACTAAAGGAGTTGGAACAAGGGAATTATGATACATCGAGTTTGCGAGCGGTACTTTGTGGTGGAGCAGCCGCACCAAAAGGTTTAATCCAAGCATTTGAGAAAAAATACAAGATTCCATTTTATCATGCCTATGGTGCGACGGAAACAACACCACTGGTAACCTTTTCCCGCCTAAAAAGCTACCAGCAGGACCTAAGTGATGATGAAAAACTGGAGGAACGATCCAGGCAAGGTATCCTTGTTCCAGGATTGGAAATGAAAATTATCGGCAATGATGGTGAGGTAGCATGGGATAATCAGGAAATGGGCGAACTATGCCTGCGCGGCCCGTGGATTGCCAGTGAATATTACAAAGACGAACGAAGCGAGAATGCCTTTACTGACGGCTGGTTCCATACCGGAGATGTCGTGACCGTCGATGAGGAAGGGACAATCAAAATAGTCGACCGGACTAAGGATTTGATCAAAAGCGGCGGGGAGTGGATTTCATCGGTAGAGCTTGAGAATGCCCTGATGGCACACGATGCCGTTTTTGAAGCCAGTGTAATTGCCATTCCAGATAAAAAATGGCAGGAACGCCCGATTGCCTGCGTCGTTCTGCATGAAGGGTATAGAGACTCCGTTGGAAAAGCGGAACTGCTGGAATTTTTACGTCCACAATTTGCGAAATTCTGGGTTCCCGACGATATACTATTTTTTGATGAAATACCGAAAACATCAGTAGGAAAATTTCTCAAACGGCAATTACGGGAACAGGTAAAGGAGCACTATAGCCTGCAGCAATAGATTTGGAGGGGGGAGTGACAGAGTGCCGTATAAGTGGCACACTTCCCGAATTTTGTCGAAAGCCGATCGGGTTTTTTATGCGCTCGATCGGGGTTTCTGCGGGCTCCACCGGGTTTTTTGTGCGTTCGATCGGTTTTTTCGCGCGCTCGATTGGGTCTTTCGCGCGCTCCATCGGGTCTTTCGCGCGCTCCATCGGGTCTTTCGCGCGCTCCATCGGGTTTTTTGTGCGTTCGATCAGGGTTTCCGCGGACTCCATCGGGTTTTTCGCGCGCTCGATCGGGTTTCTTATGCGCTCGATTAGAGTTTCCGCGGGCTCCATCGGGTTTTTCGCGCGCTCCATCGGGTTTTCCGCGGACTCCATCGGGTTTCTCGCGCGCTCGATCGTAGGACAGGCCTTGTCCACAATCATCATTGATCTTGATCCAAAGCATGAATAATTGCTGCAGCTGTTTCTTCTTTTTCAATCGCGCCAACACCTTGACCTGCCCAAAGTGACTGATAGGCAGAAACAGCAAATTCCTTCGCAGCACTGCGCACATCCTTCGTCAGCTCGTTTTGAATCGGAAACGGTAATGTCTCGACCTGACTCTTTTCCACTTCTTCAATGAAGCGGTTATGAATTGCCCGCGCTGGCCGTCCGGAAAACGCCTTTGTAATAACAGTATCCTCACCCTGCGCCTTCAGGAGTGCTTGCCGATATGCACGATTTGTTCCAGCTTCTTTCGCTACTAAAAACCGTGTACCTAATTGAACACCTGCTGCTCCCATTTCCAACAGCGCATCAACCTGATTCTTTGCATGTATCCCACCAGCAGCAATGACGGGAACAGTAAGGGTGGATACTAATTCCTGCACTAAAACAACCAGTCCAATGTTACAGCCACCTTTATATTTTTCGACATTAAACGTTCCCCGATGGCCGCCAGCTTCATGGCCCTGCGCAACAATGATATCATATCCAGCATCAACTAGTTGATTCGCTTCCTCCACGTTCGTTGCCATTCCGAGTAATGTTACCTGATTCCGCTTTAGCTCTTCTATCAAAACCGATGGCAATACCCCAAATGCCGTGCTGACAACTGGAACATTTTCTTCCAGGATTAGCTCTACCTTCTCCTGTAAATAATCATGAACCTTTACAGCTCTTTCTCCGTGTTTTATTTCGAGTTTATCTCTGAATTGATTTAGTACACCTTGCATTTCACTTGTATCCGTAGCGAATGCTTCCAAATTCGTTGCAAACAAATTAACAGCAAAAGGCTTCTTCGTTAAGTTCTTGACTTGTCTTATCTCCTTTTTCAATGCGGTTGAACTCATATAACCTGCACCGATTGTTCCAAGCGCTCCAACATTCGCAACCGCCGCTACAAGCTCTGGCGTTGTAATTCCTCCGGCCATCCCAGCTTGAACAATGGGGATGGTTATTTGCAGTTTTTCCGTCAACGTCTTCATCAAAAATTCCCCCTCTTTCATCATTAATCTAATCCTATCACGAGAGTTAGTTCCTCGTCATGTTAATGGGATAATGTTTTAACGTGCGGGAACCCATCACATAAAAATCAGCTATTTTCCTTAACTTTCCTTGAATTACTTCTTGACAATATTAAGAAAATTCCGTACCATAATAATAATTAACGCAGACGTGTTAAGCATAACATTTTTTCTTGAATAATTTACTAAAAATTCACATAAATTGAAGTAAGTACATTACTCAGCTATTTTAGTTAACTTGAAAAAGGTGAATGAACCATGAGCCTTAGTGAATTAGAAGCAGCTATCCTTAACAAAATTGATGAAACAATTGATCACTTTTCTATTTTGATAAAAACGAAATCCGGTGATATTGCGATTAATGCATGCGAATCAATAAGGGCTGCGAGCATGATTAAGATTCCTATTCTTATCGAAGCCTATCGACAAATCGAACGCAACCTGCTAGACCCCGAGACATCTGTGGATATAGAAAGTGAAAAGAAGGCGGGAGGAGCTGGTGTCATTAACTATCTTACAAACGTTAATGGATACAGCTACCAAAATTTGCTGGAATTGATGATTATTGTTTCTGACAATACCGCGGCAAACCTGCTGCTGGAGAAAATAGGTGTCCAACACGTAAATAAATTTGCTGCAGAAATTGGCTTGTACCATACAAAAATAGGCAGAAAATTCATGGATCAAAAGGCGATTGAGAAAGGGAGGGATAATTATACATGTGCATATGATATGGTACAACTATTAAGTCTGATTGCTGAACCCAACAAAATAGTAAACGATGACAGTAGAAAGCAAATGCTGCGGATACTGTATTACCAGCAATTCAAACAGAAATTACCGGCCTACTTGCATGAAGGAGATGGAATTGACTTTTTCCACAAGACCGGTGAGCTACCCGGTATAGAGCATGATGCAGCTATTATCAGCAATAAAGGAGACACCATTTATGCTGCTATCCTGACACAAAACTGGGTTAATAACGGAATCGGCAGAGACTATATTGCCGACATCGGAAGGTTGCTAATCAATTATCTGAAAAACTGATCAAAACATAGCACCACGGACTCCATTCTTCAGCAACCATACAGAGCCGAACTATTTTACATGATTTCTAAACACTTCTTTAATTAGGGTCAAAACATACTATACAAGGGGATTTCGTCTATGAAAATTAAGATTGCTGTTTTTGGCAGGAAGGAAACAATTGACAAACTAAACTACTATGTGGAGGATCAGGAGGACATTGAAATTACTCCGTTTATTTTTACGAATGCAAAGGAAACAATTGAATTAATCGAAAAAGCGGTCATGTGTGATATCTATTTATTCGCTGGTACACTTCCATATCTGTATGCGAAGGAAAAAATTGATAAAAAACGTCTTCCTGCCGTTCAGGTTGCGTGCGATGCGTATACGATCCTGACATCTTTTTACCGGCTGCAAAACGCTCATAATAAATCATTGGGCCGGTTTTCCATCGATGTACTGAATCATAATCATGTGAAGGAAGTAATGACAGAATTAGCGATGCATGATCATCCTATCTATACATATAGTTATGGCGAAGATAGAGAATTGGACATCGATCGGATCATAAAGCATCACGAAGACCTTTGGAATGACGGTAAAATTGATTATATTTTAACCTCGATTGAGGAAGTTGCGGAGCGATTGGAAAAAAATAATATACCGGCATTCTGTATGCAAATCCCCAAAATTAACATGGAAAATGCGATTGAGCGTGCGAGGGAAACTGCTAAATTGAATCAGTCCAAAAGCGTACAAATCGTTTCCGGTTTTGTTCGCATTAAAGATTATGAATTGCTTACTGCCGACAAAGGTGAACTGTTTGCACAGAACCTGTTACTTGAATTACAGCAAATTTTACTGAAATTTGGTCAGCAAACGCGTTCCTCTGTCTTGGCAAATGGCAATCAGTTTGCCCTGTTCGGAACACGCGGGATATTAAATTATATTACAAACCATTACCGGGACTTCCCGCTTTTATTGGAAATAGAACGAACGTTGAACATTACAGTGGAAATTGGGTTTGGGCTTGGGCTGACAGCGAAGCAAGCGGAGGATCATGCCAAATTAGCATTAGAAACGTGCAAGCATTCGGAAAACAGTAATTGTTATATTGTGAATGAACGTAAGGAAACGATCGGACCACTTGGAGTTGAGAAACATTTTAACGCTTCCCAGCTATACCGTGCCTTAATTCATAAGGCGAAATTAAATAATGAATTATCGTATAACTTTATTGACTTCATTAAATTGCGTAACAATGAACCGTTTTCCGCAAACGATATTGCCAATTACTATCGTGTAACCAAACGCAGTGCTGAACGGACGATATACAAATTATTATCAGGAGAGGTTATTAAGGCAGTGGGCGAGGAAAAGCCTTATCAAAAAGGACGTCCGAGAAAATTATTTAAAATAACCATTTAAGTGTGTGTTCAAAAATTCGCCGAATGAGAAGGGCGACTAAGAGCGGCACGTCCTGTACGTCGTAAGTCCACTCTAGCGTTCACCGCCTATCATTTGGTGATATTTTGAACAACCTCTTAAAAATGCTTGAGTCAGATTGGATCGGCAATCTGGCTCTTTTTTATTAACGAATGAGGGAAAACAAGGAAAGTCCCCCATTTGTCAGCTTTCATCATTGAACAAATAATCCATAATTTGGTCAAAAAGTGAAACATCGTCGGTAACTAAAAATACTGGCAGTAAAATAATCGTAATGACTACCGCAGCATTAGCTACAAAAAACTTGCAAACCCCATTGAATACTTTTTTCAATTTTGACCATCCCCTTTTGTTATTTGAATATACTATATATTTGGTACAATTGCAATACCCGTTTTCCAATCATTTGGGCGCCAGGACGCGGCTCATCATGACTAGCAAGTTATCCACAGCGTATCTAATTTTCTTGTGAAGAGGACAAAGCCGATTAAACGCGGGAAGTCGCTGATCAAAAGCGGATAATCGCCGATCAAAACCGAGAAGCCGCTGATCGAAACCGAAAAGTCGCCGATCAAAACCGGGAAGCCGCTGATCGAAACCGAAAAGTCGCCGATCAAAACTGGGAAGCCGCTGATCGAAACCGAAAAGTCGCCGATCAAAACCGGGAAGCCGCTGATCAAAACCGAAAAGTCGCTGATCCAATCTAGAAAAAGCTGCTGGGAGAGCTCGTGTAGCGGTGTATGGACTGCGCACTGCCAAGCTTGGGCGGACGGCGTGGCGTTGTCGCCTGGGGTTTTAACAAACTTTCCCTTTCACCGATGTTGCCCCTATCGTGCGGCGGGTGTTGGCCGCTGGCGCCGGGACGCGGCCTGCCACGACCAGTCAGTTATCTACAGCGTATCTAATTTCCAGCTGGACGATTAAAAAACTGCCAAGCACTATAAGCTCAGCAGTTCTCTTACATCTTCCTCCGTCAAGCTGGTTAGCATTTTCTCACCAGGCTTAATGACTTGATCAATCAGTTCCCGTTTCTTTTGCTGCAGGTCATAAATTTTTTCCTCAATCGTTCCTTCTGTGATGAGACGAATTACCTGCACGACATTTTTCTGCCCAAAACGATGTGCCCTGCCTGCAGCCTGATCTTCAACAGCCGGATTCCACCACAGATCATATAGAATCACTGTATCCGCCCCTGTTAAATTTAACCCGGTACCGCCAGCCTTCAGCGATATCAGAAAGACACGCTTTTCACCATTATTAAATCGCTCACTCATTTGCACCCGATCCTTTGAGGGTGTCGATCCGTTTAAATAAAAATAATCAATCCCCGCTTCTTCCAATTTATTGATAATAATCTCATGCATACTGGTAAATTGGGAAAAGATTAGCATCCGCTTGTCGTTTTCAACTGCATTTTGCACGGTTTCCATTAACTGCTCAAGCTTCCCTGATTGCCCTTCATAATTCTCGATAAATAAAGATGGGTGACAGCAAATCTGCCGCAATCGTGTCAGTCCGGCCAAAATTTTCATCCGGTTTTTTTGAAAGTCATCATTCTTCATCGTTTGTGCCGCTTCCTGCTGCAGCTTTCGCAAATAACCGAGATATAATTCTTTTTGCGGCTTCGTTAATTCGGAAACATGAACTGTTTCAATTTTTTCCGGGAGCTCCCTTAACACATCCTGCTTCAAGCGACGCAAAATAAACGGTTTGGTCAGCATCGCGATTTTTTCATGCTGCAGTTGTCGGAAGGTACGCTGATTTGGCATTAGTCCTGGCAGAATAACCTGAAAGATGGCCCACAATTCATCAATCGAATTTTCGATAGGTGTCCCGCTCAAGGCAAATCGTTTACGTGCCTTTATTTCCCGGATAGCACGAGATGTTTTCGTTGCGTAGTTTTTAATATATTGTGCTTCATCCAAAATGACCGTTTGGAAAGTCAGTCCCTGATACAACTCGATATCCTGCCGTAAAGTCGAATATGACGTAATCCAAACATCCTGATGGCTCATTTCCTGAATCAGCTTTTGCCGTTCTGCTGGGGTGCCGGTTATAATCGCCGTCTGCAAACCGGGTGCAAACTTTTGACATTCACTTTTCCAATTGTATAAAACCGATGACGGGGCAACAATTAAATGCGGTTTATCACTTGGTTCCGATACAATGTACGTGATACTTTGCAATGTTTTTCCCAGCCCCATATCATCCGCCAAAATACCACCTAATTGATAGGTACTTAACGCCTTAAACCACTGATAGCCGGTTTTCTGGTAATCCCGTAATGTTGCATGTAATTGCTCAGGTAAAGGGTAAATTTGCTCCTCCGGTGATTTCAGTTGGTGAAGCAGGCGGCGAAAGGATGGATCATAGTCCTTTTTTGTTCCGATTAATTCATCAATTTGTGCGCCGCGATATACTGGCATTTGTACGTTTCCATCCTGTATATCCGATTTGCTAATATCCAGATCCGTCAAAAGCTCTTGAATTGAGGAAAATTCCTCCCCCTCCAAGGAAAGCAATGCACCGCTTTGCAAACGATAATACCGTTTCTTCTCCATCACCGCATTCAGAACATCATTAATTTCACTATCATTTATCCCGTCCATTGTAAAACCGATTTCCAGCAAATTGGACGATGACTCCAGTCTTACACTAGTAGTAGGTGATGCTTCATTTTCCACAATAAATTGGCGAACTTCTGAAGTTAAAAACAGTTCCACATATTGCTCAAACAACGGTAAAATGTGATATAAAAAATCATATAACGTTTCCTCATCGGCACTGATATATAATTCTTTTCCATTGTAATGAAAGTTCGCATGCTCAATCAGCCGCATAATCTGCTGTTCCGCACCAACATCACGAATAATAATCACATCATCCTGTTCACGGCCATTGAACGGATCAATGTTGTGGTCGCCATAATGATATTCCAGCTTGCCAACAATGAGATCCTCTTGCACGTCAAGGTAAAGTTTAGCCCGCAATGGTACTTGAATAATCTCCGATGCAACTGCTTCTGAAATTTGTACCTCTCCGACTTTTTTCAACGTAGGAAGAACCTCCGACACAAAAACATCTGCTTGCTTTTTCGTAACCGGTAATTGCTGATTCTTCATGCCAACCGTGTTTAATTGTTCCACGATCGGCAGCTGTTCTTTTGTCGGAAAATAGAACGTTCCATTCGAAAACAATAATTGATACGCGTTGAAATAGACCATGGAATCCATTTCATCTATTGCTAACATCATTTCCCCTTGTTTATTTTTCGAAATAGCAAAACGAAATGGCAGGCTGTCTTTTACAACGTCCACATGATCAAAGCTCTTCTCCCTAGTTTCTACAATAAAATGACGATCAATAAGTCTATCCAGCAATGGTTCGATAAGCAGCGGCGGAATGACGATCGATCGTTCTGATGTATCCCGGTAATGGTAAAATGCCCGATCGGTATATATTTGCTCATTACGTAAAACTGAATACAGCATCTCAAACAATTCCATATCCTGTGTAAAAAAATAGTGATTATCCGGATTGTACGTAAATGTTTTTGTGAAATAGTGCTCATTACCATGCAGAACATGTTTTAAAAATTCATGGGCATTCTTGACAACAAATGAGCGCTTTTCACCCGTTTTTAATTCGAGCAATAACTGCTGGTCATATGTCCATTTCATATAATACTCGACTTTAAGCGGCACCTTTTGTGTCATCATTTGCGATGTCTCCTGGTGCTGAATGGACGTAATCGAGTCAATAAAACGGCTAGTCGTCTGATAATCATCTAAGGTTTGCGCAAATACATTTGATGATGGTTTTTTGGAAATGGCAATTAGAACAGCTACTATATGCTTGCACGTGTTATAGGTATCAAAAGCCGGACAGTCGCAATAGGTATCAATTGAACCACTGTTAAAATCGGCCATGTTTATTTCAACAAAATACATTTCCGACCCGCGAACGGTAGCTGTCCAAACCTGATTATTAATATCAAATAGCAAGTCACTGACCCTGTTCTGTTTATAGTATTCCAATCCACGTCGGTAAACCGCGGCTGGAAACAGTTTTTGCAAATTTATATTCTGAATACTAGCCAAAGTCTATTAACCTACCTTCTGCATGCCTCTCTTTTCTTTATTGTAAACGAGTTTAGCATGTTTTTAAACTGTGAAAACTTTTTTAAATAGATAAGAAGGTATAAAATTTAGGCTCTATTCTGCTCATGCCAGACTAGGCCACGTCCGGCTCCAGCGCCCAGCGGCTAGTATGCTTCCTTCACCTTCGTACGATAAGTCAACATCGTTTCGGGTAGGAAGGAAGGCCGACTAAGAACGGCCTTTGCGGCCAACGTCGGCATACCCCTTTTGCAGGGGCATGTTTCCTTTATCTCCTACGGCAGGAATGTTCGGTTAAAACCGCCGCTTTGCGCAGCAACACCGAACCACCCTGCTTGGCAGGGCGCAGCATATACGCCGCTAACCGGGCACTTGCGCCTTTGTTCACTAGGGTAGGCTCATTTTAAACATTCTATACGTTTTCTACAACTATAATCGTCATGATCCAGTCAAAATGGGGCATCTATTTTCAAAGAAAATTTTCATTGGGATTATAACTATGACCCCTAATATCCTATCCTTACAAAACTGTAAGACTACTGAAAGAAAAACAGATATTACTTTCGTATGTAGATGGTTAAACTAGCAATAGATCATTTATTTGGAGGTTATTGTAATGAATCAAGCCGTTGTTAACGTACAAAACGTTCATAAAGTTTTTGGCAAGAAAAACGAAAATCAATTCCATGCACTGAAAGGTGTTTCGTTTGATATTCAGAAAGGTGAATTCGTCGGGATTATGGGGCCTTCAGGAGCTGGGAAAACAACACTATTAAATGTTGTTTCCACTTTGGACAAACCGACCGATGGCACAATTGAAATTGCTGGGACCAACATTACGTCGATGAAACAAGGCCAATTGGCAGACTTCCGGTCAGAGCAGCTCGGCTTTATTTTTCAGGATTTTAACCTGCTAGAGAACCTAAGCATCTATGAAAATATTGCATTGCCATTATCATTGCAAGGTGTTCCATCACGAAAGATTAAACCAAGTGTCGTGGAAGTAGCAAAAAAACTTGGCATTGAGGCTATCCTGGAAAAATATCCTGTTACGGTTTCAGGTGGACAGAAGCAGCGGGCAGCAGCAGCCCGGGCATTAGTACATGAGCCGGCCATTATTTTAGCCGATGAACCTACAGGGGCACTGGATTCCAAAAGTGCAAAGAGCATGATGGAAGCAATGCTCCATTTGAATGAAAATCACGGAGTATCGATCATGCTTGTAACGCACGATCCACTTAGTGCCAGCTATTGCGAACGAATTTTATTTATCCAAGATGGTGCATTATATAAAGAAATTCACCGTGATGGCAACCGAAATGAATTTCATCATCAAATTCTCGATGTACTAGCTGAATTTGCAGATTAGGAGGACCTGAAATGTTATTAAAATTATCATTTTCCAGCATGCGTAAAATGTTTAAAGACTATCTTGTGTTATTGTTCGGACTAACTATTTCGATAGCCATCTTTTATATGTTTGAAACGCTAGCACAAAACAAGGCTTTTCTGGAATCAAACGCCATGATTAGTTCCATTGTTTTTATCTTTCACGTCGGTACATTTATATTGGCGTTCATTACGTTATTTTATATCTTTTATGCGACATCATTTATGCTTTCCATGAGACAAAAGGAATTAGGGATGTACATGACCCTCGGTGCTAAAAAGCATAAAGTCGCCCAGTTGATGTTCTTTGAAACGTTCTTTATCGGCATTATCTCGTTGGTTGTCGGAGTAATCGTTGGAGTTGGATTCGCTCAAGGAATTGCAGGATTACTGATGGATCAGCTTGATTTTTCCGGTGAAGGGTTTCACGCGCTTTATAAATCATCTGTCATCACAACGGTTATTTTTTATGTAGCTTTATTTTTACTGACTTCCATTGTCAATGCCATTAAGATATCTAGTAAATCTGTATTGGACTTGCTTCATGCAGAAGAGAAGCATGATCAGGTAAAGGCAAAAGGCGGAAGAACTATTTTAGGAGTTATTTTTGCCGTGATTCTTATTGGCGCAGGGTATTACGCGATGTTTAACATGGCGCAACTGGCACAATTCGGTGTTATTCTAGCAGCGATCACGATCACGCTTGGTACGTACCTGATGTTTATTTCGCTGTTACCGTATTTGATGAAAAAGGTAAAAGGGATTCGTACCCTTAATGAAAAAGGGATTAATTCATTCACATTCGCCCAATTGCGTTTCCGGATGGGGAACTTAACAAAAGTGCTTGGAACAGTCGCAATGCTTGTAGCACTTGGACTAGGAGCAATGACGGCAGGTCTTTCATTTTACAACAACGTGGAGCTGCAGGCGTCGATGTTTCATGGAAACGACGTTACGATTCACCAGCCAACAGAGAAAGATATACAGGCCTTAAACAACATGAACACCACGGAGGAAAACACGTATCATTATAAAGTAGATGATAATGGGGTTTATTTTCTCAAAAAGGATCTACTCGATCATCCGCCGCTGATAAAGCAATTTAACCCGGAAACGTTAGAAATGCCAGAACCAAAACGGGTTGCAACGGACCTTCCAGACGCGCAATATTCGAATAGCGGAGCGGAGGGAATGAAGAATATTCCGGATCCATGGAGTACCGCCCTGTCAACCGAACTACGCGCTGACTTCCAAATGTTTGGCGATCGTGATATTTTCATTGTGGACCAGGCTCATTATCAGAAGGTAACCACCGCCGAGCAAAAAGTTGTGGTGGCGCGTGTTGCTGATTTCATGGCGTATCTGCCGCAATTGGAGAAAATCGAAAAGCGTCAGCAACAATTGGCTGCATCCTACACAGGTGAACCTGGACTCGAAATGGCCGGCGGAAGTAAATTCGCTGATTACATGGCGTATAAAGGGATCGCCAGCGGAACCATTTTCATGGGATTTTTCCTTGGAGTTGCTTTTCTGATGATGATGGCAAGTGTACTAATGTTTAAACTATTGTCCAGCGCTTCTGCTGATACGCATCGCTATAGTATGTTGCGAAAAATTGGCGTTCGAAAATCATTGTTAGTGAAATCGATTTATAAGGAATTATTTCTATTGTTCCTCTTCCCGGGCTTAGTTGGACTCGTACACGTGTTAGTCGGCATGCAAATGTTCAGTTTCATTCTAGTGGAACCATATACAAAAATCTGGTTGCCAATTAGTATTTTCATTGTTATTTACGGCGTCTATTATTGGCTGACGGTACAGATGTATAAGCGGATTGTATTGCCGAGGGAAGCTTAAAGGGGAAATAATGGAATGGAACAGTTCACGTTTATATTAGCTATTGTATCTCTAGGATTAGCGATAAGTATCTTTATAGGAAACATTCTATCAAATGGATTAGGCAAAGCATTTAATACAAAAAGTAAATCATCAAAAGTAATGTTCATTTGTTTCCTGGTCTATGTGATAAGTTTTGTTTTTTATATTTTTATCGGCAATAATTAGCACTAGAGAAACAAGTGCAATGGTATTTAGTTAAACCATTGCACTTGTTTTGTCTCGGCTTAGTTTCGCTCTAAGTTCCCCCTTTGTTCTGTGAGCGCTTCTTTCGTTCCAAGCTCCCTTCCTTCGTTCCGCAATATTATTTTTCAACGTCAAATTTGGGGTTTCTTGAATAACGTGTTTCCTTAATGTTTTTAACATTAATGACACTTGGCAGCTTACCAGGACTATGAACTTCCAGACGATCATTGAACATTTTTATCTTAATATCATCTCCATGGATATTATAGGCACGATGTGTTAAAGCATTAATTTCGCCTTCTTGCCAAGCAAATGGCGGGTACTCAGGGACCTCGACAAACCTGCCTGACTCTCCATCCAACGCTGTAAATTCTCGCTCGTCGGTAGTCTTCGGTGGGAAAGTTCCCGGGGAGGGAGGTGTAGCCAATGGACATTGTTAGTGCACTAACGCTTAAGATTTCCTTCGGGATGTTAATAGCATTTATCGTTTCTGATAAAAACCATAAAAAATAATCCCTCATGCACTCTAGCAGGTATGTGAGGGATTATTTTTATCTCGCTGCCTACCCCTCTTGACGGGGTTTTCAGTCTATTGCGACCGCTCCATGTAGCAGCATGGGCGGTCTTTATTAGTGTATGCACTTATTATCTTTCTATGTTAATTAGACCACTACATCAATGTTTGTACACATTTTATTTATTTTTACCTTTTTGTTATCAAAAAATCTTTCTTTTAGCGCGTTCGTTTGCGAAATAATCATATTTGTCGAGAATATCTCAATGAAATGAAATTCTCTCCTTCTTCATTTCCATACCCTTCTTTTTCATATTGAAATTCAAAGCCTTTAGCTTCATAGAAAGGAATTCCTTTTTGATTTCCTTTCTGAACAGATACCCACTGTTCAGTAGCTCCAAATCCTTTTTGCTGATTTGTAATTGCATCCAATATTTTTGTGCCTATACCTTCATTTCTTCTTTCAGGGTCCAAATATAATACAAATATTTCACCTTTATCTTCTTCAATCATACCGCCACCACCAGCACCAAGTACCTTTTTATTCTCCACAGCCACAAAGTAACCACCCCAATATTTGTTTGAGACAGTCACTTCCTTTGAAATTCGATAGTTGTTATAAAACTCTTTAATGATCCTATTTATATATTCTTGCGGATGTGAAACACCATATGTTGCCCAATATCCATCCGTACACACTTTTACTATTCCGTCTATGTGTCGTTCGTCTGCTTTTATAACCCGTATCACTGACTGCATAATTTTACCTCCAACCCGCGGAGTGTTTATTTTTTTAAACTTGTGGTATTCAGCAATTTAGTCCGTTAATGGAATGCTTATTGTAAATGAAACTAATTTATTGTGACGAAACAACTTATGTTATAACCCAACAGTTGCACCTATTTCAGGTTAAATTTGCCCTGGATGTTTATAAGCTACTTGTCCCGTAAACCTTATTCACCTATCCACAACCTCTTCACATGATCTAAAAGCTTTTCTATGTCTAAGATAATCCACCATGAAGAGTCCAGCCCCCATGACAAAGGATTTCTTAAGTGGATCATTTTTGGCATTGCCCACGGAGCACTATTCCGGAAAGATACCCAACACCTGAGAAAGAGCTTTTCACATATTCTTCACATCCACTAGTTCAAAACGTTCACAAACCAAGAGCATATCTTCCGTAAATTCACGTCCAATTGCATTTAATTCACTTCTAAAAAATGTTTCATGTGCTTTCCACCAGTATTGGTAAGTTCTATCTCCTTCACCTTCTGCAATAGCGAACTCTTCCGTAACTTCATTCATAGGAGTTAGCGTAACCTCTACCGTCTTAATAATTGCTACAGGTTTGTTGTAGCTGTTTAAAATAATACCGTAATCCTCTGTTGTTGGCAGCGATTCATTCTCCAGTTTGTAAAAAATATATCCTGAACATGTTGCAGTTTTAATGCCATCTATCACCAACTGTGCAAGATAATCAGGATCCTCTCCGAATTGCCATGCACTAACAGACTGGGGATGATCATGATGATCATGATCCTTCCAAAATTCATTCCAGTACACCTGAGCCGCTTGATTCATAGTCTTTCATACACATCCTTTATTTTAGTAACATATATCAGATTTAGTTTAAGCAATCTAAAATCTTATTAAAGTGAATGTACTAATAATACATTTATAGGCTCCGTCCCTTATTCCCTTTTTGTGCTCATTTGGGAAGATACATGCTAATAATTTCTATTTTCAATGTCCATTTGAACTTTTTGAACCCAAGCGTGCAGCATTAGACCTATTGCACTCCAAATATTAAAAACTGCGGCAATGATTAACAAAACCCAATGTAATAGCTCTGGTAACGGTGTAGTCAGGCTTATTATTAAGGCACTATTCCCAATTAATAACATTGATAACAGTAAAGGAAAGTTCTTTACCATTATTTTACTCCCTTGTCGTTTTCCGCAATATATTTCCATAATCTGGACCAAAAAACCAAGAAAGTACACAATCTTATTCCATTCTTGCACTCGTTTACAGATTTTAACAACATAAAAAGGGCGCATTAAGAATCTGTCCTCGGATTTTTATCCCGCTTACCCATTCTAATGGAGGTTCAATTTCTACTATCTTATTATTTTCTTTTCCAATAAACATTTTCTCTCTTATGTTTAATGCCATCAATCCTAACAACAGATTCTTCTTCATTAACCTCAAATACTAGAATTACTTGATATAAACCAAGTCTTACCCAATAACCCTTTAAAGTCCCATTAGGTATTTGTTTTGCAGTCAAAGTGGGCACATATGATAATCGTTTATAAGCATCCGAATATATCCGTTCCTTAACTTCTGGAGGATAAGCAAGTATATTACTCAATTCATCGAGGGCGGTTTGTGACCAATAGACATTATAAGTTTTGTTCACTTTCAAACTCCTTGATTTTGTTTTTGAGATACTTCAGTCCCTTTTCTTGATCATAGATGCGTCCATTAGCACGATCTTCCCGACTTTTCTGTACTTGACGAATAAGTTCTTTGTCCTTAGAAAAAAGTTCTAAATCCATTTGATCAATGGCTTCTCTTTCCCGTTTCATATTCAGATAACCGATAAAATCATATACCTCAGCCGTATCTTCTTCGTGAATAAAGTCAATTAGCCGTTTTAGTTCTTCACGATTAACACTCATTTTAAACACCGCCTTGTTATTTGCTAAAACCATTATACCACCTGAATTAATTATTTCTAGAACCCGTCCTTACGTCAAACCCGTTTATGGAAAATCTTTGTTATAACTAAGCATTTGAAATTAATAAATACTGCTGTTTTCTATGTATTGCTCTTCTTATTTTCAGGCATAGGGATCCTTATTAAAATAATTTGCCTTTCTGGAGAAAATAAATTCTTTGTTTATGTAAAATCACGAAGAAAGTCAGATGGTGAATAGAGGGTGAAATATTCCTTAATTTCATCAGTATGGAAGTCTTTATCTCCAGTTATCAAAATATCAGGTTCAGCAATTACAAGTGAAACAAGAATAGGAATATCCTTTTCATCACGAATATCAGGAATTGAATATGGCCTATGATCAGAAGGAGTATAAGTTAATTCAAATTCAAGTGTTGTTAAAAATTGATCCCATATATTCACCTTATTTGGAAACTTTTTATTAATCACCCTCGATACTTCAGTAATGGAATAACTACAAATAACTAATTGATGATACTCAATTATATATTCAAGTAACTGGCTTGATATAGATTTTTCGGAAAGGACAGCGGAAATGAGAATATTTGAATAAACAAATACTCTCATGGTTTCATTTTTTACGCTCATTCCACATGTCCTCCCTGACCTTTTCCAATTCAGCTTGTAAATCTTCTTCTGTAATGCCTTGATTCTCAGCTTCTTGACCAATTTCTTTTTGTAATTCACGCAAAGCCAAAATACTGGCCTTTGTAATAACGATCCTACCATTATCCTCAATAAAAGCTACACGATCTCCTACATCCAGCTTTAATTTTTGTCTAATCGTTTTTGGTACTGTTACCTGCCCTTTAGAACTAATTCTTGATACTTCCACAATTATCACCTCTTTATATTCCTTACATTCTTTACTTCTTTACATTCATTATATCACAAATAGACGTTTCAAAACATATTTGTCACATTCTTAAGGCTTTCCTAAGGATATTCCCTATCATAGGAGAATCCATATAATGTCCACCGATTTTGTAATTTAGTTTTTTCCTCTCAGAATTATGATACTAATACAGTTACTACAAAAACCAATACCCATCCAAAAATATATTGCCGTTTGATTTGTTCCATACTTGGCGCAGCAAAATGTATATAAAACAATTGAAAGATAAAACCGATTAATATAAAAATGAATGCAATCTGGCTTGATTTCCCAATTTTTGCTTGCCCTCTTTCATCTTTTCCTTCCATCACTACAAAACTAAAGATCATTGGTTGGTCTTTCTAAACAAAAAAACCAAGCCTTCTTTCATTATCCTGATGTTTTATTCATCTTGCCTACAATGAACAGATAAATACCGATACCGCCAAAGCTGACAACTGTACTTAAAACTAGAGCCAGCTCCTTGTCCATCGAGGTCTGACTAAACAGATAATCCGGCAGTAGTAATAATAAAAGAAAAATCGGCAGCACCCATGTTTTTGCCCACCAAGACACGGCGATCAAAAAAATAGCGGTAACAACAGCTGTCAAAATCGTACCTGTTGTGTCGAAGTGAATTATCGGAGTTTCAACGGACCGATCTAAATGAATCAATCCGACAAACAAGGCTATTGGAACGAACCCTAACACAGACAGCACAGCAATCTCTTTCCACCTTGAAAGCTGATTTCCAGCGATATACTTAAACGCAGTATAGAGACCAACTATAAGAAGGCCAGCTATAATAACATGACCTATCAATTCAAGTAATGAATAGGAAAGTGTACCCTCCAACAAATCTTTAGCTAGTGTAAAGGAAAATGCTCCAAAAATGATAATTACCGCATACATTATCCACGATTTGTAATCAACGGGCATTTCATCTGATAGCTGTTCCATATATTCCTTTGGCGAATGTCCGACTATTTTTTCAGTCGATTTTCCGTTTTTCTCCGCTTCCATCAAGTGGACTTCCAATTCCTCCACAATTTCTGCAATTTCATCTGAATCCTTTCCACTGGAAAATAAATATACCCGTAAGTCTTCCAAGAATTTTCTGCTCTTAGAGGACAGTTGTGGTTTTTTATTCACCCCATCACTCCCTTTCCTGATTGGTTACTGTTTCATGTTTCAGTACTCGATTAACGTTCGTCTGTAAATAATTCCACCGTTCAAGGAACTTTTCCAGCTCCTGTTCTCCTTTTTTTGTAAGTGAATAATATTTTCGCTTTGGACCGGCTGTTGATTTTTTCCGAGTGGATGTCACAAATTCTTCTTTCTGCATCCGCAACAAGAGAGGATAGATTGTTCCTTCACTAAGTGAGTCAAAACCGTACAGTTCAAGCTGTTCTGCCAGCTCATAGCCATATACCTCTCTATCCTTAATAATTGCCAACAGACAACCATCCAAAATTCCTTTCATCATTTGCGTTGTTGACAAAGATTTTCTCACCTCACATATACCTTGCATTACAAGTTATATATGTATTATATATCTGCATAACTTGTAATGCAAGGTATTTTTTATAATAATTTACAGACCCGTGTTAAGCCCCTTTTATCACCCACTTTTGCAGGGATTTTGAATAAATTGGAGGTCACCGGTGCATTAGGGCTGTCCGTTCTGGAATTATTTTCGTCTTTATCATCGACCTCCATTTTCTGCATGCCGTTATCCTGCAGTCAATTATACTTAATTTAGTATAATAAAAAACCCGGTAACCGTAATTAAACCTGTCCCCGGGCTATTGCAAGATCATTTGATCGCTCGTTTCCGCGATTTAATTAATAAGAACATATACAGTAACATCGACAGCATAACCGATCCTGCTGCGGTTGCGTAAATTGTTCCATATCCAAACATAAATGCTAACTGTCCAAATACCATTGCACCAAGCCCGACTCCCAGGTCAAAAAAGGAGAAGAACGTTGCATTGGCCATCCCTTTACGGTTATCAGGTGCTTTGTCCACAGACCATGCTTGAAGTGCCGGCTGAACACTGCCAAAGCCAAGTCCATATATTGCACCAGCAATGAGCATAACCGTTAGATTTGGTAGCCAGCATAACAAAATCATGGCAATAAAAATGAGAACAGTACCTGGCAGAAATACAAATTGATGACCTTTTGTATCATAAATCTTGCCAGCAAATGTTCGAGAAATCATCAGGAAAAGTGCATACATCAGGAAGTACAATTCAATTCCCTCGATACCCTTTTGTGCTGCATATAACGGAAGAAATGAGGCAATCCCGCCAAATGTTACCGTAATGAAGAATAACAGTACCGATGGCTGTAAGGCTGTTTTTTCAAAAATGTCAAACTTGACCGTTGTCGATTTATGCGGTGATTGTTCCGCTTTTTTGTAGCGGATCCTTGTTGATAATAAAAACGCTACTAACCCTAACGAGGAACAGATTAGGAACAATTCTTTAAACGACATGACACCGACAAGCGTCAAACCAAGCGAGGGACCAAAAGCAAGGGCCAGATTTCCGGATAACCCGAAATAGCCCATTCCCTCCCCGCGGCGCTTCGGTGGAATAATGTCAGTGGCAATTGTACCTGTAGCTGTTGTTGAAAATCCCCAGCCAATTCCCTGTACCATTCGCATGATAAATAAAAATACAATACTGCCAATAAAAGCAAAGGAACCAACAGATAGTACAAAAATAGCCAGACCCAGCATATATACAAATTGTCTGCCTTTTGATTCCAATGTATGCCCGGCGTACGGTCGAAGCAGCAGTGCCGAAAATGTAAAAATACCGGTAATAATACCAATTAATTGGTCACTGCCCCCTAATTCCTTTACAAATAACGGGATCGTCGGCAGTGTCATTTGAAATCCTAAAAATATAAAAAAATTAGCCAGACAAACAAGGACAAAGTCGCGCGTCCAAATTTTATCTGGAATAGTAGCTGTTTGCGTATTTGCTTGTGTACTCATGTAAGCCGTCCTTTCTTCGATACTCGAAGTATATTATACATGAGCAGATGGACAAATGGAATGGTTAATGCTTAAAATAATGCTTTTTCAAGAGGAGTTCGAATTAAGGCTAGCGGCATCAAGTAAATGCCGCTACACTACACTAATGAAAAACAGAATAAGCACACTAGCCGCTAAACGGGCGCTTGCGCCTTTGTTCTTTCATTATATTTTCATAACCCCACCTGTATTTGCGGAAGTTACAAGTTTGGAATAACGGCCAAGCCATCCTTTTTTCACTTTTGGCTCGAATCCTTTCCAATTTACTTTACGTTTTTCAAACTCTTCATCAGAAATTTCTAGATTAATAGTACGATTATTTAAATCAAGTTCGATAATATCGCCATCTTCTACAAATGCAATTGGTCCACCTTCTGCCGCTTCTGGTGAGATATGACCAATGGAAATACCTCTTGATGCACCAGAGAAACGTCCATCGGTAATTAAACCAACTTTCGCACCTAAACCACGACCAACGATCTGTGAAGTTGGAGCAAGCATCTCTGGCATTCCAGGCCCACCTTTAGGACCTTCATAGCGGATGACAACAACATGTCCTTCTTTTACTTTACCAGATTCAATTCCCTCTAGCGCTTCCTCTTGGGAATCAAAGCAGATTGCTGGACCACGGTGATATCCACCAACTTCCGGATCTACTGCACCTACTTTAATGATAGCACCATCTGGAGCAAGATTTCCAAACAATACGGAAAGTCCTCCACGTTCAGAGTGTGGATTATCTAAGGCATGGATAACATCTGTATCCAAAATTTCTGCCCCCGCAACCGTTTCACGAATTGTTTTGCCAGAAACACTTAGACAATCCCCATTAAATGCATATGGTTTTTTAAGTAGTTCATTCACAATGGCACTGATTCCACCTGCCCGATGAACATCTTCTATATGGTAATCGGATGCTGGAGCAACCTTAGCTAGATGTGGAACACGATTAGCTACCTCATTGATTCGTTCAATTGGATAGTCCACTTCTGCTTCCTGAGCTAAAGCTAGTGTATGTAATACCGTATTCGTTGAACCACCCATTGCCATATCTAACGCGAAAGCATTATCGATTGCCTCTTTTGTAATGATATCACGTGGTTTAATATCCTTTTTAATTAATTCCACCAGTTGTTTTGCAGATTTTTTAACAAATTCTTTACGTTCTTCAGCAACAGCCAGGATCGTACCATTTCCAGGAAGTGCAAGCCCAATTCCTTCTGCCAAACAGTTCATAGAATTCGCAGTAAACATTCCAGAACAAGACCCACATGTTGGGCAAGCATTTTGCTCTAATTCTAGCAATCTAGCTTCATCAATTTTACCAGCTTGATAGGCTCCAACACCTTCAAATACAGATGATAGAGAAAGTGGGTTACCTGCACTGTCAGTACCCGCCTTCATTGGCCCGCCACTAACAAAAATGGACGGTATATTTACTCGTAAAGCTCCCATTAACATTCCTGGTGTAATTTTGTCACAGTTAGGTATACAAACCATACCATCAAACCAATGTGCATTTGCCACGGTTTCGACCGAATCGGCAATAATTTCACGGCTCGGTAAAGAGTATCTCATTCCGATATGTCCCATTGCGATCCCATCATCAACACCAATCGTGTTCATTTCAAATGGAATACCACCGGCTTCGCGAATTGCTTCCTTCACAATTTTACCGAATTCTTGTAAATGTACATGTCCAGGTACAATATCTATATACGAATTTACCACTAAAATAAACGGCTTATCCAAATCTCTCGTTTTTACCCCTGCGGCATGTAGCAGGCTGCGATGTGGTGCACGCTCGACTCCTTTTTTGATCATATCACTACGTAATTGTACCAATTTGAATCCTTCTTTCTAAAACCTTTATTTCTATTCATAAAGGTTTTTAAACTTTTTCTTATTTTAACACTTTTATTAGCACCAGTGTAGACCAAGTGCAAAATTTTCGGTAGATTTGCGAATTTTGTCGAAAAGCAGTTAATAGGGCGGGGCAATGAGGACAGGTACCTTGGCTCATTTAAAAAGACAAGATTAGGCCAGTGCGTCTGTCTCTTTGTCCCCTTAATTATATAAGGCTAAAATTCAGGTAATTTCTCACTAACCTCTACCAGTGTTTTAATTATGAATTCCAATTAGGTTACTTTACATTTTTTTAACACGGAGGGACGGGTAGCGGGGATTCTGAGCTATTAAAATGAGGCTTTTTCAATCGCTTTTTCGAAACAACGTCCAACTTTTTAAATGACTTTTGAAATTGTTTCGATGTATCAATCAGGTACATTATTCATCCTCATTTAGCCACTTCAATGGGATTCTTGGGGGTTCCCTGGTGATTGCTATTGCAAAACCCTTTTTAGGTTTTGTTTGCAGCATTTAACTTCCACCTACAACCGCTTCAACGAAATCGCCTTCCGCATATTTTGCAATGCTTCCTTCCCCTTTTCCTTTGTTGCAATCATTACATTCGTATAAAGCGCATCAATAATACTGAGCTGGGCAATTCGTGACGATAACGCTTCCGAACGGAAATCTGTTTCCTCAGCGACCGTGTATAGTGAAATATCCGCTTCTTTCGTTAACGGTGATTTCGCGAAGTTGGTAATACTGACTGTTTTAACTCCCTTTTCTTTTAAAACCTGCAAAACATCAAGCATATCCTTTGTGGAGCCCGAGTGGGAAACTAGTACAGCAACATCTCTATCCGTTAATTGCGACGCCGACATAAGCTGCATGTGGGAATCAAGGTTTGCATTTACCTGAAGACCACTGCGGATAAATTTATGATAGGCATCAAGTGCTACTAGTGCCGACCCCCCATTTCCAAAAAACTCCACCTTCTCCGCTGCCAAGATCAGGCCAACAGCCTGTTCGATAGCATGACCATCCAATATGTACAATGTATCTTCCAGTGTTTTGATATTGGAACGAAAAACCTTTTCAGAAACCGTTGCAATACTATCTCCGTTGTTAATTTTTTCATGAATATCCTTCATTGGTGTTACAATTTCCGCTGCCAGAGCAATCTTTAGTGCCTGATATCCCTTAAAACCGATTCGCTGACAAAAGCGAAATACCGTTGATTCCGCTACATCTAATTCATCTGAAACCTGATTGATCGTATGATGAATAATATTTTGGGGATTATCTAAGATGTAGTCAGCGATTTTCTTTTCCTTATCTGTAAATTTGGCATAGTTGCTTCTAATACTTGCTAAACCGTGCTGATGTGCGTTATCCATTAACCGTTCCCCTTACTTTTATAATCTAGGTCTATTATAAGGGAAATAAACATTTTTTAAAGTATTGCTTACGGAAAAATATTTGATATAATTGATCTAATACGAAAAAATATTCTTCCAAGAGGAGGACATCATGAAATTAGGAATGGTTGGCCTTGGCAAGATGGGCCTTAACTTAGCATTAAATTTAGCCGACCATGGCCATGAAATTGTTGGCTATGATACCAATTCAACTGCAGCAGATAATATCGAACAAAAGAACTTTCAATTTCAAGGATCACTAGAAAAGCTTGTGAAAGTGCTTCCGTCACCTAAAAAGATTTGGCTGATGGTTCCTGCTGGTGATATCACAGAGTCAGTAATTAATCAACTTACGCCACTGCTAAATGCTGGTGACATATTGATTGATGGTGGAAACTCAAACTATAAAGACACGCTCCGTCGCGGAAAACTGCTTCAGGAAAAAGGAATTTTTTTCTTTGATTGTGGTACGAGTGGTGGTACAGATGGTGCAAGGCAAGGGGCATGTACGATGATTGGTGGTGATGCTGAAAAGTTTCCTGAAATCGAGCAGCTCTTTAAGGACGTATCTATTGAGAATGGTTACCTTTATACGGGGAAATCTGGAAGCGGCCACTTTTTGAAAATGGTTCATAACGGTATCGAGTATGGGATGATGCAATCGATTGCCGAGGGATTTGAAGTTTTGAACAAAAGCGATTTCGATTATGATTATCAAAAGATCGCAAATGTCTGGAATCATGGATCCGTTATTCGTTCGTGGCTGATGGAATTAATGGAACATGCTTTTTCCAAAGATGCAAAACTTGCTGATTTACGTGGTGTGATGAATTCATCCGGGGAAGGAAAATGGACGGTCGAATCCGCACTTGATTTCCAAGTTGCAGCTCCAGTTATTGCATTATCCTTAATGATGCGTTATCGGTCTCAAGAGGATGATACATTTTCCGGTAAAGTCGTTGCAGCGCTCCGGAATGAATTCGGCGGTCATGAGGTAGTGAAGAAGTAGCAACTAGCCGGATAACTATTTATACATACATCCGGCTTCCTATAAAAAGCTAAATGAAAGCGTTTAAGACAGAGGGGGAAAATGAAATGTCAGGTCCAACATTAATTATTGTGGCACTTGCAAGTATATTCTTGTTATTATTCTTGGTTATCCGTACAAAGTTGCACGCATTTGTTGCTTTACTGCTTGTAAGCTTATTAGTCGGCATTGCTGCTGGAATGCCACTAAGCGGCGTTATTGAGTCAATTGAAAGCGGGATGGGCGGAACACTTGGATTCGTGGCCGTTGTTGTCGGTCTTGGTGCAATGTTTGGTAAAATGCTTGAAATTTCCGGGGGAGCCGAACGATTAGCGCAAACGTTAATCAACAAATTTGGGGAAGATAAATCACAATGGGCTTTAGGTATTACTGGATTTATTGTTGCCATTCCTGTGTTTTTCGATGTCGGTTTTATTATTTTAGTACCAATTATTTATGGTTTGGCTAAAAAAACGGGGAAATCCTTACTTTATTATGGGATTCCTTTATTGGCAGGGCTAGCCGTAACCCATAGCTTTATTCCGCCAACGCCGGGGCCGATAGCTGTAGCCAAATTAATTCATGCAGATTTGGGTTGGGTTATTTTATTCGGAGCTATTGCAGGGATTCCCTCAATGATCATTGCCGGGCCAATTTTCGGTAAATATATTGCAAAAAAGATTCATGCTGATATCCCTGACTATCAAAAAATTGAAGAACAGGAATTTGATCAGGAATTACCGAGCTTCGCAATGATTGCATCTTTAATTTTTATTCCACTAGTTTTAATCTTGGCAAATACATTATCAGGCGTTATCCTTGACGAAGGAAATACAATCAGAAGCATTTTTACCTTTTTGGGACATCCGTTTGTCGCTCTAACCATTGCAACACTATTAACATTCTACTTCCTGGGAGTAAAACGCGGTTATTCAAGAGAATCCGTTCAGGATATCGCAACAAAAGCATTGGAGCCAGCTGGTATTATCATTTTAGTAACCGGTGCTGGTGGTGTATTTAAACAAGTATTAATTGATTCAGGTGTTGGTGATGTGATTGGCGATATGATGGTAGGTTCTGCATTACCGCCAATCCTGCTAGCATTCCTGATTACCGCATTTGTACGGATTGCTCAAGGTTCCGCAACCGTGGCGATGGTAACCGGAGCCGGCTTAATGTCGCCATTATTCGATACACTTGGCTTATCAGGGCCTGTCCTTGGCTTAATGGTAATTGCAATTGCAGCAGGGGCAACGATTGCTTCCCATGTGAATGATTCCGGATTCTGGCTTGTTAACCGGTACTTTGGACTAGATGTAAAAGACACATTAAAGTCATGGACGATAATGGAAACGTTAATTGCTTTAGTAGGCTTTGCGGTAGTATTTATATTAAGTTTATTTATTGGCTAATATAAGGAGAAGAAGGAGCCGCTTTATTGTTCCTTTTTTTTCTGTTACAAATTAGGAGGCACATCAATGAAACAATAATCTCTCTATTTGGGAGTAGACATTGGTACGACGAGTACGAAAACTGTTTTATACACGAAACAAGGGGAGGTTGTATCAACTAACACGATAAATTACCCATTACACACACCAAACCCATTAGTTGCCGAGCAAAATTCGGATGAGATAGTTAATGCCGTTGCGGGAACGATAAGGGAAACAATTAAAAGTATTTCAAAAGATGAATTGGCATTTGTTTCCTTTAGCGCTGTCATGCATTGTCTAATCGCGGTTGACCGGACCGGAGAACTATTTACAAACAGAAAGTTAAGAGGAACCACGTTAGCATTTTACTTGTTTATTTATTCGGTGAGCTTAATTGTTCAAGTGATATTTGCAAAAAAAAGCCGGGTCAGGACTATATCCCGAACCAGCTAATTTAAAGCTTCAAACAGGTAAAACATGTTTTTTGCCTTTATCCTTTTTTACTCTGTTGTGGTTTTTCAGGAAAGGAATGACCCATCGATCCAGCCCGTATCTTCCTGCATTATGCCCGGCAACGAGGATGAAGATGGTCAGGAGAATCATTAATCCATTGGTGCTCACTGTACCACTGAAGAGAAACGCGAAATTCATTGTAATGCCCATCAATGCTGCAAAGTTCGTAAATATTCCAAGGATTAACGCAATCCCTACTAAGAGTTCTCCCCACATAACCAAAAAACTAAAGAATCCGGCATTTGGCAGTGCAACACCTTCCAGAAATGCTGCCCACCATCCTTGCACAGCTGGGTGTTCCCCACCAGCACTGGCAATTGCGCCTTGGAGAAAGCCGCTTGCATCAAACCCGCCAGTAATTTTTTCCAACCCTCCGATTATCCAATGATACCCCAGATATACCCGAAGAAATACCAACACTCCTGCAACAACTTTATTATGACGAATGAAGTCCATAAACATGATACCATCTCCTTTATACTTGTTCAATGATTCAAATGAATAATTAAACTATATCTTTACTACGTCTATATCATAACATAAAATTTAAATATGATAATTATTTTGTTCAATACTTCACAAATTGGCAATAAAGTTGTGACAAATAATCGAATAATGAAAAGACACCCTTGTAAAGGCGTCTTTTCATTCCCCTTAACATGTTTTAAGCCTTTACCTCACTCAGATCCGGTACACGAAATCCGCCGACAATCTCTTCATATCCGCGACTTGCCCTTAGTACCAGCCCGTCCGCAAACCGGTTTGCAGCAATCTGCATACCGACTGGCAAGCCATCTTTCGTAAATCCTGCCGGTATCGATGCTGCTGGCAATCCCGTCATATTATAAATATGCGTCATCATCCAATCTGAATCTGCTTCGATTTGTTTCCCTTGAATCGTTTCAGGCCCAAGCAACTGATAATCAAAAGCAGGTGTTGCAAGTGTCGGTGACATAATCAGGTCATAATCGTTAAAATAGCTTTGCAATACGTTCCAAACGGTTGACCGTTTCGTCTGATAATGAATGTAATCACTCGTTGTTACAGAAAATCCGCGTTCAATCATTGTCTGATAGGACGGGGTGATTAATTCCGGTGTTTTCTCAAGGATTTCCTTTCCACCAGCTGCTGCGGCGGCATACCACATATTTTTGAAAAAGCCGAGAAATTCATGTAGCGTCATACCAAAGTCCAGTGAAACCTCTTCTACCTCACAACCTAATGCACGCCATTTCGCCAGCTGCTCGTCCATTATCTCCAAAACTTCCGGTTCAACTGTATACATCCCAAAATCTTTTGTATACGCTATTTTCATCCCATCTAAAGGGCCTTTCATCTGCTCAAGGAGATTTTCATCGAATACAGGCAACGAGAATGGATCAGTGGTTGATGGCCCCTGTGTTACGTCAACAAACAATGCTGCATCCTTAACCGACCTAGTCAATGGTCCATGATTAACGAATGGATTAGTTGAACCAAACACATTAGTTAAGTTGTTGTCCATGGGAATCCGTCCATACGTTGGTTTAAATCCATATATACCGCAAAAGCTAGCCGGAATCCGGATCGAACCGCCACCATCACTGCCTTCCGCGAGCGGTACCATGGCAGCTGCAACCGCTGCTGCGGAACCGCCACTTGACCCGCCAGCAGTTTTCGTTATGTTCCAGGGGTTTTTCGTTGCCCCAAATAAGGTGTTATCCGTCGTACCTTTGTGGCCAAAGTCAGGCGTATTTGTTTTACCAACAATGATTGCACCTGCAGCTTTTAGACGACTGACAATAGTTGCATCCCGTTCTGGAATATTTTTTGCATAAAGCTTTGTACCAAAAGATGTTCGAATACCTTTTGTCGGTGTTAAATCCTTAATTGCCACTGGAACGCCGTGGAGCGGCCCTAATTCTCTCTGATTAAAAACCGCTTTTTCCTTCCTGACCGCCTCCTCCCGTGCCTCTTGGTTCAGAGTGACAATTGCATTTATGTCGAGGTTGTATGTATCTATTCGTTGCAGATAATAATCCATCACTTCGACTGGGGAAAGGCTTTTATCCCTGATTTGTTTAGCTAACGAATAAGCTGTTGTGTTTTTTAACACGTCGATCCCTCCATTGTTCGTACATATTTCTATTGTTAGCTTAGCACTTTTATCAATTTTTCTCTAACTATTCAAAGCTATAACAACCATATTTCCTAAATTGTGTAACTATTTGATCTATTATTCTTGCAATTATTATAAAAATGCTGTAAAATGTATACTTATAATAAAAATATTCCATTGATTTCTCAATTATAGCTCCGTAAAAGCCATTGCTGAGCTATGATCCCGCTACTATACCAAGTCATACCAGCGAAAAGTTTTATAAGAAAATGTCAGAAAGTCTTCAAATGAGCACGGCAGACTTTTTGCACACCATTTTCAGCATTACTCATTGACACACCATCTTTTACGATTAGTTTAGACTTATCTTCACATGTATGTTCAGCTTTGAACGTGTTCCATCATTTGTACGGATGGATACACTATTTTTTTACGTTATGAATGAAAGGGGAAACGATATGATAACCACTCAAAAAGTCAAGGATGATGCCGTACAACATGCATCTGATTATGTTAATACCGTATTTCAAAAGATTGAAGAAAGGAATCCTGGTGAAATTGAATTCCATCAGGCTGCCAAGCACATATTTTCAGCATTGATTCCGGTATTCGCAAAAAATCCCAAATACATAAAAAACGGGGTATTAGAGCGTATTTCTGAACCGGAAAGATTCATTACCTTTCGTGTGCCGTGGGTTGATGATAACGGGAACGTTCAAGTAAATAGAGGATTTCGGGTTCAATTCAATTCGAGTATCGGTCCTTATAAGGGCGGCACTCGGTTTCATCCGACGGTAAATGCAAGTATTATAAAATTTCTCGGCTTTGAACAGATTTTCAAAAACGCCTTAACCGGTCAGCCGATCGGCGGAGGAAAAGGTGGAGCGGACTTTAATCCAAAAGGAAAATCAAACAATGAAATTATGCGTTTTTGTCAAAGCTATATGACCGAGCTTGCCAATTATATTGGTCCGAATGTTGATATTCCTGCAGGCGATATCGGTGTAGGTGCAAGAGAAATCGGTTTTATGTTTGGCCAGTACAAACGAATGCGTGGAACATACGAACCTGGTGTGCTTACCGGAAAAGATGTTCGTTTCGGTGGAAGTTTAGTCAGACCCGAGGCAACAGGTTATGGTTTAATCTATTTTGTCGATGACATGATGCAGGATCATGGGCTTCACTTAAAAGGAAGCAAGGTGGTGGTCTCCGGTGCCGGCAATGTAGCGATTTATGCGATGGAAAAGGCAATGGAATTAGGTGCCAAGGTAATAGCATGCAGTGATTCCACAGGCTATATTTATGACGAGAAGGGCATACACATTGAGACGATAAAACGGCTTAAATTGGATGAGGATGGCGTTATCTCTACATATATTGATATCCATCCGCATGCATCATTCCATCAAAATGGCGAGGAAATATGGACGGTTCCATGCGACATCGCCTTACCTTGTGCAACCCAAAATGAAATTGATGCCGATGCTGCACGTGTTTTAATCAAAAATGGGATAAAGGTAGTTGCAGAAGGGGCAAATATGCCGTCCAATCAGGAAGCTATCGATTTGTTTAATGAAAGCCATATACTTTTCGGGCCAGCAAAGGCTGCCAACGCTGGCGGAGTAGCTGTATCGGCACTGGAAATGGCACAGAACAGTATGAAGTTGTCCTGGCCATTTGAAAAAGTTGATGCCAAATTGCACGAAATTATGCTAAATATCTACCGTAATAGTGTTAGTGCTGCCGAAGAATATGGACATCCCGGCAATTTGGATGTCGGTGCCAATATTGCCGGATTTCTTAAAGTAGGCGATGCGATGATTCGTGAAGGTGTTGTCTAAGCTGACGTTATAATTTCCTGTATGATATATAACTGATAAGCTATTTTGGGAGTGGACCACATGAAAAGTTGGCGTGAAAAGCGTAAGGGGAGGAGACGAAGACACAAAGAAAAGTCCAATTTCTGGTTTTCGCTTTTGGACCTGATAACTGATATCTTATTTTGGGTGCCTGAGCTGCTCCTTTTCCTGTTACGGATGATGATGTTGTTGTTTAGAGGAGTTTCAAGGGCGTTGAAACATTTATTTGATTGGTAGAGTTTAGAGGTGCAAAAACACTGTTTTTGCTTCCTCTATTTATTTTTTTTAAAATCACTTGACTTTATCACCGTCCATACATAAACTGTATATAAACACATACACAGTATAACAGTTAAAAAAGGGGGATTCCTCATGCAAGATTGGAAACAGGCATTTCGTTTGGCAATGTTTGAGTTAAAAGCATCTAAGGGAAGTTTTTTAGCCTTATTCTTATTTTTCCTTTTAATGTTGTTTTTTTTCAAAACTGTATTGGACTATGATTTGGATAAAAAGACGGGAATTTTTGATATCTTTGTCTTCTACATCTTCTCGTCTTTCATGATGTTGGTCGTGAAGAGAAAAGGTTTTCAAATTGCCAAAATCAATGAAGATGTAATAGCTTCTCCTTCATTCGTCATGCTGAGCCAGCTGGCGATTAAGAAGGATACGATTATCAAAAGCAGATTCATTATCCATTTTGTTTATTCATTTCCATTCCAGCTCGTTTTCTTAATTTGCCTGTATCCTTTAACACCAGGGATTCAGCATGCACTACCGGTTAGTTCCTACATTGGTTTGGCGGTGATTTGGCTGTCATTTAGTTTTTACTTTGGATACGGCTTTCCTGCAAGTGAAGCTGGTATCAAGGGAACAGTAAAGGCAACCATTTTGAGTTACGCGATGATCATGGCAGGATTACTTATCATTATTTTCATTCCGATTTTATCGGGATACAGCATTTTTTACTGGACCATTATCCTCTCCCGGAATTGGCCGTTGGCATCAAGTCTGGTATCGATCATTCTGGCAATTTTAGGGGTTATCTATTGGATGCACTATGCACGTAAATCAATAGAAAAATTTGATTATTTATAGAAAGGAGGATTCCTATGCAAGACTGGAAACAGGCTTTGCGATTGGCAATGTTTGAGTTACATGCGTCAAAATACGTGATTTTCTTTTTAGCAGTTATTTTATGCTTGGCACTTTCGTCTATTGTGACGGGTTTCAGCTCCTATTTGGAAAAGAATTATGCGGGAATCGAATTTACTTTTTTCATTATATTTTCAGCAATAATTTTGATCTGGGTAAAACCAAAAGATTTTCAACTTAATCAAGTTAACGAGGATGTCATGGCTTCCCCTTCATTAATCATGTTACATCAACTTGCCGTTAAAAAGGATGTCATGATAAAAAGCCGATTCATTGTTCATTTTTGCTATTCATTTCCTTTTCAACTGCTGTTTTTGATTTTTTTCTATGCTTTATCACAAGAGCTGCAACATGTACTGCCGGTCGGTTCCTATCTTGCTTTTTCCATCATTTGGCTTTCATTTAGTTTTTATGCAGGATATTTTTTTATGGCAACGGATGCAGGTACAAGAAATGTGAACAAGATTACAGCAGCTCTGTTTACATTTATATTTGCTATCGGAGTGATGTTTCTCTCCGCTACCATCCAGACCATTTCCGGTCACGGTATTGTCAATTGGACGATCATTTTCGCACAAGAATGGCCGCTTTTGTCGAGCATCATCTCCGTCATCCTAGCAGTACTTGGATTCAGCTACTGGCTCCATTACATGCGGAAAACAATGGATTTGGTCGATTACCTATGAAAAGGAGGAGTGTGCCGTGGAACTGCCGATTCGTCTGTCAAAGGATTCAAGAGAGCCGATTTACCATCAAATTGAGAACCAGTTAAAAGCATTAATCGCCGGTGGTCATTTAGTTGCGGGTACACCATTGCCTTCGATCCGGGCACTTTCCAACGATCTGGAAATAAGCATTATCACGACGAGAAGGGCTTATCAGGATCTGGAGCAGCAAGGCTTTATCCGAACAACCCAGGGAAAGGGTACATTTGTCGCGGAAATTGCGGATGAAAAAAGGCAGCAGGTGAAGATTTCCTCCGTATATCAGACGATTGAAAATGCTGTCGATACCGCCATTCAGTATGACTACTCATTGGATCAAATTAAAGAAATTTTTCTCGAAATTATCGACACTTATAGGAAGAAAGGAGAATAATTGATGAACAGCTGGTTAGAGATCACACAATTACAGAAAAAAATAGATGATTTCCATCTCGGCCCGATAAACTTGCAGATCGAACCCGGGACAATTACTGCTTTAGTTGGCAACAATGGCTCAGGTAAAAGTACATTACTCAAATTAATCATGAATCTGGCAAACCCGGATATGGGCAATATTAAAGTTTTCAACAAATTTGTCTATGGACAGGATGAATCATGGAAGGACAAGATCGCGTATCAGGCACAAACACCGATCGGTTACAATCCTTACACTGGCAATCAATTAAAGTCGTTAATTGCCCCTTTGTATCCAAACTGGGATGACACATTATTTGTGGACATGGTCCATTCATTTGATATCCCATTGCATAAACGATATGGGAAGCTGTCTCAAGGTGTCCAGCAAAAGTTAAATCTAGCCTTGACAATTGCCCGAAACACCCCATTATTACTGCTTGACGAGCCAACATCCTTTATGGATATTCCATCAAAGAAACGGCTGGTGGATATCTTGGTTGATTGGATGGATCGCGGTGATCACGCGATTATCTTTGCCGGTCATCAGGCTGAAGATATCATGAAACTCGCGGACTACTTAACCGTATTACGCAACGGAACGATGGTTGGCACATTTGAAAAAGAAGAACTGACTGCAACTTATATGCATTATTGGCTGAAGGAACCACTTGGAAAAATGTCGATTCCTGGAGAAATTTCCCGGGAAATAAAACAGCTTGTTTCCAATCAACCCGCAGCAACCGAGCAATTTTTCCATGAAAATAACGTTGCATGGACGGATCGCAAAGCACTTGATTTGGATGAAATCATTACGTATTTATTACAAGAGGGGAAGGACGGATATATTAATGATGGAAACGATGTTATCGGTTCATGATTTAGGCAAGTCCTTTAAAAACAAACAGATTATCAGCAACATCTCCTTCGATGTAAAAAAAGGAGAAATCATGGCGATTTTGGGTCCAAATGGTGCAGGGAAATCAACTACGATACGCAATATTATGGGGATCATGTATCCCGATGAAGGAACGATTTCCTTTCAAGGGCACAAAAGTATTCCACGCCACAAAATCGGTTATTTACCGGAGGAACGTGGATTATATAAAAATGTAAAGATTATGGATATCTTGCTTTACCTGGCAGAACTAAAAGATTACCCATTAAAAAAAGCGAAAGAACGCGCACTTCGTTATTTGAAAAAATTCAACCTGGAGGGGAAAGAGAATACCTCAGTTGAAGAACTTTCAAAGGGGATGGGACAAAAAGTACAATTTATCGCTTCAATCATTCACGAACCCGAGCTGCTTATCTTGGATGAACCATTTTCAGGACTGGATCCAGTCAGTCAGGAGCTATTTAAAAATGAAATTCGCAATCTTGCTGAAGATGGTACAGCCATTCTATTATCCTCCCATCAGATGAATTTAGTCGAGGAAATGTGCGATCGGCTGTTTATGATTCATCACGGGCAAAAAATCATTTATGGCAATATGGACGAGGTTAAAGAAGAATATGCGAATTTCAAATGCACCATTCGTGGGAAAAATGATCACACTATATTGGAACAATTGCCTGAAGTCCAGCGCGTAGAACAGCAAGATGATACATCCATTCTTTATTTAACCAAAGATGTTCACGTGACGAGCTGGCTAAAGCAGCTGCCGGACGATTTGAATATCCTGGAACTGGCTATTGACCGGATTTCGTTACATGAAATTTTCATTGATATTGCGACAGACAAGAACTTACTGCAGGAAGAAGGTGCCCTTTATGCGTAATACACTCAAAGTTGCCAAGTGGGAAATCAAACGGAATATGAAAAATAAATCATTTATCATCTCGTTGTTCTTGACACCAGTTCTTTTTCTATTCTTCTTTATGCTGCCAAGTTTTTTTGATGATTCAGATGAGGATGCTGGAACACAGGTATTTGTGAAAGATGAGTTAGGGGTATTTGATCATGTAAAGAAAATGGTGGAGCAAAACGATCTGTTGACCTGGGATTTGCACAAGACAGATTTGGATCAGGCGGGAATAGAAAAACAGCTTGATTCTGAGGAAAATGCCGCTTATATTTCATTAACACAGTCAGCGCTCGAAAATGGGAAAGTTAGTGTTCTTACTAGTGAAGATGTAGATGAAAATTTTATGAATGAGGTTCGTTTTTTAGAGGAGCCGCTAAATCAATTGCGGATCCAGCAACTCGGGCTTTCCGCTGAAGAAATGGAAGTCATATCCCGCGGTGTTGTCTTTCAAACAGTAGATGTTAATACGGCTGTAAAGGAACACGCAACTTCTGATGAAGGTGGAATCGTGCTTAAACGTATTATCCCAGGTGCATTTGCCGGAATTATTCTGCTATCGATCATGTTTACGGGTATGATGATTTTCCAAAGCGCTTCACAGGAAAAGAAAGATAAAATTGCAGAAATCGTGTTATCGTCATTAACACCGGAAGAATTAATGCAAGGGAAGATTCTTGGTTATTTCGTACTTGGGATCACGCAGGCTGTCGTCTTTATTGCATTTGCATTACCTGCTGTTATTTGGAAAACGGATATCCCGGTTATGGACTATTTACTCGTTCCGGAAATTCTCCTTTTAGTTGGTATCGCCATTTTAGGCTATCTATTGTTTGCCTCCCTTTTTGTCGGGATCGGTGCTACAATAGAAGACATTTCGACATCAGGAAATTTTCAGGGAATCGTACTCATGCTGCCATTTCTGCCATTTATCTTTATTGGACCTATTTTAAATGATCCAAGCGGGCTGATCGCGCAAATTGGTTCCTATATCCCATTTACCTCACCTGGTGTATTGCTCTTGCGTCTTTCGCTTCTTGAGGAATGGCCATGGACGGAAATTGTGATTGCTGTAGCGATTTTAATAATAAGTGTCTGGTTATTTATGAAACTGGCAGGGAAAATATTTAAGACTGGTATTTTAATGTATGGCAAGAATGCTACACCGAAAGAAATTTGGAAGTGGATTCGGGCATAAAAGTAAAAGCGGGGGGGGAATCGCTTCCATTGAAACTGATTCCATCATTCAACCAAAATAGGACCACTCATTTTTTCAACAAGTTGATGTATTTCAATTTATCATTATATCGGGTTGAATTACTATTTAAATTGCGTATTCTTAAAAATGATAGTACACAAAATGACTCTGGCAGGAACCAGAGTCATTTAATTCAGACTCATTATTCAGCTGTACCGTTTACATATGAATAGCTTCACCATTTACCGCCAATACTGCCTCTCCAATTACTTCCGATAATGTTGGATGTGGATGGATTGTGTGTCCGAGTTCCCATGGTGTAGCTTCAAGAAATTGCCCAAGTGCTACCTCTGAAATCATGTCTGTTGCGTGTGGTCCGATCATAAATATTCCTAGGATATCATCAGTATCTGCATCGGCAATTATTTTAACAAAACCTTCTGTTGCACCATATACTAATGCTTTGCCGATTCCGCTAAACGGGAATTGACCGACTTTAATTGTGTACCCCCGTTCTTTCGCAACCGCTTCTGTTATACCTATACTTGCAATTTCGGGCGATGTATACGTACAACGGGCAATCTGTTCGTAATTAATTCGGCTTACCTCCTTCTTAAGTATTGTATCCACTGCTGTTATCGCTTCATGTATGGCTACATGTGCCAGCTGTAATGATCCAATACAATCCCCAATGGCATAAATGTTCTTCTCGTCCGTTTGAAATTTGTCATTCACTTTAATGACACGGTTATCCAATTTTATGTTTGTATTGCTCAAACCAATACCATTAGTTACAGCATCTCTGCCTACTGATACCAAGATTTTTTCGGCTTTAAACGTTTTCCCTTCGCCGTCGATATTTGCGGCAATTTCAACCCCACTTGCCGTTGTTTTGTAACTGGTTGCATCTACTTGGGCAGAGGTAACGATCTTTACTTTTTTACTTTTATATAGTTTTAACAACTCGTTTGAGATCGCTTCATCCTCTGTTGGCAATATCCTTGGACTATATTCCAAAACGGTTACATCAACGCCAAAATCATGAAGCATGGAGGCCCATTCCATACCTATAACACCACCGCCGACAATTAGTATCGATTTCGGTAATGTTGTTAGCGATAGTATCCCATTAGAAGATAGTACATTTTGTTCATCAAATGCCAAACCAGGTAAAGCCCTGGGTTGCGAACCAGTTGCAATAATCACATTTTTTGCTTGAAGTACTTTTTGCTTTCCATCGGATAAATTTACAGTTAGTCTCTTATTCGATTTTAAATAGCCTGTCCCTTCATATACATCTATTTTCCCTTTAGCCATCAGACCCTTTATCCCAGCTTCCAGTTGGCTGACTATTTGTGTTTTGCGCTTTTGAGCCTTTTGAAAATTTAAGGATATGCTACTTTCGACATCTATTCCAAAACTGTCTGCCTTTTTAAATGTTGCTAGTACTTCAGCAGTTCTAAGCAGTGCTTTACTAGGTATACAGCCTCTATGAAGACAGGTTCCACCAAGTTTGTCCTTTTCAATGACGGCTACTGTCTGTTTGTTTTGTGCTGATTTAATAGCAGCTACATATCCTCCCGTGCCACCGCCAAGAATAACTACATCATATCTTTCAACCATTTGATTATTTCCTCCTATTTGCCTGCTTTAGCGAATAAAATACACGATTTACAATACTAACAAATAAGGATTTTCGAGATAATATACGATCCTGCTTAAAAACGCTGCAGCAGGTGCGCCATCTAAAACTCGGTGATCGAATGTCAAGCTTAAAGGTAATTTTTTGACAGAAATGACTTTTTCCTCTTCTAATTTAAGTTCGTCCACAAAAGTACCCACGCCAAGAATACCGCTTTCTGGCGTATTTAAAATTGGTGTAAAATACTCGACACCTTGGTTTCCCAGGTTTGTAATGGTAAATGTAGAACCCGATAGTTCATTATTCGTACCGTTTCTGGCTTTCTCTGTTACAGTTTGGATGGACTTTGCTAAATCGCCCAGGGGCAGACGCTCTGCATGTTTAACAACAGGTACAACGAGACCTTCTTCCAAAGCAGTCGCAATACCTAAATCTACTTCATCGTATTGGTGTAATTTATTATCAATAAGGTGTGTATTCATTAAAGGATTATCTTTTAAGCTTAGTGTGACTGCTCTGGCTAGTAATACCGTTAATGTTAACTTGAGATCCAAATCGTTTTCACGAGCTTCTTGCCGCAACTTTTTCTGAAAGTCCAGTAATCGATTAATATCTGCTTTACGATGTAATGTAAGCTGTGCTGTAGCAGTTAGACTTTCATGCATTCTATTTGCTATGGTACTTCGCATTTGTGACATGTTCGCTATATTCGCATCACTAGCTGTGCTTTGTTTTTGATCTGTTTGTTCGATTGGTTGTACGGCTGCTTTTTTAGCGGCTTGTTCAATATCACGTCTTGTAATACGGCTATTTGGACCTGTTCCTGTAACTTGAAGCGTGTCCACCCCAAGCGCTTTTGCTTTTTTACGCGCAGCAGGTGAAATACGCAGCCTTTTTTTCGAACTGTCACCCACCTGTTGATCAGGTTGACCCGCGGCAGATGCTGGTGTCTTTTGTTGTTTAACTTGTTCCCCGTCGTCTTCATGTATCTGTTCGGAAGCGGAAGTAATAGTATCAACCTTTTCTCCCTTTTCACCAATAATACCAATAACTTCACCAACAGATGCTTCGTCGTCAACCTCTTTTTTAATCTCTAGTAAGATGCCGCTTGCCGGTGCCTCCACTTCATTTGTCAATTTTTCCGAACTGATTGTGACAACCCCTTCACCTTCCGTAATAGGATCACCGGGGTTTTTTAACCATTCGACAACTGTTCCTTCTGTCATCGTCATACCCAATTTAGGCATTACAATTGATGTCGCCATGTTTTTACCCTCCTAATATCTTGCTAACGTTAATTCGCCAACTACTTCTTCAGCAACTTTTACAACTTTATTAGCAGTTGGGATGTATAATTTTTCCAAATTTGCTGCAAATGGTACTGGTGAATGTGGAGCCGTAATCATTTTTATCGGTGCATCCAAGGAGTCGAAACCTTTATTAGCAACTAATGATGAAATATCAGTTGCAATACTGCAGCGCGGGTTGGCTTCATCAACAATTAGTAAACGTCCGGTTTTATCTACTGATTGTAAAATCGTTTTTTCATCAAGCGGGGATAAAGATCTTGGGTCAATAATCTCTGCTTCGAGACCCTGTTCAGCTAATTTGCTTGCTGCATCCATTGCCACATGCACCATTTTACCAATAGCTACAATGGTTAAATCCTCTCCATTGCGCTTTATATCAGCTTTTCCAAGCGAAATTGTATAATGACCTTCCGGGACTTCACCTTTCATGCTATATAAGGTCTTATCTTCAAAAAATACAACAATGTCATCGTCCTCAATCGCAGATAATAATAGTCCTTTTGCGTCGTACGGGTTTGACGGTACAACTACCTTAAGACCCGGCATAGCGGTAAACATTCCATATAATGATTGTGAATGTTGGGCGGCAGCTCCGGCACCTGCTCCGTGATTGGTGCGAATCGTTAATGGTACTTTTGCTTTGCCTCCAAACATATATCGAATTTTTGCTCCTTGGTTCATTACTTCATCTAAACAGCTTCCAATAAAGTCATTAAACATTAATTCAGAAATTGGCCGTAATCCCGTTACCGCTGCAGTCACTGCTGCACCCATATAACCAGCTTCAGCGATAGGCATGTCGATTACTCGTTTGCGTCCGTATTTATTACCTAATCCTTGTGTTACGCCAAAAACTCCACCCCAAGCTTCCTCATCTTGCAAATGATCCACGGTCGCTCCGCCCGCAACATCTTCCCCGATAAGAACTACTTTATCGTCTTTTTCCATAGCGATATCCATCGCTTCATTGATTGCTTGTGAAAACGTGATTTTTCGTGCCATTGTATACCACCCCATTTAAATTATTTGTACTGAACATAAACATTTTCCGTTAACGTGTCTGGTGAAGGCTCGTTACTGTTTTCAGCAAATGCAACTGCAGCTTCAACCGCTTTATGAGCGTTATCTTTAATTTCTGAGATATCCGTTTTCGTTAATAAGCTTTTTTTCAAAGCGTATTGTTCAAATTTATCAATACAATCAACTTCAACCGGCCAATTTTCACTGTCTGACTCAGACTTATAAGCTTGATTGTCACCTTCAAAGTGACCATAAGTTCGATAAGTAATCGCTTCAATTAAAGTGGGCCCTTCACCGTTGCGGGCTCTTTCAACTGCTTCCTCGGCTGCTTGATATACATCAACTAAATTGCTTCCATCTACTCGAATGCCTGGAATATCATAGCTGGCAGCACGATCAGCAATTGTCTTCGCTGAAGTTGCATATTCGAATGGTGTGGCTTCACCAAAACCATTATTTTCTGCTACAAAAATGACGGGTAGTTTTAAGGCAGCGGCGATATTTATCCCTTCATGAAACGTGCCATGGTTATTCGCACCATCACCGAAGAAACATACGGCAACTCCTCCAGTTTCCCGGACATAAGCGGTTAGTCCAGCCCCTGCTGCTAATGGGAATCCACCACCTACAATACCATTGGCTCCCAACATGCCCACCCCCAAATCGGCAATGTGCATGGAACCGCCTTTTCCATTGCACAGACCTGTCTCTTTGCCGAAAATTTCAGCCATCATTCCATTTAGATCACAGCCTTTGGCGATACAATGGCCATGACCGCGATGCGTACTAGTAATATAATCGTTGTCACTTAGATGTGCACATACTCCCACTGCAATCGCTTCCTCACCTGCATACAAATGAACAAATCCTGGTATAGACCCAGTTGAAAAAATTTTACGAACTTTTTCTTCAAAGTTTCTAATTTCGTTCATTTTGGTATAGATCCAGTACGCTTTTTGCTTATCCATTTCATAATCCTCCTTGAAATTTTAATTTATTTTCCACTCACTAAACATATTTGCAAGTAATATGCCAACTTTTAGAAACACCAAAATAATAGCGCTTTCAGTTGAGTAGATATTTTTAACAGCAAAAAAAGAGAAACAATATTCTCAAATTGTCTCTCTTTGTTTCAAATTGTATCAATTATATTAAAGGTTATATCTTTTCATTTTTCGGTATAATGTACTGCGAGAAATTCTTAATTCTTTAGCAGCTTGGGGGACGTTTCCATTGTTGTTTGTTAATGCTTGCTGGATGTTATTATATTCCAATTGTTCTCGAAAATCTGCAAACGTTTCACCGGAATCACTTTGATTAAATTGATCCCAAGAACTCATGAGCTCATGAAGGTCTTTATCTGTAGGTGTTATATCTGAGAATAAAATATTGCATCGTTCAAGTGCGTTATGCAGTTCGCGAATGTTACCTGACCATGATCCTTTTGTGAAAATAGTTTCCAGTTTGTTTAGCCAGCCCGGATACCAATTTGTCCTGCGACAATAATCCTTTATTAGTGCTTTTATATCTTCCTTTCTTTCTCTTAATGGAGGGACAGTAATTGGAAAAACATATATTCTGTAAAATAAATCTTCTCGCATTTTTCCTTGCTGTACAAGTTTTCTAATATCAACATTCGCTGCAGAAATGATACGTACATTAACCTTAATTGAATGATCTCCGCCAATACGTGTAAGTTCTTTTTGTTGAAGAACCCGAAGTAATGCAACTTGCATGGATTCGGACATATCCCCAATTTCATCTAAAAACAATGTACCGCCATCAGCCATTTCCAGTTTTCCTTTATACCCTTTTTTACTTGCACCAGTGAATGCGCCTGGTTCGTAGCCAAATAATTCGCTTTCCAGAAGTTGTTCAGGAATTGCTCCACAATTAAGCGAAACATACGGTCCATCAGCTCTGCTACTATTTTCATGTATTGCTTGCGCTACAAGTTCTTTTCCTGTTCCTGTTTCACCGTAAATGTGGACAGCTGCATTTGTAGGAGCAACTTTTCTCACAGCTTCCAGCACTTTTTGAAATGATTTACTGGTTCCTGTTACACCTTGAAAATAGACAGACGATGCTTCTTCCTCCTCTGCCATATCGATTGGAATACGATAGCCAATGACCCTGTTACCAGTTGTAATGGGAATATCTATTTCACATAACTTTACTTCTTCCCTAAATTTTTTTAAGGGCTCACCAATATATTTGTGGTAGCTCGGGAGCAATTCTCTAGGTAATGAATAAACAATGTGATCAGAAGTACAAACAACGGAATGGGGGTCTAAGCTATATTTATTTTTCATTAAAAGTTCAATATCTTCTTGAATTTTATTTCTCCAATTAAGCGAAATAGAGTCTGCTGCTAACTTTACTGAAGCCAAAACGTAATTATGGTTAATAGAAGGGTACAAGCTGGAAATATTTAATATGCCAAGTAGATTTTTATTATGATCCAAAATAGGTGAGGCTGAACAATTCCACATTTGGGAAGCGACAGCAAAATGTTCAAATCCCCTAATTGCAAATGACTTTATAAATCGTTGTGCTAGACCGATTGCATTGGAACCAACTTCTGCTTCATCCCATTTAGCTCCTTCATAAAACTGTATTCCGTTTGCTTCCTGTTTAACAGAGCGGTCTCCATTGCTTCGTAAAATATAACCATCTTTGTCCGTTAATACGGTTATAAATTTCCAACCTCTTAAAAATCGACCCAATTTATTGATGTGTGGTTCTGCTAAATCGATTAATAATTGGTTTTTCTTTAACCTTTGTTTCAAGTCATTTTCATCTAAAATACGGTCCGCTACACCATTGAAGGGATTAACACCCTGTTGTCTGCAAAGTTTCCATGAATCAATAAGCTCATTTGGCATATTATTTTCTTCTATGCAGCCATCGTTAATAAAGGATCGCCAATTTTCTTTTGATACAGGTTTAATTGCCAATATTATCACTACCCTCCATTTATGATTAAAGAAATATATTCAACATAGAAAGGTCCAAGGTATCATTTGGTTTTAGACTTAAATGCAGGCTGATAATGTTAGTTTTGTAAAATATTTGCATTTTCTGTTTTATCACAAACAAGGTATACGAATTCCCTTAACAGCAAAATTAAATCAGAACATATTCATAGATTAATTAATGATTTTTGTACAAAGTTTTTTAACCTCCTAAACACCCGAAATTGAAAAACAAATGCAAATACGAGACATACAATTCCACTTGTTACCAAAAGCATCGTAAAAATATAACCGCCTGTTGTAGGTGAATTCGAAATCAAACTGCCTGATAACAACAACAAAACCCCTATTATTGATATAAAAAGAACAATTTTTTTACGGCTACGTTTTAACAGCATATACCCTGATAAAAGGACTAAGTAAAGAAAACTGACCATCATTAGAACTGGAAATAAAGGCTGGAATTTCCCTGCATAGACAAAGAAATCGAGCTGTGAAATATCATTTTGCTGTTCGACTTCACCATGTAACAGTTGTGAAAATGGTGTGGAGTATTTCCACTCCCAAGGATTACTCAGGATTCCGCTTCCTTCATACCAAGCGGCACCTGTGGAAAACAAGAGAAACATAACGGCAATACATAACTGTATACTGTATCTAACTCGCAATTTCATCACCTCATTAAAAAGTCACGAATGAGCCGCCAAAAATTATCCCCTTTTTCTCCACGGAAATTTTTGCGACAGTAAATATGCTATTGTTGCCGCTAAAAATATGGTCACCCAATGTATCACAGAAAATGTGCCAAATTCCACCTTATCACCGCTTAGTCTATCCTGGGCTGTCAAAGACAAATCAGGAGTATATGCTGCTGTAATTACCATTCCTGACACAATCTCAAAAATAACATATAACAATGCAAAACTAATGATGAACACAACGTATTTTTTCATGTATATCCCCTTTCTTACAGAAAAAAGAGTCTTCGTTCATATTTGGGAATTATTTCCATTTATAATCACCTTTTTTGTAAAGAAGGAGGAGGAACATCACATCCCTAAAACTATTGTAACAAGTCTGAAAAGTTTTAGCACCATTTATCTAATCGTTTAGAAAAGGTTCAACGGCAGTTTTTTCCACAGTACAATAATTATCTTAATGTAGATCTACATACCCCAATCCCGAATCCACATGTCCGGCAGCCTCCTCACAATCTGCTTTAATGCAACAAAGTATTGTCCCTGGTGAATACCTTCATGCTGAATCGCAGCACCTATTACTTCATCAACTGACAAAAATTCTGAACCCATCCTTATTTTTGCAATCGATACTGTTTCCATTGCTTTGGCCAGATCCTCCTTACTTCGAATTAACTCCCCTGCTAAATCTGATTCATAAGCTTGATATTGCCTGGGAAATGGATAACACCATTCTGTATTCCATCAGTATATACACCTCTTATTCGCACTAAATGCCTAAATAGTTTTCGTAATGTACCCAATTCATCGATAAGCTTTACATCCCACTTATCTTCCGGGATATCCAGTGCTAGCTGATTCGACATACCGGCGGCGTAAACAAAACCATTAGCATTCATCATTCCACCCCCATGTATAAAAAATTTCACCAACTCTATTCAATACTATTCGTTAACAATCTAGCAAATTCCTGCAAAATCGAATGTTCGTTCTCTAGTACATTTGGATGATTTTGGGTAAAATGGGTTTACTGCTTGATCATATAGGTTATTATTAATTACTAATCTATAAAAATTCATCAAGAAGGAGGACACATATTGAAGAACATTCGTTTTTTTACTTTTACATTAGGTACTAGTATCTTGCTATTTTTATTCTTGTTTATCCCTGTTGGTCATGCAGAAAGTGGACAAACATATGAAATTGGTGCATCATCATTAAATCTAAGGTCGAGTCCTTCACACAGCTCCGAAATTATTGGTCAGCTAGCGGAAGGTGAACAAATTGTTGCTTTCCAGGAGGCTTTTGGCTGGGTACAAACCTATTTTGATGGAGAGGAAGCTTGGGTAGCTTCACAATTTTTAGTCCCGGTTGATAAGGAAAGCCAAACACAGGCTACTGCCTCATCCGAAATGATAACCGTAACCTCAACAGATGTCCGGGTTCGTACAGGCCCAGGGACAGAATACAGTGTAATTGGTTATACAACAAAAGACGATACATACACGTTACTGGAAACTACCAATAACTGGCATAAGGTAGCACTTGATAATGGAAAAACTGGATGGATTGCAGCCTGGTTGACGAATCCGGTATCATCCCAGGCTGCACCACAAACAGAAACGAACAATTCAGCAGTTGCTGCCGAAGAAACAACCAATGGCTCTTTGGCAGGTTACAATATCGCCATTGACCCAGGGCATGGCGGAAAAGACCCTGGTTCCACTGCTTTTGACGGGTCTTTAGAAAAAGATTACACGTTATCAATTGCATCAACAATTGCCAAAAAGCTGCAAAATGCCGGTGCAACCGTTATTCAAACAAGAACAAGTGATTACTTCGTTTCATTGAAAGACCGGGTTAATCTTAGTGAAAGCCATAATACAAATGCTTTTATCAGCCTTCACTACAATGCCTATCCTATTATGACGGTAAACGGATTTAGCACACATTTTTATTCCAACGGCAACGATCGGATACTGGCACAGGACATTCAAGCAGCTTTAGCAAAATATCTGCCTCTTAAAAGTCGCGGAGTAATGAGAGGCGACTACCATGTCCTACGGGAAAATAGTGATCTGGCTGTGTTAGTAGAGTTAGGCTTTTTAACGAATCCAAACGATTTAGCCGCTATTCAAACAGCTGATTACAAAAACGCAGTCGCTGATGGGATTGTAGAGGGATTAATGGATTATTTTCATTAATTGTAAAAAAGCTGTCCATGAGTGGGCAGCTTTTTTGGTTGTCTTTCATCAAGTTTTCCGGCTCACTTTCATAAAGGTTCCCTTCGGATATTAATGATAAAATTTTCGTTTGACGTATGATATACCATCTCTCCGGGGTTTACACTAAAAAAGGCTTGATTAGCGTCTTCTTTTGCGACCGCTCTTATTGGTGCAACCTCATCAACAATTTTGGGGTTACCTTCTTCATGATAAACCAAGATGGGGACTAATATTAATAAATCCGAATAAGACTTCAAACTTGTCATTGCATAAGGCGCCTCTCCCTATCCATTTCATCGTACTGCGTTTTTATTGTTGGTTTGAAATAAGGTTTGATCAAAAAGCACCTCATAGCGCTCTGTTTTACAGTAATTAAGAAGAATCCATTTTGAAAAAAGTTTGATCAAAATGGATTCAACAACGGCAAATTTCAGTTTGTGTTTATAAAAAAGTTTGATCATTTTCTACGTATGTTGTTCCGCATTCAGCATTCGCGCCTTGATAATGAAACAAAAAATGTCAGTTGTCTTACTATCTCATTTAATGTTAGTTTTCCAGCCTTTTTGTAGTTGTTTTCGGATGTAAACAATTTGTCCAATATGGTAAGCGTTATGCGTGGAGATATTTCCTAATATCCCCCACCACTTTGCAGTCTCTGGGAAACCATTTACTTCACTTTCTACCTTTTCTTCAGTTAATAGATTTTGCCACTGGAGCAGAACCTCTAGGAGGCACTCTTTTAAGTCAGCAAATCTTTTATTTTCCAAGACAATAAAGCTTTTATTATTATCTATTGGTGCAACAGCATTCACATGTGATTTTTCGTACCTCTTTTGCCATGTCTCATTCCAATAAAGTAGATGTTGCACAATTTCAGCGATACTGTTACTATCATCATTGGGTTTCCAAAATGCTTCTTCCTCTGACAAGTTTGCTACTGATTCCGAAAACGGAACGTAAAAGCTAGGGTCGTTCGCATTTGCTAACAACTGATCGGTTAAAACATCTTTAGCATGGGACATATCAGTTACACTCCCTTTTAATTATATATTTTCTATTTCGACGCTCTTCTGAATTCCCCTGCTTTATCCCGATCGCTGAATTTATGGAATCTAGAGTATCAGCATAATTTTATCAAACCTTATTATAAATTATCGATCTTTATTTCAAATTATCAATCTATATTATAAATTATCAAACTTTATTTAAAAGCAACATTTATTTATCCAGCCTTTTCTCAAAACAATTACAGTCATGAACCCGGCTAAATTTCCCTTTCACCATTTCTTTCTCTTTTCCAGTATAATGGGCAAATGCCTGTACCGGATATAGGCCTGGAACATTACTCGTCAATATTCCGTCTACTTCCTCTCCACCAACAAATACATGCAGGTAGGAGTCCACGTGCTGAAAGTCATTTTTTTCATACCAAGTGTTTACCCAGACATCATCACGTGTCCAAGCCTCCAGATGATTTAAGCCCTTTTCTCTCGCTATTTTCTGAGCTTCTGCTAAAAGCATGTTGCCAATTCCTTTTCGCTGATAGTCCGGGTGTACGGCGATATGCCAGATCATCCCGCCAAGCCCTGTCCCTCGTGAACAAACGGTACCTTCTTTTTGCTCGTATTCAATATCGATTAATCCAATGATTTTGCCATGCTCCACTGCTACAAGTTCAATGGATGGGTTTTCGTATGTCTCCTTTTCTGTTAATACATTATCAAAATAGGCGGTATCAAGAAATGACAGAATTCTACAACGTACCCATCCCTGTTCATCATTGGAGGTATATTCTCTGATCTCCATTGTTATCCCCTTTTGTGTTTTTGATTTATATAACTAATCACAATAGTGAAGCTCAATACTATATCCTCCTACCAAAAACAAACTGTTCTCCCTTCCTCCCCATTACTCGACTACTACGATCGATAAATCCGCTCTTTTTATATACCATTTGCGCGTTTATATTGTTATGATTGACAGCAAGAATAATTTCATCTTTTCCCGGGAAATATTTTTTGACGAAAGCTGGCAGCAACCGCAACGATTGTGTTGCAATACCCCTTCCCTGATAGCGGCTGTCAACCGAATAGGCTCTTAGTAAAATAGCTTTTCGATTATCGCTATAACGCTGCACACCATTCCACCCATGCAATACGAAAAATCCAACCGGAAGACGCTGCGATAGAATAACTACAGGATACATCTCCCCATCATGACCGCATTTTTCGATTGCGTCTATTGGATGTGCAGTATAATTTAAATGGTCCTTTAGCAAGCTATAACGCGCTAAATCTGCTTCATATTTTTGATTATAAAAATCTAAACTAATATCATTCACTATCAATTTTATTCTCCTTATCTTTCACAGCATAAACCATACTTAAAATATTGTTGAATTGATAGGTTTCCACACAATAATTGTTCATCTGAAACCAATCGAGCAGCTTTGATCGATCCGCATAAAACTCATCTTCTATAGCCCCTATTGCCTCGCTGTTTTCCGTCAAATGAAAAGCGTTTATTACCTGCTCACGATGCTGTTTATTTAAAAACATCAAATCAATAATACATAGCTGCCCATTATCTTTCATCACACGATCCATTTCCGCTAATGCTAGCAGCTTTTCCTCATCCGGGATGTGATGCAGGGCGTAGCTTGTAACTACTCCATCCACCTGATTGTCCAATAATGGGAGTGCGAGAAAATGCCCTTTGCGTGTTTCTATTTCCGGATATTTCTCACTGCACTTTTTCAGCATCTCCTCCGATTGGTCAACGCCAATAACGTGGACACCATGTTGCAGAAAACGCGATCCCAGATTTCCTGTGCCAATCCCAATATCTAAACAGCTTCCCCCATGTTTTAGTTGAACAGTTTTGGCTGCTTTTGCCAATGCACGCTCGTAATCCTGATGAACGTTAAACCGATAACCGTGCATCTTGATGTTTTGATCATAATCAGCTGCCTGATGATCAAAGTTCCATTTATCATTCCAACCTTTTCGGATACTTTTCATGGCTTTTAAATGTTGGGATAACGCATAAATGTTTCCATCATCTGTTTCCAGCATGTTATCAATGGTCTCTATCATATCCTTCATCTCAATCCATTTCTCAAACAAGGCTGAACGCTGCACATTTAAATATTGCAGCATGCTCATATCAGGATTTTCTAAAATTTTTCGAATATCTTTAACAGGTACGCCAATTTCTCTTAATGCCAAAATCGTACTCAGCCGCATTACATCATGTTCCGTGAATGAACGATAATCGTTTTCCGTAGCTTTTACCGGTGAAATCAAGCCCTTTTCTTCATAAAAACGAATTGTTCTTGGTGTTGTATTCAGTCTTTTTGCAACCTCTTTAATCTGCATGTCAGCAACTCCCTTCCCTTATACTATAAACGTTAACGTTACGGAAAGGTAAAGGGTTTTTTGAACCAAAATTATTAAACTAGATGCAAATTGCAAAAAGTGAGGTTTTACGTCAGGAGGTAACAGCTTGCGGAATTGAATGATACACGAAGGAAATTCTGTTTAACATTATTACATAAATATCATATTTTTACAGTTTAAATAATTTCTCAAACAACTTATCTATTTCAGGCCCTGCCCGATCGATTTGTGTACGACTCTACCCTAAAAGAGACGCTGCCACGAGGCAGCGTCTCCATAATTGTTATTTCTTCCGCCGTATTCCAATTACACGCCCGGCTTCCTTTGGCTTTTCTTTAGGTGTATACGAATCTGCCAGCTCCTTCACTTTAGCAAAAACTTCATCCGGAAATGGTGCTGGTCTTCCTGATGTTTGATCCATTCCCATCAGCATTTGTTCGCTTGTTGCAGCACGTTTTCCGCCCTCTCCGTACAGTTCAAAAAAGACATGGGCGCGTTTTGCATCATAATCAAGCATTTGCAACTGAACTTCAAACGGTTCGTCCAGTTTCATTTCTGCCAAATAACAGACATGACTTTCGAGTGTGAACATCGTGTAGTTTTGCTCTTCACGAAATATATCCTCAATACCAATTAATTTCATGAAACGATCAACACCCCAGCTGAACGCTCGGACATACTCCGCATCGTTCATATGCCCATTATAATCAATCCATTCTTTTCGAACGTGATCCTCAATAATTACTTTCCCTGTCATCCCAATAGCTCCTTTAAAGTTTACCGTTCAAATTTGCGGCAGGCCAGTATTTTTCCAGTAGCTCCTGCAATTCAATTAAAAATTGATCACGTCGCTTTTCCAGATCTTCCATACGAACACCTTCCGTTTGTGCTTCGCAGCCGGTAATGACTTTCTCCGCAAGTTCGTCTGTTAATTCCGGTGCTACAAGCTTTGTCCACGGAAGTTTTAACGCAGGGCCAAATTGTTCAAGCAGGTGTTTCATTCCTGCTTTCCCGCCACCCATATGCAGTGTCAGGAATGGTCCCATCAAAGCCCAGCGCAATCCTGGACCATATACAATCGAAGCATCAACTTCTTCTGTTGTTGCCACACCATCGTTGATAATGTGCAGTGCTTCACGCCAAATTGCTTCCATCAGGCGGTCGGCAATATGTCCTTCAATTTCTTGGCGGACGATCAGTGGCTTCATTCGGCAGGCCGTGTAAAATTCCTCCGCCTTTTTAACAAACGAATTATCTGTAGCCTTTCCTCCGACTAATTCAACTAACGGCATTAAGTAAACCGGGTTAAATGGATGGGCTACAATAACACGTTCAGGGTAAGCCGTACAGTCAGCCTGTAGTGTGCTTGGTAAGATCCCTGAGGTACTGGAGGCGATGACCGCATATTCCGGTGCATATTGATCTATATCGGCAATTACTTTACGCTTCAGCGGCTCACGTTCCGGGACATTTTCTTGAACAAAATCTGCCTGATGTAAGGCTGTCCGAAGATCCTTTTCAAAATGTAAATTGTCCTGCGATGCCTTAGGGGCCAATCCGTACTTTTCCAGCGCCGGCCATGCATGTGCTACCGCTTCCCGCATCCGCATTTCCGCCGACTCATCAGGATCAGTTGCGGTAACGTGATATCCGTTAGCGAGGAAACGAGTAATCCAACCATTGCCGATTACCCCGGTGCCGACGACTGTAATATTTTTTATTGCTGTTGAATCTTGTGCTGTCATATTATTCCTTCTTTCCGTTTGGGTCCTTTAAGTTTAAAAACGCTCGTGCATCTGTCGGTGACATGACGTCTGCACCTAAGCTTTGGATAATACCAACAGCTTTATCGACAAGCTGTTCATTCGTTGCTAATGTACCCTTCTTCAAATAAAGGTTATCTTCTAATCCGACACGGACATTTCCGCCTTGCAAAACAGACTCCGCTACCATTGGCATTTGCATACGGCCAATACCGAATGCGGCCCAAGTGGCATTTTCAGGAACTCTGCTTTTCATATAGGCAAGCGTTTCAGCATCAGCTTCAGCACCCCATGGGATCCCTAAGCAAAATTGAAACATTGGGTCACCATCGATAAGACCTTCCTTTACTAGCTGGTTGGCAAACCGGATATGTCCGGTGTCAAAACATTCCAACTCAGGCTTTACACCTGCCGCTTGAATCAATTTAGCCTGTTCCCGCAGCCAATTGGCAGGACTTATATACACCTGACCCCCAAAATTGACGCTGCCGCAATCCAATGTACAAATCTCTGGAAATAATAGTCCAACCGGTTCATGGCGTTCTTCAGGTGTCTGCATATCTGTTCCGTCCCCGCCCTTAGTCGGATCAGCTTCACTCGGTATCCAGTCACCACCGCCACCTGCTGTAATATTAATAATAACATCGGTATCGGCTTCACGAATGCGCTCTACAGTTTCTTTAAACAGATTTACGTCGTGGCTCAATTTACCTGTTTTCGGATCACGCACATGTAGATGAGCTATTGTTGCACCTGCCTTTGCAGCCTTGATAGCTGAATCGGCAATTTCTTTCGGTGTTACCGGTACGTATGGGCTTTTTTCGGTTGTTTCCCCTGCACCAGTAATGGCACAGGATAGAATAACGTTATTGTTCATGAAGATTTCCTCCTTGATTATTCTTTGGTACATGGTTGAATATTTCGCCGCTTTCGAAAAACGCGGTTAATCGACGAATCCAGTCATAATAATCCATCCATTCACGTATTTCGGCTAAAATTTCGTTTACTTCCTGTTCCTCTTCCTCTGTTAAATCACGCTTATCCTGCAAATACATGAGTTTTGTCTGCAGCTTCTTTTCAAAATGTTTACTCTTATTTATCGCTTTATGCCATGTAGCGGTAAATAAGGATACAAACGTTTGATAGTAATCCTGTTCGACTTGATATAAATCTTTCCTTACCCCTTTTCGGAAAACCCGTTCTGCAATATTCAAATCAATCATTTCACGGACAACCTGACTCATGCGAGTTTTACTCATACCGGTTTCAGCGGACAGTTCATCAAGCGTCATTGGGGCACGCTGCATATAGATAATCCCTAAAACCCGGCCAACACTTGTAGAAACACCGAATGAATTCATATTATCAGCAATTTTATCAATAAACTGCGTCTTAACATCCATTATCTTATCCTGATGATTATCCATAACCCAGACACCCTTTCCTAATGGCAATGTAACATAAGAAAAGTATTTTCCAAAACCCCACATTGAGCAGTATTTTTGAGCAATACCAAGTAAATCAAAGCAAATCTATTGTAAACTTCATAAATAAAAAACTTCACAAACTTTATAAATGACCTTTTATAGTACACGGCTCATTCTTTACCTATTTCCCATTATCATTGTATAACTTAAGCAGATCAAGAAAAGCTATCTAATAAAAGGGGGAAATCTTATATGAAAGCAAAATTAATTGACTGGCCTACTTTTATAGGAGCATTACTATTAATTCTTCTTGTATCCATTCCACTTGTGCTTTTCCCAGAAGAGGGTGGTAAGGTCGTCAATGCTGCCAATGAATTTATGACCGGCAACTTTGGTATTTTATATTTGCTGGTTGGCCTAGCCGCTTTTGCCTTCCTTATATTCGTAGCCTTCAGTAAAAATGGCCATGTTAAGCTTGGAAGCGAAGAGGCAAAAAAGGAATTTGGCACTTTTTCCTGGGCTGCCATGTTATTTGCCGCCGGAATCGGTTCCAGCATACTTTATTGGGGTATGATCGAGTGGGCTTATTATTATCAAGGTCCGCCTTTTGGCATTACTCCCGGATCAAAAGACGCAATTGAATGGGCTTCCTCTTACGGAATGTTTCATTGGGGGCCAATTGCCTGGGCTATCTACACATTACCAGCATTGCCAATCGCTTATTTTTATTATGTGCGAAAAAAGCCGGTACTTAAAATTAGTGAATCGGTCAGACCGGTTCTCGGACGCTATGTAGATGGTCCACTCGGCGTTGTGATCGATGTACTTTTTATGTTCGGATTAATGGGTGGTGCCGGTACAACACTTGCGCTTGGTGCTCCCATGATAGCAGAAGGTGTCCATGATTTAACAGGCGTCCCCATAACGATGGGGTTAAAAGCCGCAATCATCTTTCTCTGTACCATCATCTTTGCTATAAGTGCCTATTCCGGTCTAAACAGAGGAATAAAAGTGTTAAGCGATGTCAATTTGTGGCTGGCCATCTTTATATTGGTGTTTATTTTCCTCTTCGGTCCGACCTTATTTATTAGTGAAACAACCTTTACGAGCATTGGAATGATTGTCGATAATTTTTTCCATATGGCAACATGGCTGGAGCCGTTCGGCAATCTGGCAGGTTTTACGGAGACAGGTTTCCCAGAGTCATGGACCATTTTTTATTGGGCATGGTGGGTGGTTTATGCACCGTTTGTTGGACTGTTTGTTGCCCGAATATCGCGAGGTAGGACGATCAGGGAGATGGTTCTTGGAACGATGATCTATGGAACGTTAGGTTGTATCCTTTTCTTCGGTATTATGGGAAATCTCGGCCTTTATTTACAATTAACCGGGAACTTTGATGTCATCGGTTTTATGAATGAGTATGGTGCCCCTGCAGCCATTATTCAAATTTTGCATCAGCTGCCGATGCCAAACATTATCGTCGCATTGTTCACCATCCTGGCGATTATCTTTTTGGCAACTACTTTCGATTCATCTTCTTATATTCTTGCAGCTGTTGTGCAAAAGGAAGTACAGTCGGAACCATTACGCTGGAACCGGCTATTTTGGGCTTTTACCTTATGCTTGCTTCCACTCGTATTAATGCTTGTCGGAGGATTAAAAACACTGCAGACAGCGAGTATCGTGGCCGGATTTCCAGTCATTTTTATCATGTTCCTGCTTGCTTGGTCATTCATGAAGGCATCAAACAGCGACATCCAAGAGTCACGCGATTACGAGGAACCGACCATTCATATCAACAGGCGAGAGATTTTGGAACGGATCCGCAAGCGTAATAAAAAACGCTCGGCATTGGAGGCGCTACAGGATAAAAATCTTGATAAAGAATAGTTCGGTAAGATAAAAACAGGAGGAGGGTAGCCGTATGGAACATGCATGGCTATCATTATTACCTTTTCTAATCGTAATTGCAATGTCGATTTGGTTAAAGGAAATTTTGCCTGGTCTTGTACTGGGCATTGTTGTCGGCGCATATTTTGTTGAAGCAAATCTGCTTGGTGGAACGCAGCAATCCGTAAATTATGTCGTAACCACGCTAACCGACGAATCCAATATTAAAATTATTGCCTTTTTGTATTTATTTGGCGGTTTGGTTGGCATGATGAGAATCTCCGGAGGAATAAAAGGTTTTTCCAAATGGGTTGGCGAGAAAATTCATTCGGAGCGGGGACTAATAGGCCTAATTTGGCTAACCCTTCCTTTCACCTTTATGATGCCAATGTTTCGTACAATGATGATCGGCCCTGTAATTAAATCGATTTTAGAAAAAATGAAACTGTCCAAGTCAAAAATCGGGTTTGTTTTGGATGTTTCCACGGAATCCGTTATTGTGCTTTTACCAGTGGCAACAGCCTTTGTTGGTTTCATGATTTCATTAGTTGCTGGCGGCATTCAAAAACATGATTTATCTTTGTCCCCCTATCACATTTTCCTGCAAAGTATCCCGTTCAACTTTTTTGCAATTGTGATGCTCGTCATCGGATTAATCGGCATATTTTGGTCCCCCTCCAGAAAGAAAATGGAGGAGAAAAAGGACACGATAACGGAGGACTCTGGACATGATTTTCACGGGATTGGCTTGAAAAAGGAATTATCCATGGTTAAAGCACAGCCCTGGAATTTGATTATACCTCTATTCTTATTGCTCGGTTTAACGTTATTTCTGTTATGGCAAGATGGTACAGCAAAAGGGGCCAAAACCATGTTCAAGGCCTTTTCTATGGCTGACGCTACATTTGTGATGCTCTTAGCGGTCTTTATAACACTTGTTTTAACATTCATTTTTTACATGCTCCGCAGATTAGCACTAGACGAGATTCTTTATCACTTTATTGCTGGAGGAAATCAGCTTATGCAAGCCATCATTCTGCTTATCCTTGTTTGGTCATTATCGTTGGTTGCCGAGGATCTTGGTTTTTCCTATTTTATCAGTTCGACATTAGGCTCGTTTTTACCAGCATTTACGGTTCCGGCAATTTTATTTCTAGTTGGAGCGGTTGTTGCCTATTTCATTGGGTCATCTTGGGGTACATGGGGGTTGTTTATGCCGCTCGGATTTTCCTTGGCCACCGCAACGGGTGCGTCCATCCCTTTAACGGTTGGTGCTGTCTTTGCGAGCGGGGCATTTGGGGCGTTCACCTCACCGCTTGGTGATACAACAATCACAACTGCATCCATTCTTGAGTTACCGCTTGTTGATTATGCCCAGTATAAATTAAAAATGGCCGCAGTTGGAGCTGGGATAGCATGTGCAGGTTATCTTGTGGTTGGGTTGTTTTTTGTTTAACTCTGTACTAACCTTTTAAAAATTCAGGAGCTCTATAAACAGAGCTCCTTGATTGTCATCTATTCATTCGGGAAAAGAAGTCACCGAGCGGATTATCCTCCTCTTCGTCCTCTTTTTCCTCGGATTGTTCGAGAATTGTATGATCGAGGCTATCCATCGTCAAATCACCAAGGTCGTCTTCGTCAAGCTCCATTTGCGGATCAGCTGTTTTACCCACCTCAGGCTCGGAAGCTTCCGAAATGGTAGCCGCGGTCATTTCTTCCTGCAGATATAACGCCTCATCAATATTCGGACTGTTACTGTTCAATGCAGCAAGTATCGATGTTGCTCGCATCGGGTCATTTAATAATTGATACAAAATGCTGCCGATGAGCGCCTCGGAATGTTCGTGCTTGAGCCAGCTTTTTTGCTCTTTTGTTAGCTGTTTAGGGAGCGGGATTGTGATGGTTTCCCGTTCCTTTGCAATTGTTTCATTAACCCCTTTTAACACAAATTGCGCAATCCTGCTGGAAAAATTCCTGCGTTCCGTTTCCTTTAGTCTTTGTAATTGTTTTAATAGATAATCAGGTGTATCAGAAGGGACTCGAAAGGTAATCGATTGTCCCCGTTCTATGCTTTTTTTCGTATCACCCATCATATCACCCTATTTTTCTTTCGTCGCTGCCGCTTCTTCCTTCGCTTTCTGGTTTTCCCTATTGACATAGTCCATAATTAATTTGTAATAAGCATTTGCCATCATCCAGATACTCTCATTTTCATCTTCAAAAAACTCAATATTAAAGCCATCGAGCTTATTGTTTAATGCTTTCAGGTAATCCTTTAATACTGCAGATCCACCGCCGACAAAATAACAAATCTCGGATTGCGAGTTTTTCGCCCAGACATTTCTTAAGAAACGATATTCCTTTTTCGCCAGCTCCAAAAGGATATGATCGGTAATATCATGTACATTCGTTCTGCTACCCTTGACCATAATGTGGTGCCGATCATTCTTTCTCGTAATAATATCCACAACATCACGACGGCTGTCCAATTCAATGCCATGCTTTTTCCTGATTTCTTCACGGATTGCTTCCAATGACTCCGCAACGCCAAGGTTGAATCCTTGCGCTTTATCATCATCTACGTTGCGATTTCGGATAACAGCGACATCTGTCGATAGCCCACCAATATCTTGAATAAGTATCTGTTTATCAATCAGTTCTTTATTAATCACCTTTAAATCATTATCCATGATCAGATTTACGTAGGCCGCAAAACCTTCTGGATATACTTTTACCTCATCAAATTTAATATTTACCTTCTTCCCTTGATAGCGTGGTGTCACTAGAAACTCCACTTGATGGACAGATCCTAATAATTGTGAACGGTAGCCGACATCTTTCCCTTCTTTTACCTCGCGAAGTGGCAAACCGGTTCCTAATGTATAGGTGGCATCCACTACACTATCCTTCGATTCTTTAAAGGTACCGCTCTCCACTGCGTCAAGTGCGATTGCTGCAAATAGCATTACCAATGTCTGATCCTCTTCCGATTTGCTGCTGCCCGGGTCGAGTTCTGTTGAGTTATCTGTTTTTGTTGCCAGATTTCCTACACGGTATACGACATTATTTTCTTCAAGTGCAGGGGAGTGTACGCGAATATGTAGATTATCAACCGGATCCTTTTCATCCAATTCTTCGATCCCGATAACAGGGCGATCTTCCATGTCCTGTGCAACAACATTTGGAATATATAGCTCATTCTCCAGTTTTCCGAAATTGGCCTTCAATGCATCATTTCCAACATCAACTGCCGCAATTCTCGTTTTTGTCATTTGATTCCCTCCAATATGAAAATGACTTACTCTTACTAGATTAATAGATTTGATAAAAATAATCAATAAGACTTTTAGCTTGTTTTCTTTTTCGTCTACATGTATACAAACATGCACACGTTGATAAAACAACTTTTACACAGAATTGTATACATGCACACGCATTTGCAAACATAAAGAAAACATTTTGTGTACATGCATACAATATTGTGTGCAATATAATTAAATGACAATTCCGGTTACGTGAATTTTTTAAATTCAGCCAAAATAATAATAGAAATCAGTATATACCCACTTTTTGAATAATACTACCGAAATTGTACTCACCAGAAACGAATGAGGTGTAAAGGAGGTAAGATGCTTACATATTTATCCAAAACCGATTAATGACATTGCCAGCTTTATCCGTATAATTTGCAGCTTGTTTCCCGCCATTATTTACTATTGTCTTCCTTGATGCGGTATTCGTTTCATTACAAACAACTAACACCTCATTGATTCCAAGACGCTTTGCTTCCTCTAATGCTAGTGCTAAAAGTCTGGTGGCGTACCCTTTTCGCCGTTCGGACGGGCGTATTCCATACCCTATATGTCCACCTTCATTTCTTAATTTTTCCGTTAATGCATGCCTAATATTTACCGCCCCGATGAGATTATCGTCTTTCACAAGCCAGTAAGTAGAATCAGGAACCCAGCCGTCTGGAAGTCCGATTCCTAATGCAGCTTCTAATAACGATTGAACCATGGCAGCAAAGTCAGTCGGATCCTTTTCAATTACCCAAGGGATCATCGTTTCACCACTTTTAACCCACTCATCATGGAAATCCAAATAAGCCGCTTTAAAATCAACTGTCGGCTGAATCAATCGTACGCCATTAGTCATCAGAATCACTCCATTTTACTAAATTTTAATCAGTTTACCAGCCTTTATAACAAAAATAAAGCCCTCCCCCCGCTACGGGGAAGACTTTTATTCAACAACAATTATTACTTTTTTCTACATCGTTCGTCAACCATCTGCAGGACATCATGGATACTCATCAACCGGAACCCCTCCTTTTTTAGAATCTACCTTTAGTATAAGAAGGGGAGCAACGTTTCTTAACGGCCAACAGCACGATTTTCATTCATGCTTAAGCCTGAAATTTTGCGAAGCGTCTATCACCGTTCATCCACTTCCCGATCCCAATGTCGATGCGCTGCAACCGCAGCAACAAAACGAGCAGTAAAACTACGCATATCCTCATCAACCACAATACCAGGACTATCTGTCATCCCAAATTCCTTCATCCACTGCTTACCTTCCTGAGAAGCAGCAATAGGCTTAAAGTGGGAGAAGGCTTCACGAACAAAGTATTCTGCATTATGTTTAAATTTTTTACCAGAATTGATTCCACCTGCCAAATAAGCTGCATCAAACAGGACTGAATCACCAGTTAAAAAGGTTTCATCTGCATTTATTTCTGTATTGTCCGTTCCTTTAACTATCCCCAGTTTTTCACTAACAACTACTGGATGAGCACCATTTTCTTTCAAAGCAGCCAATACTGCCTGAACAAACGTACCATCAAATCCGTCTGCTAGTAATACAGCAATCTTTCTTGTATCCGGTTTTTTCGTCATATTTTCCTGGCTTAAAGCTTTCGATGTTTTCGTTATAACGGAACCACCACTTTCAGGTGGTACTACGCCAATATTTTCAGCTACGTTTTGTGCCAGCTCCAAATTTACATTTGCAAACATATCAACAACCTGCTGCTGAACAGATTTACTTTTTACCATCCCTAATTCAAAGCTAAACGCATCCTTGATATGCTCCTTTTCCACATTACTCATGCTGTGACAGAACAAAACCGCCTGGGAAAAGTGGTCTTTAAAACTGTCACTTCGGGCTCTTACTTTATTTCCATCCACTTTCTCCTGATAATGGGCAAAGCCACCCTCTTGTTCATTTGCTGGTTTTGGTGTATTCTTTGCTAACGAATTGTTGTGATAGCTTACCTGCCCATAATTGATGGTTTGCCTGCCATACCCGTCACGCTGGTTATTATGGAAAGGACACACAGGGCGATTGATCGGCAGTTCATGAAAATTTGGACCGCCAAGTCTGATTAACTGTGTATCCGTATAGGAAAATAACCGTCCCTGTAGCAGTGGATCATTTGTAAAATCAATTCCAGGGACAACATTTCCTGGATGAAAGGCGACTTGCTCTGTTTCGGCAAACACATTATCAACATTGCGATTAAGTGTCATTTTACCAATAATTTTTACTGGGACATCCTCCTCCGGCCATAGCTTCGTAGGATCCAAAATATCAAAATCAAATTTAAACTCGTCTGCTTCCTCTATTATCTGTACACCTAATTCAAATTCCGGATAATCACCATTTTCAATCGACTCGTATAAATCAGTACGATGAAAGTCCGGATTCTTGCCATTCAGTTTTTGTGCCTCATCCCAAACAACAGAATGAGCACCAAGCGTTGGCTTCCAATGGAATTTGACAAAATACGCGTTGCCCGTTTCATTCACAAATCGGAATGTATGCACACCAAACCCTTCCATCATACGAAAATTTCTTGGGATAGCACGATCCGACATTGCCCACATAATCATGTGTGCTGACTCCTGATTGTTGGCAACAAAATCCCAAAATGTGTCGTGAGCTGTAGCCGCCTGTGGAATTTCATTATGGGGTTCCGGCTTTACTGCATGTATTAGATCAGGAAATTTTATCGCATCTTGAATAAAGAATACTGGCATATTATTACCTACAAGATCGTAATTCCCTTCTTCCGTATAAAACTTCGTCGCGAAACCGCGTACGTCACGAGCAAGTTCTCCGGAGCCGCGCGAACCGGCCACCGTAGAAAAACGCACAAATACAGGGGTTGTCACGCCCGGTTCCTGTAAAAATTTCGCCTTCGTATACTGCTTCATCGATTCGTAAAGCTTAAACTCCCCATGAGCAGCATAACCACGTGCATGGACAACTCGTTCTGGGATTCGCTCATGGTCAAAATGAGTCATCTTTTCCCGAAAATGAAAGTCCTCCATCAGCGTTGGCCCTCGCTCTCCTGCTTTAAGCGAAAACTCATCCCCCGACACCTTTAAACCCTGATTCGTCGTCATTTTCTTATCTGTATCATCCACACGGAACTGATCGAGCTGCTTTTGCTTACTATTACCGTTAACTCTATCTTCGTTACTCATCTAAGGTACCTCCTTAAAGTTATCGTATACTTGTCCCCTTCCCGGTCAACAGAATGAACAAACTAGTAAAGTAACAGCCATTCTACAAACAATGCAAAAAAATTCACCCAAGTTTTCATTATCCATTATTAAAGGCATGACTTTATCCTTAAAAGGATGCCCCTTTCAAAATGTATTACCTAATTAAGTTAATACTTACCAAACGTTCTTCTTAATTTACTTATCTTTAAAGCTTCTCTATAAGATATTGTACAGCAGAAAATATTCCTTCATCTGCTGCTACCTTAATTGATCATAAGCGGGGTATATAATTGGAAACACTTCATGTAGGCCATCTAATATAATTGTTGTTAAGTGATGAACAAAAATTGTAATAACAATCGTTTAGCTCCAGGCGGAATTAAACATAGTCATAAACATTCAAAGGAGAGGTTACGTATCATTTTCATCATTATTATAAATCCATGTTCTTCGGATAATTTTTATCGTAGGTCGAACTATTAGAGAGAGGCTCCCAATTAAATAAAATCCATTTCCATAAACAGACGGGGTGCCAATTAAATTTAAAATACTTCCGGTTAAAAAAGATATGCCAACAAGGATATCACCCATTAATTGAATGGTTGCGTATTTTTCCATGAAGTATAGCTTAAATTTCCTGCAATTTACCTCAATATCATGTCGATCCCCTTGCTCTTTTGTTTCTATTTTAAATTTTAAAGGCACGATCTCCCTCCTCAGTTTTGTTGTCTCCTTTAAAATACAATGGATACCCACTTGCACAAGCTCATGCAAGAGGGTACCCGAAATCTTTTATGCCTTTACCCAATAGGCTGCTTCATTACTTGAAGGTGAGGGAGGAAACTGTTCCCCTTTCTCCATATCAATTTTTGTATTATCGTCGATTGAAGATCCACTATTGACTAAACTATCAACTTTAAACTTACCACTTTCCGGTGCTGTTTCACCTGTTTTGTATTTGTTATCTGCCATATTACCACCTCCAAATTTTTTTGTTAAAGCTCCTTTACTTGCAATTAAGAATTATTGTTGTTATTATTTTGCTGTTGGCGGCCACGTTTTTTTCCGCCTTTTTGACCTATTTCTTCGTAGAATTCTTGATCATGGTTTCGTGAAGTAGTTTTGCCACCCTTTTGGCCTATTTCTTCGTAGAACTCTTGATCATGATTCTGCGAAGTTGTTTCGCCACCTTTTTGACCTATTTCTTGGTAGAATTCACGATCGTGATTCCGTGCTGTTTTATTTCCACCTTTTTGTCCTGCTTCTTCTACCGTCATCTTATTGTTGTTATTTTCTTTATTGTTCTTAGCCATCCTTAACAGCTCCTTTTTAAAGTAGTTTATTAGCTTACTTCGACACACTTTCCTTCCCGTATGGTTATATGACCTGTGATCCAATTCTTCCCTTTTTATGAACTGCTGTTATTACTTTTCCGTTGCCGGGCGCGTTTTTTTCCGCCCTTTTCACCGATTTCTTGAAAGAATTCCTGATCATGGTTTCTGGAGGTTGTTTTACCACCCTTCTGACCAATTTCCTCAAAGAATTCCTGATCGTGGTTTCGTGCGGTCTGGTTACCGCCTTTTTTACCAGCTTGTTCGCGTGACATCTTGCCATTACTGTTCTTGGCCATCTTTCACAGCTCCTTTCCCTTATTATTGGCGTTTTGTCATCGCCTATTATTTTCATTCCACGTATACTTTCCCTTAAACGTAAAAAAACAACTTTTTCGGAAAAATAATGTAATGATTTTAATACAGGCCTGTCTGAAGCCTTTCTATTTTGGATACTTTTTATCTAATTTGGCAAATACCTTTTCTGCTGCTATCATCTTTTGCTCTTTTTCTTCAACTTCTAATTCGAATTCTCGGCGGTCTTCTACCGGCAGATGAAAATATTTCTTTTTTCTGGATTTCTTCTTTTTTACAGCCATAACCATCTCCCTCTTTTTTCTGGCCCTTAAAATCGGGTGTTTATTTGTGGATCTATATAATTCTTTCGTTTCATCCAGATAAAACCATCTCCTTTTGTAATAATCGCTACATCAATTGGAAGACCGACAGATTGAGTTGCTCTTGTTACCTTTCGTTTGAACGAAGTAAGATTGATCAGTGCCTCTGCCATTTCGGCAAGTTCTTCCTTTGGCAATGACCTTACAATCCCCAATAAAGGATCAATATAATTGTTTTGCTGATATTCTTCTAAAGCATCCTCAATAGATTCATATATTTTATTACCCAGATTTTGCAGCGCTTTAACCTGTTCATCTGTAAAATGAATATTTATATTGTTTTGGATTTGCTTATGATAGTTAGTTAACACCTGGTCAATAATTCCAAAAATCGCATCCTTCATGTCCGGCTCGATTCCGCCAATAAACGATTGTACCATCTCCTTTTGGGCAAATGCCGTAATAGAGGCGGTACCGTTATCTTTGTTTGTTGTATAACTGATCTTTTTTTCTTTTAATTTTTTGTATTTTAGCTGGCCGAAGACAAAACCTTCTAGGCGGTAATTTAATAAATGCGGAAAAATCTCATTTTCGCCATATCCAGCGATTACCAGGCCTGTACTTCCTGAACTGAAATAATCATTTGCAGTTGCTTCAAAAGCCAACACATGCAGTTTCTCTACCAATTGATCAGGAATTTCATACGTAATTAATTCATCTTTTATTTCTCTAACTTCCGAACCAAACGTCGCTTTGAACGTTTCATATTTCATCTTTAGAAATGTCTTTTGGTCTCTATAGTTTTCAATATTTCTATCAACACATTTTGTAAGCCAATCCGTCACTTTTTGCTGCATTACTCCTTCTTCTTTATCTTTTTCCATCATTTCCTCTACTTCCTTGACAATCCGCTTTAAACAGTCGGAAAACGTCCGATAGACGATTATTCTTTCTGTATCCTCATTTGTAAAGCTACCATCATGGCGTAAAAACTCAAGGAAGTCCTCCATATAATAAGTTAAGTCGGCAAATTTTTTATTACCTAAATAATCCCTATAGGACTTTATAATAACTTCCCACGGAACCTCCATAAAGGACGCCGCGCCGTATACCATGATGCCAATGGGATGCTCTCTTGATAGAGAGAACAGTTTATGTGCCGAATTATAAACCTTTTGTACCCCATCCCTTCCGCTCGTAATCGCACTATCTGCCGCAAGGGACATACCGAGTTTATTCATAATCACCACTTCTGCCGTCACGAAATCCCGCCTTTCTCTGATAGTTTTCATGTTTCCCTTTCCGAACCACATAAAACCTTTATACCCTTTTGCAAACCTGAAATATAGGTCTTGAGGATTTCAATTGCAAGAAAAGAGCTTCAGGGGTTCTTTACCCAGAGGAAAATGGTTAGATTAACAAAAAAAGAACCATGGCTTAATCGTCATAATTCTAATACAATGTTTTCAATCCAAATCTAAACCACTGATAACAGCTACCAACTCACTTTAGATAAACTTAAATTTTAATTCATAACAAAAAACGTATCTAGTTGAATAGATACGTTTCTTGTTATTTTACCCGACATTCTTCTTAATCTGCTTACTCCGCAGCTGTCCGCATGCTGCATCAATATCAGCACCATTCTCCCAGCGTACCCCACAGTTAATACCGTGCTTCTTTAATGTTTCAAAAAATGTTTGAATTGTCTCAGGTTCACTGCGCTGATATTGATTATGCTCGTCTACGGGGTTATATGGAATCAAATTCACATATGTTAGATGACGCTTATCGCCAAGCAATTTTGCTAGCTGCTCCGCTTCTTCCTTATGATCATTCACATCCCGCAACATAATATATTCGTATGTTATGCGGCGATTCACCTTCTCCAAATAATAATCCACAGCTTTCATTAGCTTTTCGATTGGAAATGCTTTATTAATCTTCATGATCCGCGTACGTAATTCATTGTTTGGTGCGTGCAAGGAAATGGCCAGATTCACTTGCAAGCCCGTATCCGCAAATTCATAAATTTTATGGGCCAACCCACTAGTAGACACGGTTATGTGTCTGGCTCCAATGCAAAGACCCTTATCATCATTTACTACACGTAAAAAGTCGATTAAATTATTAAAGTTATCGAATGGTTCGCCAATACCCATTACAACAATATGGCTGACACGTTCTTCATTGCCAGCTTCGTCTAAGTGTTTTTGCACATTCATGATTTGTTCTACGATCTCACCACTTGTCAGATCACGACTTTTCCTTAACAGACCACTTGCACAAAATGTACAGCCAATATTGCACCCTACTTGAGTCGTCACACAGACAGACAAACCATAGTTAAAGCGCATTAAGACCGTCTCAATCAAATTTCCATCCTGTAATTTAAACAGGAATTTTTTCGTTCCGTCAGCGGATTCCTGTCTGATTTCTTCCTCTAACGTATGAAGAACAAAATTTTCTTCCAATAAAGCAATGCAATCCTTGTTCACATTCTTCATCTCGGAAAATCTTGTCACACGCTTCTTATATAACCAGTTCCACACCTGTTGTGCGCGGAATTTCCGTTGTCCTTTTTCCACCAGCCAGTCTGTCAGCTGCTCAAACGTTAATCCGTATATGGATGTTTTATTCATTGTGTACCCTCATTTCAATCTTGCATAGCATTCCTTTACTATACTACTGAAAATATGTGAATGTAGCAACCTAATTCGCTCATCCCTCTCGTCTGTGAGGCATATTACCACAAGCAATATAGTAGACCCCACCAATTAAAAGTCGTATCATTTCTTACTAAGCAATATACAAGGAGGGAGTAAATTTGTCGACAACAATAAAAAAATTTCATGATATCCCCTTATCGGTTTTGGATTTATCACCAGTTAACGAGGGGAGTAATCCAGGGCAATCGTTAAAAAATAGTACTGATTTGGCACAGCATGTAGAGAAATGGGGATTTAACCGCTATTGGTTAGCAGAGCATCATAACATGCCCGGTATTGCCAGTTCCGCTACCTCGCTATTAATCGGACATATTGCAGGTTCAACAAACCATATGCGTGTTGGATCTGGCGGGATAATGCTGCCCAACCATGCAACACTGGTGATTGCAGAACAATTCGGTACACTTGAAACACTTTATCCAGGTCGAATTGATTTAGGACTCGGCCGTGCACCTGGTAGTGATCAGGCAACAGCTTATGCCTTACGCCGTACATTAAATATGGGGCCTGAGGATTTTCCATTACAATTGGAAGAACTCCAAGGGTATTTTGCAGGTACGGAGCGCGTACATGCTGTTCCAGGTGAAGGACTTACGATTCCGATTTGGCTGCTCGGCTCCAGTGACTTTAGCGCACAGCTATCTGCCCAAAAAGGGTTGCCATTTTCCTTTGCAAGCCATTTTTCACCTGATTACACCATTCCAGCTTTACATCTTTACCGCAGCAGGTTTCAACCTTCAGATATGCTGAAAAAACCATATGCCATGCTTGGAGTCAATGTAATCGCAGCAGATACCGATGAAGATGCACATTATTTGGCTACATCACAGCAACAGCAAACCTTAAACATACGTAGCGGCCGTCCGGCAAAATTACAGCCACCAATCAAAAATATTGATGAAGCGTGGTCGGAAATGGAACGTGCTGTAGTCGAAAAATCATTAGAAACACCCGCGACTATAGTCGGTAGCCCGGAAACCGTTAAACAAGGTCTTGAGCGCTTTTTAGCAGAAACAGAGGCAGACGAGTTCATTATTAACTCACAAATTTTTGATCATAAAGCCAGATTGCGTTCATACGAAATTGTTGGCGCATTGATGGAATAATCCAACGGGAATATCGTTGACAGACGAAGACTCCGTGAAACAAGTAAATAGAGCCAGAATTTGCAGAATCCTGGCTCTGTTTATATTAAGATAATGCCTTCAGTCCAACCACACCGATGATAATAGCAACTAAACTTAAGATCCGGAATATATTTCTGGATTCCCCGAAAAAAATCATGTTTAAAAGCACCGCACCCGCTGTACCGATACCAATGAAAACGGCATAGGCTACACTAACCTGCAATCTTAAAAACGAGGCATAAAGAAACGCAAACGATCCACCTAAACCGCCCAAATAAATGACGCCATGTTTCATTGTCCTTTCCTGACTGAATAACTTTAGGCCCAACACACCAATTACTTCAAAAACCGCTGCTAAGAAAATATAGAACCAGCCCATTACTATACCGCTCCTTCCGTCTGTTTATCATCCGAAAGTTTTAATCCAATAACACCAGCGACTAAAATAATCATAAACAAAATTTTTCCCGTATTTAAGTGTCCATCAAATAGAAATACATCCATTAATGCCGTTCCAACTGTACCGGCTGCAGCAAAAATTGCATAAACCGTACCAGTCGGCAGATTTTCACATGCTTTCGCAAGGAAATGTAAATCTAGCGGAATAACAGCAATAATCAATAGCCAATGCCACCATTCTGATGCTGTATTAAATCCAAACACCCATAATAATTCAAACAGGCTGGTTAACATGACATAGATCCATGATTTATTCATAATATAATAATACCTCCCATGACTGACATTCAGTCATTTTATAGTACGAAGAAGCACTAGTCCTCTAACCCTAGCGCAAACCCGGCAAACTTTAATACTTCCTGCTTTTTCGTATCAACCTTTTTGAGATCAACCTCGGAATACAAATAAGATTGCTCGGCAACGGATTCAATCAAACCTATCAATAACTCCGCCGTTCGCTCTGGATGCAGTGTTTCCCGAATTGTTCCCGCTTTTTTCGCATTATCCAGAAATTCACTCATCCAAGCATAATACGGCTCATAGATTGTCTCCCATTCCTTTAAGTAATCAGTTGCTGCAAGGCCTGAATAAATGAGGGCAAAAACTTCCCGGTACTCACTCGTCAAATCGAATACAACGTCAATCACCTTTTCTAGCTGATCCGAAAAGGAAAACTCCCCGCTCATCTTTTCCTTAATCCGGTCAAGCGTTTTTTCGACCATCACCTCAGCTATTGAAGGCATTACTGCAAACTTGGAAGAAAAATATAAATAAAATGTCCCTTGAGCAATTCCGGCTCCTTTGACAATATCCGATACTTTTGCTTTTTCGATGCCCTTTTCCCGGAAAACATCAATGGCCGATTGAATAATGAGTTCTTTTTTATTATCCATAAAAACCTCCATTATCATGTAGTGACTGATCGTCATTCATTATACCTTTTTTTCTCGTTCAGATCAAATAAAGGGTTTATACCGGTAACTTAAGTGTGTTTTCATATTTTACGTCATCTTGTCAAATACTAAACAAAATGATGCAAGAGAGGGTGTGTTCAGATTTATGGAACATGTAAAGGAATTAGGGATTAAATTTTTAGCTATAGCCGTTTCTATATATGCGATATTCGGCATTTTTTCAAATGCCAATTGGGTTAATTTATTGTGGATCAGTTTACTTGTTACAGGAATTTCTTATCTGGCAGGTGATATGGTAATACTGCCTAAGTTTGGGAACATTACCGCTACAATCGCTGATTTTGGTCTAGCTTTTCTTTCACTCCTTATCCTGGGAGGTCTATTTCTCGGTGCCGAGGTCCCGATTATCACTACTTCTTTACTGACTGCTTTCTTTATTACGTGCTGCGAGCCGTTCATTCACGGCTATATTGTCAATCATTTTTCACCGGATTCATACGAACGGAAAGACTTACGGACCCAAAATCAGTTACAAACTGAATTTGCAGAAGAGACGAATGAACATACGATTACTAAAAACAAGCACCACAACGATGAGTGATTATTAACCTTATAATGCAAAAACGCTTGGATACTTGTGTCCAAGCGTTTGTTCTTAAATGACCAACCGGAACGCATTCCGAACAGATCTTTAAATTCTAATTAGTTACCTGCAATAATACGTCCAGCAATATCAATTGTGCGTTTTGCCTGATGCTTTACTGCTTCTTCAACATCTTCCACCATTTTTCCGTCTTGGCCTTGTGTTACACTAGTTCCGTATGGGTTACCGCCAGCGCCGAATAGAACTTGGTTAGTGTAACCTGGCGCTGCAATGATTGCACCCCAATGCATCATGGAAGTATATAGTGCTAATAATGTAGCCTCTTGACCACCGTGCGGATTTTGCGCAGATGTCATTCCGCTAACTACTTTGTTTACTGTCTTACCAGCTCCCCATAGTCCACCCTGCACGTCAAGAAATTGTTTCATTTGTGAAGGTAAATTACCAAACCGAGTAGGTGCACTAAAGATAATCGCATCTGCCCATTCAATGTCGTCTGATGTTGCTTCTGGTACATCTTTTGTAGCCTCAAAATGAGCCTTCCATGCCGGGTTGGATTCGATTGCAGCTGCTGGTGCAAGTTCAGGAACCTTTAATACCTTTACTTCAGCACCTGCCTCCTTGCCTGATTCCTCAGCCCATTTAGCCATTTGGTAGTTCGTTCCTGTTGAACTGTAATAGATTACTGCCAATTTAACATTTGCCATGTGATTTGTCTCCTTCTTTGGTGAATTTTTTCTAAAGAATTTATTTAAAAATTCCATTGTATCACCTGCTTATATTATCCAAACCTAATATAAAGTCCACTGAAAAACTCTTTTGCTTTGCTTATTCTTTGCCAGAACCTCCTTCTTTATTATTTATTTTTTAAAGGTAATCATTGCTATTGTTTAGCAAGTTTATTACTTTATGTAAGTATAATAGATGAATTAGCAACTTATGTCAAGTCATTAACTTATTATTAATAACTACATTATCAAAACAAGACCGCCATTATTTTTTTAAAAAGTAAAATCACTTAAACCAGCCCTTTTCCTTAAATCGGGATATAGCTTCAATCCGGTTACTCACCTCTAACTTATCTAAAATTACAGAAACATAATTGCGCACTGTGCCATTCGTAAGATACAGCTGCTTGGCAATTTCTTTTGTTGTTTTCCCCTCAGCAATCAATTTTAACACCTGCTCTTCCCGTTCCGTCAGCGGATTCTCATTTTCATATGCCATATCAACCAATTCGGGAGCATATACCCTTCTGCCGTCCATAATAATGCGGATAGAGTTTGCCAATTCTTCACTAGGGCTATCCTTTAAAAGATAGCCACTGACCTCCGCTTTTCGTGCACGTTCAAAATATCCTGACCGGGCAAATGTAGTTAAAATGATCACTTTACAAGGGTGACCTTTTAATTCCTCCGCTGCTTCCAGCCCGCTTTTCAACGGCATTTCAATGTCCATGATACAAATATCAGGATTTTGTTGCTTCACTAACGCTAACGCCTCTTCCCCGTTCCTTGCTTTGCCAACAACCTCCATATCTTCCTCCAAATCAAGCAAAGACCCCAGTGCTCCCAGCAGCATACGCTGGTCTTCAGCAATTATAATTCGTATCACGCTACCCACCCTTTTTACGTTTGTTGAATAACCGTTGGTACCCGAATAGTCAGCATCGTTCCATTCGAAGTCTTAATGTCAAGGTATCCATTGACGAAGTCTAAGCGCTCTTTCATCCCTAGAAGCCCATTTTCATGGAAGGAATTTGTTTTATCAGGTATTCCAACCCCATCATCCTGTACGATCATAACTAATTCTTTTGGTGTATTGTTTATGATGACACTACAGGAAGAGGCATGGCTATGTTTGACAACATTTGTAACAGCTTCTTTCAAACACATGCTCAGGACATTTTCGATTAGTGGCGGAATATTTTTAAGCACCGGATTACCTTCCATATGGAAATCGATTTGCGCCGCTTGTAAAATCTCCTGAACCCGGATTATTTCATCCGCCAGTTTTGCCCCCTTCATATTCGAAACCATATCACGCACTTCTTTTAGTGCCGTTCTTGCAGTTTGATGAATATCATTTATTTCATTCTTTGCCGATTCCGGACTTTTATATAGTAATCTGCTGGCCAAATCACTTTTTAACCCGATAAGGGAAAGCTTTTGCCCCAATGTATCATGCAGATCACGCGCAATCCGCTGACGTTCCTCCAAAACCACCAATTGGGAAAGCTTTTTATTCGCGTCCTTTAACTGACTTTCCAGCCTTTCCCGCTTGTTCCGATTATAAATAGTAAGCGGCAATAAAATAACACCAATGAGACTAATCACAATGAACGGGAGCTGCATAAAAAATATTTCATTTTGTGTAAAAAAGCCAACACTAACTGCTGCAATTGTGGTAACAAGATGAACAATGTATAATGTCAAAAATCTGACCTTATGCTGAATATTCCCAATGTAAAAGGCCAGGAACAGTGAAAAATAAACATACCCTAAAACAAAAGTCATTACCATGCTTATTACCATTTCAATGCTGACGGATAAATCAGCTGTCCAACCCTCTGATAAAAATGATAACCGGTATGCCGTAAAAAATAATAGTATCATCGAAATACCAAAAATAATTCCCCATGTTGATGACGATTTAAAGATAAAATAGAAAGGCAGAATACAAAATATAATCCATGCATAGATGCTGAGACCCGTGTTTTTCGGGATAATATGATACCATTTATGCTTGACCGTTCCTCTATGTTCCATTAGTTCTCCGCCCCTCTAACCATCAGTATAACAAAAAAGATAACCTTCCAATAGATAATGGAAGGTTTTGTATTTATTTCTCTTGAAGGCTTGTACGCCTAGTATTGATTTTGTGTATAGCGGGATTGTCTTTACTTAGCAAGTCTTTAATCTCTCTAAAGCTGACGAACCTCCTATTTGCCTCATCATAAAGACGAAAGCGAATCGATTTTAAACTGGAAGCAAGGGTAATGGTTGTTGCTTTTTGTAATGGCGGTGTAGATGCATGCGCCTTCTGTAAGTTGTAATTCGGTACCCTTGGGCTTAAATGATGTACATGATGGAATCCAATACTCCCGGTAATCCATTGCATGATTTTTGGAAGCTTGTAATAGGAACTCCCATCTACAGCTGCTTTTACATAATCCCATTCGTCTTCATTTTCAAAATAGGAATCCTCAAATTGATGCTGGACATAAAACAGCCAAATACCAAGCGAACCCGAGATAAACAAAATCGGCAGCTGGATAATCAGAAACGCCTGCCAGCCAATCGCCCATATTAATAGTCCGTAAATGACAGCTATTGATGCATTGATCAAATACGTGTTCAGACGTTCCTTCCGTCTCGCTCCTTTACGATTAAAGCGGTTAGATAGTAAGAAGAGGTAGAGCGGTCCCAATCCGAACATGATAAAAGGATTGCGATATAACCGATATGCCAATCTGCCCCAAACTGAAGCTGCAACATACTCATCCACTGTCATCACCCAAACATCTCCAGTTCCCCGTTTATCCAGGTTGCTGCTTGTTGCGTGATGAATAGCGTGACTCCGTTTCCATTTTTCAAAGGCAAATAACGTAATGATTCCCGTGATCGTACCAAGAATCCGGTTCGCCTTTTTATTTTTAAAAAAAGATTGATGTGCACAGTCATGGAAGATAATAAAGATTCGAATGACAAACCCCGATGCGATGACAGAAAATAGAAGCGTCAGCCAAACAGATACAGACAAACTTTGGTATGCTAGAAACCAAAGCAGGAAAAAGGGCAGAATAGTGTTGATTATCTGCATCATGCTCGATTTTGTATTAGACTTTTCATATGGTGCAACATTTTTTCGTAATTGTATTTGTTTTTGCCTGCTCATCATATTTTCCCCCTAGACGCGAATAGTTCTTAATTCTAGTTTAGGAAATTATTTTGAACGTTAATAGTCATAAACGTCAGTAATCAGTATGACAAATGTCATATAATAATTCGACTATCAAAGGAGGAACATTATTTTGTCAAAAAGATAGATTTTAATATGATAGAATTAAATGATCATGGAGGTAGCAAATTGAACCCAGCAGACATCATCTCAAAATTAACCGATCGCCAGCCGTCTATTCTTGGATATGAGCAATTTCGCAAACATGCTGTACTATTGCCACTCATTGAAAAGAATAACGAAACCCATATCTTGTTTGAAGTCAGATCAATGAAGTTACGGAGCCAGCCAGGGGACATCTGCTTTCCAGGTGGCAAAATAGATAAAGCGGATTCAACCCCCAGACAATGCGCGATACGTGAAACAACAGAAGAATTGGGAATAACGGAAACCAATATAAAGGATGTATCCCCACTCGATTATATCGTCTCTGATTTTGGCAGAATCATTTTTCCGTTTGCAGGGAGAATTACGAACCCCGAACTAATAAAGCCGAATATATCCGAAGTAGGAGAAGTTTTTACAGTACCACTTCCCTATTTTCTTAGCACTAAACCCGATAGATACAATGTTCAAGTTAAAGTTGTCCCCGAAGCAGATTTCCCCTTCGATTTAATTGTTGGCGGGAAAAATTACAACTGGCGGCACTATCAAGTAGACGAACTTTTTTACCAGTATAACGGGAAAGTAATTTGGGGACTAACCGCTAAAATACTAAATCACTTTATAAGCCTGTTAAATGAATAAGTGATTTTAGGAGAAGGCAGCTAATATGACGGTAGCTGCCTTTTTTGTCGTCGGAAATTATAAAATTTATACGCTGTGCGCTAGTCATGATGAGCGATGCCAGCCCATCGCCTCCGCTTTTTTTGCTGTTTATCTCCCCATTATGCCACCAAAAACTTTCGCTAGACGATAGTACTACTTGGAAGGATCCTATCTAAAGCAAATGAAAAAGGACGGTGACAAGGATGGAATTTTGCAAGTAAAAAGACGTTTGTCCAACTGCTTTTTATGATTTGCCATACGCTATTAATGAAAATACTTTAACAGAATGGGGGAATTCCTATGAAGCTTTATTTGGATCCTGGTCACGGCGGTAGCGATCCTGGTGCACACGGGAATGGAATGAATGAAAAGGATATTACACTGGATATTGCCCTTAACATACGAACCATTTTAACAAACTATGAAAATGTCCAGGTGAAAATGAGCCGAACTACCGATCAAACAGTAAGTCTTACAGAACGGACAAATCAAGCCAACTCCTGGGGAGCCGATTATTTTTTATCCATTCACTGTAACTCCTTTAATGGTTCTGCACAAGGGTATGAGGACTATATTCACAGCAGTCTTTCTGATTCTTCCCAGACAGCGAAATATCAGGATACCTTGCACAAAGCGATTGTTGACTTGAACCAGCTAAATGACCGCGGTCAGAAGAAAGCTAATTTTCATGTGCTGCGTGAGTCGTCCATGCCCGCACTTTTAACGGAAAATGGGTTTATTGATAACGAACATGATGGGGCTTTATTAAAAAAACCAGCATGGCGAAAGCAGGTTGCACAAGGACATGTAAATGGATTAGTAAAGGCATTTAATTTAAAGCGCAAACAAGAGGGAGCTACCATCATTTACAGGATAATTGCAGGTTCGTTTAAATCAAAAGAAAATGCCAACGATCGAGCTGATTTTTTGCAAACAAACGGGATAGAATCCTTTGTTGGCGCCATTACGATTTCCGGCGAGCAATGGTACCGGGTTCAAGCAGGTGCATTTTCCGATCAAGAGAATGCGGAAAAACGGTTGAATGAAGTGATCAAAGCAGGGGTAAAGGATGCTTTTATTGTAAAAGAAAAACGATAAGAAACCTTTAAGGCGCCATGATCATACGAAGGCAATGTTTTCTCGTAAACCAGATTATTGACAAACACCTCGATTGTAACTATTATAGTTACAGTGGTGGTGATGTAATGAAAAATAATCGTTTTGCTGTTGCCATTCATATTCTTGCGCTAGCATCCAATCAGCCACGGGAATACCTGACTTCTGAATTTATTGCCAACAGCGTTAATACAAATCCGGTAGTTATACGCCGAATTAACAGTATGCTTAAAAAAGCTGGACTTTTAACATCACATCCAGGTATCCCCGGATTAAGTATAACAAAGGATCCTTCCGACATTTCATTGTTAGCAATTTATAAAGCAGTTCAACATACAAATGAACTTGGTTTTGCTGTACATGAAGACCCGAACCCAAACTGTGCTGTTGGCATTAACATTCAATCCGCACTTGAGAAGAAATTCAAACGGGCACAGCAGGCAATGGAAGAAGAATTGGCAAGGCAAACATTAGACGATGTATTACAAGATCTCTTTGATTAAAGAGATTTTTTCACCGCTAACATGTAACTATAATTGTTACAACAAAACAGGAGGATGGTTAGATGAAAATTGCAATCATTGGAGCAAGCGGTAAGGCAGGCCGTCTTATTTTGGAGGAAGCTGTAAGGCGGGGACATGATGTAACAGCGATCATAAGGGATAGGGCAAAATTAGCTGATAAAGATGTCCCGGTTGTAGAAAAAAGCATACTGGATCTAACATCAGATGATATCAAGCCATATGATGTTGTTGTAAATGCCTTTGGTGCTCCTCTTGGTGAAGAGCAGCCACATGTTGATGCTGGACATGCTTTAATCGAAGCACTTAAGGGGACAACTGCAAAGGCAATTATTGTTGGTGGTGCCGGAAGCCTTTATGCGGATGAAGACAAAACAGTCCGCGTAAGTGACACACCAGACTTCCCTGATGCATTTAAACCAACAGCAACCGGGCAGGCACGCAATCTGCAGGAACTACAAAAAACGACTGGTATTTTCTGGACATTCATCAGCCCCTCTGCAGTATTTGACCCGGATGGAAAAAGAACTGGATCGTATCAATCAGGGAAAGATACATTGCTAGTGAATGCAAAAGGGGACAGCTACATCAGCTATGCAGATTATGCCATAGCTGTCGTTGATGAAATCGAGAACCCGAAGCATGTAAATGAACGGTTTACAGTTGTAGGCGAAAAAGAATAATCATGTAAAGGCAGTCGGGCAGGTAATTTCATCCGGGAATGAAATTGCCTGCCCGTGTTAACTGCTGGTGCTGTATGGTTCGATCAGCGACTTTTCCCTTTCGATCGGCGGATTCACGCTTTCGATCAGCGGCTTTCCGCTTTCGATCGGCGGATTCACGTCTTCGATCAGCGGCTTTCCGCTTTCGATCGGCGGATTCACGCTTTCGATCAGCGACTTTTCGCTTTCGATCAGCCGCTCCAACGGTTCATCGGCGTCTTCTACTCCATAAAGAAAATAAAAACGGTAACGACTATAAAGATCCCCCCATGTCCATTGTAAGGTGCCGCTTCCATTGAAATTTAATCTAGCCTTGCATGAACATTCTTTAACACAAATCCGCTCTCCGGAAGCGGCGGCATCCTCACGGTTCCAATGTGTAAATCCTGTGCTGGTACTTGATAATCAAGCTTTTGCGTTAAAAATTCTAAGCTTGTCTTCATCACCTCTATGGTGACCCATTCGCCCGCGCACCGATGTCCTTTATGATAATCTCCACCACCTTGTGGGATAAAGTCAAATGGGCTGCCTTCCCAATCTTTAAACCGCTCTGGTTGGAATTCATTCGGTTTTTTCCAAAGCTTCGGATCGTGATTTGTTCCATATATATCAAGTAAAACAAGCGTCCCTTTCTTAAATCGGCAATCTTGCCAAATGAAATCTCTTTTTACCCGTGCACCTAAAAATGGGCCAAACGGATAAAAACGGCGAACTTCCTGGACAAACCATTGACTATAGTTGCCATCATCTGCTTGTAATTTTTCCCGGGTCTCAGGATAGTCATGCAACGCTATTGCCCCAAAAGTAACATACCTGGCAATGGCCACGATTGGTCTAATAATGTTTATAAGCTCAACCGCAGCTATTTGTGAAACTAACAGTTTGCCATCCAAATCACGGTGCCATGCCATTGCATACAATGCCGAGTCCGGAGACGCATCCAGTTCTTCCGCACGGACTTTTTCAATAATGCTGCGAATCCATCTCTCTGATCGATTACGCGCCTGCCGTCCAGCCCAGTGCCTTGGCCCGACAGCACCGAAGGCATCAATCATATCTCCCAAATCATTTGCCCGCTCGCTTACCTTCTCTTCTTGAAGAGGCACACCTGCCCATTCACATGCAGTCCGAACCATGATTTCTCGTGCTTCGTCAAAAAGTGTAATCTTTTTCCGCTTGTGCCACTTTTTTGTCGCCTGCTGCCACTGTTTTTCGGTAATCTTGGTAAGCCATTGCAGCCGCTCTTTCGTCATAAGGGACATAAATAGCTGTTTCCGATGCTGATGCTCCACCCCATCCAGGGCTTGGACAGCTTTTTTTCCAAACAAGGATTCCTGTATCCGATTCGGTACTGCTCCCTTTCGCTGGAATTTCTCTGTATCATAAAATAGTTGTGCAGCTTCCTTACCACCTATACAAATTACCTTCTGACCTAGTAAACGGGTTATAAAGATATTTGACCGTAGCCGCGCGCGCCTGTTTGGTATGTACATATACCCTTCAGTCAAGACTTTAAAAGTATCATCAATCGTTTTCTCACGTGGTACTCGTTCTGTACGTGGCATTCTGTTCAGCTCCCTTGGGTTTAAACATATAATTATAATTAAGTTTCCCCAAAAGGCGCTTAACAAACAAACAATTTTTTAAATTAGCTCGTACTACTTAAACAAAAAGTAAACCATGCTTCCCAAGTAATTACCAATATCTACTACTTTAAAAACACCAATCAAGTTACTCGAAAAAGAATTCCTTTAAAACACTCTCAATTTGTTTAAAATACGTTTTTACCGGGATCGGCTCAAGGATTACTTCATGATTCTTGTCAACGTTCTCGTAATTCATATGCCAGACAAAATTATTGCCCGGGAGCAAAAATTGGATTTCAGCAAACTCCGACTGATCCTTTACATAGTCAGACTCCAACAATGAAATATTATTAAATTCCTGCCCGTTCTTTAAAAAATCATCAGCGAAGTCACGCAATGGCTGTGCAAGATTTTCATCCTGTTTCATTGCAAGCAGCACTTCAGGCTCCGAGGTATGAAGTTCATCAACCAGATCATCCGTCATCCGAATAGGCTGCCAACCATCTACATTAATTTCTGTATCCTCCATTCCAAAGTGCTCCCGGATAACATCATAAAAACCTTGATTATTCTGGTGGAATGCAAATGCATGCTCTCTACCACGCACCTCCTGGACAAGTGAATGCTTTTTGTTGAGTGAATGGATAAGCAATGCATTTCGCTTTCTCATATTAATACAACGAATCTTTTTCTTGGAATGAACAAGTAAATACAGCAAATCCTCAAGACCCTTGGCAATGCCAGTATCCCTGTTATCGTCCCAATACCCTTTTTTTCTAAGCTCCGTTTCCGTTTCTTCTACAAACCGGGTAAATTCCGATTCATCTTTAATCAGTTCCTGTTCATTTAAAATCTGACTTGCCATTTTATCGTATCCGCAAAGGGCAAGCGTTGCTATTAGTTCATTGATGGTTAGATTGATTTGTTCTGTTTTTGGCATGAAAAGCCTCCTTTGAAGGCATGATTGTGAACCCAATCGTTGATCCATTTTACAGTGCTATAATTTCATCCTATGTCTACGTATTGAATATCAGCTCAAGTTTTCGTCTTGATTAGATGCCCGAATTCAGGTATTCATAACCTTTTAGATTATTTATCAAAAATGGCAATTACCCCAAACCCTTGCCATAATAAAAATAAGACAAAGACAACGGCAATAAGTTTATTTATCAACAGTGGAAGCTTTAACAATGTCCTCTGCATATAATAGTTTATCCCTGATAAAAATATTGCTATATATTTAAAAATGTAATCCAGCATAGTTGTTTTTTCCTGGAAAACGTTCGCTTTATATATCCCTAAAGCAACCGGATGAAAAACAACGGAATACAAAGACACCATAAAATTGGTCATTAATGTTAAAAATATCAATGTGCTTGGGTATGGAATATTTGCGCCCAAAAATATAAGTGAAAACAAAGATAAGGAGACAAACGCAATTAAAGCCCCAATCCACTCCTTTGATTGTTCTCGTTCATTACCCTTTCCTTCATTATTTACGTTTGGTTTAATAAATACTAAGGCAGATAGCAAGATGATAAAAAGTTCGGCAAATGTCACAAACATTATAACTGAAGTTCCACCATCATATTGCCACTCCGCTTTGTTAACCAAAAATGTAAAAATCAACATAATCAGTAAAATATTAGCTTTTAGGGAGAACATAAAACCAGTTTTAAGGGAGAAATTCCCATTTAATCTATTCTGTTTTTTATTGGATTGATTATTCATATCATGATTCCTCGGTCTAAAGTAATTGAAAATTCATTAAATAAAGTCACTTGTATCAACTTTTCGCTCGGTTAAAAATTCCCAAAAAAACTTCCAATGCAGGTGATTAAACCATCAACTTTATCACCTACCCAGCCCTGCTCTTTAGCAAACCGGGATTCAACAATTCTTACTCTCACTCCAATTAGACCAACTATAACTGTCATTTGACTTCGATTTATCTTCCATCTATGATCAACCCAAATCTTATAATGACTAGTAGCTTTAAAATTTAAATCTTATTATTAAACTAATACGTAAAAACAGTGCCTGTCAAAATGAGCTGCATAGCCAATATAATCACAAAAACAATAGCAATAGGTTTATTGAAAATAAGCGGAAGTTTTTGTAAAGTTATTTGAACATAATAATTTAAACCCGAAAATAATATTGCTATATATTTGAATGTATAATCTGCAACACTATCTTTTTCTTTAAATACGTTTAATTCATATAGCGCGATGGCCACTTTATGAAAAACAATCGAATAGACAGCTACAAGGAAATTAATTGATAATATCACAAAGTTAACAGTGCTTGGAAATGGAATACCCGCAGGCAGCATAAATAGAGATAATAATGAAGTTGATATAATCGCGATAGCCATACCAATCCATTCATTTTTGGACTTTTTTTCATATACTCTATGTTTCATAATATTCTTCTCAGGTTTTAAACAGGCAAATACGGAAAGTAAAATAAAAAGACATTCAAACAAGAAAATAAATTCAGTTACCTTATCTCCTCCATCTGACCTCCATTCAGGTCTATTTATGGTAAACAATGTGATCATAACTGCCAGCATAATGTTAGTCTTTAAAAAAAACCATAAACCATTTTTTATAGAAAAAAATTTTTGATTACTCTCGACATTTTTGTTTACCTGACTCTTTTCCATTAATTATTTCCTCATTTCTGATTATACTTAATTAAACAAGCCTGATACAAAGTCACTTGCATCGGATACGATACTGTCTATTCCATCGCTGATTTTCTCCTTGGTATTCTCCATAAACTTTCCAACATCCTCTACCCTGTCTTCAACCCATCGGCCAGCACTTTCTCCCCAATCTTTCACAGTATCTTCTGCAAACCAGGATCCCACAATACCAACACCTGCTCCAATTGCACCACCTATTACAGTGCCAACTCCAGGACAAATCATTGTGCCAATTCCTGCACCAACTGTTGTAACACCGGCAACACCAGCATCAAGACCAACTCCGCCTAAAAACCTTCCACTTTTTTCGGCAAAAGATTTATGTTTATTCTCATCACTATAAAACTCACCTGAATTGGTAGCAAAAGAAAATGCCATCCCAACATACGGAATTTTTTTAGCAAACTTAACTAGACCTTCCGTACTGCTGAACTGTCTCACTGTACTTTTTACATCCACCTTCATTTTATAATTTTTCAATTCGGTTTTATCAAATACAAGAACACTAGAGTAGCTATTTGCTATTTTTCCAAGGCTGATTTTATTTGTTTTTCCCTTTAGTCCAATTATTTCCCTAAGAACGCCGCTAGGGGCCCGTCCCGATTTTGCAATATACCGCTCTAGAGAATTGGCTGAATTTTTATCCCCATTTTGCAATATCTTATAAATAGTGCCTGCCAATTTTGAATCATATTTACCATTCGAACCTTTTATCCATTCGTCTGAAGCTTTTACAATAAAGTTTCCATCGCCGTCCTTCACCATTTTAAGCATGCCGCTATTTAAAATTTTATACGCAAGTGCACCTTTAGCAACATTGTAAGCACCGTTTAATTTCCCTAATCTGGAAAGCCAATCTGCAACTTCCCCCTGCACAGTCGAATCCCCTTGGTCAACAGACAATTTCATCGCATTATCGATCATGCCCTCAATGACATCCGATTCCATATAGTAATTTTCCACTTCCTCAATTTGAGATGCTGTTAGAAAGACACCATTTTTCGTCCAGCCCTGAATCTTCGTGACAAATTGGGCAATTTGATTGGCCGAATCAGCTGAATTTTCCAGTTTGGAAGTACCGTCTTCATCAAGCTCGGTACATTTAGTGAGCGTTTCTTGAATCGTGGACCGTGCACCTGACATATGAAAGTCAAAGTCTATTGTTTTAACTGAATCATGAGGAACCAGGTCACTAACCTCATTATAATGGCTATTAATATCGTCAACAATTTCATGTGTTAAGTTATCAAGTTTATTTAATCCCTCCTTCACATCATTTTCAATAAATTCTTCGCGTACGAGACCATTATTATTCTCAAATGACTCAACTAAACCTTTTATTTCCTTTAAGACATTAATATATTCCTCCAAAAACAAGTTAAATAGAATGACAGCTGGGAAATGAAGTGTCATAAAATGTTCTCTGATTGCATCCCCTCCCTTACCTTCCAGAGCGTCATCAAGATCAATCAATTTATTCATCTCATCACGAAGGGTTAAAATTTGCTCTTTTTCTTTCTCTTTCTTCCTGACGATTTCCTCTATTCCATTCACAACTTCAGACACCTTGATTACCTTCATCATTTTAACTCCTTAATTCCATACTTAACAGCTAAAGTACAGGCTATTTAACGGGCTGCGGTCCCGTTTGATTGGCAATATTTTCATCCGTATCCACATACGCCTGAACGGCTTCGTCCACATTCTTTTCCACTTTGATTAACGCAGCCTTATAATCATTTAGCGCCTGGTAATATTTTTCTTCGATGTTCTTCATTTTTTCAAGGAAGTCTAACACAGATGTTGGAAAATCGGGGTTTGGATTTGTTGTTTCCAGTTCCTCTGTATTTGCTTTCAAACTGGTTAAAACAGGCTTTACTTTTTCTGGCTGAACATTAATTTCCGGCATAATTAATCATCCTCCATTTCTCTTAATTGCCTAATACGGTAGCGATTTGTTTCAATCGAACTGGAAAGATCCAAGTTAGCTTTCTTTAACCGTTCGATTGCATTAGCAATATTATCAAGAAGGATCCCGACTTGGGTGTTCATCATATTGTTATATTCCTGTTTAATATTTTCCCGCTTATCTAAAAAGTCGTTCGTATGCTTACCCTGCCATGTTTCACTTGAAAGATCCGGCTGATTAACGGCACCTTTTTGCATACTAAGCTCATCCTGATCAGCAATGATTTTGATTTTGGAATCCTCCAGCCTCCCAATTTTCTCATTATTATCTTTTATCACACCATTAAAGGTCGAAATTTCACTCGTCAATTGGCTTATTTGATAAGAATTATCCATTCTATAATCCCTCATTTTATGATTATAAAGTCCCGCGATCAAAAAACCTCAATATTATGTATTAGTATATATGAATAGGAAGAAATAATAAATTGAATTGTGAAAATTTAATTCCCTTATCCCTATTATATACCAATAAATGTATTTAAACCGAGTCTATTTATTTCTTTCTTTCTTTCTAATTTATCACGCATTAACCAACTTAAAATCCGGGCACAAATATCAAACCGAGCTGATTCAAAGTCAGAACTAAACTACCCCGAGCTTTTTTATGATCCATGCACAAGATCATGTTATGACTGCGAAAGCTGAATTGCAATTAGTTAAACGAATGATTAAGCAATTAAAGATAACTGAACGATTAGAAAAGCGAATTGTTCTGGAAAAATAAAGTGAAACTCCATTAACTGAGGGTAAGTGCAGCTCGTTAACGCGTGATAAATCCTTTGAAAAAACTTAACGCTTCTTTGCAGCGTTAAGTTTTTCCGTTATTCTTATACATCATAAACAAATAGGGAAATGAGTAATGGTTTCATTCCTTGGTCGTATTTAGCGTATTAATCGCATTATGCACACAATCTCTAGTCTTTCCATGCTACTTTTGTTATCCTGTAGTGGGTAATAAAAATACGTATATTAATAGATAGAGATGGGGTTGTGTTATGAAAAGACTGGTCATATTAGGCGGCGGCTACGGAGGGGTTAAAATCGTCGCCGGGCTGCTGAATCACCATCTGTCTGAGGATGTTGAAATTACTGTTGTAGACAGAAATCCTTATCAATCACTGAAAACGGAATTTTATTCCATCGCGGCCGGAACATCTGCCGATAAAGATGTCCGTGTGAACTTTCCGGATGATGAACGTGTCCGCTATGAGTTTGGCGAGATCATTGAAATTGACACGGAAAATCAGGAAATCGTATTGAAAGGAAGAACAGAACACATTCCATACGATTACCTGGTCGTCGCACTCGGCTGTGAAGATAATTATCACGGTATTGAAGGGGCAGAGGAATATACCGAGAGTGTTCAGACATTCGCAAGAGCACGATATACTGGTGTAGCTGTCGGAAATTTGAAAGCGTACGGAAAGGTTGCTATTGTCGGTGCCGGATTGAGCGGCATTGAAGTAGCCGCCGAAATAAGAGAAAGCAGACCGGATTTAAACATTCGTCTTCTCGACCGGGGAGCTTCCGTATTGAAGGCGTTTAATTCGAAAATCCAGGAATATGTGGAGTCCTGGTTTTTTGAAAACAATGTGGAAGTGCTGCATCATGCCAACGTAGAATATGTGGAAAAAGACGGTGTATGCAATAATGGAGTATGTTTTGTAAACGATGTGACAATCTGGACTGCAGGTGTTCGTCCGCATTATCTAGCAAGAGGATTGCCATTTGCAAAAGATGAACAGGACAAAATTATCGTAAATGATTTTTTTCAAGTACCGGAGAATACCAATGTTTACGTAGTAGGAGATTGTGCATCTTCGGTTCATTCACCAAGTGGGCAGCTGGCGATGCAACAAGGAGAACAAATTGCCGATATTCTGCTTGCCGTATTACATGATAAAACACCAAAGAAACCGAAAGAAATCAAATTAAAAGGGACGCTCGGTTCACTTGGCAAGTCTGATGGATTTGGCAATATGTTTCAACAGCCGTTTACCGGGCTCGTACCGCGGATCGCAAAATCCGGTGTACTTTGGCTAAGTAAACGGCATTAAACTAGTGCGAGATCATTCCAGGATTTTTTCAAATAATATCTTAGTCAGACGGGTAGCCAGATTTATCCGGTACCCGTTCTTTCATTCTCTGCCTCGCGTCTTGTCTGGATATTTTTCTTTATTGAAATTACTGGTTTCGGTTATTCTTCATTATTTTGGGAAAAATAATCGTGATCAATCAAAAAGGAGGCAAAAATATGGCTCTTGTACCATATGATCCATTTAGACAACTTGCAAATATCAGAAAGGAGTTTGATCACTTCTTTTCCGATTTCCCTTCCACCTTTGGATCTGAATATAATTTAGGCAGTATTCGAGTGGATGTACATGAAACGGAGAATGAGGTAATTGCAACATGTGATATCCCTGGTTTGGAAAGCAAGGAAGATGTGGATATAGACATTGAACAAAATACATTGATATTAAGTGGATCCATCAGCAAGACAAATGAAATCAACGAGGAAAATATGCATCGAAAAGAGCGCTTTTCCGGTCGCTTCCATCGGCATATCTCATTGCCATCACCCGTATCACATGAAGGCGTAAAAGCTACGTATAAGAATGGCGTCCTTGAGGTAAAAATGCCAAAAAAAATGAAGGAAAACCGGAAGAAAATTGACGTCGAGTTTCATTGAGGTCTTGTACTTCCCGAAGTTTTCCGAATAATATGCAGGAGGCTGGGACATAACCCTATAAGAATGATAAACCACATGATTTCATGCGGTTTTATTTTCTCAATTTGTACTAAAATCAGTGAGAGTTTTCAACTTACGTCCCAGCCTCTTTTTTATTTTCCCATATGGTGAGGATCTTGGTGGAAGGAATTTTTCCTCCCTTCAAATGGAAACAAGTTAAGCTCCTTAGCTCTTACTGCATGTTTATTCATAATTTCGTCTAAAAGCTGTTCCGGATTTTTCCCGTTCGTATCGAGACCCAGCTTCTCGGCTGACCGCATAATCTTTTTATCCTGAATCTCCTTAGCAATGGTGTACTCATCTTTTCCCTTCATATCAACGCCTAATTTGTCCGCTTCTTTTTTCAAATAGTGTTTAAATATTTCCTGTTTAATTGATTCCATATCCTTGTCATCTGTCTTGATTCCAAGCTCTTCTGCCTTTTGCTTCAGCTTAGCCTCATAAACTTCTTTGGCAAGCGTTTCAGGGTCTTTTCCCTCTGTCTTGATTCCCAGCTTCTTTGCCATTTGTTTTACCTTTTCATGATGTACTTTGTCCGCAAGCTCGTCTATATCTTTTCCTTCTGTTTTAATTCCTAATTCTTTGGCAGCTCGCTTTATTTCTGCCTCATATACCTCTCGTGCCAATGTTTCCGTATCCTTGCCCTTTGTTTTAATTCCCAGTTCCTCTGCGCGCTTTTTAATCAATGCTTCACTGTTATGAAAGCCGTACCTGTTGGCACTCTGATCGGGTTCCAGATTCCTCGATTGATTGGCATCAATCGCTGCCACATCACCGGGGGATTGGATAAAAATACCGAAACCAAGCACCACGGCGAATACTATGAAAAGTCCTTTTTTCATCATGTTCATCTTCCTCCTGTTGTTGTATTTACTACGATCGCCATGAACACTCTTAGCTTTTCCAAATACGGAGAATAAATGAATGAAAAACATAGAACTTTATTTTTAAAAACATTCAAATTGAGACTTAGAAAAGCGCAAGCGCCCGTTTAGCAACGTACAAACTGGAGCACTCCGCAATGAGATAAAGGAAACACGGTGAGCTGGAAGCGAACCGATGCTGACTTATCGTAGTGAAGGAGTGTGAAGTTTGCTAGTTGCTGGGCGCTGGAGCTGGACATGGCCAACTCTGATGTAAGCAGAATAGAGCCTAAATTTTTATACTTTCTTTACCTATAAAATAAATATAGCCAAAAAATACCTTGTCTAATGAATATGTAGCAATTGTCCTCCTTTCATCCAATCTCCTAGTAATAAAACAAACGGTGTTAACCCTATGGCCACACCGTTTGTTATGCATATCAGTCTTCTTTCTTGCTAATATACTCGTTTAGTTCTTCTCCACCTTGGCTATTATGGTTTTTGAATTGACTCTTCCTGCCATTTCTATGCTCCCCGTTGTTACTGTTTTCTTTGAACATATTATTTTTTCTTTCTTTGTTAACCATGTTCATGCCCCCTTTCCAAAAGCAGAATCAGGTTAGTTTTTGAAATTGGGGATGCTTTATTCATGGACAACTTTACCCGAAAACACGTCTATCTTTTACAAGCTAATCCCATTGATACGGTGTCTGCTGATAAACATAATAATTAAGCCAATTTGAAAAAAGCAAATGCGTATGGGATCGCCATGTATTAAGTGGCTGTTCATCTGCATCATTGTCTGGAAAATAATTTTTCGGAATCTCCGTATCAAGCCCTTTACGAAGATCGCGTGTATATTCCTCAGCCAGTGTTGTTGCATCATACTCCAAATGACCGGTAATCATGATATGCTTGGCATCTTTAGACATAATAATAAACGCTTCAGCCTCCTCTGAGGACGAAAGCAGGATTAGTCGCGGATCCTGCTCAATCTCTTCCATTGGAACAGCTGTATATCTTGAGTGGGGGGCATTAAATTCATCCTCAAATCCGCGTACAAGCTCGATTGTTGGGTCGGTTATCCGATGTTTAAAAACACCAAATAATTTTTTCGGAAGTGCATACTTACCAATGCGATAATGATAATACAATGCCGCCTGCGCCCCCCAGCATATGTGTAAGCAAGAGGTCACATTGGTTTTCGACCATTCCATTATGTTCGTTAGCTCATTCCAATAGTTTACGTCTTCAAATTCCAGATGCTCAATGGGTGCTCCTGTAATAATCATTCCATCAAAACGGCGATTCTTGATATCTGCAAATGTCAGGTAAAATGTATCCAGATGTGATTTACTAACGTTCTTGGATTCATGTGTTGTCATTCTCAAAAAACTAATATTTACTTGTAATGGAGTATTCCCTAACAATCTTAACAGCTGTAACTCGGTGCGTTCTTTTTCAGGCATCAGATTTAAAATGATGATGTTAAGTGGACGAATGTCCTGGGTTCTGGCCCGATCCTCATCCATTACAAAGATCTTTTCCCCTTTTAGCGCCTCTCTAGCTGGCAATTCTTTCGGTATGTTAATTGGCAACCTGCACCACTCCCTTTAGTATCATTGAATAATTGTCTTCTATTATAGAGTTAGGGAAATATTATGGCAATTGGAACGGGTTATTTTTTTAACTTTTTATTTTAACGTTTGTATGTCCAGCTCTGATATGTCCCATATGCAAAAAATGCAAAGCACCTCAAGCTTTGTCATCCTTCAAAATTCCAGTTATAATTGTAGTTAAAGTTAAAATTTTTTCGGAGGTATCATAAAACTTGGACTTAAATGTAGAAACCCTTATCTTTTTATTCTCTGCTATGCTGATTGTCGGCGTTCTAGCTACCAAATTCTCTTCACGATTAGGACTACCCTCACTTGTTTTATTCTTAATTGTTGGGATGGCACTCAATCGATTTGTATTCTTTGAAAATGCGGAATTCGCACAGTTGATTGGGATCTTTGCCCTGATTATCATCTTATTTGACGGTGGAGCACACACAAAATGGGATCATGTTCGCCCCATCATTGGTGCTGCTGGCTCATTAGCAACTTTTGGTGTATTGATCACCACTTTAGTTACTGGTTTTGCAGCGATGTACATTCTTAACCTCTCTTTACTGGAAGGCTTACTATTTGGCGCAATTGTTGGATCAACGGATGCTGCTGCTGTTTTCTCCGTTTTAGGCAACAAAAATATCAAACGGAAGCTGAAGTCTACACTAGAAGCTGAATCTGGTTCCAATGACCCGATGGCAATCTTCCTTACTGTTGCATTTATTGAAATGATCCAAATTCCCGATAGCTCTATTTGGTCAGCTATTGCCAGCTTCTTTGTGCAAATGGCACTTGGATTGATTTTTGGATTAATCCTTGGAAAAATTATTGTTCTCATTATTAACCATATTAAACTCGAGGCTGCCGGTTTATATCCTGTTCTTGCAATGGGAATGGCAATTTTCACATATGTTATTACAGATCTGGCAGGTGGAAGCGGGTTACTTGCGGTGTATGTAATGGCGGTGTTTGTCGGTAACAGTGACCTCATGTACCGCTTCACCATTTCGCGGTTTAATGAAGGCTTTTCCTGGATGATGCAAATTGTTATGTTTATTTTGCTGGGACTACTTGTCTTTCCAAATCAATTGGTTACGATTACCTGGCAGGGGATTTTGTTATCCGTAATTTTGATGTTTATTGCCCGGCCAATCGCTGTTTTCCTCTGCATGATTTTCATGAAATACAGTGTAAAAGAAAAGCTGTTTATTTCCTGGTCGGGATTAAAAGGAGCAGTACCAATTGTCATGGCTACATACCCGATTGTTGCTGATGTGGAAAATGGTCAGTTGATATTTAATACTGTCTTTTTCGTTGTCTTGATCTCGGCGCTGGTTCAGGGCAGTACATTATCATGGCTCGCAACAAAACTAGGGCTGGCTGGTGAAAAGAATGATCATGAATCACCAAGCTTGGAATTAATTACCCTTGGAAATACGAAATCGGAAATTATGGAGGTAGCTATCACTGAACAGGCCGCATCGGTTAACACTTCCTTAACGGATCTTGAGCTTCCTAATGATACGTTAATTATCGGGATTGTCCGCGATAATAACCTGATAACACCAACAGGCAATTCTGTTATCGAAACCGGCGATACACTCTATGTACTCATCAACAAAAAAATCAGGGAAAAGGCAAAGGCAGCATTGTTAGGGAAAAAAGGAAAGAAGGAGAAGAAAGAGAAGAAGAACAGGAAGCAGTAGAAAAGAAGGATACAGAGTCATTCAACTCCGTATCCTTATTAAAATTCTAATTCTTCAAGTCAATTTTTATTGGCTCCATTTTTATCGGGTTGTTTAAGCTTAATGGAAGGTAATGAAAATCCGAAGAAAGGTTTAAACGAGGCCGAATCAAGCTGAATGGGAAACGGCAAGAGTATGTAAAAATTACCTTTGCCGTTTCCCTATCTGTCTTATAAATTTCTTAAAGCATCTTCAATAGAACGATCCCCTGAGGTAAGATCAAATGCCCGTTTATACGTATTCTCCTCACTTAATACTGCTATAACCGTACGAGCTACATCCTCACGGGGAATGGATCCCCTTGATAAATTTTCTGCTGCAGCAATTTTTCCTGTCCCAGACTCATTGAGAAGTCCTCCCGGTCGGACAATTGTATAGTTTAAACTGCTCGCTTCCAGTATTTTGTCTGCGTAGTGTTTGGCAACGTAGTAAGGTCTTATTTTTTCGTTCCAATTTTATTGAAGCGCACTTATCATAATAAAACGTTTAATGCCCTGTTTTTCGGCGGCTTCAACCGCTTTTGCAGCTCCATCCAGATCCACTAATAGTGTTTTATCTGCTCCGGTACTGCCGCCTGATCCAGCTGCAAAAATAACAGCATCACATTCTTTCATAACGACTGCAACTTCATGTACACTACCTTCCAGGTTCGCTACGACCGATCTACTCCGTTTTCCCTTAAAGCTTTTGCCTGTTCTTCCTTCCGTACCATTGCTTTTACCGAATACTCATCATTGTTGCTTAGCAGATTTACAAGATGATGTCCTATTTGACCATTTGCTCCAATTAAGCATATTCTCATCATGCATCTCTCATCGTCATTTAGTACTTTCATTATTTCAGATTAATCATCCTAATCAATGAAATGCATTCATACAAGGATTTATTCTATCTGTTCATTATTGATGCTTCTTAATATCCATTTAATGAGGAATAACAGTATCTCATGTTTACCCGATTATAATCTTGCAAATTATTTTATAATCTCGTCTTTGACAGTTTTTGAAGGGTAAAACCTCCCGAAACCTTGTTATTGAAAGGTTTTGGAAGGTTTTTTTTACTATCAAAAGTTGAGTACTA
>BMJD01000009.1 GCA_014642895.1 Lentibacillus populi
GTATTTTAAATTCTTTTGAATGTCTTGTGCGTTTCATGTTGTAAGCCTCCCTAACACATTAAGTAGTATAATACATTCCACTCTTAGTGTCCAAGTTCATTTAGGGGCTTATGAGCAATGACTTTGCCACGTGAATCCAATGCATATACTTGAAAATTTGTTATCCATAAGTCCGATAAAAGCCTTGGTGTTAAAAATGTAAATCGATGTAAGATACGAATTTCCAGTGGTAAACTATATACAGACTGACACACCATATAAAAGAGTGGAGGTTAACTTATGAACAGGATTTTTAAAAAAAATTGGAACCCTATTTTAGTAGTTGTCGTTACAATTATTTTCATTGCTGGTCTTGCAGATATCAAATATAAAGGGCGATTCTTTCAACTACTACCTAACTCAATTCAAGCATATTTAACAAAATAAAATAGGGGTTGCATGTGCCAAGTTGTCTCGTAAAGCGAAAATTACTAACTAGTAGCCGCGTTAATCATAGCGTACAAAACTCCGAATAAGAAAAATTTGGAAGTTTTTGGTACCCCTGACACCTTTAGACGTTTACCGAATCAGTTCGCTTTTGTAATAGCCTGGCGGACGTGGGGCCGTGGCATTGTGGAAGCAATTGGAGGAACAGCGTTTAACATAGTAAAGGGATACGGAAACTATAGGATGCTGAAGCTGTTTTTGGGGTGAGGGAAGGTTAACTGGGAGAGTTAGAGAACTATTGTTTTGTGTTCCATTCCAGCCTTTCAACATAGAAAAGAGCCGTGGGTAAAGGTTCACTGTTGCCAATTTATTCCCTTTTTTATTCGGGACCTGATCCCTCGTCCCCTATTTGTTTGTTGCTTTGGTAGCTGGCGGATAAGGAATCGGTTTGAGGCTTTCGTCCTATTTTTAATACTTTACTTATCGATATTTTCTGATACAATGGTGAAAGACAACACACCACGATTGATCTCCCCATTAAAAAAACCGCAAAGGATGTGCTCTTATGCCTCACGCACAGTTGGTTATGGAAAAGTCACCTCTCTACACGCGCCATGACCACTTATTCAAAGAACTGATCCAAACGTTTTTTGAGGAATTTCTGGAATCCTTTTTTCCGAAAATCCACCCGCTGATTAATTTTCAAGAAATTTCTTTCCTGTCCGAAGAAGTATTTACGGACCTATTGGAAGGTGATGTTGTTGTGGAAACAAAATTGAAAAGTACGGATGCTGTTATGATTGTGCATGTGGAACCGCAAAGCACACAGCAATCGCATTTTCATGAACGGATGTATCAATATTTAAGCATGCTCTACCAAAGGCACCGCAAGCCAATTATCCCAATTGCTGTTTTTAGTTATAAGGAAAACTGGGAAAAGAACCAATATATCATGGCATTTCCGTTTTTTCAGGTATTGACATTTAACTATCTGACGCTGCATTTGCACAAGAAAAACTGGCGGGATTATATCACTTCCGACAACCCTGCCGCTGCAGCACTGTTAAGCAAAATGAATTACAAGGAAGAAGAACGGGTGCAAGTGAAGAAGGAATTTTTGCGGATGATAGTAAACATGCAACCGGATCCAGCCAAAGAACGCCTGATATACGGGTTTTTCGAAAGCTATTTGAAATTAAATGAAGAAGAGGAGGAGCAACTGATGGAAGAAATCAAGCATATGGACGAGGCTGACAGAATCATGGAAATTCCGATTTCGTATGAAGAGAAAGGCAAAGAAAAAGGAAGAGAAGAAGGTATCAGGCGTGTTGCTCTGGAGATGCTCCGAAAAGGTACGGCAATTGATTTTATTGCTAGAAGTAACCAAGTTAAGCAAAAAAGAAATAGAGGCGTTGAAGCAGAATTTGTAAGAAACTGACACGTGTGGGACAGGAGATAAATGGGACCTGTCCTAGCTTTTTTTAGTTTTCGAGAAAATCTATTCAAAAAAGTTTCTTAAACGGTAGAGTCACAAAACTCACTTAAAATCTGCTTTTTTATTTCTTCTTTGGGAAACTGCTCTGGATAAGTAGATATCATCAACATGGTACCTTGGAGCATAGATGAAAAATATAGCGACCTTTTTCTCGGCTCCTTCACATTCAGTTTTTCAAATATTTCACATTGAAACTCGAACTGTCTGGCATTTTCTTTAATCAGCAAATTACTGTATTTGATCAATTCCTGATCTGCTTCAGGTTGTGTTTGCAGATGCAAATAAAAACGGAATATTTCTGGTCGTTGAAAGACATTTTCAATAGCGCCTTCTACAATATGTTTGAGTTGCTCGTTTGGTTTCTCAATACCCTTTGCAGTTTCCATTACTTCAACCACTTCGCCAATTCTAATTTCGACCATAGCAGCAAGAAGCTGTTCTTTACCTTTATAATAATTGTAAAGGAGACCTTTGGATATGCCTGCATGTTTAGCTATTTCACTGATGGATGTAGCATGGTAACCCCGTTTAATGAAGAACTCCATTGCAGCTGTGCGAATTTTTTCCTTAGTCATCTGACGAATACGTGCGTTCTCTTTTTTTGTTCGTGGCATGTCAGATCTCAATCCTCCATAAATTTTATAATATTATTATACAGTTCTTCGGGGTGGGTTAGCGTTAACATATGATCCCCGCCTGTGATTTCAACAAAACGGATATTCTGGTTTTGGAGAAAGTAATCCGCTACACGATGATTATCAGGAAAATCTTTCTCACCTATAATAAATAACGTTTTAACAGTCAATTCCTCTAACCTTTCGATGGCAGGCGGCTGTGGCCAAATCATTTCAAACTCGGGCCATTGAATTATCCGCTCCATATAATGCCTGTGCATTTGCATCATCAAATCCCGGCTCGAACTGGTTGTTACAACACTATACAGTGAAGCACTAAGCGATCGCTTAATCATTTTATCTATATCCGGAGCAGCCGCATTTATCCAATTCATATAGGCTTTAAATTCCTGTGAATAGTTGAACCCAGACAACGCAGGGGCAACCAGGACAAGATTCGAAACTCTTTCAGGATAATTAAGAGCAAATTCTGTTGCAATCTGACCGCCTATGGAATGACCTATAATTGTTGCCTTGTCAAGATCCAAATAATCAAGCAGCGACAGCAAATCATCGACATAATTAACCTTTCCTTTGGGAGATGGCGAATTTCCAGCGCCACGTCCGTCAAAAGTAACTACCTTATAGTAACTGGCTAAATGAGGTGCGACAAATGTCCAGTCCCGCATATCAGCACCACCACTGTGAAGAAGAACGACGGGATGACCATTACCTTTAACCTCGTAATACAAATCCATTGCAATCCCTCCATCCATTTTTTGAGAAATTAATAATCATCTAACACCTATTTTATTATTGACTAAACGTTTAGTCAATAATAAAATAGTCCTCGTGTTGCACAATAATCTGTTTCCGGTTGTGAAAGAGCCTTTTAGTTCTGACACTTCCCTACACGGGATAGCTGAATACCTGGTTTAGTTATAGATTTTCCGAACGAGAAAGCCCATGCAGGGGGTGGGCTGGGATGGGTGATGACCAGTTTCATGCTTATCTTTTTCATTACGATCACACGGTCGGATATTATGGATGGGAATTTTGGTAATGAAGCCTTCAAAAAGGAACCCCAGAGTCCATCACATACATGAAGCAAAAATTAAAAACGTTGGCAGACAAATACCGTTAATCCATTTTTGAAAAAATCCATATAAATGGTGACTTGATTTGTCACTATTCCATGATAGATTGAAAAGGAAATTACAAAGGGAAGGATGAGAGCAATGAACGCCGTTGACATTGTAAGAAATGAACTGTTGAAGAACTTGAAATCGGCATCCGTTCGATGGAAGGTTTGCTAAGAAAGGTGAAAGCGACGGATTGGAGATACCGGCCGGCCGACAACATGCGAAGTCTTAAAGAACTTGCTAGACACATCTCTGCCATACCCGAGGTGGATCTTCATCTCTGGCAGGAAAAAGATCAGGAAACGATTCAGAACCTGGAAGCATCGTACGATAAATTGGAATCATCCGAAGCCATGATTAAAGCCATGAAGAATGGATTTGGTAGTTATAAAACGTTTATGCTTTCTTTGTCCGACCAAGATTTTTTAACAAAAAAGACAAAGCCCTTTTATCTTGAGAAAGGAGCTGTTCAAGCGCATTGGCTCGTTGAAGAAATTTCCCACTTTTTTCATCACCGTGGCCAATTTTATAACTACCTGAAGCAGCTTGGCTACGATGTAAACATGTTCGACCTTTATGTTTAATGAAAAAATAGCAGTTGAAGGGGTAGTGTGTGGTGAATAAGGAAATTATCATTAGCGAACGTCTTAAAAGGCAAAAATTGACGGAACCATTAAATGACAGCAGGGACACAGAAGCCTATAAACAGTTGTTTCGATTATTGCAGCCTGTCGCACCCATTTTTAATAGTCGTCCCGGCAATCCCCCACAGCTGGTACACCGGACAACCTTTGATGACTCGTTGTTGGCGGAGAACTTGCGTGAAAAACATAAATTGGTTAAAGGGCGTTTCCAAGGCGGTCGAATCGGTTATGTTTTGGAGGACGATTTGGGTCTGTATGCCAGTATTTTTCAAAAACCGATTCAAAAAGTATCTCCTCTTCACGAAGAAGTTCTATCCATGATTCAACATTCCGGTGGCATGTCAAAGGACCAGTTGAAAGAACATTTGCCTTTTAAAGCCAGAGAAATCACTGCTGTGCTGAAAAGGATGCAAGAAGCGTTTTTGGTATATGAATCCCAAATCGATACTGACTGGAACACGGGCTGGTTTGACTTCAAGACGGAATGGCCTGGGATTGAACTACATCAAAACACGTCGTCTTCAGTTTCCGAAATGCTGATACGTTTTCTTGATGTTTTTGTCTTTGCCACCTTGAGTCAAATCAGAAACTGGTCGCAGTTAAAACTCAAAATGATACAAAGTGCCTTGGATCTTCTAATCGAGAGTGGAGAGATTATTAAAATGGAAATCAATGGTCTCGGTACAGGGTTCATGCGCAAGGAAGACTTGAATTTAAGCGTCGGGAAAATCAGGCCATCGATTTTTATGCTTGATAAATCGGATTTCCTGGTTAGGGCAAATATGAGCGAATTAAAACAGATTTTCAAAGGACGGGAAGTTCTGCAATATCTTTTGATCGATGGAGACTTTAAGGGAGCAGTACTTGGTCATTGGCGAATCGGTCCGTATGATATTGATGATGTCGAGCTTTGTCTTACACAGAAGGAGTCCGAGGAAAGGAAGGAAGAAGTCATCGCTGCAATCAGGAAAGGCTACTCTAAAGATACAACTGCTATTCTCCAGTTTAATGGAGAACCTCTTTCTTGATACTGGGCTTCAATACTCACCGAGAGCTTCAGCTGCATGCTTCGTTTAGCGATTGAAACCTTGGTTCCAGAGCCTGATTACCCAATTACAAGAGACAAGGAATGTAACCTGATTGATAAGCTTGTTGAAGAGATATTCCAATTCATATTCAAAAAGGACAGGACAGCTTAAAATTACGGAAATAAAGGAATACATACAGCAAAAATTGACATGCAGGACGATCGAGGAACCGTTGTTTTTCTCTTTAAGCTTTGTAATATGATTGTAGAAGAACTTATTAGCAAGAAAAAAGAAATTAATGACTTGTACGAGGTACATCCGGAACGATTCGCTTGTCGGTCGAAAAAAGATAAGATAAAAGATTAAGTAGGATATCGTCATTTTAGGGGTAACTTGTTTAAGTAAGTTAATTATTCAATATACGGGGAGCCATTATTGAATAAGTAGGCCATTTAACAGAATAACGTTATCAATATAAAAGAAAGTTAGTCTCTTAAAAGAGGAAAGTTTATTAGTTTGTCGAATTTCTCTTAAAGAACATATATAAAGGAGTTGATGTCTGTATGAACAGAATTAATCTCATTACTTTAGGTGTAAGAGATATTGGGAAATCGCTTAAATTTTACCGCAAAATCGGTTTTGAAGCATCGGTCACAGGAGACGAAGAAAAACCTGTCATTGTTTTTTTTAAGAATGAAGGATCAAAGCTTGAGTTATTTCCACTTGAAGAATTGGCAAAGGATATCAACGAAGAAAATCCTCCTGAATTGTCAAAAGGGGGGTTCTCGGGTGTCACTCTCGCTTATAATGCAAAATCTGAAACTGAAGTTGATGATATTCTTCAATCAGTCAAAAAAGTTGGTGCCCAAGTTGTTAAAGAGCCGCAAACATTATCATGGGGTGGATACGGAGGTTATTTCATTGACCCTGATGGTTATTACTGGGAAGTCGCGTACGGCTCAAACTGGGAATTTGATGACTCAAACATGTTGATCATTAAAGGTTAAATTTAAAAATTATACATTTATCAACAGCTAATGGATGGCACCTATTTAACAACTAGAATACCGATCTTCAATTATCCAGCTAATATCAGAAAAGACTATTCAAGAATTGGGCGAGCGCGACAAGTTCCGCTATAAATGCTCTGAGGCATGAAGTGCGGGTATTTTTTAAGAATGAAATTCCAACTTTACAACGGAGGAAGGTTTTTCAAGCGCTCATCGCACCGATAGGGTAGGAACGTGGGATTTTCCAAAGTGCGAGCTTTTAGGCAAGAGGCCTTCCGGTGTCAACCTTCTCGCTTGAAGGTAACGAGGAACTTATCATCACAGTACATCTCGGTAAATGGAACGCAGGGTGCTGGGAAACTAGCACGCACTGTGCGGAGCAAGTGAAAGCTGGAGATAACCTCAAAGGCTTACCTATTGCTAACTTTAACCGAATAACATATTCATTTATTTGGCCAGTTAGTGGAATAAAGGGTGATCCGTATTTAATGGAATTTATTTCGAGGTTCTTTGTTAAAGATCATACATCAGATTGTCTGAATGTGATGGTTATACTGGAAACAGGGAGCCTTTGTACAGTAACACAAAATAGAAAAGATGTCCTAATTAGTATCAAATAACCCGGGCTTCATGGCTTTTCCGGGTTATTTGTCTTTTATAGCTCCATTTAATTATGAAATCCTTTGCTAAATGGTTCCATTTTTAAAATGTTTCTCAGATCTGCTCCCAAGGTATCCATAATAACCAAAAGACTTATCTTTTTTTGAGGGTAATAATATTTACGTTTTAATACAATAAAATATTGTATTATGGAGTAATTTATATTACTATCTAGAGTAAGGAGGTGGATAATGTGGAAAAATTACGGTTAAATGTCTCTTTATTACGACGAAAGGTACCTAACCTGACCAGTGTTGCTCGTTCGGTCGGATTACGTCCGGCTACCGTTTCCAATTTATGTACAGGAAAAATTTCTGTCGGTCGTTCTGAGGTCAGAACATTGGTTGCGCTTGCAGAACTTGCGGAATGTAGTCTGGACGAATTGATTATCAGAGGGGAGAGTGTCGAAATGATTGAAACCGGGGTGAAAACGTTGGATTTGTTTGCTCCTTTGGCCAAAGGAGGAACAGTTGGATTGGTCGCCCGTCCTGGAATGGGGCAGTTGGTTATTCTATCCGAGTTATTTGATCGCCTGAAGAAAGAAGGTTATATCACGGTATTGCTCAAGCCAGAAGATGAACACCCGGAATTCAAGGACATCGTTGATTATGCAGACATTGTTACTGATACGATTGATAAGACTTATGAGGAAATAGCGAAATTAAGCAAGACCAAGGAAATCTTGTTTGCTGCCGACCGTTCTCATGTAGTGAGCGGTGAAATTTATCACCTGCAAGAACGCCTTCAAAATATTGGGGTTGATTCGGTAACCACGTTCCTTGTCGATCTTAAAGGAGAAGTCGTTGATGAAGATTTGCCGTACGGTCCTCTTGAAACGTTATGGCAATTTGATGCAGACCTTGCCGCTCGACGGAAATTTCCTGCGGTCAATCCGATCCATTCAACATCTTCTGTACTGGAAGGATCACATCTTGATCAAACGCATCTTAGGACGCAACAACAGGCCCAAAAACTGTTGCGTCGTTATCGAGAACTGCGCTCATTGGTCAATGTGCGTGGAACAAACGGCTTACCTGCTTCCGAGACTGAAACCTATAACCGTGGAGAACGGTTGGAAGCCTATTTGACCCAGCCATTTTACGTAGCGGAGGCGTTTACAGGTGTCACTGGAAAATCCGTCAATCTTCAAGACACTTTACATGATGTAAGAAAAATCCTGGACGGCGCAGTCGATTCTACTGATATTGAAAAATTGGATTATATTGGTAAGTTACAGTAATCGGATAAAATTCATATTAAATTAGGGTAAAGTGATCACTTTCTATTCTGAGGCCACCAGGGATGGGGGGCGAGGAAACCCACCCCCCCGTTAAAGCAACCGGGCGCGTTTATTTAGGAACGCGTCTTTTTTGTTTTAGGATCAGTTTGTAGAGCGATGCTGAAGAGATTGAAAAAAAGATACTTAAGGATAGTTTAATAAGGAAAATGAAACCATTCAACTGGAATATCGTATAAATATTTGAAGAACCTTGAATTGACTATATTGCAATCGGCCGCTAATCCGGAATAAGAATTAGCGCCAACGCTAAACAAAAGAGCGCCATTTGTTGAATGAATTGTGCTAAAATTGAATCAGGATATATTATTTCTTAAGGGAGGTTAATTTGATGGGATTGAAAGAGAGAGAGGATTATTATAAAGCGAATAACGCTGAAGAATTGCTTTACGCCTTAAAAAATAAAGAGTCTTACATTATCATTCAGGATGACTTTAAAAAAGAATTTGAGGAAAATACACAGCTGCCGCTTACGGAAACAGAAGAAATAGGATTTCAACTGGGATTCGGTGGCACAGCAGGTATTTGGAGCGAAATATTTTTTCAAATTATCAATGCATCTAGTAAAGGAAGTAAACAGCAAAAGAAAATTGACAGCAAGATCCGTAAATACAACGTAAAAAAGTTGAATGAAAACGAGATTCTCTTGTACCTGCGTCAATTGGATTATTAAATTATTGGACGCTTTTCCTAATAAGGGTTACCGCCAGTAATGCATATAAGGGCCATTTAGTTGAATCAGGATATTAAAATTTACTACAGAATTATTCAACGTGAGGAAAAGGAGTGATGTAATTGGCGAAACCCTATTTAGGGATTTTATGGTTGATTATGACTCTAATACCGGCACCGTTCTTGTTTCACTTTTATGAATACGGTCAATACGTTAAGCGTAAAGATGCTCCATTTCTGACTTTGACTTCCGTATTATTTGTTTTGATCGTTGGTTTTTTGTCCGGTCTAATAAGAAATCGTTACGTTGTCTTGGTTAATATTTTAGTAGCAATATTATCGGTAGTATTAGCTTTAAATTTCCTCCCTGACAATGCATGGTTTGCACCGGTAGGCCGAAATGTTGCTGTCATACTTACCGCTATTGTGTTTTTAATTGGACAATTACTAGTAAGAGCGTTTTCCAAGCATTATTTTACAAAGAAATACTAAAAATGTTTTTCTTCCGTAATCAGGTGCTTCTGTGGAATAGGAGTTAAGAACTTTATAACAACAATAATTGTATGAACGTGAAAAGTAAAAACTACTTTTTTTGACGTATTGTATTACTGACTTGGAGAGATGAAAACGGACAAATCCCAATAACTACTTGGAATATAAATGAAAAGAAAAAACGTTAAAAAAACAAGAGCAGCGGTATTATGTCAAGAGTAAAATTCTAAAAACCTTGCTGCTTTGAAGGTGGTGTAGCTAAAAAAGTCATTACTGAACTAGGCCCACCCTAATTGGATTACAAAAAAATCCACTAAAACCAATTAATAGGTGGATTCATTCGACATAATAGATTCAACTATTTTGTTGTCGAATCCCTCCTTCTTGGTGGTAAATTTGGTTGTTCTTCAGCAGGTAAAAGATCAACCGCACAAGTTTACGAGCTGTAAGCGCAAGGGCACGTTTTTCGGCAAATTCTTTTGGCTCCGCTCGTTTTTTAGCATAATACTCGGCATAAACAGGGTCGTGCACCCGGACACTGTTTGCGGCCTCTATAAGGTAATATTTGAGATAGCGGTTGCCAGATTGAATCAGCCTGGTTCGTTTGGCAGTAAAATCACCGGATTGACTCTTGTTCCAGGCCAAACCGCTGAATTTAGCCAATTGTTGCTGGTTTTGAAACTCCGGTATATTCACTTCTGCGAGGATACCGGATGCGAATACAGGTCCAATCCCGGGAACGGTGTCCAGGGTTTGAGGAATGGTTTCCAAATGGTCTGTAATCGCCTTTTTCAGGACTTTCAGTTGTTCCTGTACCGCCCGGATGACGCGAATGCTGGAAGCCATGGCCAAGTTAACAGAGTCTGCCATGGATTCTGGCAAGCGGTAGGAAGCACGCGCAGCCTTTTTTAACGAACGGGCAACTGCTTCCGGGTCGTCAAATCGATTTTTGCCGTGCAGGACAAGAAATTCAACGAGCTTGTCCATGGGCATACCGACCAGGTCTTCAACGGATTCAAATTCCTCCATGACAGCCAGTGATGTGGCCCCCAGCTTGTTTCGCTTGAAGGGTCCAGAGACCGCATAATCGCTGAACTTCAAATACAAGTTGGTCATGAGGAAGTTGCTTTCCCGTGTTAAATCCCGCATCAAATGGTAACGAGTACGTGTCAGCCGTTGTAAGGCCATTTGCGGCTCGCTCCATGTAAAAGGATGCGGAAGATTTCCGGCACGAAGCTTGGCGGCAATGAACCAGGCATCTGCCCGATCATTTTTGGGAGCATCCAGATAGTTGGATTTCTTGAATTCCTTAATCAGACTGGGATTAAAAACATAAACATTTTTTTCTGGAACGCCAAAATCCAAATGACGGTGCAAGTACATGGCAGTGTGAGTCGAATAGCTTCCTGTATGCTCTAGCCCAAACAGAATTTGTTCAAATCCATGCTTTTTCACAAGCTTGGTGATACGGTCTTGAAACTCCTTGATGCCCGGACGATTATTGGTAATGGTAAACCGGCTGAGCGGTCGTTTCGCTTCATCACGGGTTAAGCAACAGACAACGTTATTCTTACTGCTTACATCAATTCCGACGAACAAGGGTGAAGTCATTGTGATCACCTCCTTTGATTGAGGATTGTAGCGCCTACGATGCTGAGATGTCCCTGGGAAACCTATGAACGACAGCCTTGCAAGCTATTGGAATACACCGGGGATTGACAGTGCACGAGCCTCCCTCTGCTTTGCAGGAGGGCCAACTAGCCGGGAAACAGTCAACGTGTAGGTCTATATCATAGGACCAGGGGAACACTCTCAATTCGGAAGACACCCAAAAGTTTTGGGGCAACAGGAGGAACCGGAACATTCCCTTGGTAGGACACTACCTATGGCTATTTTCCCAAAGACAGCTCAGCATCGTAAACACCTTTTTGCAAAAAAATTAGAATAGCTACCGCGCTTGCGCTTGCTTCCTTCTAATTCGCGTTAAGCTTGCTCCGCAAGCACACGCTCATTACGAAGCTACGCCCGCCAACATCTATCAAATGAAGGGTGAGCAAATATTTAATTCTCAAGGTACAATTGAATCTTTTAAAAACCTAAAAATTAGGTTCAAACATAATATACAAGGAGGAACAACTGATGGAAGAAATCAAGCATATGGATGATGCTGACAGGATCATGGAGATTCCAATTTCATATGAAGAGAGAGGGAAAGAAAAAGGCAAGGAAATAGGAAGAGAAGAAGGCATCAGGCAGGTTGCTATGGAGATGCTGCGAAAGGGTGCGGCAGTCAATTTTATTAGTGAAGTAACCAAGCTGAGCAAGAAAGAGATAGAAGCTTTGAAGCGGGAGTTGTAGTGTGTAAGAGCTTGTCGCAGAGCAGTCGTCAAGCCTGGAAAAATAACGGATCGAAGAGTTTTGTATGTGCTGAAAATTGTGCTACTTAATTATACTAATAGTTAAGAAGATGTTACAAAATGCCTCTTTATTTTCTGCTTTTATTTTACCTTACAAACCAGTAAATTAGGTCAAACCACAACTGGAATTAAACTGAATTCTTGAAATCCATCTTCTATTGATGTGGTTACAAAAAAAAAAGAGCCATTGTAATAGGGTGAAAATACACACTATCCTAAAAAATGACTCTTCAAAATTATAACCTTCAACTATCTGGCGGTATTGTTGAAGATTATAAGCCTAAATTCTCGCTAAAAATAAGGAGGGAATAGCTTTTTTATCTTTCAAAATCCTTAACGTCGTGAATCTGCACCTTCATGACGTTATTCAACTGTAAGTCTATCTAATCAAGAGTTACTCATAATAAATGATTCTGCAGGATAGTAATTTAATATTTTGCAAAGCTGTTCTGCCATATAATCAGGTGATTGAACAAAGTCATTTTTAATCCAATCTAGAATAATTCCTAAAATTCCATAAGCATAAAATGAGGCATACATATTGTTATCTAACCCATCTTGATATGGAGTGATAAGGGAAATTTCTAGCTTGATAAACCGCGTGATCGAATTCAAATAGGTATCATAGAACCAAGGTATGGTCTCAAATTCCCTCCATAGCTCATAAAAGTACTTGTTTTCAAGAATATAATTAAAAATAATAATCTCTGAAGGGGCTAATGCCTTTAAATGAATATAGTTATTCTTTTTATAAGGAATTTTAAATGCTTTAATAAGTCCATTCGTTTGGTCAGCGATAATTTCCTTCACTATATCTTCCTTCTGATTGTAATGCCGATAAAAAGTTGCGCGATTATAATCAGCAAGATCCACGATATCTGTAACCGTTATTTGCTCATAGCTCTTTTCATACATCAATTCAATAAATGCTTGCTTCAATAACTTTTTCGTTCTACGCACCCGTCTGTCCGTTATCAAATCCTTGTTAACCATTTAAAATCACCCAAATCTCTTTTTTATTTTATACGCATTGCAGTAATCTGTTGTTTATGTGTACAGATCTTAAGATATTACAGATTGAAAGCCCTTCCATTTCAATTTATACTAAGGTTAATTCACACTATTAGTCTAACATATTTCGAAAAAAAGGAGGGGTCAAACATTGGATAAACAGTGGAATGAACTATATGATGTAGTCGTGGTTGGTTCAGGTGCTGGGGGATTAACAGCTGCTCTAACAGCATGCTTACGTGGGTTATCGGTGATTGTCATTGAAAAGACAGAGCTTTTTGGTGGTTCAACATCAAAATCAGGTGGAACGATCTGGATTCCCAATAATCTTTATTTGAAAGAGGCTGGTGTTAAGGATACGTATGAGCAGGCAAAAACTTATCTGGATTCTACCGTCGGAGACCGTGTTCCAGAGTCGTTAAAAAAGGCTTATCTGAGAAAAGGGCCTGAAATGGTAAAATACTTGCATGAGAATACAGAACATTTTAGATGGGAATATACACCTAATTATTCCGATTATTACCCTGAATCAGCAGGAGGCTTGGCATCAGGCAGAGCTGTTGAAGCTCAGCTTTTTGATCTTCGGAAATTGGGAGATGACATTAAGTATTTACGTACCTCAGGCTTACCGACGAAAGGTATGGTGCTAAAATCAAGTGAATTTCACAAAGTGAACATGATCATGAGGACATGGATTGGAAAAATGAAAGCAATGAAAGTGGGAATGCGTCTTATCCGCACACTAATTTCTGGGTACAAACCTTCTACATTGGGAGAAGCTGCTATTGCTCGCTTGTATACTTGTCTCAAGGAAGCTGGTGGCGAAGTTTGGCTCCAGATTCCATTTGAAGATTTGATTTATGAAAATGATCGAGTGACAGGTGTTATCGCCAAAAGAGATGGAAAGGAAATCAAAATTCAAGCTCGTCAAGGTGTTGTTTTTGCCTCTGGTGGCTTTTCTCATAGTAAGGAGCTACGGGAAAAGTATTTGCCACAGCCTACCAATACGGAATGGACACTGTCAGCTGAGGGACAAGTAGGGGATGTTATTGCAGCAGGTGTGAAATTAGGTGGGCAATTGGATTTGATGGATAAATTGTGGGGAACTCCTACATCAGCACCGCCTGGAGCCCCGGCATTTATGCCTGTCGCTGAGCGAGCAACACCTGGCTTGATAATCGTGAATAGTTATGGGGAACGCTATATCAACGAATCGGTTCCTTATCATGAATTTGTGGACCAAATGTATGGAAATAATAATGAAGAGGACTCCACCATACCGTCTTGGATGATTTTTGATAAACGAGTTAAGAATCGTTATCTTGTATTTGGAATTATGCCATTTCAGCCTATTCCTAAAGAATGGTTTGAGACGGGATATGCGAAAAAAGCAGAAACCCCAGAGGGATTGGCTGAGAAAATCAATGTACCTCCTGAGAAACTGGCTAAAACAATTGCCAGATTTAATACATTTGCAGTTAATGGGGTAGATGAAGATTTTCATCGTGGAGAAAGTGCTTATGATAGGTATTATGGTGATCCAACATTGGAGAATCCCAATCTTGCACCACTGAACAAAGCTCCTTACTATGCCATTCCAATTTATCCAGGCGATATCGGAACAAAAGGTGGGCTTGTCATCGATGAATCAGCAAGGGTTATTACGAAAGACGGTAAGCCAATTAAAGGTTTATATGCTACTGGAAATTGTACTGCTTCTGTAATGGGAGAAACATATCCTGGACCGGGTGCAACGATTGGTTCATCTATGGTGTTTGGATATGCAGCTGCAGTTGATATAGCTGATAGTGTGAGAAAGAGAGACGGCGACCATGTCCCAAAGAGAACCATGTCAGTTTGATAAAAAACTTGTTAACGTAGGGTTGGAAAAACGAGAATTAAGTAAAGTTTTGAAAGTATTACTTAGGTAAGTAGTTCAGTGTAAAACTGAAGTTTCAGAAAAAAGTATTTAATTTTCAGTGTGGATCAATCAATGATACAAAAGAAGTTATCAGATTAGTATGCTGTGTGTTTGTACATAATCGAAAATAGGAATTACGTAAAATGGCAATGGACATCACTGCTATAGGTAATCGTGATAAAAAATCTGTACATTAGTAGAACTACGGGGACAAGAACCTGGTCCACCTGGAGGAAATGGCCCAATATTTCTGTCCCCGTAATCATCAAAACTTCTAAAAAGGTAAAACAATTAACCTATTTATTCTGCAAAATTTTAATATGCGAAGTACTCTCCTCGTCATCTTCATCCTTTGTCGTGTAGCCATAGGCGATGGTGCTTCCGTCTAGACTAACCGTTACATTATCAATCTCCTCATTTTCTTCTAGTTTGATTGTATGAATGGTTTTTAGTTCTTCTGTTTCAAAATCGAAAAGTTTTATGTCATTTTCATCAACGATAATGACATTTCCGTCTGAGAGTGTAAATAATGCATTTCCTTTTCCAATTTCGATCGATTCTTTCGTATCCACATCGAGAGCGTGGTATGTAACAATGATATTTTCATCATCGGAATCATTAACGCCGTATGTAATGTATTTCCCATCGGAGGTTAGCATTGTCGTATATCCGTCCGCTGGCAGCACATTATTTGATGAAAGCAAGGTTTCCGTTTTTTGTGCTTCTATATCATAGGCGAAGATTCCCCCATCTAAAACTGAGGCATAAACCATGGATGCATCCGCTGATAAAAAGAAATGGGGGTAGGATTTTAATTCTTCTCCCACTTCAAGTTTAATATCATGAATGAAATTCAAATCAGTAAATTCATTGTTGTCTATGTTCCAGATGTAGGTCTCGGCGTCTTCTAAATCCGTATTTGTTACGGTATGTATATAGGTTCTCGGCTCCTGCAAATAGACACCATGGCTAGGCAATAAGATATCGTCACGGTCATTTTCAGCTACGAATTCTTCTGTTTTGTCTGTAGCAGGATTATATTCTAAAATAGAATGTCTCTTGTTTACTTCTGCATCCCAATCCGTCTTACCATTAATGATATTACCGGATCCGGACAATATGGAGAATTGGTCAAATTTCTCAATATTAAGTTCTTTCACATCTCCATCTACCCAGACGTAACGTCGTTTGTCATCTCCCAGTCCACCATCATTTTCTCCCCATAACAATGTATTTCCATCCTCATCGAGGGAAAAGTTAAGCTTGGAAACCGTTCCTTCTAAATCGATTGTCTCCAATTCTTTATAACTTGCTTGATCATCTTTACCAGACTTTTTATCTTTCCCTACTTCTGTGGAGTCACTGTTTTCTCCACATCCTGCAAGAACTATCAATATAAAGGCTGTAAAAATAAATAAATAATGCACTTTTTTCATTTTACTGTCAACATTCCTTTCGCTTTTTTCACACTATAGTTAAAACTATCATAACGGGGTGTGAAGGAACATGGGGATAAAGAACCATAAATAACCATGGGGTCTAGAAACACGGGACAATATTCCTGTTCTTGTGAAGCCATTGTCTCGGATCCGGGGGTCCTGTATATTGTTTATATATTTAAGAGTGGAAGTTTTGGTAAGTTAAAGTAGGTAGACATTACTCCGATCAGGCGAGTACAGTAAAAATGGGTAAATTATTACATCATCGACGGGATGTCCTTGAAGAAAATCACTGAGCAAGAAGGGCGTTACGATCGATGCGGTGTAGCAAAAACATGCTTTATTTACAATGTTATCAGATAGAATGTTAAGAAAGTTCCTCCTAGGAGGAACTTTTTCTGTTTGTTTTCATTTTCAAAGATAGATAGTCTTGAATTATAAAGAATATAGGGGGTATAAAAAAATGAAAAAAGTATTATTAATTTGTGGAGCTGGGGCTTCAAGTGGTTTTATGGCGGGGTCAATACGAAAGGCTGCAAAAAAAAGAAAATATGAGATTTCAGTAAAAGCTAGAAGTGAAACAGAATTAGAAGAATATATAAATGAGATTGATATTTTGTTAATTGGGCCACATTTAGCCTATAAAGAAGAAAGCTTAAAAGAACAAACCAAAAATAAAAATATTAAAGTAGCAGTTATCCCACAGGCTATTTATGGAGCGTTAGATGGCAATAAAGCACTCGATTTAATTATAGGTGAGTAATTAGGAGGATTGTCATGGATAAAATAATGCAGTTTATGACTGATAAATTTACACCTATCGTAAATAAAATTACTAAAAACCCATGGATTTCAGCAGTTCAGGATGCAGTAATGACCATATTGCCTCTGATTTTAGTAGGTTCACTTGTAACTGTTGTATCTTTATTAAATAACTTATTTCCTAATTTACCCGATTTCTCTTTAATAAATAGCTTTTCATTTGGACTAATTGGATTATTAGTTGCATTTTTAATACCTTATTATGTTTTGGAGAGAAAAGGTATTAACAATAGAAAGGTTATTTTCGGAGCTACATCACTTGCACTATACCTTATGCTTCTATCACCTGTTGTAACGGAAGATGGTAATATTACTTTTATTTTTGATCGTTTTGGTGCTACAGGGATGTTTCTATCTATTGTTATAGGTTTAGTGGTAGCGGCAGTAATGAATATTGCTTCAAAAAAATCATTTTTCTCTGAAGACAGTGTGATGCCAGACTTTGTGAAGACTTGGTTTGACTCCCTTATTCCGATAACTGTACTAATGTTAATTGGATGGTTTATTTCAGTACCAATGAACATTGACTTTTTTGATGTCATTCTAAAGGTATTTAGTCCATTAACAGATATCGTTCAAACATATCCTGGTTTTGTATTATCTATTTTCATACCGGCCTTCTTTTATACATTTGGTATAAGTCCTTGGGCAATAATGCCGGTTATATATCCAGTTTATCTATCGGCAATTGCGGAAAATGCACAACGTGTTGAACAAGGTCTTGAACCAACTAATATTGCTGTACAGGAGACTGTCTACGCATTTACAAGTATGGGGGGTGTAGGAACAACCCTCGCATTAGCAATTATGATGCTTATTGCTAGTAGATCAAACCGGTTAAAAGCAATTGGACGAGCAACAATTGTGCCATCAGTATTTAATATCAATGAACCATTGATGTTTGGAGGTCCGGTTGTATTTAACCCATTTTTAATGGTTCCAGTATGGATTTCTTCCATTGTTGTTCCATCAATCGTATATTTTATAATGAAATTTGGGTTAGTAGCGATACCTGCTAAAACATTTCTGCTTTGGTATGCTCCTTATCCACTGTCATCTTACTTAGCAACACAAGATTGGATGGCAATCATTTGGGCTATTGTTATATTCGCAGTAACATTCTTAATTTACTTTCCATTCTTTAAAGCCTATGATTTACAGGAGTTAAAGGAGGAAAAAAGTGAACAAAATTAATTAGAAAGAGGTTTAGTTATGCCAAATGACAATAATAATCAGCATGTTGATGAATTAACGGAATTATCAATGAATATTATTCTTCACGCTGGTAATGCGCGTAAGCATGTAATGGATGCTCTGGTTGAAGTAGAAACGGAAAATCACTCAAAGGCAGAAGAACTATTAGAACTTGCTAATCAAGAGATAGTAACAGCACATCGCCTGCAAACTTCGACATTGCAAAAAGAAGCAGAAGGGGAACAGATCCGTTATTCCACACTTTTTAGCCATGCGCAAGATACATTAATGACAACAAAGAGTGAACTCTTATTATCTGAGCGTTTCATTTCAATCATTAAAAGAATTCAATCAAAAAGAGAGGGGTAGATCAAATGGTCGTAAAGGGATTTCCAGAAAACTTTCTATGGGGTGGAGCAGTTGCTGCAAATCAATGTGAAGGTAGTTTTGGTTTGGATGGAAAAGGGCTAAGCCTCGCAGACGTTCATTTATACAATAAAGATATAGATATTAAAAAAGTAACCCTAGATTCTGATATGACATTAGAACAGGTAAAGGCAAATATGCTTGATGAAGAAGGGTTCTATCCTAAAAGGCACGGTATTAATTTCTACCATACTTACAAAGAAGATTTAAAACTACTTCAAGAAATGGGATTTAAAACCTTTCGTACCTCGATTGATTGGTCACGTATTTTTCCAAATGGTGATGATACCGAACCAAACGAGGCTGGTCTAAAATTCTATGATAATTTAATTGATGAGTGTTTAAAACTCGGAATGGAGCCAATTATTACAATGCTTCATTATGAAACGCCACTTGCGATTACTCTAAAGTACGGCGGATGGCATAATCGAAAAGTTGTTGATTTATTTTCAACTTATGGTGAAGTATTGTTAAATCGTTATAAAGGTAAGGTTAAATATTGGATTACTATTAACCAAATTAATTTAGTCCACTTCGAATCATTTAACTCTACAGGTATTTGTATTGACCAAGTTGAGAATATGGAAGAAGCAAAATTTCAGGCTATACACAATCAGTTTGTTGCAAGTGCGAAAATTGTTAAAAAAGCAAGGGAAATTAGCCCCGATTCTCAAATTGGGACAATGGTAGCTGATTCCACAGCATATCCATTTTCTTGTAAACCAGATGACGTCGTACTTGCAATGAAACGTAATAGACTACAGTATTATTATACTGATGTCCAACTACGCGGTTCTTATCCAAAGTATATGAGACGCTACTTTGAAGAAAACGGAATTAATATTAAAGAACAACCAGGGGATGCAGAACTACTTGCGAATAATACAATGGACTTCTTAGCACTATCATATTATTATTCACAGACTGTATCAGCAGATAGAAACTCAATGGATCCAACTGATAGAATAAAAAATCCAAATTTAGAGGCAAATCCATGGGGGTGGGCTATCGATCCAAAAGGATTTTATAACACTTTAAGTCAATATTATGATCGTTATGGTGTCCCATTAGTGATTGCTGAAAATGGATTTGGTATGTATGATAAAATTGAAGAAAACGGAAAAATAAATGATGATTATCGAATTGCTTATTTATCGGCTCATATCGCTCAAATGAAAGAAGCCATTAAAGATGGAGTTGAAGTTATTGCATACTGTGCCTGGGGGCCAATTGATATTGTTAGTTGCTCTTCCGCAGAAATGGAAAAACGTTACGGCTTCATTTATGTAGATCTAGATAATTGGGGAAGAGGAACGGGAAAGCGAATTAAGAAGGCAAGTTTTGATTGGTATAAGAAGGTAATTGAGTCAAATGGGGAAGTTCTATAATGTGATTAAGAAGCTATCTGAATTCCGGATGGCTTCTTCTTGCAAATTTTTGTAAAATCGGAGGTGAAGTAAAAAGTGAAAGAGAAGACATCAGAAAGACTAATAAACTATTTGTTACATCAAAGTAATTGGCAAACAGCTTCAGTTATTGCTCAAAACCTACAAGTTACGGATCGAACGATAAGAAAATGCGTGGCAGAATGGAATAATAAATTAGATTCTAACGTAATAATTTCAAGTAAACATGGTTATAAGCTTAATATTATTGCCTATCAAAAGGCTCTAGAAGGTAAGAATAAAAATAATTATCTCCCTGCAACTAAAAAAGATCGTGTGAATTATATTATTAACAAACTAATAAAGATGAAGATAAAATTGAATGTATATGATTTGAGTGAAGAACTATTTGTATCTGAAGAAACAATAAGAAATGATATTAAGGAAATTCGAAAGTTTTTAAATAAGTTTGATTTAAAGGTTTCTGTAAAAGGTGATAATTTCACTATTGAGGGCGAAGAACCAGATAAGCGGAAGGCAATGCGCTTTCTAGTATTTGAAGAGTCCAAAAATCCTGTTAACCTAAGAAGGAGTATACAAGCGATACTAAAGGAAATTGATATTAATGATTTACAAAAGATAATTACAGATACGTTGTTGAAACACAACTTTATTATTAATAACTATGTAATGGAGAATATTTTACTTCATTTTGCGGTTACTATTCAAAGGATTTATGAAAATAATATTATTCAAGACAATCCTCGTAATCAATCGGTTGAGAAAACCAGTGAATATGAAATCACTAAAGAAATTACAGGGATAATTGAGAAGGATTATGGGATAAACTTTAGTAATGATGAAATCTATAATCTAACACTTCCCATAATCGGAAAAACAACGCTTTCCAATTATAATACTTTAACCCTTGAAGAGCTTAAAGATTATGTTGGCGAGCCAGTTATAACAATGGTAAAGTCAATTTTAGAACAAGTAGAAAAAACTTACTTTATTGAAATGTACGATAAGGAATTTGTTATTAAACTCATTATACACATCCATAATCTAATCAATCGTGCAAACTTTAGTGACTTATCAAGGAATCCTCTTGGAGAGGAAATAAAAACATCTTATCCTCTAATTTATGATATTTCAGTATTTATTTCGAGTATGATAGCTGAAAAAGCTGGAATAAAGATTAATGATGATGAAATTTCATATATTGCACTTCATATTGGTTCATATATTGATTCAAAGAGTAGTAATAATAGAATAAAATGTGTAGTGATTTGTCCGCAGTATTATGATATTCATAAGGATATTTTGAATAAATTGGAAGAAAACTTTAATGATTCTCTGTCTATAACAATGTTAGTTACAGAGTTAAATCAACATATAGAGCAGATTCAGGCCGACTTGATTATTTCAACAACAATGATTACTAGTGAAAAAACAAATCATATCATAGTCGTACATCCATTTATAACAGATCAGGATATTAAGAATATTAGAGAAAAAATTGGCTTAATAAAAAGAGAGCAAAAAATGGAAAATATGTCTCGATATTTAAAGAAATTTTTCCGTCCAGAATTATTCTTTCGTAATATTTCTGTAGATGATAAATATGAAATTATTGATTTCTTATCAGATAATTTAGTGGAAAAAGGTTATACGAATAAGTCTTTTACTTTAGAAGTAAAGGAACGTGAGCATATGTCCTCAACGGTTTTTAATCATGGTGTTGCAATGCCGCATTCTATGAAAAGAAACGCTATAAGAACAGGTATTTCAATACTAATCCAAGAAGAACCTGTGCAGTGGGATGAAAAATATGTTTCTATCATTGTGCTTATTGCTGTGAATAAAGAAGACAGTCATATTTTTGGAGACATTCTTGAAAACTTTATCAACATTCTTTCAGAAGAAAAGAATATTGGAATTTTAAGTCAATCTAAAGATTATGATGATTTTAGTGAGAATTTGTTGTTGTTGATGGAGAGTCAAGATTAAGGATCAAGAAAGATCGAGGAAGTTCGGGAGGTTTCGCATTGTAGATGAGGCGTGAGGAAAATCCCCTTTCCAATTGTAGATTTTCAACACGCTCTTTGTAGTAGAGATTGCGCCGTATATTCCATACTTTAAGTATAAGGGTAGGAACCCGGCTCGCCTAGTCGAATTCCCACTTTTCCATATTTCACTTTATTTATAGGATGGTACGCGCTTTTATTTCACTATGTGCCTGCTTTGTTCGATTGGTAATCCGTCCAATAACCAGCGTAACTGCCGTGGGTTAATAGCATAGGGTAAACAGGGGCATTAATTCCTCTTCCTAAACATTTGCCTACAATAATTTTGAAATTTATTATCGAATGTTATTGACCTTTAAAAGATTCTGATATATCATATATCATGTAAAGGAAGGAAACCATGAAGCCAGAGATTATATTGTATAACCTGATACCAAATGAGCTTTTGGAACAATTAAAAGAACATTTTATCGTGCGTTATCACAAATTGGATACAAAAATGAATGCTAGTTTTTATGAAGACTTGATTAAGGCTAAAGGTATTATTGGATCGAAAATGAAGATAAACCGTACGTTATTAAAAAAGGCTCCCAATTTAAAAGTAGTAGTGAATATATCTGTGGGCTATGACAATTTGGATTTAACAGAACTGACCAATAGGGGAATTATGGCAACAAATACGCCCGATGTTCTTACCGATACAGTTGCAGATGCAATATTCGGATTGTTATTATCCACTTCCAGAAGAATTCCTGAATTAAATGATTACGTGAAGTCAGGTAAATGGAACGAGAATATTGGCGAGGAATTGTTTGGAATCGATGTTCATCATAAAACATTAGGTATTATTGGTATGGGACGAATTGGTACCGCCATTGCCGAAAGGGCACGTCATGGTTTTAAAATGAACATTCTATATCATAATCGTTCCAACAATCAAAAAGCAGAAAAGGAATTAAATGCTACACATGTTAATTTTGAACAATTATTAAGGACTCAGATTTTATTTGCCTGTTGGTTCCGTTACGTCCCGAAACGGTTCATTTGATTGGGGAAAGCGAATTTAAATTAATGAAGAATTCAGCTATATTTATTAACGGGTCACGTGGTGAATTAGTCGATGAAAGGGAATTAATCAAAGCCTTAAACAATAACGAGATATTGGCAGCCGGTTTGGATACTTATTGTGAAGAACCAGTAAATAAAGATAATCCATTGTTGCAGATGAACAATGTAGTAACATTGCCACACATAGGTTCTGCAACGTATGAAACAAGATATGAAATGGCAAAACTTGCCGTGGAAAATTTAATCAAAGGAATTAGTGGAGAAGTACCACCTTCGCTTATAAACCAAGAGGTACTCATAAAATCAGGGGCGAAATAGAAAAGGAGAATTACATCATGGAAAGTGAAATTAACAAAAGAATTAGTCAACAATCACGTTCGGTCCGAGATTTAATATATGAGGGACTAAAAGAGGCTATATTGAACGGTACATATGAACCCGGATTTCATTTAAGAGAGAGAGAGTTGTCAAAACAATTTCAAGTAAGCACAACACCGATTAAAGAAGCTTTAAGACAGCTTGGCAAGGAGGGATTGGTGGTTACACAGCCAAGGAAGGGGACTTTTGTCTCTAAAAGTGTAATGAGTTCAGTTGAGGAAATTACATGGGCAAGAGCTGCTCTGGAGGGTGTTGCTGCCCGTTTAGCGGCAATTAAGCGAACAGATGAAGACTTGAAAAAGTTGGATTCAATTATTAAAAGAATGGAACAATTTACAGGAGAGAATAATACGCAAAAACTACGTGATTACAATAGCGAATTTCATCACTTGATTTGCCAAATTGCCAAAAATGATTATATCGCAAATCAAGTGGAAGCGGTACGTTCGTATGATCAATTTGTCAGAAAAAAAGCTTTATCAGATGTCAGTGAACACGATCGAGCCTTCAAAGATCATTATTTAATTTACGCAAAAATAAAGGAGCAAGATCCGGATGGTGCTGAAGAAGTAATCCGAAACCATATTAATCGTTCGTTAAAAATTGCTCTTAACAAAAAAGAAAATTAATTTTTATATACTATGATATATCAGATATCAGTTGTAAGGAGGTGAACATTAATGAGTGAAATAATTAATGATAAGGGCTGGTTGTTACTTTAACAGTACAAGTAAAAATATAGTTAAAAGTGAGGGTTAGTTATGGATTATGCAAGTTTCAGTGAGAAATTGGCCGCAGTTTCGGCGATTAATATAGTTCCATTTCATTGTGAAACAAAAGATATTAATTGGGAAGGATTAGAAGAAAATATTAACTTTTTAATTAAGCACGGGCTTAAGGTAATTGTATCGAATGGCAACACAGGCGAGTTTTATGGATTGCCCCTTGCGGAAGCTAAAGAAGTAACAAAAAAAGTAGTGGAAATTGTAGATGGTAGGGCTACAGTGATAGCGGGGATTGGATATTCAGTGGGTACTGCAATTGAATTGGGGAAGGCTGCACAAAGGGATGGTGCTGACGGTGTAATGATTCATCAGCCAATTCATCCATACATTACAGAAGATGGAGCTGTCGATTATTTTAAAAATATTATTAATGAATTAGATATACCATCTGTCATTTATTTTAAAAATCCAAACTTAAGTGATGATGTGATTCATAGATTAGCCCCTTTAGAAAAATTTGCAGGTGTCAAATATGCTATAAATGATTTGCAAAGACTAACAAAAGCTATTCGACAGACCCCGAAAAGCAGTAACATTGCCTGGATTTGTGGAACAGCTGAAAAGTGGGCCCCCTTCTTTCATCATTCTGGAACAGTGGGATTTACTTCCGGACTGGTTAACGTGAATCCCGAAAAATCATTGGTCTTGTTTGATGCATTACAGGAAGGGGACCAACAGCTAGTATGGGATATTTGGGAAGAAATCCTGCCATTCGAAAACCTTCGTGCAAAATATAACGATGGAAACAATGTTGTTGTTATTAAAGAGGCCATGGAACAGTTAGGTTTGACAGCGGGAATAACTCGAGAACCAGTAGGGCCTTTACATGAGAACGATAAAAAGGAACTGTTCACTATCTTGAATAAATGGTCTAAAATCAGCAAAACGCAAGCCTAGGGAGTGGTGTAAATGCATTTTAAGGTATTAATTCCACAACAAATTGATTCTGAGGGCGTCAAATTGCTGCAGAAAGCGGGAGCTACAATAATTGATCCACCAAGTTATGATGAAGAAACCTTATTGACGTATGTGCAGGATGTAGATGCGATTTTAGCAAGGACAGAAAGGTACAGTCAAAAAGTACTGGAAAACGCGTATAGACTAAAAATTATTGCTAGACATGGCATTGGGGTTGATAATATCGATGTTAAGGCAGCAAACGAGCGTGGCATTTTAATTACAAATGCACCCACCGCAAATATCAATGCCGTAGCTGAATTGGTACTGGGTTTTATGCTTTCTGGTATGCGGAATTTATTGAATGCTGACAAGGCAGTTAGGTGTGGAGATTTTGAGATCAGAAATCGATTGTTTGGTTATGAGCTAAGGGGAAAAACTTTAGGAATTATTGGATTTGGAAATATTGGCCGTTTGATTGCAGACAAAAGTAATGATGGACTTGGGATGAATATTCTTATTTACGATCCATATATATCCAGGGAAAATGTACCATCAAATATGGAAGTAACTAATAAGTTGGAAAACCTGTTGTCACATTCGGATGTCGTGACACTACATGTTCCATATTCGCGAGATACACATCATTTGATTAACCGTAAATCTATAAAACTAATGAAAAAAGATGCCTTGTTAATCAATGCGTCAAGGGGCGGGGTTGTTGATGAGGATGCGTTAGCAGATGTCCTGCGAAAAAATGAAATAAGGGGAGCTTGCATTGACGTTTTTGAAAACGAGCCACCAGTAATGGAGCATCCATTATTTCAATTAGATAATGTGATTGTGACTCCTCACTTGGGAGCGCTAACGTTTGAAGCGTTTAAAGAAATGGCCTTGACAACTGCCGGGGATATTATTGCCGTTATGAAGGGTGAAACGCCTGTTTATCCTATAGTCATAAAATAAAGTCATAGGGGGAGAAGTAGTATGAAAATAACAGATATCGAATTACATGCTGTTGGTGTTCCGCGGCATACAGGTTTTGTTAATAAGCACGTTATTGTGAGGATTCATTCTGATGAGGGAACAGTAGGAATCGGTGAAATGTCTGATTTCTCTCATCTACCTCGTTATTCGATTGACTTAAATGATTTAGGGAAGGGATTAAAGTCAGTTTTAGTTGGTAAGGATCCGTTTAATTTAATGAAAATCAACCAAGACCTTCTCGACAACTTCCCAGAGGCTATGTATTACTATGAAAAAGGGAGCTTTATTCGAAATGGAATTGACAATGCATTACATGATTTATGTGCTAAGTACCTGAATGTTTCTGTTTCTGACTTGTTAGGCGGGAGAGTTAGAGACAAGCTAAAGGTTTGTTATCCAATTTTTAGACATCGTTTCATGGAAGAAGTAGAGGAGAACATGGATGTAGTACGTAAGAGGTATGAACAGGGCTTTGATGTTTTCCGTTTATATGCAGGAAAAAATTTAGACGCGGATGAAGCATTTTTAGCGAAGGTTAAAGAGGAGTTCGGATCAAGGGTGAAAATCAAATCCTATGATTTTAGTCATCTTTTAAATTGGAAGGATGCTTTGCGGGCGGTTAAAAGACTTTCAAGATATGACTTAGGGTTGGAAATGATTGAGAGTCCGGCACCTAGAAATGACTTTGAAGGCTTATACCAAATAAGACTGAAGACAGATTACCCGATCAGTGAGCATGTATGGAGTTTCAAACAACAACATGAAATGATTAAAAAAGATGCAGTAGATATCTTTAATATTTCTCCAATATTTATCGGCGGGCTTACATCTGCCAAGAAAGCAGCTTATGCAGCAGAGGTAGTAAATAAGGAATGTGTATTAGGTACCACACAGGAACTTTCGATTGGAACAGCTGCAATGGCTCATTTAGGTTGTTCATTAACAAATATTCATTACACCTCAGACCCGACAGGTCCAGAACTTTATACCGGGGATGTAGTAAAAAACAAAATAATTTATAAAGATGGTTATTTACACGCTCCCGATAAAAGCATTAAAGGTCTAGGTGTAGAGATTGATGACGTATTATTAGAAAAGTATCGAGTTCCGGATTTGAGTTGGGGGGAAGTAACCGTGCATCAACTTCAGGATCGAACCTCTGATTCCAAAGAGTAGCTAAACGCAAAAAAGAAGTGATTATTTTTTACATTGTCCTGGTGTGTATCGGTTGCACTATCACCAATAAGTGCGTCCAATTTGTTAGTAAGTAATATGTTGAAAGTTACGTGGTGGCAAGTGGGTTTTAGATGGAATAGATGTTATGTCCTGACGACAATTTTTATAGGGTTGATTATTTATATTATCCTCCACATAAGTACAATTTAAAATTAAATTGTTCATTTGTCGGACAAATGGAAAATCCTCTTGACGGAATTGGGTGAAAATTGTACAATGTATGATAACTAACCAGCCAAGGAGGAGAAAACTATAAATAAATTGCGCGGTGACATTAAATTAAAATCCATAAAAAAGAATACGCTTTCAGAACTTGTGATGGATGAGATTATCAATTTGTTAATTAGTGGTCAAATAAAGGTTGGCGACAAATTGCCCCCAGAGCTTGAATTAATGGAAAGACTTTCTGTTAGTCGGCAAGTTTTAAGAGAAGCATTAAGTTCACTTGAAACTATTGGAATATTAAAAAGGAAAACGAGAGGGGGGACATATGTAACAAATAAAATCGGTAGTAGACCATTCCGAATCATGCTAGCTTCGTCAGCAGCAAATATTGAAACACTTATTGAAACAAGAATGTCCCAAGAACTAGGCTTTGTAACACTTGCAGCAGAAAGTATCGCAGATAAAGAATTGGAGGGATTAAAGTATACAATTGATTCAATGAAAAACCAGTTAGGTCATTATGATGAACTAGATAAAGAATTTCATAGAATTATTACATCATCAGCAAGTAATAATGTGACTGCGGGGATCATTGAACCATTAATGAATTTCTTTTATGAAACATACTACACCATTTCAGAGAAGGACCGAAATATTGAATTGACAATAGAACAACATACAGCGATATACGAAGCACTTAAAAATCATGATCCTTTTGAAGCACATAAAGCAATGTATTTACACTTGGATAATGTGAGAAGGCGTATGAAATTAGCTAGAACAAAACAAAGAAATGTGACTAATGAAGAGGTGAATTTGAATGAATAGAGTAGCACCAACAGGAATTCTTGGGTTTCCAGTTACACCACTTGATGATCAGGATCAAGTAGATGAGTTGGCTTTGACGCATAATATTGAATTCCTTTTAGACTCAGGGTTAGAAGCAATGTTTGTTGCCTGTGGCGCAGGTGAATATCATTCATTGGAATTACAAGAGTATGAAAGTTTAGTTGAAATTGCCAAGTCAGTAGTAGGTGATAAGGTACCGCTTTATACTGGAGTCGGTGGGAATATTACAGATGCGTTAAGAAAGGCGGAGGTCTCTGAAAGGCATGGAGTTGATGGTTACCTGATTATGCCGCCGTACTTGATTCACGGGGAACAAGAAGGTATTTTTCAATATTTTAACACAATTGCTAGTCATACAGATTTAAATGCAATAGTCTATCATAGAAATAATGCGGTAATGCAACTCAGTACACTGGAAAGGTTGGCAAGAACTCCCCAAGTAGTCGGATTTAAGGATGGGTATGGAAGTATGGAATTGAATATCGAGTTCACACAAACCCTAGGGGATCGATTTAGTTGGTTGAACGGAATGCCAATGGCTGAAGTAACCATGCCAGCATATGTACCACTTGGTTTTAAGTCATATTCATCAGCAATTTCAAATTATATCCCGCATATTTCCAGGAAATATTTTGACGCTTTACTTTCTAATGACAAGGAAATGGTGAACGATATTTATCAGGAGGTAATACTTCCAATAAATCGAATTCGTCGTCAAGGGAAAAGTTATGCCATTTCATTAATTAAAGCTGGCATGGAGATTGTCGGGTTGCCTGTTAACAGTAGTAACGTTAGACCGCCCGTTACCCCTGTTACAAAAGAACATTATCAACAACTGGAAGAAATATTGAAGAAAGCTCATGATAAATATCCAGTAGATTTTACTAAGAGCTTATAAGCACTGAAAGTTACAGAAAGGATGGGGAAGATGCTAAAAACGGAGGAAAAAAGCTATTTAAATTTTATCAATGGACATTGGAGTTCTTCAAGTAGTAATGAGCAATTGAAAAGCATAAATCCGGCTGTGCAACATGAAGTAGTCGGTTATTTGCAAAAATCTACTGTGGAAGATCTAAATCAAGCCGTAGCTGCGGCAAAAGAGGCCAAACACAATTGGAGAAAATTATCAGGAAATGCTAGAGGAAACTACTTATACAGAGTTGCTGATATTCTAGAGAACCGGTTAGATGAAGTTGCCGAATCGTTAACACGGGAAATGGGTAAGACATTACCCGAAGCAAAGGGAGAGACTGCTAGAGGTATAGCTATATTAAGGTATTATGCCGGTGAAGGTTTAAGAAAAATTGGTGATGTAATCCCCTCAACAGATAGTGATGGGTTAATGTACACGACACGTACCCCTTTAGGTGTAGTCGGGGTAATAACACCTTGGAACTTCCCAGTTGCCATACCACTTTGGAAAATGGCACCAGCATTAATTTATGGTAATACTGTAGTGATAAAACCGGCTACTGAAGCGGCTGTAACATGTGCAAAAGTGATGGAATGTTTTGCAGAAGCCGGACTTCCAGAAGGTGTTGTCAACATGGTTACTGGTCAAGGCTCTGTAATCGGTCAAGGTATTGCTGAACATCCAGACGTTGATGGTGTGACATTTACAGGTTCTAACCAAGTTGGGAAACAAATAGGGCAAACCTGTTTAGTCAGAGGCGCAAAATATCAGCTCGAGATGGGTGGGAAAAACCCAGTAATTGTTTTGGAAGATGCTGATTTAGAGTTAGCTGTTAAGGCGATTATCAGTGGTGGATTAAGCTCAACTGGACAAAAATGCACAGCAACCAGTCGTGTGATTGTACAAGGAACGGTATATGATCGATTTAAAGAGAAACTATTAAATGAAATTGAAAAATTAACCGTGGGAAATGGACTATCGAAGGATAATTGGATGGGCCCTTGTATTAGTCAATCACAATTAGAAAAAATCCTTTATTATATTCAAAAAGGTAAAGATGAGGGGGCTTCTCTTGTTTTGGGCGGTAACCAATTAACGGATGGTGAACATGGTAATGGTTATTATGTGGAACCTACAGTATTTGAAAATGTAAGTAACGACATGACAATTGCCCAAGAAGAAATATTTGGACCCGTACTTGCTCTAATAAAGGTTGAAACAGTAGAAGAAGCCATTAAATTAGCGAACGACGTAGAATTTGGTTTGAGTGCATCCATTTTTACGACTCACATTCAAAACATGCTGTCCTTTATCGATGACATTGAAGCTGGACTGGTTCGAGTAAATGCAGAGTCCGCGGGTGTGGAACTACAAGCGCCGTTTGGCGGTATGAAGAATTCGAGTTCACATTCCAGGGAACAGGGAAGGGCTGCAATTGAATTTTTCACATCAATAAAGACGGTTTTTATAAAATAATAGTTAAAATTTCTCTTCTAATCCCCATGTGAATGGGGATTAGAAGGAGATTATAACGATTTTATCAAGAGAAAATTACTTATATTGGAAGCGCTTGCAAATGAGGGGGATTGAAAATGGATGTGTCGATAACAGTGAACCACACCGATTTGAGTGAGGTTGATTTAAAACAATTAAGCCAGTTAGGAGTTGATTACGTTGATTTTGGAAATGGGGATTCCTTCAAAGGGGTTAAAGAACAAGGATATCCCGATCTAGATGAATTGATTAAATTAAGAAATAGATTGAGAGAATGGGGACTGGATATAAACCGCGTGACCCTGCCAAATATCACCTCTGAATATATGGAAAACAAAGAAGGTGGAGAGAGGGAGATTCAAAACTCTCTTAACGCTATAAAAGTATTTAGTGAGGCAGGTGTCAGCATTGTAAGACAAAGATTTGCCGGTGATACTTTTCCTAATGTAACAAGAGATTACCGAGCTCCACAAAGAGGGGGAGCTTATTCTAGGGGAGAAAGTCTAAATTTTAATAAGCAACCCATGGATATCAGAACATTAGAAGAACATGAAATCTGGTGGGAACGATTTAGTGCTGCATACAAACAGCTGGTACTGCTGGCACAAGATTGTAATGTGAAAATGGCAATGCATCCTTCTGACACTCCACTGCCGGACACTCCATTTGGCGGGTTGGGCTACCATAGGATTATCGATCAATTTCCGCAGAAGAATGTAGGTTATGTCTATTGTGTTGGAACACGTGCTGAGGCCGGAGGAACGCCACTAGTACTAGACGAAATCAATCATTATGGCCGTAAAAATAGAATATTTCTTGTTCATTTTAGAAATGTAAAAGGAAGTCTTCCTACAGCAGGGGCATTTGAAGAGGCCCTATTGGATGACGGGGATATGAATATGTTCAAAATCCTTCTGGAACTTCGGAAGGTAGGGTATGAAGGTTGTCTTAACCCCGATCATGTTCCTTTAATGGAAGGAGATAAGCCTAATTTAAACAAAAACTGGGCGAATTCAAATATAGGATGGACACATTCAAGTATTGGTTTTGCTTATTCTGTTGGTTATATTAAGGCTTTACTTGCAGCATTGGTTGAATTTGAGGGGAGGTAAAGCATGAACGTACATGAGAAATTAAAAACAAAAGATTTAATTGCGGCAATTGCTTTGTTGATTATCTCTATCATCATTTATACGGATACTTTTAATATGAAGACTCTAACAGTTTCCCAAGTGGGTCCGGATTTTGCGCCTCGTGTCGTGTCGATCGGAATTTTTATCTTAAGTCTGATTCTTTTATTCCAAACATTAAAGGATTGGATAATGGCTGCCAAAAATGTATCAAGTGCTAAAGCTTCCTATATAAAAGATGCAAAGGAAATGGAGAGTAATAAGGGCTATGAAAATGATAACGATGTGCAAGATCATGTTAGTGCAACATTAATTGAGGATAAAGCGTCAAGATGGTTGCGATATAAAAATGTTCTAATTACGACGGTGCTGATCGTATTGTACATTTTACTTATGCCAATAATAGGCTTTTTAATCACTACTGCCGTATATTTATTTATCCAATTTTGTTTACTGGGTCAAAGAAAGTATTGGAATATCCCATTGTTTCTTATCTTATCCATTTTGACATCCGTTATTGTTTACTACGTATTTCGTTTAGGGTTTGAAGTAATGCTTCCAGCAGGGATTTTAGGATAAGGTGGTGTTTACACATGTTAGCAGATTTAATCGCTGGTTTTTCCACTATGTTTCAACTATACAATATGTTTCTAGTTATAGCAGGTGTAGCGATGGGGCTTGTGTTTGGTTCCATTCCAGGCCTTACTGCAACAATGGCTGTAGCAATATGTTTACCTATTACATTTGTAATGGATCCAAGTTCAGGTATGGCCCTTCTAATGGGGTTGTATATAGGAGGGGTGTCAGGTGGTCTTATTCCGGCAATATTATTGAAATTACCAGGGACCCCTTCATCTATTTCAACAACGTTTGACGGTTATCCGATGGCACAAAAAGGGGAGGCAGGTAAAGCATTTGGTTTTGCGATTATTTGTTCATTTTTAGGTGGGATATTAAGTATATTCGTATTGATTTTAATTTCCCCGCCATTAGCTGAATTTGCATTAAAGTTTGGACCGATTGAGTATTTTGCTATTACGATCTTTGCCCTTACATTGATTTCCAGTTTATCAGAGGGTTCTATTGTAAAAGGTATGCTGAGTGCATTGCTTGGTATGTTTCTCGCCATGGTTGGCTCCGCTCCAATTGATGCCTTTCCAAGGTTTACTTTTGGTATGTATCAACTGGATGCAGGATTCAGTTTGTTACCAGCCTTGATTGGTCTTTTTGCAGTAGGAGAGATATTAATAATCTCCGAAAAGAAAATAAATCCATTGGCCCAAAAAATGAATACCAAATTAAAAGGAATTGGTGTTTCAATAAAGGATTTCATAAGCCAAGGATGGAATTTCTTACGTTCGAGTTTGATTGGAATAGGTATAGGTATATTACCAGGTATTGGTGGTGGGACAGCTAATATTATTGCATATGCAACGGCTAAAAACCAATCTAAAACCCCTGAAAAGTTTGGTAAAGGTATTGCGGATGGTGTTGTAGCCTCCGAGTCTTCAAATAATGCAGCAATCGGGGGTGCTCTTGTACCACTTATGGCGCTTGGAATACCAGGCGATACCGTAACGGCAATGTTACTTGGAGGTTTGGTTATTCACGGACTGCAGCCGGGTCCGATATTTTTTACACAAAACACAGACATTGTTTATGGTATATTTGCTGCATTAATTATTGCCAATATTGCGATGTTATTGTTTCTTATTTATGGAATGAGGTATTTTATTAGAATTCTAAGCATTCCAAGACATATCCTTTTGCCAATTATTATTGCACTTTGTGCGGTCGGAGCATTTGCCGAAAATAATCGAGTTTTTGATATTTGGGCATTGTTATTTTTCGGTATACTTGGTTATTTATTAATTAAGTTTAAATTTCCAATAGCACCTGTAATATTAGGATTCATTTTAGGTCCGATTGCTGAAACTAATTTGCGAAGAGGTCTTCAATTAACTGATGAAAGCTTTTGGCCTTTTTTAACGCATCCGATTGCAGCGGTATTTTGGGTTATTGCAATTGGGTCAGTAGTTTTGAAGGCATGGGGTAATCATAAAAAAAAGAAATCATTAGGAGGGGTTTAAATGAAATTTGTTAATCCAAGGTTTTTATTTTTTGCAATATTTATCGGAATGTTCTTGTTACTTGCTGCCTGTAGTAATTCTACGGACGGAAAAGCCTCAGAAAATGGATCAGATGATTACCCTGAAAAGTCTATTACTGTGGTTGTACCTGCAGGGGCCGGTGGGGACACGGATCGTAACACAAGAACATTGGCAAAAAATCTTGAGGATGAACTTGGTGTAAGTTTGGTAGTACAAAATGTTAACGGAGCCGGTGGAAGTACGGGAACTAGACAGGTGCTTGATGCTGATCCAGATGGGTATACTGTACTTGCGTTTCATGATGCAGCTTTGATAAATAATGTATTAGACCTTACAGATTACAGTATTGCTGATGACTTTGAAGTTGCAGGTATTGGTATCTTAGATAAAGCAAACACATTTATGGTTAGTGGAGATTCAAAATTTGATAATTTGCAGGATATGGTTGCATATGCTAAGGACCATCCGGGAGAGGTGAAAGTCGCAACGGAAACTGGAGCATTTACACATCTCCAATTGTTAAAATTACAGGAGGAAGCGGATGTAGAGTTTAATATAGTAGATGCTGGGGGTGCAGCAGACAAGATTAAGGCATTGCTAGGCGGACAGGTTGATGTTGTTCCTACCAGCCTGGGACTTGTTCAAGAATACGTTGATTCAGGTAAAATGAAAAGTCTCGGAGTGATGTCAGATGAGCGTCTTGAACTATTTCCTGACGTCCCAACTTTTAAGGAGCAGGGTTACGACGTAGTATTTGATAAAATATTTTTCTGGGCATTCCCTCCAGAAACTCCGGATGATGTTGTGAATAAGTTCTCAGATGCTATGGAAAAAGTTGTGAAAGAAAATGGGGAATTCGCTGATAAACTGAAAGGTTATGGTGTAAATCCGGAATATGTTGGACCTGGAGAAGCTGAGAAGTTAATTAAAGAAACCCAGAATAATTATAAAGAAATATATGATTCAAGTAAATAATGGTTGAATAGTTTTTAATAAGGTAGGGTGTTTAAAGCACCTTACCTTAGCCATGTTTGGTTTGAAATAAATATTTTGTATGGAGGATCAATTATGGAATCACATTCACTGGATAAAGAGGAGAAAACTTTAAGGTTTGATGCACCTGTTGTTACAGAAATGTCTGTTATTCCTGTAGCTGGTAAGGATAGTATGCTATTAAATCTAAGCGGCGCACATAGCCCCTTTTTTACGAGAAATATTGTAATATTAAAAGATAGTACAGGAAATATAGGAGTTGGTGAAGTCCCAGGTGGCAATAGAATCAAAAATACTTTAGAAGATACAAGAGGCTTTGTTGTTGGTAAAAAAATCAGCCTATTTAAAAATATTTTAAGTAATATTAGGAGAAAGTTCGCCTATAAAGATCAAACAGGAAGAGGTAGCCAAACTTTCGATTTAAGAATTGCAATACATGCTGTTACTGCTTTAGAGGCTGCATTCTTAGATTTACTTGGAAAATTTTTAGGTGTTCCCGTATCAGCCTTATTGGGTAATGGACAACAACGAGATGAAGTAGAAACGTTGGGTTATTTATTTTATGTAGGTGACCGAACGAAAACAAAACTTCCGTATGATAGTAATCCTGAAGTGGAAGATGATTGGTTAAGACTTCGGCATGAAAAGGCATTGACTCCAGCATCAATTGTAAAACTAGCAGAAGCAGCACATAAACGTTATGGGTTTAAAGATTTTAAACTTAAAGGCGGCGTTTTGCGTGGGGAAGAAGAAATGGAGGCGATAACTGCTCTAAAAGAAAAATTCCCTGACGCAAGAATTACACTTGATCCTAACGGAAGTTGGTTGCTGAAGGATGCTATAAGGCTTTGTAAAGATAGTCATGGTATTCTAACATATGCAGAAGATCCGTGTGGAGCTGAAGAAGGTTTTTCTGCACGGGAAGTAATGGCCGAGTTTCGTAAATCAACCGGCATACTGACTGCCACTAATATGATTGTAACGGACTGGCGTGAAATGGGGCATGCCATCCTATTACACGCTGTAGATATTCCATTAGCAGATCCCCATTTTTGGACAATGCAGGGATCTGTACGCGTTGCGCAAATGTGTCATGAATGGGGGTTAACCTGGGGCTCGCATTCCAATAATCATTTTGATATTTCATTGGCAATGTTTACGCATGTTGCAGCAGCAGCACCCGGAAGCATTACTGCTATTGATACACATTGGATTTGGCAGGACGGTCAAAGGCTAACAAAAGAGCCATTTAAAATTAGGGATGGGAAAGTTTCAGTTCCTAAAAAACCAGGTTTAGGTATTGAAATTGATATGGAAAAGGTCAAACAAGCCAATAAACTATATGAAGAAAATAATTTAAATGGTCGAGATGATTCGAAGGCTATGCAATATTTGATTAACGGATGGAAGTTCAACAAAAAGAAGCCTGCATTAATTCGATGAAAAATTTTTTAAAAGGAAATTTAGTAATTTTATAATGATATAAAGGAAGAACGCCAAAGGACGCATTGAATTATAATAACTTTATGAAACTGCCAATTCTGGATTCTAGCGGGATTGAATTGAAGGATAATGCATTTTGGGAGAAAGTGCAGGCCGTGGTAACGGGGTGGCAGCTTTGGTAGAACGAGAAGAGAAAAAGGTTAACCCAGACGAGATTAGGAATGTTTGAGCGCGAGAATAAAATGATGAGCTTGTATAAGTAGATGCCACTGACGCCGATATTAAAAATAAAGTAGAATATAGTAGAATCAGGATTTTTGTTTCTGGTTCTTTTTTGTTTAATTTATCTTTTTAAAAAGGGGATATTTGTCTACGGTTAGTTTTGTAAAAAGCCAAGATATTAACCCCGTATCACATTGTGTGAAACGGGGTTTGGTATATCTAAATTAACCTTTAACAACCTGTTCTAATAACGCAAGATCTTCCGTTGCTTTAGCACTAACATGGGTAGCATTTTATATCATGAATATCTACAGTTTGACAGCGTCTTTATCGAATCCCGCTTTTTTGCCTTCAACGAAATTGAATTGTTTTTCCTTTCTAGTTCATCTAAGGAAAAGACGCGTTTAATTTGACTACTAACTTTGGCTATAGCAGCACCAATCGTATTTGCCACCCGTTGATTCTGTATCGGCTGATTAAACCGACTGGATAAAATTTCATTCAACCGTATGCCAACAGCAAGTAAAATCTTTTATTGCTGTAGAGGTATTGATTCTTACTTAATCAACTCCATGAATCCTAAGCTTCTGTTTAGAGTTTTAAGACGCAAAAAGTATTTTCTAGATAATCTTAATAGTGTCTTTATGTTTAGAATAAAAAGACTGGAGTGTATTCCATTATATGTGTTTCCTACAATTTAAACCCTGCTCTGCTCTTGAATCGTTTCAAAAGTACGTGACACTCTACTCTAGTTATCCCTTGTACAGAGTATAACTCACTATTTATGAAGGTTTCGAGCATCTTGAAATCTTCAACTAGAACATGCATATGAAGTGTGCTTGGTCCTGTCATTTGGTATATGCTTGCTACCGTTGGATTATCTGCTAAATTTTTAGCAACTTCCTGTAATTGCTTTGGTTCGACATCTACTTCAAAGAACGCAGAAACACTTTTACCGAATTTTTCTGAGTTAATGACAACAGTAAACTTTTCAATTACCCCGTCTTTTTTTAAATTGTCTATTCTTTCTTTAACTGCAACTCTTGATATACCAACTTTTTCAGCAAGTTCAACATAAGATAATCTCCCATCCTGTATCAATTCCTCAATTATCTTTTTATCTAATTCATCATAGTTCATAAACAACCTCCAATTACGATTTTAGAATAAGAGATAAGAAGTATCAGGTTAATATGTTGGAATATTTTAAATAAAACTCTTTTATATCATTATATATATTAATTTCAAATTAAACAACTGATTTCAATCATTAATAAGAATTATTTTAACAATATGTAAGTAATATTTGTAGATAATAATATAAATGTAATAATTTTTTCACTTTTGTTTTATTTTTGTATTGACATATTTCGACCGTTTTAGTAATATTATTGGTAATTTATCAAATAGACTGAATATGTATAATAATTTTTAGGAGGTGACTACGTGATAAGTTTAGTAGCTAGAAGAATTCTACAATTAATACTTTTACTTTTAGGTATATCGTTTATTGTATTTATGAGTATGTATATTGCACCGGGGGATCCAGCTACGGTCATTGCTGGACCTACCGCGTCTGCTTCGGACCTTGAGGCAATAAGAACTAATTTAGGGCTTGATAAACCAGTGCTTGAACAATATTTTAACTACTTAGGTGGGATATTGCATGGTGACTTTGGATATTCCTACCAAACAGGGCAAACTGTGACAGATGCAATTTTAACTCGTTTCCCAAATACACTGAAGCTTGCCATTGCTAGTATGATTGTCGCAACCATCATTGGCATAGTGGCAGGAATTATATCGGCAATCAAACAAAATTCATGGATTGATGTCACAAGTACCACTATTGCTTTATTTGGAGTTTCTATTCCGAACTTCTGGTTAGGAGCCATGCTTATTCTGATATTTTCTGTTAATTTGCAATGGTTCCCGGTTGGAGGATTAAATGAATCCATTTTTAGTATTTCCGGAATCAAACAATTAATTTTACCTGCAATAACGTTAGGTACAGCTTCTGCAGCTTTAATTGCCAGAATGAGCAGATCATCTATGTTAGAAATAATACAGTCAGACTACATACGAACTGCAAAAGCAAAAGGGGTAAAGCAAAAATCGCTTATTTGGGTTCATGCTTTAAGAAATGCCATGATTCCAGTGATCACAGTAATTGGTATAAACTTTGGTTCTTTACTAGGTGGTACAATTATTACTGAACAGGTCTTTGCAATAAATGGTATTGGTAGATTGATGATTGATGCGATTGCATCTCGAGATTTTCCAATTGTTCAGGGAACGGTTTTATTAGTAGCTGCTATTTTCGTAACGGTTAATTTGATTGTTGATATTATTTATGCCCTAATTGATCCAAGGATAAGTTACGACTAGGGGAGGTGGAAAATATGCAGGATAACGCTGCACTAAACTGGAAAAAACCTAAAGCAAAAAAGAAAGAGAAAATGCTCATACAGACAATTAAACGTTTACTGAAAAACAAGTTAGCGGTATTGGGTTTGGTTATCATTGTATTACAAGTTATATTAGCGGTTTTTGCTCCTGTATTGGTCAACTATAGTCCGTATGAGCAAAATTTATCCGAAACCCAATTAGGAATAGGTTCCCCCGAACATTTGCTAGGTACTGATAATTATGGCAGGGATATTTGGTCCAGACTGGTATACGGGACACGGATTTCCTTGATTGTTGGGATCTCATCTGTTGGCTTAGGGTTGATAGGAGGACTAACTTTAGGGCTATTAAGTGGCTATTATCGAAAGTTAGATGGAGTCATAATGCGTATTGTAGATTTATTATTTGCATTTCCGGGAATTCTGCTGGCGATGCTAATCATCGCGATTCTGGGAACTAGTATTGTGAACGTAGCTATTGCAATAAGTATATGGTCAATTCCAGGATGTGCAAGGATTGTCCGGGGGAGCGTATTATCAATAAAAAAGCAGGAATATATTCTAGCAATGAAATCTATTGGCGCAAGTAACTCCAGAATTATTTTAAAGCATATATTACCTAACTGTTTAGCACCAATTATTGTGTTTGCAACAATGAGAATGGCAACAACTATTTTGTCAACGTCTGCTTTAAGTTTTCTGGGTCTAGGTGCACAACCCCCTACTCCAGAGTGGGGAGCCATGATTGCAGACGGACAGGATTTTATGTGGACCGCTCCACATATGTCAATTGTACCGGGGATAGCAATTATGTTAGTGGTATTTGCGTTTAATGTAGTTGGTGATGGACTACGGGATGCACTTGATCCAAATATGAACTTGGATGTGTAATATTAAATGAATGAAGGGATGATAGATGGAATGAAACTTAACAGAGTTATCAGTATGTTTGCTATATTGATTGCTAGCGTCGTCTTGATAAGTGGTTGTGGTAATAAAAGCAGTAAAGAAATAAGCAAGGAAAAAAAGCAGGAAATTACATATGCGTCGACCTCTGATGCTGCTGGGTTATCACCGATTGATACAAATGATTCAATTTCTTCTAATGTTACGATGCAAGTATATGAAACGTTATTTATACAAGATCCAGAAACGATGGAAATAAAACCATTACTGGCAGAATCCTATGACAATCCGGACGAAAATACTTGGACAATTAAATTACGTGAGGGAATAAAATTTCATGATGGTACACCATTTAATGCTGAAGCTGTAAAATATACGTTTGATCAATTAAAGGACCCTGATAGAGCTGCACCACGCGCTTCTCTGTTGGAGCCAGTTGATTCAATCGAGGTAAAGGATGAATATATAGTTGAATTAAAAACAAAAAAACCATATGGACCGATGCTTGCAGCATTAAGTCATACGAATGCAGCGATTGTTAGTCCCACAGCGGATAAAGAGGATGATATTAATAAAGATCCTGTTGGAACCGGTCCGTTTGTTTTTGAAGAATGGGAAGAGGGGGATCATATCACATTAAGAAGAAATGAGGATTATTGGCGTGATTCTGCAGATCTCGAAACAGTAACGTTCAAAATTGTTCCGGAAATGTCTACAGCAATCTCGATGTTGGAGACTGGAGAAGTTCAATTTATTGATAATTTGCCATCTGATTTATTACCAAGAATTGAATCTTTAAATGATGTAAAAGTACAAAAATCAGAAGGAACTCGAGTATCGTTTTTAGGGTTTAACATGGAAGAAGAACCATTTACGGATTTGAAATTCCGTCAGGCAGTTGCTTATGGGATCGATCAAGAGGCGTATGTTAACCAGTTAAATGGTTTAGGGATAATGAATGAAAGTCTTATTGGTCCAAAAGTATTCGGTTATAAAGAGGGTGCTGAGGATGTAGCATATCCTTTTGATAAGGAGAAGGCAAAACAAATTATAGAAGAGAATGGTTACAAAGGTAAAAAAATAACCCTGCTTGCTGCGAATAGAGATAATTATAAAAAAATGGCAGAGATAGTTCAATCACAACTAACGGATATTGGGCTGGATGTAAAAATAGAAACCATGGAGTGGGCTACTTTCCTTGATACAGCACGTAAGGGTAATTTTGAAATGACATTCCTTGGATGGGCTAATAGTACTGCAGATGGAAGTGAGTTGCTGTACCCGAATTTACATTCCGATACCATCGACGCGTCCAATTATACGAGATATAGTAACCCTGAATTCGACAAACTTGTAGAAGAGTCTCGTAATAATGTAGATCAGGACGAAAGATTGGAAAAATTGAATGAGGCTAATATTATGGCCATTAAGGATGCACCTTGGATTGTTATGGAACATGGAACAGTCTCCGCTGCATATAGCAAATCAGTAGATGGCCTATTGATAAGTCCGAATGGGCAATGGTCCCTTTATAACGTAAGTAGAAAGTAGGGTTAATGATGGAAGGTCTGTTACAAGTCAAGAACCTTGAAGTACAGTTCAAAACAGGAAAAAAGAGACTTAAAGCTGTTCGGGATATTTCCTTTTCCGTAAAAAGAGGTGAAACACTATGTATAGTCGGGGAATCGGGAAGTGGCAAAAGTATAACATCTCTTTCCATTTTAGGATTGTTGCCTACTAATGGAGAAATCACAAAGGGATCCATCCGACTATCCAAACAGGAACTTGTAGGGTTACCTGAAAAGGAATTTCAGAAAATACGGGGAAACGAAATCTCGATGATTTTTCAGGAACCAATGACTGCCTTAAACCCGACTTTTACAATAGGTTTTCAACTTCGTGAACCCCTGATGATTCACCGGAAATTATCTGAAGAGACAGCAAATAAGGAATGTATTTCGTTATTGAAAAGGGTAGGTATCCCTGACCCTGCCAAAAAATTAAAACAGTTTCCGCATGAATTGAGCGGCGGGATGCTACAACGAGTAATGATTGCTATAGCATTGGCATGTGAACCGAACCTTTTATTAGCTGATGAACCAACAACTGCACTTGATGTGACCATACAGGCTCAGATTTTGGATCTAATTGATGACTTAAAGAAACAAATGGGGATGGGGGTTGTTTTTGTCACCCATGATATGGGCGTAGTAGCAGAAATTGCTGATCAAGTTATGGTTATATATGCGGGGGAGATAGCAGAAATTGGTGATGTCGATAGTATCTTTAATAACCCCCAACATCCTTATACGAAGGGGCTATTGGGAGCAGTTCCTAATGTCGATGAAAAGGAACATGAATTAAATATCATTCCTGGCTCAATGCCAAATCTAGATGATCAAATTTCCGGGTGCAGATTCCATCCAAGATGTCCTTATGCGATGGATGTATGCCGGAAGAAAAGCCCGCCTGCATTTAGGGTATCTGATGGAAGGCAAAGTAAATGCTGGTTGCAGGAGGTGAATGTCAATGAAAGCGCAACAACCATTACTTGAAACACGAGGACTAAAAAAATATTATCCAATAAAAGGTGGTTTTTTAAAGCGAACCAAGAATCATGTTAAGGCGGTTCAGAATATTTCACTCAAGGTGTATAAAGGAGAAACGCTGGGGATTGTTGGAGAATCCGGATGTGGAAAATCGACTTTTGGAAGAACAATTTTGGGTCTGGAGGATTTAACAGATGGGTCTATTTTATTTCGTGGTGAACATATTGAGCATTTATCTGATCGTAAGTTAAAAAAATATAAGCGTGACATGCAAATGATATTCCAAAATCCCTTTGCCTCTTTAAATCCCAGACAGAGAATTGGGAGTGCTTTAGATGAAATTTTAGTGATTCATATGAAACAATCAAAAGCAGAAAGGGACCAAAGTGTAAAAAATCTATTATTAGAAGTCGGATTAAAGGAAGAACATTATCATCGTTATCCACATGAATTAAGTGGTGGACAAAGACAGCGTGTTGGTATTGCTAGAGCAATAGCGCTTAACCCTTCTCTAATTGTCTGTGATGAAGCAGTTTCTGCATTGGATGTATCTGTACAAGCACAAGTTATTAAACTGTTAAAGGAGCTGCAAGTTGCTCATGACCTTACGTATATATTTATTTCCCATGATCTGGGTGTTGTCAGGCACTTATGTGATCGGGTTCTTGTTATGTATTTGGGATCAATGGTTGAGTTGGGCACATCGGATCAAATATATAACAACGCTTTGCATCCTTATACCGGTTCTTTACTTTCAGCTATACCTAGACCGGTTCCTGGTAGAAAAAAAGAGCGGATTAAACTACAAGGCGACTTACCTAGTGCTTCCAATTATCCAAGTGGCTGTCCATTTCACACACGATGCCCTATTGCTCAGGAACACTGTAAGATGAGGGTGCCTGAATGGAGGGAGGTGGAACCGGGACACTTTGTGGCATGTCACGAAGTTTAAAAATTAATATCTATTAAGGAGTGAGCTCATGTTTTCATTTAATCAACATATTAATCCATATTCCATTACTAGAAATGCTACCTACGCCAATAATGGTATGGTAGCAACATCGCAGCCTCTAGCTTCACAGGCGGGTCTGGACATTCTTAAACAAGGCGGAAACGCGGTAGACGCAGCTATTGCAACTGCAGCCTGTCTGACAGTTGTTGAACCCACATCCAATGGAATAGGTGGTGACGCATTTGCTATTGTCTATATGAACAAAAAGCTATATGGAATTAATGGGAGCGGACCTTCACCTAAATCAATTTCAATTGACGCGTTAAAAAGATCCGGATATGATGAAATCCCCAAATATGGGTGGATTCCGGTGATGATTCCAGGTGCTCCTGGAACTTGGGCAGAAGTATCGAAAAGGTTTGGAAAACTTCCCTTAATTAAAGTGCTTCAGCCGGCAATCACCTATGCTGTGGAGGGTTTTCCGCTCTCACCAACGTTAGCTAAGTATTGGAAAAGGGCCTATAACAAATTTAGCCGAAGCTTAACTGACCCTGCATTCAAATCGTGGTTTGAAACGTTTGCTCCTAAGGGACGCGCGCCGAAGGTTGGTGAAATATGGTCTTCTTCGGATCATGCTGATACATTACGAGAAATAGCGGAAACTGGAGCGGAATCATTTTATCGGGGGAAATTGGCTGAAAAAATAGCTACTTTCTCATCAAAAACAGGTGGCTATTTAACATTAGAAGATCTCTCGGATTATAAACCTGAATGGGTGGAACCACTAAGTGTTAGTTATCGGGATTATAATGTATGGGAGCTACCTCCAAACGGACAGGGAATTATTCCATTACAGGCAATGAATATCTTAAAAGGATTTGATTTTACTGAGCGAGACACAGTGAATACATATCACAAACAGATTGAGGCTATTAAATTAGCATTTGCAGATGGTTTTCAATATATTACGGATAAGTACCATATGAAAATTGAACCTACGGAATTGCTTAGTGAGGCTTATGGAGAGAGACGCAGACAAATGATTAAAGAAGAGGCTTCATTGCCAGAGGCCGGGGAATCCGTTTCTAGTGGTACAGTTTATTTAGCAACTGCTGATGGTGAAGGGAACATGGTTTCTTTTATTCAGAGTAATTATATGGGATTTGGATCCGGATTGGTTGTTCCTGAAACCGGTATTGCTTTACAAAATAGAGGACATAATTTTTCGTTTGACCCAAACCATGTTAATGCACTAAAAGGTGGTAAACGTACCTTACACACTATTATCCCCGGTTTTTTGACCAAAGGAGATGAAGCGATTGGTCCGTTTGGTGTTATGGGAGGTTTTATGATGCCGCAGGGTCATGTTCAGGTATTAATGAATACCATTGATTTTAAGCTGAATCCACAAGCTGCTCTGGATGCGCCAAGATGGCAATGGTTAAGGGATAAAGTGGTAGAAGTGGAGTCGAGATTCCCCCATCATTTAGCAGCAGGACTTGAGGAAAAAGGGCATGATGTTCGGATTGCCATGGAAGCGAACAGCTTTGGACGTGGGCAAATTATTTGGCGTGATCCTGACACCGGTGTGCTTTGTGGTGGAACGGAATCGAGAACGGATGGTTCAATTGCTTCATGGTAAAAATGAACGTGTTAAGTTGTATAAAGATTTATTTATAGCTTTTTTTCGGGCTGGAATGCTCGGTTATGGAGGTGGGCTTTCCGCTATTCCTTTAATGTATAAAGAAGTTGTTGACAATTATAAATGGATGGATGATAACGAGTTCTCAGACATCTTGGCGCTTGCAAATACATTACCTGGTCCGATCAATACTAAACTTTCCGGCTATATAGGCTGGCGTCTTAAAGGTTTTTGGGGGCTGCTTACTTGTATAATAGCTACAGTTCTGCCAACTGCTTTATTAATGATTTTATTATTAACCATGTTAAATGAATTTAAAGATAAATCCTGGGTTCAAGGGATGGCTAAGGGTGTTATCCCAGTTGCTGCAGTAATGCTTGGAGTATTAACTATAGATTTTATAAAAAAGTCCAAAAAGTTTTTAGGATGGGTTTCTACAGTTATTCTTATAGCGATTAGTGTAATTGTTATAGAATTATTAGGGATACATCCTGCCATATTAATTGCTGTCCTTATATTATATGCGTTATTTTCAAAAAAGGAAAAAGAAAAAAAGGTTAAAACAGAGCATAAGCATCAGGTGGGTGGATCATGATTTATTGGGAAATTTTCCTGGCAAATTTTATAGCAAATATTTTAGGTTATGGGGGCGGTCCTGCAACTATTCCATTACTAGAGCATGAGGTTGTTGGGCGCTATCAGTGGTTTACTACTCAAGAGTATAGTGAAATGGTAGCCTTGGGTAATGGTCTGCCGGGCCCGATAGCAACAAAGCTTGCCGCCTACATTGGTTATGACCAAGGCGGAGTTTTGGGTTCAACAGTTGGAGTCTTTGCCTCTGTATTCCCTTCATTAATTCTGTTAATTATGCTATTAGGATTGTTACTTAAATATAAGAATTCCCCAGGTGTAAAGAAATTAACTAAGGTTGTGCGTCCAACAATTGCAGTGTTGCTTGGTATAATGACATATGATTTTTTCTTTAATTCTTATTTTGAAATTGGCATCGGGCATACAATATTAATAACGCTTGCTAGTTATTTTCTTTTGGAAAAAAAGGGGGTTAACCCAGCATATGTAGTTTTAGGTGCATTAGTGTACGGAGCCGTATTTTTGGGGTAAAGTAAACAGTCTTTGTTTTAGAGCATGTGATTAAATTTGAATTCATAGTGTTATTACCTTTCAAAATAACAGAACCTACGCTTAAGAGGTAAATAAAAATAGATTGAGGGTTGTCGTGCCGGGAAGAACCCGAATCAGGTATTGGTGAGCAAAAAATTCAATTTTCACTGAAAATAAGCAGGATTTTACTTCGAAAAAAAGAGTACCTCCTTAGACCCTAACCAATGAGGTGAGTCCGCTGAATAAACAGAGGGATGTCAGGGGTCTTTATGCCTGTTTTTACGATTTGTTTTTATGCTGCGTATTTTTCAGAATATGGGATTATCATATTACAAATTTTGTAAGCTTAGCCTGATGACATTGGGCAACGATCCCTAAGAAGTGGCATTGCGGTCATGGGCAAGCAGCTCCGCTGTGGTTACGCCGCTATCTCCGGTAGTTGTTCTCTTATGTCATAATGCTAATTTTCTTGGCAATAGTGGCTCAAAAATATGGAAAAGCTGGCTCAGATGGATGGTGATATTCAAGGACCGGAAACCGGATATCGAGGCGAGGAAGCTGGAGCTAAACCATTCGCAGTACAGAAAAACATGAAGGTGAGAATATTTTTTTGAGGATCTTTTAGCATTTGCGGAATGGTTAAGGGGAACTGTTCACACTGGGGAACAGTTCCCCACCTAGTCTAATTAAGCAAATATAAAAACTGTTAAAAAGTATTGACAATTATGAATGCATACATTATTATTCTAATTAATCAATAACAAGGAATACTGTTCTCATATGAGGGACTAAAGGAGTCTTGAGATGTCAACAACAAAGAAAAGTATTTTGGAAACAGGGGACAGGCTTCTTAAACTTCTGGAACATTTTACGGAGGAGAAGCCGGAGTGGGGAGTGGCCGAACTTAGTAAAGAACTTGAACTGAATAAAAGTATTATTCATCGGATGCTAGTGACTTTGGAAAACCGGAATTTTTTAAAGCAAAATCTGGAAACGAAAAAGTATTCCTTAGGAGTAAAATTATTTGAACTTGGCATGATTGTTTCCAGACAAATGAATTTGCTTGATGTGTCAAAGTCGACCATAAATGATCTAGCGGAGAAAACCGGAGAAACGGTATTGTTAGAGGTCGTAAGCGACCAGGAAAGTCTATGTGTCGGGATAAAAGAGAGTAAACAAGGGTTGAAATGTACATCCCGGTTGGGAGCGCGAGTTCCATTATACGCCGGAGCGCCGACAAAAGTGTTAATGGCACATTTGACGGAGGCAGAGGTTGATAACGTCATAAAAACAGGTTTGAAAAAATTCACGGAAAATACGATAACAGATCCAGATAAATTAAAAAAACAATTAAAAGCTATTCGTAAAAAAGGGTATAGCGTTACATATGGAGAACTGGATTTGGGATCGCTTGCTATTTCATTTCCAGTCCGGAATTATAAGGGGGAAGTAGCAGCATCTATCTCGTTAGTAGGACCGGAATTCAGAATGGAGGAAAAACTGGATCAGTATATTCGTTTTTGCAAAGAGGCAGCAAATTCTATCTCAAAAGAACTGGGATATACTGCAGTCAAAAAATCGCATGTGCTTTAAAATTAAATTTTATTATCGCTGCTTTTTTTTAATTAGATGATGAAATAACGTCCCTTATATAGGGACGATTAAATGTCAGTTTTTAATCAACTAAGGGAGGGTCTTAATGCCAATTAAATCTTATCGTGGTATTGGGGATAGATTTCAATCGGAATACAAGATTTATCTTGCTGTTCTAGTCATTGTCATCATAGCGGAATTGATCGGGACAAAAGAATTCAGCATCGGTCCAGGAGCCATGATTTTTTTCCCGATGTTTTATGGACTTATTCTCGGGGTGCTGCTAGTACCGCAAATAACTGGTTTTTTCAAAATCAAAGAAGTAAAGGCGGCATCTACACTGGTTCTAGTTGCTATTACGCCTTTTATGGCAAAACTTGGTGTCATGGCGGGCGGAAATTTGCCAAAACTTGTCGAAGTGGGACCTGCCTTGGTATTGCAAGAGTTTGGCAATTTAGGGACGATTTTGATAGCGCTACCACTAGCAATACTATTAGGTCTGAAGCGGGAAGCTATCGGAGCAACGCATTCCATTTGCCGGGAATCCAACCTCGGTTTAGTCACGCATGTTTATGGTCCGGATTCTCCTGAAACAAGAGGAACGCTGTCTATTTACGTTATCGGCTATATTATTGGCGTTATTTATTTCGGCTTTTTAGCTAGTGCTGCGGCCTCAATGAAGATATTTCATCCGCTTGCTTTAGCGATGGCTTCAGGTGCTGGAAGTGGAAGCATGATGGCTGCATCGACAGGGGTATTGGCCAATATTTATCCGGATATGGCAGAGGATATTCTTGTTCTTGGTGCTGCAAGCGATATGCTGACAGGTGTAACCGGGTTGTACGTCGGCTTGTTTATTGCCTTGCCGTTAGCAACAAAGCTTTATGAATTTCTTGAACCAAGGATGCGCAAGATCAGTTTGAAAAGTGCCAGTACGGTACCAAATGCAGAGGAGGAATCGAAACATGAAAATGCGTGATTGGACATTTTTATTGATCATCGTTTCGATTATCATTATAGTTTCAAATTTTGTAGGATATGACGTTGCCATGATGGAATCGATTCCAGGCGTTCTAATCCTAGCCGCTATAACACTGATCGGGTATGGAGCCAGCAAAGTAATTCCGCTAAAAATGCCGATGATACTCTATGTTTCGCTAATTGGATTGATTGTCGCCTGCCCAATTTCTCCGGTTTCGGATTTTGTGATTGAGCAAACTGGCAAAATTTCATTCATGGCTCCTGTTACAGCAGTCGGCGCATTTGCCGGAATCGCCATGGGAAAGGATTTGAAAGCTTTCAAGGAACAAAGCTGGAAAATGGTTCTGATCGGGATTGTTGTTTTCACTGGAACATTTTTCGGATCAGCGATTGTTGCTCAAATCGTTTTGAAATTGACAAATGCAATCTAAAATAAAGGAACTAAATCACGATAATAAGACAAAAAGTGAGGTATTTCATCATGCAATGTGATCTAGTAATAAAAGGTTGTTCCGTATTAACACCGGAATTTGAAGTTAAGGAAAATCAGAATGTTTATATAAAGGACTCCAAAATTATTAAAATTGATGATTCAGCAGTGCTAGCGGAAATATACGAATCAAGTGAAACGCTTAATGGAAAAGGAAAACTTTTAATGCCTGGTCTGATTGACGCCCATACGCATACATGCCAGCAATTGCTTCGCGGCAGAACAATGGATGAATACCCAATGATTTGGGCCCGTATTCTTGTTCCTTTTGAAAGCAATCTTGATAGTGATACAGTTTATACGAGCGCACAATTAAGCTGTTTGGAAATGATCAAATCTGGAACAACAGGTTTTGCAGATTCAGGCGGTCTTCATATGGATCGAGTGGTTGAAGCTACAATTGAATCAGGCATGCGTGCGGCAATAACGAAATCATCAATGGATATGGGAGCTTTTATTCCGGATGTCATGATAGGAAGTCCTGATGAGATAATCACAGATGTTGAAAATTTGTACAAAGACTACAATGGAACCGGTGATGGCAGAATTCAGATTTGGTTTGCGCTGAGACAGGTGATGACCTGTTCCCCGAGATTGATCGAGAAAACTGCGGAGAAGGCGGCGTTATATAAGACTGGATTACATGCCCATCTGGCAGAACATCGTGATGAAGTCAGTTTTTGTCTGCAAAATTACAAAATGAGACCAGCAGAATTATTAGATGAATACGGTGCGTTGGGCCCTAATCTATTGACTGCCCATAACGTTGCGTTATCTGAACAGGAAATTGATTTATTGTGTGACAGGGAAGTAAAGGTTGTGCATTGTCCGCGCAACAATTTTGCTAGTCACGGTTTTCCGAAAACGCCAAGAATGCTACAAGAAGGAATATCAATTGGGATAGGATCAGACGGAGCGGCCGGAGCAAGTCTGTCGCTGTTTGATGAAATGCGAGTCTTCAGGTCCGGATTACATGCTTTCTGGGGATTGCCTGTCTTTGACCCTGTCGTGATACCTGCCAAGGAGTTATTGAAAATGATCACTTCAGGCGGTGCTAATGCCTTGCAATTAGGAGATGAAATCGGAACAATTGAAGTAGGTAAAAAAGCGGATTTGATTCTCGTAGACATTGACCAGCCACATATTAGCCCGACCTATAACATGATAAATACAATTGTAGAAGCAGTAAATGGGAATGATGTTGTAGATAGCATTATTGACGGAAAAATTGTCATGAAAAATAGGGAAGTACTAACGCTGGATGAAGAGCATATTTTATATGAAAGCAAAAAAGGAATGAAATTTATGGTAGAGAAAACTGGGATTTAGTTATGAGAGGGCGGTTGTCCCTACATAGGGGTAATTCCCAAGTAAACTCAAATGGAACAGTCCTCTCCTTATTTCAATAAAACTCAAGAAACATTTCACAACTTAATAAGTTTACAAGAACTAAAGTTTGAAACTTATTTTTCAAGGTACGAAGTTTGAGACTGAACAAATAACCCACATCCTAAAATGGTTGTGGGTTTTTGTTATTGCAACGAAATACAAATTTAATAATTTTATTTAAACGCTTTACATGAAAACACTTTCATGATATATTCATTATAATGAATTATATAAAATAAAATATACATCATAATGTATTTGGAGGGGATAGCAATAACATGTCGCAAATTAAAACACCCTTATACAAGAAAGTCCAGAAGAAAATACTAAATGAAATAATTCAAAATATGAAAGAAGGTGATTTATTACCCATTGAAACAGACTTAGAAAAAAAGTACGACGTTAGCAGAATAACGATCCGCAAAGCTATTGATGAATTGGTTTTAGAAGGTTTTGTTGAAAAAATTCAGGGCCGTGGAACAATCGTTAGGTCAACAAAAATAATACAAGATGCAAGTACCATAACTAGTTGGACAGAAGAAATGAATCTAAAAGGGAAAAAGCCAGATACTGAAAGGCTTAGAATTTTCGAAGTAAAACCATCCAAAAAAATAAAAGAAAAACTAAATCTTCATTCAAGTGAAAAAGTCATTTGTGTAGAAAGAATTCGATTAGTCGACGGAGAACCAATCGCTTTAATGTTTAATTATCTAAGAGAAAAATATATCCCTGGTTTTCTAGAAAAAGGATTTACCAGAGAATCATTGTATGAAGAGCTTGAAAAAAATTACAACATTATACTAGAGGAAGCCAATGAACAAATAAGAGCTAGATTAGCTACAGATTTGGAAGCGTCTGCATTACGTATTTCCCCTGGAGATGCCATCCTGCAGATTACAAGGACCACGTATTTACCAAATGGTACACCATTCGAGATGGTTGAAATGATTAGTAGATCTGACAAGTATGAATATCATATAAAAGTCTCCGGAAGAGATAAAAATAAAGTAATAAGGTAGGGGGATAACGTGATGACGCTACTAAAAGAAAAGGCAGTTCTTTTGGACGCTGAGGCAGATAATGCAATTGAGGCTATAAGGTTAAGTGGCAGGTTACTAGTTGAAGCTGGTTATGCTACTGAACAATACGTGGAGGCAATGGTAAAGGGGTATCGGGATGTAGGGCCATATATTGTTATAGCACCCGGGATAGCTATTCCACACTCTCGACCAGAAAACGGAGCTTTATCCGCAGGGTTTTCATTAGTAAGACTAAAGGAGCCAATTGAATTTCAGCATGAAAAAAATGACCCTGTCCAATTAGTTTGTGCGATTACTGGAGTTGGAAATACTGGGCACATTGAAATGTTACAAAAAATTGCTACCATTCTGGGTGATGATGAAAAGCTTGATCAAATTTTAAAAGCAGAAAATTATGAAGAAATAACAAAAATAATAACGATATAGGAGTGGGGAGTGGAAAACATGTATATATTAAGTGTTTGCGGAATGGGTTTTGGTACGAGTTTAATGTTATTAATGGATATTCAATCAATGGCAAAGGAAAATGGTTATAAAGTAGATGGAGAGGCTACTGATCTTGGAAGCGCTAAAGGAAAATCATGCGACTTTATGGTTGCTTCAAGTGAAATTGCGAATGAGCTATCTAGTGAGGATGTCCCAATTATATCAATTGATAATTTACTAGATAAAAACGAAATTAAGGAAAAAGTACTTCCAATGATAGAAAAGTTATCTAAGGAGGGATAAATGTGATCGATTTATTGGTTTCCATCCTTAGTAACCCATCGATAATAATAGCCATCATAGCTGGATTAGGTTTAATATTGCTTCGTAAATCTACTTCGGATGTCATTAAAGGTACGATGAAAACATTATTTGGATTTTTAATTCTGCAACAGGGGTCCAACATCATTGTAAATTCATTAGTACCATTCAGTACAATGTTCACGGAGGCTTTTGGATTAACAGGTATCGTGGCAGAAGACAATGCAATAGCAGCAGCAGTACAAACTGTATTGGGGAAGGAAACTGCATTTATTTTAATTTTTTCTTTTCTCATTAATGTTCTGATTGCACGTTTTACCAAATTTAAATATATCTTCTTAACAGGACATATGATGTTTTCCTTTGCAGCTACGATGGCAATTGTACTCAGCCAAATGGGTTTATCAAGTGAAATGACTATAGTTTTAGGATCGATTATACAAGGTATTTCAATGGTTATTTTCCCTGCTATTTCACAATCGTCTGTTAGAAAAGTTACCGGCAATGACAATGTTGCGTTTGGCTTTTGGGGAAGTTCCTGGATTTCCCTATCTGGATGGGTTGGAGGAAAATTTGGGAATAAGGAACAATCTGCTGAAGATGTCAAGGTTCCTAAATCACTAGACTTTCTAAAAGATATGAGTATCTTAATGGGAATAATAATGGTAATAGTTTATGTAGTAACCGCCACTTTCGTCGATGCAGAAACAATGAATGAAATATCGGGTGGAGTAAATCGTTATCAATTTGCTATATTCCAGGCATTAGGATTTGTGGTAGGAATTTTGATTCTATTAATGGGTGTTCGAATGTTTTTAGCAGAAATAGTTCCTGCATTTAAAGGAATTGGCGAAAAGATTGTACCAGGTGCAAAGCCAGCACTGGACGTTCCAATTTTTTATTCTTTTGCGCCTGTTGCTGTCACAATTGGCTTTTTAGCAGCATTAGTTGGCGGGTTAATTGTGACCTTTATGTCTAGCTTCTTGCCGGTTGCAGTTCTTCCTTCGGTAATTGGATTATTTTTCATGGGTGGGGCTGCTGGTGTATTTGGTAATGCCAGGGGTGGATTACGCGGCGCAATAGTAAGTGGCTTTTTCTTAGGACTTACCTTTTCCTTATTAGTTGCTATTGCGTACCCGTTAGTAGATTTATCTCAATACGGAGTTAGTGGATTATGGTTTGCGTCACCAGATGCAATTATTGTTGTTATCCTTATCAAATTAATTGGGTTACTTTTTGGAGTAGGGATTTAAGCATATTGAGTAATTGATGTGAAAACCTGGGCTTTCTATCGCGTGAATCTATTTTGGCGAGTTGCCTAAAAGCCCTTATAAACTACAACTTAGAGATAGGAGTTTTTCAAATGAGTAAAGTAAGAACAGTGTTAGGAGATATTGAAAAGGAACAATTGGGATTCACGTATAGCCATGAGCATTTATGGACAAATCCTCCTAGTTCACAAAAAGATCGTGACCTGGAATTAACTGATTATGAAGCTAGTGTAAGTGAGTTATGGAGATTTAAAAGGGCTGGTGGAAATGCACTTTTAGATGCTACTACACTTGATTATGGGCGAGATGCTTCTAAACTGGTACGTATGTCAAAAGAAACCGGAGTAAATGTAGTAGCAACATCCGGCTTTAATAAGCACATCTATTTCCCAAAATGGGTTGAAGCACTAACAATTGAAGAAATAACGCAAAAATTAGTTAGAGATGTGACCATGGGAATGGATGGTACTGATGCAAAAGCAGGATTCTTGAAATCGGGTTCCTGGAATCAGCTTATTCATCCATTAGAGGAGAAGGTAACCCGGGCAGTTGCAAGGGCGCAACTTCAAACCGGAGCCCCAATTTGGCTGCATACTGAAGCAGGAACAATGGGGATGGAAATGTTAGATATCCTTGAGGAGGAAGGCGTTGATTTAACAAAAGTAGGCGTCGGCCATAGTGATAGAAATGCTGATCCGTATTACCATTTACAATTGGCTGAGAGGGGTGCCTATGTACAATTTGATGGTACAAGTAAAATCAAATATTATCCGGATAGCACCCGTGTATCACTGATTAAAAATATGATTGACAATGGACATGCAAAACAACTGTTAATCTCTGCCGATATGGGACGTAAATGTTATTTACACGCTTATGGCGGCGGTCCAGGATTCGAATATATTATTAAAAAGTTTATCCCTCGCTTATTAGATGAAGGAATTAGCCAAAAAGATATAGATACTATTTTTGTTGAAAATCCAGCAAACTGGTTGGCGAAGTTCTAATGGAGGCCAAAACGATGAAAAAGGATACCTTAATCGCTATAATTCGCGGGGTAAATTCAGGTGATATTGTTGATATAACTAAATGTTTACTGGATAGTGGAATTTCCTGGATGGAAGTATCTCTAAGTGATGAAGAAAAGGGATTGGAATGTATTAAAAAGGTTAGTGAATCTTTTGGCAATCAGATCCATCTAGGTGTAGGTACTATTACGACAACTCGGCAGGTAGATGCCTCCATTGTAGCGGGAGCTAATTATATTATAACGCCTGGTTGGGATCAGGAAATAGTAAAATATGTATTATCAAAGGAAATTCCTATTTTTCCCGGGGTTTTCTCACCCGGTGAAATTGGCCAAGCGTCTAGGCTCGGTATTGGAACTGTGAAGCTATTCCCGGTGGTAAATCTAGGTATAGATTATATAAAAAATATACGGGGACCATTCCCGGATATGAAGTTAATGGCGGTTGGAGGAGTTAATAAAAAGAATATAAAGGAATTAAAACAGGTTGGATGTTCGTATTTTGCGATTGGAAGTGATTTAGTTCCAAGAGGTGCAACGAAAACGGATTTGGAAAAAATTAAAGAAAATGCATTGGTCTTTAATCAATTACTTTCAGAGGAGTTTTAATAATGAAATCACCAAGAGAAATATTAAAGATGAACCGTGATGAAGTTGCTGCTGCAGTCAAAGATTTTCCTGTAGCTATTTTACCATTAGGGGCAACGGAACAACACGGGCATCATTTACCTTTGGGAGTTGACATATTTTTATCAGAAGGTATTTCTAAAAAACTATCGGAACGAACCGGTGCACTTATGCTTCCAACGATGCCTTTTGGTTACTCGTGGGTTTGGCGTGATATCCCCGGAACCATATCATTGCAGCAACATCATGTTGAAAATGTTATAAAAGATGTGGCACATAGTGTATCTCGCTATGGCGTGAAGCTATTAGTGCTGGTAAATGGTCATGATTCTAATAATGCAAGTATGAAATATGCTACTAGAGAATTGATGGATGAACTTGATATGCAGATTATATATTTGTTTTATCCTAATTTGGAAGAGATCAGAAATGAATATTGTGATTCTTCAACGTGGCACGATATGATTCATGCTTGTGAATTTGAAACTTCTTTAATGTTGGCTTTAAAGCCGGAAATGGTTGAAATGAATAAAGCTGTTTGTGAATATCCAGATAGGCCTGGTTTATATGGCAAATCTACAATTTCTTTGGGGAATCTTAGCCAAAGTGGGGTATTTGGGGATTCAACGCTTGCGACTAAAGAAAAAGGTGAGAAAATGCTGGATAGGTTTCTGTCTGAAATGGAGAGTTTGATAATGGAGGCTTATTCTGATAGGGCAATTAAATATTAAAACAATTTTATTTAAAAAGGCCACAGGGTAATTTGTCAGGTTGGAATGGAAAATTAATATGAACTACTATGTTATCAAAGTTTACATTAATGTGTCGGAATCACCGGGGAAAAGTTAATTTTCTCTGGTGATTATTTTTATAATGTTATACAAGCTTCGGAGGTTAAAAAACACACTTAACCCATTATTGCACTTGAAGACTTTGAAAATTTAGACTTAATACCAAAAAAGTGATTTAAATTATCCTTAATATTCCCTGTATACTTTCAATTGCTTCCAAAGTAAAATATTCCGAATTCAAGGAATGGAAAAAATGATAAAAAAAATATAAAAAGTATATTGACTCAATTAACATAAGATGCTATATTGTTATATAACGTTATATAGGGAAGCGTTATCACTATCCAATTAAAATAATAGCTAATAAACTAGTTTATTTTATTTGAATTATTAATTTTGAGGTTTGCAGATCTACTAATCATTGTGATAGTGTCTAACTTTATTAATAATGACGCCACTAAGGAGGCAATATTATGAATGAAAAGATCCAAAAAGTACATAAGAAAATTGAAATGGAACTATCAAAAATAAAACAGGATATTATTGATACAAGTTTAGACTTGCATAATAAACCTGAAACAGCTATGGAAGAACATTATGCACATAGTATTTTAACCAAATGGCTTAAAAATGAAGGATTTAGTATTACGACACCAGTAGCTGATTTGAATACCGCATTCGTTGCTAAAAAGGGTTCTGGAAAACCTGTGATTGCATTTTTACTTGAATATGATGCATTACCACAGATTGGACATGCATGCGGTCATAACTTAATTGCCACTGGGGGCCTTGCTGCTTCAACCGCACTTGGAAGGGCCTTAGATAATGGAGAATTTGAGGGAACAGTCCTGGCTATAGGTACACCTGGTGAAGAAGGAGCAGGGGGGAAAATTATTGAACTGGAAGCTGGTGTCTTTGATGGAGTTGATGCGTGTCTGATGTTTCATCCAAATGATCAGATAACCATTCCGTGGAGACATTTAACTGCAAATGCACATTTGTCTATAAAATATTTTGGTAAATCTGCTCATACTGCTTCTCATGGGGAAGAAGGAAAAAATGCTTTGTCAGCGTTGATACAATTTTTTGTAGCAACTGACATGTTAAGGCAACATATTCCCGAAACCTCCAGATTAAATGGAATAATAACAAAGGGTGGCGACGCTCCAAACATAATACCGGAATACGCTGAGGCTGAATTTTTGGTTAGAGCTTTAACACAAGAGAAAGTAAAAGAAATGGTAAAAAAAGTTGAGGCTTGTGCGGAAGGTGCAGCGCTGTCAACAGGTACGAAGGTACGGATTGAACAAAATTCACCTGTATATGCGGAAATGAAGAATAATAAAATGATGGCTAATCGAATGGCTGGATATTTGGAACAGACTGGTGAAGTGGTCACTGCCCCAGTTATTAAGGGAGGGGCGGGTTCGTCCGATATAGGTAATGTTAGTTTAAAAATCCCTACTATCCACCCTTATTTGAAGATAACTCCAAATGCAGTTGCAGGGCATTCAATAGAATTTAGAGAAGCTGCAAAAAGTCCCGAGGCCCATCAAGCTATGCTAAACATGGCGGAGGCATTGGCGAAAACAGGTGCTGACTTGTTATTGGACTCAGAATACTTTAAAAGTGTACAAAAAGAATTTGCAGAATCTGGCCCGGATTATCCCGCTTAATAAAGCTAGAGTGCATTTTTAGAAGTAGAGGAGGAATGAATAAATGTATAAATATCTAATGAATGGAACTCTCATCGATGGAACAGGTAAAAACCCAGTTGAAATAAAGGGTATCTTAATAAAAGATAATAGGATTGAAAAAATTGTATTAGGTAATGAGGATATCGCCCTGTCCGACCTTGAAAATGTTGAAGTTATTGATCTAAATAAACAGTATATATTACCAGGGTTTATTGACTCTCATGTACATGTAATGCTCAACTTTAAGGATACGAATGCAAAGTTAAACCAACCATTTTCTTATCGGTTTTATGAATCTGTTGTCAATTTGAAAAATACCATTGAAGCAGGAATAACAACTGTTAGAGATGCTGGTGGAGCAGATTTTGGTATAAAACAGGCAATTGAAGATAATTTAATCGTTGGTCCAAGATTGAAAATTTGTATAAACCCGTTGTCAATCACTGGAGGACATGCAGATGGCTGGCTTCCTTCAGGCGTTGATACAGACATTTGGAATTATCCAGGTAGTCCAAAAAGTATGTGTGACGGGGTTGAGGATGTTAGAAAAAAAGCAAGAGAAATGTTAAGGGCTGGAGCTGATGTCCTAAAGGTTCATGCAACTGGTGGTGTATTAAGTCCAACGGATGATCCACAGTTTACACAATTTACGATCAAGGAATTGCAAGCGATTGTTCAAGAGGGTAAATTTCGAAAGAATATTAAGGTAATGGCGCATGCTCAAGGTACAGAAGGAATCATTAATGCAGTCAAAGCAGGTATTCATTCTATTGAACATGGAATTTATTTGAATGATGAAGCGATAGATTTAATGTTACAAAACAATGTCTTCCTGGTTCCTACATTATTAGCACCTTTAACTGTTGTTGAAAAAGGATTAGCAAATGATGCTGGTATTCCCGAATATGGATTAAAAAAAGCGAAAGAAGTATTAGAAATACATAAAGAAAGTATTAGAAAAGCATATAAAAATGGAGTGAAAATTGCCATGGGAACGGATGCTGGTGTTATGGAACATGGTACGAATCTTAGGGAATTAGGTTTATTATGTGAGGTTGGATTAACACCAATGGAAGCAATAGTAGCTTCGACAAAAACTGCGGCAGAATGCCTCGAAATGGAAGAAAAAGTAGGAACAATAGAAGAGGGGAAATATGCAGACCTTCTTATCATAAATAAGAACCCATTACAAAATATTAGTTTACTAGAAGATAAAAAAAATATTCCTCTTATTATGAAAGATGGAGTAATTATAAAAAATAGACTGTGTTCATAATTTCGTGGCCCGAATTAGAATAACAATATGTAAAAATTAAAGGCTTATAGGCTGATGCAGGTGATAAAATGAAAAAGTATATTTTAAGTCGTATCCTAGTCGCTATACCAACTTTTTTTGGAATTACCTTACTTGTTTTTTTGGTATCTTACTTTGCATCAGGTAGTCCACTTGAGTTATTGTTAAGCAACCAAAATATTTCAGAAGCGGAAATAGAAAGACAAAAAATTAAATTAGGACTTGATCAACCATTTTATATTCAATATTTTTCTTGGATCGGTAAATTGTTTATGGGTGATTTAGGTGACTCTTACCGAACGCTGCAACCGGTAATGAATCTGATTCTTAATGGTCTTGGAGCTACAATTTTATTGGCTATTGCAGCTGTTCTTATTGCTTGCGTTATTGCCATCCCATTGGGAATTCTTTCCGCTAAGAATCAAAATAAATTGTGGGATAATATAGCTGCATTTTTTTCTTTTTTCGTTACTTCAACACCTAGCTTTTTTATTGGATTGGTATTTTTATTTATATTTTCAGTTAAATTGAAAATATTACCTATTGGTGGTATGTACGATATTGGTCAAGAGTTTAGTATATTATCGTTCCTGAAACATTTGATTATGCCATCCATTGTACTCTCACTACATATGGTTGGACCTCTGATTCAATTTACAAGAAGCAGTATGTTGGAGGTTATAAGGGAAGATTATGTTAGGACTGCACGTGCTAAAGGAGTTAAAGAATACATTGTAACAATCAAACATATCTTAAGAAATTCATTAATTCCGGTTGTAACATATTTGGGTATGGAAATCCCATTATTATTGGGTGGGGCGGTTGTGACAGAGCAAATATTCGCTTGGCCAGGGATAGGAAATTTACTCATTCAGTCTATTAACACTCGTGATTACCCTGTAATAATGGGGATAACGATTATAGTGGCATTCGCTGTATTACTGTTTAATATCATTACAGACTTAGTATATGGGTTGTTAGATCCTAGGATTCGTTATGATTAGTTAGGAGAAAAAGAGGATGGAAAATAATAAAAAACCAAGTTTGTTCTTAAATTTCCTAAAAAAATATTGCGAAAACAAACTAGCAATTTTAGGATTAATTGTACTAATTGTGATAATTTTGTTAGTTATTATTCTACCATTTTTTTTACGATATACTGAGGCTGAAATCGATGCGCTAGCATTTAATGCGCCACCCAGCTCAGAACATTTATTAGGTGGTGATGACGTAGGTAGGGATGTATTAAGTCGTTTAATTTATGGTGGGAGAGTTTCATTGTTTGTGGGGATTATTTCCACATTTATAAGCGTGATAATTGGTATACCGCTTGGAGTATTAGCAGCCTATTATAGAGGCTACATTGAAAGTATCATTATGAGACTTGCTGACATTTTCCTTTCTTTTCCGTCTATTATACTAATTCTATTTTTAGTATCCATGTTTGGGCCTTCTATTATTACGGTTACAGTTGTCATTGGTGTGCTTGGTTGGCCGTTTTTTGCAAGGTTAATCTATGGGAATGTGTTGAGTGTTAAAGAAAAGGATTTCGTTGAAGGTGCGATAGCAATTGGGGAAAAGAATAGCAGAATCGTATTTAAGTATATATTACCTAATGCAATTGCCCCAATTTTAATTCAAATTACATTTAGGATTGCCGCAGCGATAATATTAGAATCGTCATTAAGTTTCTTAGGAATGGGTGTACAACCACCAGCAGCTTCATGGGGAAATATGCTGTACAGCGCTCAATCAATTACGATTTTAACAGAAAGACCATGGATGTGGCTGCCACCGGGAATAGCTCTTATAGTCACCATACTTTCCATTAATTTTATCGGTAATGGATTAAGGGATGCTTTAGATCCAAAAACAAAAATTGGTTAATAATTTAGAAAGGGGATGGAAAAATGATTAAAAATTGGATGACTGTTTTAACTTGTTTGATAGCTGTTTTACTAATCACTACTGCATGTAGCAGTAATAGTAATAGTGAAGCTAGTAAAGAAAATGATAATAGTGGAAGTAATGATGACGTAGTAACGATGGCAATAATTTCTACATGGGATACATTAAATGTTTACAATACCTCTGGCAACTATGGGAATGCAGTAGCGGATCAGTTGTTTGAGAGGCTTGTTTATAGAACCCACGACGGTAAAATTAAACCAAGACTTGCTCAATCATGGGAAATGGCAACGGATTCGAAATCCATGACGTTTGAATTAGCTGATAATGCGATTTGGCATGACGGTGAAAAACTTACCGCTAACGATATTGTATTTACAGTAAAGGCAATGACAGATGAATCAGTGGATAATTATTATCGCTCTGAATTTGCTGTACTTGCAGGAACTGATGAAAATGGAGTTGCTGAAAAATCCGATAATGTTGGGGTTGAAGCTGTTGATGAGCATACTGTAAAATTTGAATTTAAAGAGGCTGTAAACGAGGATAGAATACTTAATGCCTTCTTAAGCTTTTTGTATATTTTACCTGAACATAAACTTGGCGAAGGTGATTATGCTTCCATTAATGATTCGGAATTTTGGAATGCGCCAATTGGGGCTGGTCCATTTAAATACGTCAAAGACGAATCGGGTACGTCGTTAGAGTTAGAAGCGTTTGAAGATTATTATCAAGGAAGCCCTGACTTTAAAACGCTGGTTATTCGTGTAGTATCAGCTGAAAATTTAACACCCGGTTTAATTAAGGGGGATATTGATGTTGTGGCAATGGGAAGTATTCCCTTATCTGACTGGGATTCAGTAAAAAATGCAGAAGATATTGTGGCCGCACCGGTAGAAGACTACACATACCAATATATGTTATTTAATTTGTCAGAATCAAATGATGCTTTTCACGACTCAAGAGTTAGAAGTGCATTTGACATGGCAATTAATAAACAACAAATTGTAGATAAATTGATGTTAGGAGAAGGAAAGGTAGCTGTTGGTCCAATGCCTGAATACCATCCTTACTTTAACGAAAAACTGTCAGGAAATAGTTATAACTCAGAAGAAGCAAAAAAGCTGTTAGAAGAATCTGGGTTTGATTTTAATAGAGAGTATAGAATGCTTGTTCCACAGGGGAATCAAGTCAGAGAGCAATCAGCGCTGTTAATTCAACAGGATTTAGCAGCTATAGGAGTTAAGATTAGTATCGAGACATATGATTTTGCTACCCTTCTATCTATGTTAAGTGAAGGAGAAGCGGATCTAGGCTTATTGGGGGGCGGTAGTAACATAGACCCCGGTGAAAGTAGTGTCATTTTAAAGCCGGGCGATTCGAGAAACTACTCCTTGTTAACCGATTCAAAATGGTATGATATTGCGGAAAAAGGTGCAAAACTAACGGATTTTAATGAAAGAAAAGAAGTTTACGATGACTATCAAATTGCCCTTGCAGAAGATCAACCATATATATGGCTTTATCATCAAAATAATTTATGGGCATATAATAAACGTCTATCAAATGTACCAATTGATGATTTTGTTTGGATGAACTTTGGAACATGGAATTGGAAACTCTCAAATTAGCAGTCACCTTTAACTGTGACTTTACATGATGAGGATATCCTGTAGGTATGAATTCGTACCTACAGGTAGTCCTTGAAATGAAAAATATTCATATATAAATAGAAAGTCAAACAGGATATAAATCCATGAACGGGAGGAGATAATATGGGTGATGTATTACTTGAGGTAAAGGGACTCCATGTTCACTTTGTAAATAAAAACAATCGGATACCAGCCATTGAAGGAGTTGATTTTAAAATTAGGGAAGGTGAAACTCTTGGAATTGTTGGGGAATCCGGATGTGGCAAGAGCATTACCTCCATGTCAATTTTAAAATTACTCCCTCCAGAAGCTGAAATAGTAGATGGTGATATATATTTTAAAGGAAGTGATTTAACAGAACTATCGAAAAGGCAATTGACTAAGATCAGAGGAAATGCAATATCGATGATTTTTCAAGAACCAATGACGTCTTTAAATCCAGTTTATACAATTGGTAATCAAATCAGTGAAGCTTTACGCTATCATTACGGGTTAAGTAAAAAACAATCAAAAAAAAGGGTTATTGAAATGCTTAAGTTAGTTGGAATTCCTGCTCCGGAAAAACGATTCTATGAGTATCCTCATGAATTAAGTGGTGGCATGAGGCAAAGAATAATGATTGCCATGGCATTGATTTGTAATCCGGATTTATTAATTGCCGATGAACCAACTACTGCACTAGATGTAACTATTCAAGCCCAAATTTTAGAATTAATGAAGAGCCTTAAAAATGATTTCAATACTTCGATTATTATGATTTCCCATGATTTAGGGGTAATTGCGGAAATGACAGACAATGTTCTCGTAATGTATGGGGGTATGGTGGTTGAAAATTGTGATGTAAAGACATTATTTGAAAATCCACTCCATCCCTACACAAAGGGTTTATTAAACTCTTTACCAAAAGTGGACGAACGAAAGGAAGAATTAAATACGATAGATGGAGCGGTTCCAAGTCTTTCAAAAATGCCCGCTGGATGTAAATTTTGGCCAAGATGTCCTTATGCAATGGAAATTTGTAAAACGACTAGACCAGACATGTTTGAAAAGGATAACCATAAGGTAAGATGTTTTTTATATGATGATAGAACAAAGGGTGAAATGTAATGGTCAGCGATAATAAAAATATACTTACTGTAAAAGATCTTAAAAAACATTACCCTGTTAAATCAAATTTTCTTAATAAGGATAAAAAAGTGGTTAAAGCGGTTGATGGCATCAACTTAGCTATAAAAAAGGGAGAAACTCTTGGGCTTGTCGGAGAAAGTGGTTGTGGAAAGTCGACTTTTGGACGTACCATTTTAAGATTAATTGAATCAACATCCGGAAGTGTTTTATATAATGGGAATAATATACTTTCCTATAACAACAAGGAAGTACGTTCATTGAGAAGCGAAATGCAGATCATATTTCAAGATGCGGGAGCCTCCCTGAACCCTCGTATGACATTGGGAGAGATTATCAGAACTCCGTTAGAAATATTTAGACTGGCAAAAGGAACAGAAGTGGAAGAGAGAGTAATAGAATTATTAAATCTAGTTGGGTTAAACGAGAGTTATATTCATCGGTTTCCTCATGAATTGTCGGGAGGTCAAAAGCAAAGAGTTGGAATTGCAAGGGCTTTGGCAGTAAATCCAAAATTTTTAGTTTGTGATGAACCGGTGTCCGCCTTAGATGTTTCTGTTCAATCGCAAATATTAAATTTAATGAAAAAATTAAAAGAAACACTTAATTTAACTTATCTTTTTATATCCCATGACTTAAGTGTTGTAAACCATATTTGTGATAGAGTTGCCGTTATGTATTTGGGTAAAATAGTTGAAATAGCCCACCGCGATAAATTATTTAATAATCCAAGTCATCCGTATACGAAAGCTTTATTATCGGCAATCCCTATACCCGATCCGACCATAAATAGGGAACGTATTGTTTTGGAAGGGGATGTTCCAAATCCAACAGACCCACCAAAAGGATGCCGATTTTATAATCGATGTCAATATCGCATGGAAAAATGTGCATCAATTTATCCTTCAATTGATAAAATAGATGACAATCACTTCGTTGCCTGTCATTTATATCATAAAAACGGGTAAGAATGTGTTTTACTTTAAGAAATGCGTTCTTGAGAGAAATAGCATCTTATGAAATGTAGCCTGCCTGACCAGAATATTTTACACGCATCAAAGTAGTATAATATTTATTACGGAATATAGAAAATTTGTATTTTGACCAATATTTGTGTTATTTTACTCGTAAAGGATTGATAAATATTGATTACTACTGTACTATATTGAATGGTGTAAAAATTTTTGGGAAGGTTGTTAAAAAATGAAATTAAAAAATGCAAGTCAAATACCACTATACCATCAGTTAAAGCAAATAATTATAGAAGATATTGAAAGCGGAAAATATGAAACAGGTGAACAGCTGCCAACGGAGATGGAACTATGTAAAAAGTATGGTGTAAGTAGAATAACCGTAAGAAGGGCGGTTTCAGATCTCGTTGACGAAAAAATTCTTTATCGAAAACAAGGTAAAGGAACATTTGTAAGTGAATCAAAGATTAAAAGAGAATTAATTTCCATAGGTAGTTTTTCAGATATTACCACCCAATCTGGCAAGGAACCCAGTACACAAATTTTGGAAAATAAGATTAAGAAACCAAATGGGGAATTATGTTCTTTATTTAAAATCATGCCAGAGGATAATGTATTGGAATTAAAGCGACTTTTAAGTATAAATGGCAAACCATTTATTATTGAAACATCATATTATCCAATTTCTCGTTTCCCAAAATTAGAAACCTATATAGGCAGCAATGTATCAACATATAAGATATTAAGGGATTATTATGATGTTGAGATTAATAAAGCAGAAAAAACATTAGATGTAACATTATCAGATGTAGAACAATCAGCTATTTTTGAGTGTGATTTAAACTCTGTTATGTATCTATTAAGAAAAACAGCATATGATACAAACAATGAAGTTGTTCACGTTTCAAATTCTTTAATCCTTGGTTCAAAAGTTACGTTTACTTTTACCGTAGAAAATATAGAATAAAAGATATACAAATAATAATTTACACTTTTTATACCTCCATAGCTATAAAGGATTATTCCATCTTTAGATTTATGGGGTTTCAATGTAATAAATAGCACATGTTTTTTTGGAAGAATAGATAATAGTGAAGGTAAAACATTAACCAATACGTCATATAACGTTATCAAACAATATAATTCAAAATGTGTTCTTAGGAGGAGCAAAATGATAAAAAATTATACAGGACAAACAGCAATTTCTAAAACTTTGGAGGAGTTAAAAGATAAGGATATCAACAGAGTATTTTATGTAGCATGTGGGGGTTCATCCGCCTTAACTTATTCAAGCAAATATATAATTGAACGTGATTCAAAAATATTGGCTGCTGAAGTATACAATTCAAATGAATTTATTTACCGGTCGCCAGCAACACTAGATGAAAAATCATTAGTAGTCGTCATTTCTCACCTTGGGAATACGCCGGAAACGACAGCGGCTGCAGAATTTGCCCGTGATAAAGGTGCTACTACGGTTGCTTTTACATACGAAAATGAATCGCCACTGGCTAAGGCATCAGACTTTAGAATAGATTATCAATACGGCCCACAAGTAAACCCAGCTGATTCCAGGAATATACTTATTATTCAACTTACCCTTGGCTTGCTGAAAATTAAAGAGGGACACCATAAATATGATGCATTAGTATCTAGTTTACCTGGTTTGCAGTATACAGTGGATAAAGCGATCGAAAAATATACAGAGAAGTCTATAGATTTTGCCACGAAATATCAAAATGAAAAAATGATTTATACAATGGCTAGTGGCAGTAACTTTGGGGTAGCTTATACATTTGCTATCTGTATATTAATGGAAGCTCAATGGATTAATTCACATGCAATTCATGCTGGTGAGTTTTTCCATGGTCCGTTTGAGGTTGTTGATAAGGATACTCCGTTTGTTCTATTGCTTGGTTTAGATGAGACAAGATATATGGAAGAACGTGCACAGAAATTTTTAAATAAGTACGGAGAAAAATTATTTATATTGGATGCCAAAGATTTTGACTTATCTAAAATTGATATAGCCATAGAGGGTGAAATTGCTTCTGTTCTTCATCTTTATGTATTACGTGCCTTATCAAGGGAATTCGCAAAAGTACGTAATCATCCTTTGGAAACAAGAAGATATATGCATAAGGTAGAATATTAGTATAAAAAATTATTATGTGTAGTGAGTTAGAATTAACTCCTATTAAATCATATTATAGGAGTTAATTTTAACCGTATCTTAAAGACTTGAAAAGGAGGAATTTTTATGCGTTATATGGTTGGTGTTGATGTGGGGGGAACATTTACTGATATTACGATGATAGATTCTGTTACTGGAAATGTCAATAATCATAAGCTTCCGTCTACACCTGAGGATCCGTCCATTGCAATTATGAAAGGTATTGAAGAGCTATTAGCTTTACATAACGTTCCTAATGATCAAGTGACCTACTTGGCCCATGGAACAACTGTAGCGACTAATGCCATTATTGAAAGAAAAGGAGCAAAAACAGCCTTAATCGTAACAAAAGGTTTTAAAGATTTATTAGAAATTGGGCGCCAAACACGTCCTAGTCTGTATGATTTATTTAAGGAAAAACCCGAACCAGTAATATCAGGAGATATAAGATATGAAGTCGAAGAAAGGTTATATGCTAATGGTTCAGTTAGAACTCCGATTAATAAGGATCAGCTTAAAGAAATAGTTACAGATATTAAACGGAGGGGTATCACTTCCATTGCGGTTTGTTTTCTATTTTCATTTAAAAACATCATGCATGAAAAAATCGCCTTGGAAGAAATTGGAAGATTGTATCCTTCTGCATATGTATCCGCTTCCCATGAAATCGTTCCTGAATTTCGTGAATATCCGAGATTAAGTACAACTGTTATGAACGCTTATTTAGGTCCAGTCATGAAAAAGTATATGGAAAACTTTAGAAGCTCTGTTAAGAAATCAAATATTCCTGTTGAACCATATATTACACAATCAAATGGTGGAATTATTTCGATCCAGGAATCCGTAATAAATCCAATTAAAACAGCCCTTTCAGGGCCTGCTGCGGGTGTAGTAGCAGCTTCTTATATAGCTGAATTAACTAAATATAATAATTTGATTACATTTGATATGGGCGGAACATCGGCGGATTTCAGTCTAATTGAAAATGGAAATCCAAAAATATCCATGGAAAGAGAAATAGAAGGGTTTCCAGCAAGGGTTCCAATGTTGGATATTCATACCTATGGGGCTGGGGGAGGATCTATTGCATGGTTAGATGATGGAGGAGCTTTGAAAGTAGGACCTGAAAGCGCTGGGGCGATTCCAGGTCCAGTTGCATATGGTCGTGGAGGTACACTACCTACTGTAACGGACGCTAATGTTGTCTTAGGAAGATTGAATCCGAACGGGATTTTAAATGGGAAAATGGATTTGGATGTTAATGCCTCTAAAAAAGCAATTAAAGAACATATTTGTGATAAAACGAATCTATCTTTAATTGAGGCCGCTAGCGGGATACTGTCCGTGGTAAATGCAAATATGGCTCGTGGTGTTAGACTAATTTCTGTTGAAAAAGGCTATTCTCCTAGTGAGTTCGCCCTTGTATCTTTTGGAGGGGGTGGAGGGTTACACTGCGGGTCCTTGGCAAAGGAATTAAATATTTCCACGGTTATTGTACCACCGTCACCAGGAACATTTAGTTCCATGGGCTTACTTGTTACGGATATAAAATCGGATTATGTCAGAACAGAGCTATTAGAGCCTAAAGAACAGAATTTAAATGTAATAATTGAACATTTTAAAGAAATGATGCTAGAGGGTACTACACTATTGGAAGCAGAAAATATTGAAGAAGATAAACGAAATTTTATTTGCACTATCGATATTCGTTTTAAGGGGCAGAATTATGAATTATCAGTTCCCATTCATATAAATGAATTAAACAATAGAGATATAGACTTTATAGTGGAAAGATTCCACGTAGCCCACGAAAAAACATATGGTTACTCTAATAAATTAGCTAAGGTAGAATTTGTAAATTATCGTCTAACTGCTTGTGGAAACCTTCCTAAAGTCCCGCTAAATAAAGGTAACAAGGGGGAAGGGGAAATAGTAATTTCTAAATCTAAAAGGGAAGTTTACTTCTCTGAAGTAGAGGAACCGGGATACTATGAAACAGATATTTTCCAACGATCAGAACTTGTGACTGGGGATAAAATAAATGGACCAGCTATTGTAGATCAATTGGATTCAACTATTTTAATTCTACCAAATCAACAAGCGATAGTAGATCCATATCAAAACTTGATTATTAAGGTAAATGGTGAGGTGAAACCCGATGGAAAACAATATTAGTCCAATAACACTCGAAATTATGGGAAATTTAATTTTGTCAGTTGCTGAAGAAATGGGTGTTACACTAGTTAAAACTGCCTATTCAACAAATATAAAAGAAAGAAAAGATGCTTCGACAGCCGTATTTGATATGAAGGGACGTATGATCGCACAAGCTGAGCATGTTCCGATGCATTTAGGTTCCATGTTAAGTGTAGTTACGGAGGTATTGAAGAAATTCCCCATTTCTTCCATTAAGGAAGGAGATATGTTTATCACAAATGACCCATATACTGGTGGAGGAACCCATCTTCCCGATATAACAATGGTTGAGCCAGTTTTTTACAATGGAGAAATAACTGCTTTTGTTGCTAATATTGCACACCACTCAGATATCGGAGGAAAGGTCCCAGGAAGTACCTCTTCAGATGCAAATAGTATTTTTCAAGAAGGTATTCGAATTCCGTTAGTTAAAATATGCAAAAATGGCAGTATCGTGAACGAGACTATGGAGTTCATTTTAAATAATACTCGAACACCTGAAGAAAGAAAAGGAGATCTTTATGCACAGATTTCTTGTAATAAAGCTGGCACAAAGCGTATGAGAGATGTAATTAATAAATACGGAAAATACAAATTTTCAACATATACAGACGGCCTTATAAATTATGCAGAGAATCTAATGAGGATGGGAATTAAAAAGTTGCCTGATGGAGAGTACTCTTTTGAAGATTATTTAGATGACGATGGTGTAGAGTTGAATAAACCAGTTCCAATTAAAGTGAACATTATTATTGAGAATAATCGAGCAATCGTTGACTTTACAGGTACAAGCCCACAGGTTAAAGGACCATTAAATTTAGTTTTATCTGGCACACTTACAACAGTGTTTTATTGCTTTAAGGCATTAGCCGGTCAATCGATATTTTCCAATGAAGGCATTTATCGGGCTATAGAGGTTGTTGCCCCGGATAATTCTATTGTAAATTGTTCACCTCCTGCGCCAGTAGGGGTTAGAATTGATGCTGCACAGCGAATCGCAGACGTTGTTTTTGGAGCATTGGCAAAGGCTGCTCCGGATCGGGTAATAGCTGCATGTAATAGTTCGGTAACTTCTGCTATTTTTTCTGGAGTTAATCCAGAAACAGACAAATACTTTGTTTACTTGGAAACAATTGCTGGTGGCTCAGGTGCACATAAAAATAATGATGGATTAAGCGGAGTACAGGTCCATATGACAAATACTTCTAATTTACCTATAGAGGCGTTGGAACGTGAATACCCTATAATGGTAGAAAGTTATAATTTTGCTCCGGATTCGGGAGGGCCAGGTTTATATCGGGGTGGATTAGGATTAAAAAGGCAGTTTAGAATGTTAGGTGATAATTTGTTGTTCACTGGATTAGGGGAGAGACATGTATTTTCACCATGGGGTATCGCTGGCGGAAAAAACGGTAGCTCGGGTAGTTTTTGGTTGAAGAGAGCAAACAGTGAAATTAAAAAACTCAATTCAAAAATATCGGATATAGAATTAGATAAAGAGGATCAGATTACCATATTTACTCCAGGTGCAGGAGGTTATGGAAATCCCTTATTTAGGGATGTTGAAAAAGTATTTCAAGATGTAAAAGAAGGAAAGGTATCTGTTGCTTCAGCTAGAGATGACTATGGTGTGATTTTGACAGACGATGTAAAAGAAGTAGATTCGGAAGCAACTACTCGAGTTAGAGATGAACGATGTAGCTAATGTAGATTAAATGCTGGAAAAAATCTTTATTTACCTTGGAGAGGGAGTATTATTTGAAGATAATAGGTATTGGAGATAACGTCGTTGATTATTATAAACATCGGGGAATAATATTTCCAGGTGGTAATGCATTAAATGTTGCAGTACTTGGAAAAAGGAATGGTGCGGAAAAATCGGCATACTTGGGTATATTTGGAAGTGATGGATCGTCTCAACATGTAATTGAATGTTTGAAGGAAGAGAATATTGATATAAGTAGGAGTCGATATGCAATTGGCGAATGTGCAGAGGCCACAATTTCAATTGAGAATGGAGATAGAACATTTGTCGGCACTAATCAAAGAACAAGGATTGAATCATTATTGAGATTAAATTTGCAAGAAGATGATATTAGTTATATTAACGATTTTGATGTTGTTCACACTAGTATTAACAGTGATTTAAAGGATGAATTGTATAAAATATCCCATAAAGCAATCTCATACGATTTTTCTATTCCAAATAAATGGGATTATAATTTAATAAGGGAAATCGCTCCTTTTTTAACATATTCATTTTTCTCTGGTAGTGATTTTACAGATTATGAAATACGTGATTTATTTGAATTTGTTCATGGTTTTGGAGTTAAGGTAGTCGGTATAACCCGTGGAGAAAAGACAGCAATTTTTTCAATAGAAGGTGAAATTTTTGAACAAAACCCATTGCATACAGATTTAAAGGATACAATGGGGGCAGGAGACTCATTTATTGCTGGTTTTTTAACTAACTATACCGATTATTTAGAACCAAAAGCTGCATTAATACAAGCTGCTAAATCAGCCTCCATTACTTGTAGTCACTTTGGATCAATAGGCTATCCTAAAGAAAAAACTATAATGGACCCAAGATTTTAGACACGAAAAAAGGAGATGTTAAGGTAGGTATATGAAACGAAAAAGATATACACCCGAATTCAAAACTCAAATCGTGTTGGAAATCTTGAAGGAAGAAAAAACAATGAGCCAAATTGCTTCTGAACACGGGATCCATGTGAACCAGCTACATAAATGGAAAACTCAATTCCTAAAAGAAGTGCCACATGTTTTTGAAAAACAAAACAAGGATCAGAAAAAAATGAAAGCTGACTATGAAGAACAACCGGAAAACCTCTATGCAGAAGTCAGAAAATTAACCACGCAATTGTCGTGGCTCTAAAAAGTCTGGCATCTACCGCGACTAGGCAAGAGCGTCTGGAGATGGTGGAATGGAAAGACAGCGAACTACCCATCCAACAGGCTGAGCTATTAGGGATCAATCGGACCAGTCTTTACTACAAGCCTGTTCAGCCATCCCCGGAAGAGGTTGCTATTAAATACCGGATTGATGAGATTTATACGAAATTCCCATTTTACGGTTCACGCAGGATTGCCGAAAAATTAAAGGATGAAGGAGTGAACATCAATCGCAAAAGGGTGCAGCGCCACACGCGTTAAATGGGAATACAAACCGTTTATCTAGGACCTAATTTAAGTAAAACGCAATTTGCAATACCGTATTTATCCATATCTACTGAAAGGAGTGAACATTACACGCCCAAATCATGTTTGGAGTGTCGACATTACGTATATTCGTTTACAACAAAGCTGGATGTATTTAACCGCCATTATTGATTGGTATTCCCGCTATATTATCAGCTGGGAACTAGATCAGACTGGAAATAAGCTTTGTTTTAGACGCTGTTCAACGTGCGTTTACTTAGGAAAACCTGAAATATTCAACAGTGATCAAGGAAGCCATTTTACTAGTCCTAAATATATTAATCTCTTAAAAGAACAACCATCTATCCAAATCAGCGTGGACAGTAGGGGTCGTGCATTGGATAACATATGATAGAACGCTTTTGGCGAAGCCTTAAATACGAAGAAGTCAATTAAAAGAATACGGCACGCCAAGGGAATCAAGAAACAATATAATAGACTATATGGACCTTTATAATCACGATCGGCCTCATCAGTCATTAGACTATAAAACGCCAGGTGCCATCTATTTTCAATAGTTCATTGTCCTTTCCATCTTTGAGCAATTACCTTTCCTATGTCAGGTTCTGTCAAGGGAAAGTACGCCCTTGACAGAACCTGACATAGGAAAGGCCTGGCTGTAAGATGGGAAGGAACAAAACTGATGCCCCACCTTATTTTTATATAATTAGTGTCTTGACAATGGGGTCCACTTTATTTCGTTACATGTATATCCTTTTGACTTGGTTTAGATCTTATCAATAGTAAAGTTAAAAAACCACAAATAAAATCACCTCTATAACTTTAACTACATATCTTCAAAGTTAAACATTTTTCTACATTTAAATAAAGTTTGACCAAAACTATTCCAGTAGGATAAATTTTAAATTTATTCTCTTCAACATAAGCGCTAAATTACATATACCAAACAGGAATATTTTTTGAACGCAGCCTAAAAATAAACATGTACTTTCATTTTTTCGAATATAAGGAGGGCAATCATGATGAACACTCGTGAAGGTATCATCCCTTCCGTGTTAAGTTCTGTTGTTACAACTACAGGTGTCTTATTTCGAAAAAAACATAGGATTTCCAACCCTGGATTGGGGGGAATTGGATTCGGGTTGGCTCATGTCGTACTCGGCGAAATTGATCTTGTTCAACTTGAACGCTAAAGTCTTGGGGGATAATGTTGCCCACATAAACAAAACACAAGAAAGGGGTATCAGCTATGAATGAAAGCAATGTGGTTAAGGAATTGAATGAATATTTAAGAGGCGAATACATGGGGATCCATTCTTATGAACATTACATTAAAAATGCACAGGATTCAAACATCAAAGCCGCATTACAACAAATCCAGCAGGATCACAAACAACATGCCGCAAAGATCGCTGAAAGGATCCAAAATCTTGGGGGGAAGGCAGACGAAGATAATGGCTTCATGGGCTCCGTTAGTGAAGCCATGATGAATCTCAAAGGTTTTCCAGATGAGACAAAGGAAATTTTAAAAGGCGCAATTAAAGGACAACAAATGGGTATCCAAACTACGGAGAAAATAGTGCGGGGAGATTTGGATCCTGAAAGCCAGCAAATTGTTGAAAATAATTTATCTGAAGACAGAGCACATATTGAGCAGTTAAACAATTTGCTGCAATAGTTCGAAAGGGCAGGGATTATTCCCGGCCCTTATATAACAGTTATCCTCCATACTATAAGTGTGGTAATTATTGCCTTCCAAGTAACAACAAAACCCTAGTCGCGAACCACATATCAAAAATAAATGTGGTTAACCATGTATACAAGGAGTGTTTTTAAATGAAAAATTTCCAACAAGTAAAAAACACACAAGAAAAATAAGCAGCAGAAAAACACTATTCAAAACGCATATGCAAATGTTTCTTCTGACGAACAGCAACAACTACATCGATTAGAACAGCAATTTAAGACTAAAAATTACCTAAGTTAATTACGGGTTTATAGTGATCCGTCAATATAAAACCGGTCTTCCATAAACGATTAGACAAGCAACCCCCGTCTTGAATTAGAATAAGACGGGGGAGGATTAATATTTAATAAGAATTTTTATTTGCGTTCCGGGTTGGTATCCCGGTTTGTTGATTTATAATCATCATCTGTGTCCTCTCCAAATTCCACACCATAATTTACATTGTTGGATTGGATTTGCTGATTATTGTCTAACTGACTATTTGTCTCAGACATGGGGTCAAATAATATTGTTAAGCAGAATAAACCACTTAATCCGACAAGGCTATAAATCACACGCGATAAAGCAGCTTCTTGTCCACCAAAAATTGCTGCCACTAAATCAAATTGAAAAAAACCAATTAAACCCCAATTTACTGCGCCGACTATAACTAAAATTAAAGCAATACGTTTTAAAGTACTCATTTAACTGTTTCACCTCCCGTACAGATTAAAGTCAACATTATCTTTTGCCCTAAACGCAATTTCATACAATCAATTATCTTTCAAGGTTATGTTTAACAGCTGATAAATAATGTATATACCCGAATAAGAACCGGTAATTAAGAAACAAGGGATTTAGGAAAATGGCATGGATTTTTGTCATGAATACGGTTTTACCTTTAATGATTTGATAAATGGAGAGAGGTAATGTTTCCAAAGAGAAAAGGTTATACAAGGGCAGTAAGATTAAAATCAGGAGGCATAGATGTCCAGAAATGGCGGGGAATTCTATGGTTAAACCTTTCATTCCTGTGGAACCTCGGGCATTGGATTATCCACTTGGGAAGGAACTTATATCTGAAAATTGAAAAGATGAGGATAGAAATCAAAAACAGCATCCCACAATAATTCGTAACTTAACTAGTGAAAACAATTTCCAAAAATACCGTATAGCTTAATACACTTGTTATCGGCATTCAAAAAACCTTAAAGTTTGATTACATCAATGATTGTTGAATGTGAACAGAATAGTACAATTAGATTGTGAACAAAATAGTACAGATATTAAATCCGTCTATCGTTTTTTTCAAGGATGTGGGGACTAATCTTTAAACTGCCCCCTGTCATTAGATAGGGAAACAATATAAAACACTTTAGATCGAGTAAATTTATAATTAGAACAAGGGTAGAAATAATGTCTAGTTATACTTGGGAAATTAGAGTATCCTTCTTGTTTTAAAAAGGACAGTAATTATTTTTTATGAGACTATAGCTAGTAAGTATTGAAATTAAAGATATTTTTTGGAGGGATTCATATGACATTTCCAATTTTAGAGGGTAAAGTGGCCATTGTAACAGGTTCAGCAATGGGGATGGGACTTGCTACAGCAAAACTTTTTGCAGAAGCAAAAGCAAACGTAGTGGTAGCAGACTTTAACGAAGAAAAAGGAAGAGCAGCAGTTTCGGAAATTGAAGCAAATGGAGGAACAGCATATTTTGTAAAAGTTGATATTTCTAAATCTGATCAAGTGCAAAATATGGTTGTTAAAACAGTTGAAAAATATGGGCGTCTTGACGTGGCCGTTAATAATGCTGCATTAACTCCAGACAATGCCCCGGCGGCAGAGTTTGATGAAGATTATTGGAATAAGCTAATCTCCATTGATCTTACAGGAACTGCATTATGTATGAAATATGAGTTGCAACAAATGATTAAACAGGGACAAGGCGGAAGTATTGTTAATATATCATCCGTAAGTGGTTTCCGTCCTCAACCGAATAATATTGCGTATGTTGCAGCTAAACATGGAGTAGTAGGAATGACGAAGGTTGCTGCGCTAGAAAACGGTGATAAAAATATTCGCGTTAATTCAGTAGCACCAGGAGCAATTGACACTCCTATGTTAAGAGGAGCATTGGAGGAAACGGGCCAAACGGAAGAAGAATTTGCACCTCAGCTTAGTCTATTAGGCAGATTTGGTCAGCCGGAAGAAATTGCCCAAGCAAGTCTATGGTTAGCTTCGGATCAATCTTCTTATGTAACAGGTACAGTTATACACGCTGATGCTGGGTATACGAGTCGGTAAATGCGGTAAAAGACATAAATAATATACATTTACAACAAACCTCTCCTAACGAACATTTCAAGGGAGAGGTTTTTTTATGCTTTTTATAGCACAGGTCCTGTTAGCAGACAGGCTATCCTTTGTTGAACTGGTTCAGACGTACTTCCTCATCGATACTAATAATACAATGCTAGGAAAGATGTCTTTCTAAAAGGGAGGGCATCGTTTTTCCGTGTACAAGGAAATACGGTAGACTACATTGGTAATCGTCAAATAAATTCCCCCATTTCTTAGGTATGTAATCACTTTGTTTTCCTCGAAATTGAATAATCCTCCTCAATATTCTTTATATGATGCAAAACCTGGTCCCTCCCATGATAAATATGCTCATGCATCGCAACACGAGCCCGTTCCACGTCCTGTTCCTGAATTGCCTTAAGGATAGTGCTATGGGTCTCTAGAGAGTTTCGCATTTGTTCTTCATTAAACCAATAGAAAGAACGGAAGATCAATGGCAACACGACCACTTTGGATATGTGGGATTGAATATGTTGATTTTGGGAAGCTTTTATCACACAATCATGAAATCTGCGGTTGATTTCCAAAATATCCTCAATGGTTGATTCGCCGGTTTTAAAATGAACATTGATCACCTGTTCATAGGATGCATTGGCTGCTTTCATTTCTTGTAAATCCAAATCGGTGCGGTGAATGGAAGCCTGGGCAGCTGCGTATCCTTCTAAAAGTGTCCTGACATCGTATATTTGCCGAATATCTTCTTTCGTATAATGACGGACGCGAACCCCTCTTTTCAGCGAGACCGTCAGTCCTTCTGATTCCAATCGTTTCAGCGCCTCGCGGATCGGTGTACGGCTTAGTTGCAATTCTTTTGCTAAATACTCCTCAGTAAGCCGCATGTTTGGCGGAAATTCTCCGTGTAAAATTGCCTTTTTGATATATGTATAAGCATCCATTTAACCACCTCTTTTTCATTATTGTATAGGAATCAAAGGCGTTCATCAATTTTATTGTCCTCTTTGTATACAAACAGGTGTATTTATTATGTGAATACAGACATTTTCAAAAATATATTGCGTTTTTGTATACAAGCTGTTAAAATATGAAAAACCATACATAAGATTTCGATTTATCACCCAATTCATAACAACAAGTGGTTCTTGTTAGAAAAAGGAGTGAAGGCTTATGGGACAAAGTTTAGAAGGTGTTAAGGTGTTGGAATTAGGCAGTCTGATTGCTGGTCCTTTTGCCGGAAGATTGATGGCGGAATTTGGCGCAGACGTTATCAAAGTGGAACCGCCGGGAAAAGGGGACCCACTAAGAGACTGGCGTCATATCTATGAAGGCACTTCCTTATGGTGGAGACTGCAATCCAGAAATAAAAAGTCGATCACCGTCAATTTAAAAAGTGAAGAGGGACAGGAAATCATTCAATCACTCGTTAAGGAATGCGATATCCTTGTCGAAAACTTCCGACCCGGCACAATGGAAAAATGGAATTTGGGATATGAAACACTGTCTGCCATCAATCCTGGCTTAGTAATGGTTAGGGTTTCCGGTTATGGTCAAACGGGTCCTTATCGTGATAAGACTGGTTTTGGCAGTGTTGGGGAGTCGATTGGCGGGCTTCGCTATATTACGGGGTATCCTGATCAGCCGCCGGTACGGGTTGGGGTCAGCCTTGGCGATTCTCTAGCTGCGATGTATTCGGTAATCGGAGCGATGATGGCACTGTATCATCGTGATGTGAAAGGTAAAGGGAAAGGACAAATGATTGACGTTTCATTATACGAGTCGGTGTTCAGCCTGATGGAAGGGGCGCTGCCTGAATTTGATAAGCTTGGTGCCATTCGGGAACGGACCGGGTCATCGCTGCCAGGTATCGCACCTTCCAACACATACCAGTGCAAGGATGGAAAATATATCGTCATCGGTGGGAATGGAGATGCTATTTTCAAACGGCTGATGGAAGCGGTTGAACGGCCTGAGTTAGGGGAAGATGAACGTTTTCAACATAACAGCGGCAGGGCTTCCCATGCTGATTATCTTGATGAAGTGATTGAGGGTTGGACAAAAACGGTCGATTTGGAAACGGCATTGCAGATGCTTGATGAGAAAGGAGTTCCCGCTGGTCCGATTTACAGTATCCAGGATATTGTGAACGACCCGCATTACTTGAGCAGAGGTATGATCGAGGATTTTAAATTGAACGAAAAAGAGTCTCTGAAAATACCGGGGGTTGTGCCGAAAATGAGCGAAACACCTGGGGGCACAAAATGGCTTGGACCTGACCTTGGGCAACATACAGATGAGGTTTTGAAGAAGCTGCTTTCCTATGATGATAAAAAAATTTCCCAGCTGAAAGAACAAGGGATTATTTAAAAAAGGGGGAAGACGAATGGAGACCATTTATATTCAGGAAGTCGTGACACGAGATGGTCTGCAAATGGAGGACCAATTCGTGCCAACGGAGGAAAAAATTGATTTAATTAATCGGCTGTCTGCGGCGGGGGTTGATAAAATTGAAGCGACCTCATTTGTATCTCCAAAAGCTATCCCTAATTTGCGGGATGCGGAGGATGTCATGCTGGGGATTGACCGAAAGCCGGATATTACATATACTGCCTTGATCCCAAATGTGAAGGGGGCAGAACGTGCTGCTGCCTGTAAGGTTGATGAGGTAAACCTGGTTGTGTCTGCCAGCGAATCGCATAACCAGAAAAATGTGCGGAAATCAGTGGACGAATCGTTTTCCGGTTTTACGGATATTACCCGTTTCCTGGCCGGTACCGGGATCCGAATTAATGGGTCGTTAGCTACCTCGTTTGGCTGCCCATTCGAAGGTACGATCGCTGAAAACAGGGTCCTGGGGTTGATTGATAAGTATCTGGAATTGGGAGCAGATGGGATAACGCTTGCCGATACGACCGGGATGGCAACCCCAAAGCAGGTCTTTCAACTCTGCGGGAAAGTACTGGATCACTGGCCGGATTTACCCTTAACGCTGCATTTCCATAATACTCGCGGCATGGGTCTGGCGAATGTAGTGGAAGGAATCCGGGCAGGGGTGACAAGGTTTGATGCTTCTCTTGGCGGCCTGGGCGGCTGTCCATTCGCCCCGGGAGCCACAGGAAACATTTGTACCGAGGACCTTGTCCATATGCTCATCTTTATGGGTTATCATGTGAAAACAGATTTTGACCAACTGATTGCCACTGCAAAACATTTAGAGACGATTTTAGGACATGATGTTCCAGGACAAGTTATAAAAGCTGGCAAAATAACAGATTTGCATCCTGTGTAAAAGCAGGGGGAAATGAAGATTTCTATTTTGTGTCAGAATATTAAGGATTCAAAGGAGGAGCAAATATGAACCAATCGAAAAAGGAACCGATTAAAAATGGCAAAATATGGATTGTGTTTGGGATTTTACTGGCGTTAATAACTCCGTGGTATTTTCCAAAAAGCTTTGGAGAAATTCTAATCTATGGAATACCACTATGGGCTGTCATCATTATTGTTGCATCTATCTTGTTATCTGCATTCTTATCCTACGTCATTCGTTACCACTGGACGATAGAAGAAGAAAACGAAGAAGAGGAAGCGAAAGGAGCGAATTAAGTTATGGATTTGGCATTCTCAGGTTGGTCAGGTGTATTGATTCTGTTGGCGTACGGTTTGCTTATGCTTGGGATTGGCCTTGTGACCTACCTCAAAAACAGGAATATACATGAAAGTCTGGATGAGTACTATCTTGGCGGCCGGGGACTCGGTGTCATGGTTCTGTTTTTTACCTTTTTTGCGACACAATATAGTGGGAACACGGTCGTGGGTTATCCGGCTACAGCGTATCGTCAAGGATTCGAATATCTAGTATCTGTTCCGTATTTTATTATGATTATCATGGCATATCTTTTATTCGCTCCACGCCTTTATGCAATGGGTAAGAAATATAAATTAATTACACCTGCCCAGTGGTTTGAAAAACGATATAAATCAAAAGCAGTTACTATCTTGGCATCTTTACTAATGCTTTATGGCCTGGGTAATTATTTGCTCGAGCAATTGGTAGCTATCGGACAAGGAGTTTCCGGATTAACAGGAGGAACGATTCCGTATCAGGTAGGGGTTATCTTCTTTGTCGTCATCATGTTGATTTACGGATGGCTTGGCGGGATGCGCTCTGTTGCTTATACGGATACCATGCAGGGGATCGCCCTGCTTGTGGGGATTTTCATGCTTTTGATCGGATCCATCATCTATTTCGGCGGGTTGCCCACATCAGCAGATTATATGCAAGCGTATTCACCCGAGAAATTAGGGATACCCGATGGGCCAGGTATAGTGAACTGGTTCAGCCTGCTTGTGTTGATCGGAATTGGTGCTGCGGTTTATCCTCATGCGATTCAGCGGATATTCGCGGCAAAAAATGAAAGAACCCTGAAACGCTCCTTCAGCAGAATGGCGTGGATGCCATTTGTAACTGCGGGGGTAGTGTTTATCATCGGAATTATTGGTATTAATGCATTCCCCGGGTTATCTACTGGAGAATCCGAACAGCTAGTAGGAATGATGGCAAGCAGCATTGCAAGTCAAAACACTGTTTTTTATTGGGCCATGATTTTGTTATTTGGCGGGGTCATTGCAGCGATTGTTTCCACCGCCGATTCTGTATTGCTGACATTTTCATCGATTATTTCAAATGATTTATACGGAAACTACATCAATCCCGAGGCTTCTGAGCATAAAAAGCTGCTTGTCGGCAAACTGCTAGGTGTTGTAGCTGTCGGTATTCTGATTATCATTGCATGGTTCCCTCCTGCAACGCTTTATCAGATCTTTATCTTGAAGTTTGAATTACTGATCCAGATTGCACCGGGTCTGATCCTCGGACTATACTGGAAACGCCTGCGCTCTAAAACTGTCTTTGCCGGCATGGTTGCAGGTACGTTAGTCGCTTCAGTGATGACTATTTTTGATCTTTCTTTACTCGGTGTTGCCAGCGGATTATGGGGACTTCTTCTAAACACAGTCATCTGTATCGTTGGCAGTCTTGTGGCGACGGTTTCTGCAGTGGAGGAAAATGAAATGAAGGAAGTAATTGGGATATAACAAGTAGGTAGGCATGCCTCGATTGATGCCGAGCAGCTCGCGATCGATTTTACGATGGGTTCGATCGACTTCGGGCGGCACACGATCAATTTCGCCATGTATCCGAGCACCATTCGGCATATGTGAAACCCGCAAAAATAGTAAATTATTTTTGCGGGTTTTTGATTTTTTCAAACTGACTTTGCTCCATCTGTTGCATCCTTCCATTCCTCTACGTATTAGTGCCAATTTATTAGGATAGAAAACGGCGTTCACAACTCATTGTATCGCTAATGAAGGGAATTTTACAGTACACCACATTGATTCAGGTTACTTGCCAGAAAGCTGAAAGGCATCCGCAAGCAATGTAAAGGATTGATGTCTTGCTTCCTTATCAGTAATCATATTCAGAATCATGATTTCATCGATTTGCGCCTCTTTTTGCAGATGGAGCAGCTCTTTCTTTACCGCTTCCACACTGCCAATCACGAAACGCCCTTTGTTTTGCTTGCGGATCATTTCTTCCTCCGGTGTGTATGCGTGGGAAGCTGCTTCATCAAGCGTCGGCGGTGCATATTGAAATTGCCCGGTTCCCCAGCGTACCCATTGCAGTTCTGCTGGTCCGGCAAGATAGGCAGCTTCATCATCCGTTTCCGCACACACAACGATAATGGACATGATGCTGTATGGTTCGGCCAGGAATTCCGATGGCTGGAATTTTTCCCGATAGCTGCGTAATGCCGGAATAGCCCAGTCCGGATTAATTTGTGCGGCAAACGCATAGCCAAGGCCGAGCTGTGAAGCAATTCGCATTCCACCGTCACTGGATCCAAGCATGAATAATTCCGGTATAAGGGACGGATCCGCTGATGGGGTGATTTGGGCAAATGGATGATCTTCTGGAAACTTCCTCGTAAAATAGGCAAGCAATTCCTGAAGCAGTTCACCTGCATCATTCCCTTCAACTGCCTCACGGGAACGGCGCAATGCCAGTGCGGTAATTCCATCTGTTCCTGGAGCCCGGCCCATTCCAAGGTCGATTCTCCCTGGATGCAACGCCTCTAATAGAGAGAAGTTTTCTACTACTTTCAGTGGGCTGTGATTAGGCAGCATTACGCCTCCGGACCCGATACGAATATTTTCTGTAAGCACCGCGGCATGAGCAGCAAGTAAGTCTGGCGATGTACTTACCTGGTGTTTCGTATTATGATGTTCAGCAAACCAGTACCTGGTGTATCCAAGTTTGTCGGCAAGTTGTACAAGTTCCGTTGAGTTTTGTAATGTCTCTGTGGCAGATTCGCTATTGTAGATAGTTGCCAGGTCAAGAATGGAGAGCTTTAATGGATTATCCTTTGCGTCAGCATTCATATGTTAACCTCCCATGTATACGTTAAAAAATTGTTAGTAGCCTAATTAAAATAGAAAGAGCATTCTATGTCAACAAAATGGACTTATGAATTGATTTTGACAGTCTATGGATCTATCTATATAATTAGCATACTAATTTATTTCGGGAGAGGTGTTTTAACATGATTGAAAAAGAGATTCGAGAATTGCTTCATAGCATTGCAGTGAAGTCCCGAAAAGAATATGCGAGCAAATTTCGTGATGTGGATCTGTATATAGGACAGGAAACGGCTCTGTGTCATCTTTGGCAGGGGGATGGGATCACGCAGTCTCAATTACGTGACAAAATGGGGTGTAAATCATCCACTGTCAGTAATATGCTGCGAAAGCTTGAACAGGATCAGATTATTTACCGAGAGCAGGAACAGGAGGATGGAAGGATCTACAAGGTGTTTCTGACGGAAAAAGGGAAGAATTTGCGGGTACCAGTAACAGCAATCTGGGAAGCGCAACAGAAAAAAATGCTAAATGGAATTCTGCCAGAAGAATTATTATTGATGCGGCGACTTTTGAAGCAGATGGAAGCGAATCTTTTTAAAGGGGATTAAGGGATCAGGTACTTATTCCTTTAGCAAACACTGTGGCAGGTTATGTGTAACGAATTATTTGGTAATTCAATGGTGACTATAGTTAAAGAACATGAATTTTATTTATTGCTGATGTTAAGGCGATTTTTTTCGCAAATGCTTTTCTTCTGCTATTTAATCCTTTGAACCAAGAAGAACGGGTGGTACAAAAATTCCTTAAGACATGCATCAACCGTTCAACGGAAGTTATTAACTATTTTAAATATGTAAGGAACCAGCCGGAACTAAACAAAGGGTTGGTTCTTTTAATTAGCTGATAAAAAGATTGAGATAAAGAGATAATATTACTTGTCAGATATATCTATTACAACAGATGATCACTTGAATTAACATAAAAAATTGGAATACTAATTTTCCTAAGGGTAGGAAAATTTACTGATATAGCGCTTACCATAGTTGTATTTTAAAATAAAGACATAGAAAGGTTGTGGTTTGTTTGCATAAAAAGCATAATCAATTAATTGACTTTCTATTGAACCAAAACGGAGAGTATGTGTCCGCTACAACGTTAGCTGAAATATTGAATGTGACTGATCGCACAATTAGAAACTATATTAAGGACATTAACGATAACTCCAGTGACGTTGTCATCACCTCATCACCCGAGGGGTATGCGATTATCACAGACAATAGCGAAGAGAGGTTAGGATCCAATGAAAAAGAGTTAGAAGAAGCACTCTTGGAGTTTGAAATTATTCAGTTCTTAATGAATGAAAATGACTACACTGCTTATGATGAAATTGCCGATAAATTCTTTTATTCACCACAGACAATTCGAAGCCGTATCCAGAATCTTGCAGCGAACATTCATGCTTTAGGTATTGATGTCGCCATCGATACAAAAGTTTTTAAAGGTATTAAATTGACCGGGACAGAAATACAAAAAAGAATTCTATTAGAAAGCTTCTTTACATCCATTTCTGTTAAGAAGGAAATGTACAAGGATTTTGTAGTAAATGGTTTCCGTTCATGGGTAGATATGGAAGTGGTTGAAAACGTTTTTAAAATTGTTGATCAAATCAATATAGAACATCAACTAAATCTGGAATTCTCGATGTACAAGAAAATTGCGATTCAATTAATTATCATCATTCATCAAATAAACCACCACCATCTAGTTAACATGGAAGATACAGAACTAACTAATTTAAGGCGTTTTAAAGAGTTCGAAGTCGAAGAAGCCTTTCGGTCAAAGTTACATGATTATGTAAAAATGACGGATGATGAAGCGATTTTTTTGGTCAATTATTTGATATCGTTACAACTGGATTTGGATAAATCAATAATCGAGAATAAGGACCAAGAAATTGTAAGTAAAATAGAAGCCATTTTACTTCAAGTAGAACAAGTCTACCATGTACCTATTTATTCAACAAAGCGTTTTAGAAATAACATTGCAAATCACATTTATCGAATTATCTATCCCGCATCACATAACTTGCTTATTTATAATCCATTTGTAAAAGAAACGAAGTCGGAATACTTTTTTTCATTTAGTATTGCTTCGAATATCGCTTTACAAATTGAGAAGGCGTTTCTTGTGGAAATTCAAGACAGTGAAATTGCTTATTTAGCCTATCATATTCAAGTTATTCTTGATTCGCAAGATAAGAAGAAAATAAAAACAATTATTCTTTATAGCAGAAGCTATGAGCGGACAAAGCTTCTTGCTGCTAAAATAGCAACGTACTTTGATGAACTTGAAATTTGTAAAATAGAAAAATATTCTGCGGACTATGTTTTTGATCATTCCTATTTATACATTGGAATAAACCTGGCAGACACACCACAAACCACAGCAAATTTTATGATGATCCAAAGCGGCTTTCAAAGTAGTGATATAAAGAAAATTAGATTCTTTCTTGAAGCACAAAATTCAATCATTGAGCAGGCAGCTATTCACTGGATTCATGCAAAAAGTCCTGAGGAAGCTATTCTCCATCTGCTTTCACTAAATAATCAAGAGCATTTTTATGAACCTATTATGAAAAGAGAGCGGATTTCTTATACTTCAATAGGCAATTTAATGGCTATACCTCATCCTTATTTTGAAAAGGAAGGATATAAAGAGAAAGTCATTATTGGGGTTAATAAGCAAGCGATAAAATGGGGAAATGAACTCGTTCAACTGATCATTATTTACATTCCATCTTCAGATATTGAACGAAATGAATACGCCTTTACCGAATTCTTTCAAAAAACCAAGAACATCGAAAATGTAAGAGAACTTGTTCATGCTGCAACAGATAAAGAATTTAAAGATATTTGGAATCAGATATAAAACGAGGAGAGATGAAAAATGTTAATGAATATGAAAGAACTATTAGAAGTAGCGTACAAACATAATTTTGCGGTAGGTTCCTTTAACGTGGCAAATAGTGAGTTTGTAAGAGTTGTTATTGAATCTGCTGAGGAAAAAAATGCACCAGCTATCATCCAAATTCACCCGAATGAGCTTGAGTTAGTTGGAGATGATTTTATTGCATATGTTCGAGAAAAATGTAAAAACACAAAGGTGCCTATGGCTATTCATCTAGATCATGGCTCATCTGTAAAAGATGTGATGAGAGCTATTAGAAATGGTTACACGTCGGTTATGATCGATGCTTCACACGCTTCATTTGAAGATAACATATCCATTACGAAGGAAGTTGTCAAACTTGCACATGACGTGAATGTGTCGGTAGAAGCTGAATTAGGAACGATCGGATCAAATGAAGGAAGCTCTGAAGCCGGTGCTGATGAAATATTATATACGGATGCAAACGATGCAAAAAGATTTGTTGAAGAAACAGATATCGATACATTGGCCGTCGCAATTGGAACATCACATGGACAGTATAAACATGCTGGAAAACCAGAGTTAAAACTGGATTTGCTTGCTGAAATAAACCAAAAGGTCGGTATTCCTCTTGTTCTTCATGGAGGAAGTGATAATAAAGATGAGGAAATTTCTCAAACGTACCTTCACGGTGTAGCAAAAATCAATTTATCAACGGATATGAAAAGTGCTTTCTTCCAGGAGATGCGTCGTTTCTTGACTGATAATCGCGGGGCATATGAGCCGGATGTCATTATGCCAAGTGCCAGAAAAGCAGCACAAGAAATAGTAAAACAAAAAATGGACCTATTCAACTCAACAAATAAAGCAAATTTCTATTTTAATTAACCGAAATGACAAAACGTTTACAGGGAGGGAATAAGATGGAACTCGTAGATATTCTAACCCAGGATAATATTATTTTGAATCTTAAAGGGAATAATCAAGCGGCTGTCATTGATGAGTTGGTAAATAAATTAGCTGAAAACCAGCTCACCAATGACGCTGAACGATTCAAAAAAGCAATTTACAAAAGGGAGAATGAAATTTCAACTGCTGTAGGTTATGGAGTAGCCATTCCTCACGCACAATCTGAATCTGTGACCAAACCCACTATTATAATGGGGAGAACATTGCCAGGAATTGATTACGGTGGTCAACATACCAATTTAATTTTTATGATTGCAGCACCGGAAAATGCTTCAAATGAACACTTATCACTTTTGTCTCAACTGTCAACTTTCTTAATGAGTGAAACATTTAGAGCAAAGTTAATTGTAGCGACATCAGAGGCTGAGGTTATAAAAGCTATCCAGGAACAAGAAAAATTACAAGAACCAACTTCTGATGAGGAATCTGTTTCTGGAAAATATTTAGTCGGAATAACCGCATGTATGACTGGAATCGCACACACGTATATGGCTGCAGAATCTTTAAAAGAAGCTGCTGGAAAACGAGGCATGAAGGTCAAAATTCAGACCAATGGTGCTAATGGTCCTGAGAACAAGCTTACTGCAGCAGATATCCAGAAGGCAGACGCCATTGTGATAGCGCACGATGTGCAAGTGGATGCCTCCGTGTTACGAGGTAAACGATATGTTGATGTACCTGTAAAAAAAGCAATTAGTCATGCTGATCAATTAATTGATCAAGCCTTGTCCTATAATATAAAAGAAAATAATGTTGATGAGCCAGCGATGGAAGACAAGCCGGAGCCAGAAGAAAAATCAGGATTGAATTTTTATAAGCATATTATGAGTGGGGTTTCCTATATGATTCCATTCGTCGTTGTCGGAGGAATTTTTATCGCAATTTCCTTCATGTTCGGTATTTATGCGGCAGATCCTGAGAGTGATCAATTTAATGTTTTCGCCCAATTCTTTAATCAGGTTGGTGGTGAAGCAGCATTTGCATTAATGGTTCCAATCCTGGCTGGATTTATTGGATTTAGTATTGCAGATAAACAAGGACTAGCCCCGGCAATGATTGGTGGTATGATGGCCAGCATAGGTGGATCTGGTTTCCTTGGCGGAATGATAGCTGGATTTGTAGGTGGTTTTGCTGCGAAGTTTATTGGCAAATCTATGGCTAAAATACCAAAGTCCTTCCAGGGATTAGTTTCTGTTTTAATTGTTCCTTTAATAAGTACATTTATTGTTAGTGCTTTCATGTTCTTTGTATTAAATACGCCAATGTCCATGCTAAATGAATTTTTGGAGGGCTGGTTAAAAGGTCTTACTGGAATTAATGCAGCTATTCTTGGAGCTTTGTTAGCTGGAATGATGGCTTCTGATATGGGCGGACCGATTAATAAAACGGCTTCTGCTTTCGGTTTAGCAATGTTTGCTGCAAACATTTTTGAACCATCAGCTGCTTTAATGGTTGGCGGAATGGTACCTCCGATTGGCATTGCGCTTGCCACAACAATCTTTAAAAACAGATTTACTATTCAAGAAGCGGAAGCAGGAAAAGCAAGTTATGTACTAGGAGCAAGCTTTATTACAGAAGGCGCGATTCCTTTTGCTGCTGCAGATCCATTAAGGATAATTCCTGCAAATATAATCGGTGCGGCAGTAGGTGGGGCATTGTGTATGGCAATGGATATTTCATTAAAGGCACCTCATGGTGGAATCTTTGTTATCCCTATTGCCAGCAATAAACCATTATTGTACATTGGATGTATACTTCTAGGCTCTTTCATTACCTGCTTAATTATTGGCTTTTTGAAAAAACCTCTGTCTGAGAAAGAAAGAAACAATGCAAAACAAATGAGTAATATTATTTAAAAAACTTCCATATATTTTTTGTTAGAGATGAATGTGTTAATAAAGTAAAGTGACTCCCTTAAAAAAGTAATGACAGAAACTTTTTAAGGGAGTATTTTTATGCTTATCGATTTAATCCTCAGGAAGCCCATTTCAAATGCTCCCAGATGATTCAAAGCGTGCAAAAAACGGCAACTAAGCGCTTTTTGCGGGTTTATTTATTTAAACACTGTACGGAATTTCCAGGATGCTTCCCTAAATCCCGTATAATCTAAACGGAAGCCTCATAAATAGATTTCACTGCCGCCTCAAGCGCAGCATTAAATTCTTCATCCGTTTGGCTGACATTCAAATCCTGACTTAACGCTCTTGAAAAGCTGGCAATCAGCCCATCATTCTCTTTTAGCTTTTCATTCGCTTCGTCTCTCGAATAACCGCCGGAAAGGGCAACAACACGAATTACATTTGGATGTTCGATTAACGTTTTGTAGGTGTTTGCCTGCGTAGGAATCGATAATTTTAGCATTACGTGCTCATTCTCATTTAAATTATTTAGATGGCGCAGGATTTCCGCTTTTAATAGCTCTTCGCATTTTTCTTTTTCCGGGCTGTTAATATCTACTTCCGGTTCAATAATTGGCACAAGTCCGGCAGCGATAATCTGTTTGCCGATTTCGAATTGCTGATCGACTACATCCTTGATGCCTTCCGGGTTGGCCTCTTTAATAACGGAGCGCATTTTTGTACCAAAGATATGGCGTTCATTTGCACGTTTAAGTGTTTCGGTAAGGTCGGGGATCGGCTTCATCAGCTGTACGCCATTAGATTCTTCTGCAAGGCCTTTGTCCACTTTTAAAAAAGGGACAATGCCTTTCTTTTCAGTCAGATAATCGCCGGTGTACAATCCCTCAATTTCACGGTCCATCGTTTGTTCAAAAAGAATTGCACCCAAAATATAATTGGAATCGAAAGCAGGCGATGTAATAATCCGTGTCCGCATTTCATGAACTAAATCGAACATTTCATCCTCGTTTGCATACGCATCATCTGTGACTCCGTAAGCGGCTAATGCTTTTGGCGTACTGCCGCCACTTTGATCCAGTGCTGCAATAAACCCTTTTCCGTTTTTCATTTTTTCAAATTGACTTTGTTGCATTATTTTCACTCCTCTACGTAATAGTGCCAGCTTTATTACCATGGAAAACATCCTTCATACTCAATTGTAGCACTAATGGTAAAAACGTTATAGTTATGCGCATAGATATTTTACCTATGCAATAATTTCTTTTTTATCAGCTGTCATCGCCTGCTGGGCCAATAACGACCTGTTTCCCTCTTGCATGTCTTGTTTCCGTCTTTTTTAGCACATCCACAGCTTGTTCAAATGGATATTTACTTAATAACCAGCTGGGATATGTTTTTCTGTTTTACCAAAATAAAAGTTGGGCAACATCCTTCTGTGTTTCTTGGGAGGCGACCTATTTGCTGTACGATAATATGCTTAGGCATCCTCCAAAGAAATCCTATTACCTTTTGAAGCCACCTATGTTGATCATCACCAGACTTTTTACCTATGATAAGGCTGTTTTATTTATGATTCGGTACTTTTGAATCTAGCATATTTATTTAAAACTATATTATATTAAATATGATTGAATATTAAGTCATAACACCTATTAGAAGGAGGTACTCGAGCAGCATTTTTCAAAGTTTAAGAGACAGGACAGGTTTTTGGAGATAGTTGTCATGGATAGTCGAATCAGTTATCAACACCGTCAACCTTGACAAATTTCCTCATTCCAGAACTGCAATCGTATGATGGTTATGAAAAGCGGCATTCATTTTTAATAAAATTATATTTTCATCGATTGCGGATAGGAGAAGGATCCATTTAATGAATCTACCAACTTTATATTGTTTTTACAATCTATTCATAAAGGATTAAAACCAATTCGTTATGATAAGTTTGAACAGGCAAAACAGGCTGCCTGAGGGCAGTTTAGCAGTACTTTAAATAAACTGACTGCACTGGATTAAAAAAGAAATACATAACTGGGCTACATGATGCGTTGTCAATGGGGGTGTTTTCAAAAGGTATTGGGAAGAGACTTTGAATTTAGCTAGATTTTGAGAGACAAATTCGGAAAGGGGAGACACAGATGAATTCACCGATCAAAAGAAAATATTACAGCATCATGCTGATTTTTATATTAATGGTGAGTATGCTAACACCTGCAGCCCCGATGGGTACATATGCAGCTGCAGCGGACGAGTCATTAACTGTCGGGGAAGCAATTGAAAAGGGTAATGATGGCAGTGAACAGACTGTGAAAGGGTACATTGTCGGGTATGTCATTAGTCCTAACAATGTAACGCAAACGGATTTTCGCGAGGATCATAATGTAGCACTGGCGGATGAGGCTGGCGAAACTGATCCTGATAAAATGCTGTTTGTTCAGCTGACCAAAGATTTTCGCGACACATTCGGGCTGAAGACCAACCCTGATAATCTGGGCAAGGAGATTGTTGTCACCGGAACGATGAAAGAATACTTCAACCATAACGGCCTGAAGAACCCAAGTGATGTGAGGTTCACTTCTGAGGAGCCGGAACAACCGCTTGAACTTCAGTCAATCGCGGAAGTAAGGGCGCAGGCTACGGGTGAAGCCAAAACAAAAGGTGTTGTCACGGCTAAATTAAAAAATACGATTCAGATTCAGGATGACACCGCAGCGATTGCTGTACGCCCTGCATCACTCGATGTGCAACTAGGGGACGAAATCACGGTAACCGGCAGTTTGAGAGATTACCATGGATTGCTGGAGTTGGATGGCACAACGATTGAAGATAAAACTGCGAATGTAGGTGTTCCTGATCCTTTGACGCTAACTGGTGGTGAACTTGAAAATCATCAATCGAAACTTGCTGTCATCAAAAATGTAACGCTTACCGACGTAAATGATGCTGGCGATTGGGCCAACTATACTGCTGAGGATGAAAGTGGGAACACGTTTATCGTTCGTGATGAGACAGGCGGGCTAACCCTTGAGGTAGGTGTCACATATGATTCCATTACCGGCATTGTGACACAATTTGATTCGGATCAGCAACTTATTCCCCGCAGCCAGTCGGATATTGTTGGCGATAAATCTGCTGTTCAGCCGGTTACCGCAAGCCCTGGACCGGGTACGATTGCAGCAGGTACAGCTGTCACACTGAAAACAGCTACAGATGGTGCGGCCATTTTTTACACGACAGATGGCAGTGATCCAACGGAAAATGATCAACGTTACAATGGTGCCATCACCGTCGATGAGGATGTTACGATCAAAGCCATCGCTAAAAAAGATGGTTTAACAGCGAGTAAAACAGCTGAATTTACCTATTCTGTTTATGATCCGGAAGACGGTGTCATGATTCATGATATTCAGGGAGAAGGTCACGAATCACCGATGGAAGGCATGACTGTTGAGGATGTCGAGGGTATCGTTACGTATACATATGAAATCAGAGGTTCGAACTATTTTCATATGCAGACACCGGAAGAAGATTATGATGGAAATGAAAAAACATCTGAGGGCATAGTTGTTTACACAGGGAAAGCAGAGGATGTTGAAGTAGGTGATCTCGTCAGTGTAACCGGAGAAGTCGATGAATATCATATTGATGGGTATGATGATCGGGCTGAGACGGATCTGCCGGTTACCGAAATCAATGCACGTGACGATCAAGGCGACGCTGTTGAAATAATAGAAAGCAACGTTGTATTACCGGAACCTGTCCAGATAACCTCAAGCGATATCCCGGAAGACATTATTGGGGAAGGTGGGTTTGATCGTTTTGAACCTGCTGATTATGCGATTGATTACTGGGAAAGCATAGAAGGAATGCGTGTGGAAGTGGCACCATCCAGGGCAGTTGCACCACAGGAGCATGGGGATCTTGTTGTTGTGACAGACGAATTTATGCCGGAAAACACAACGGACAATGGCGGTATCCGCTTGACCGAGCAGGGACCAAATGCGCAAACGATCCAGTTTAAGCTGCACCCGAACGGCGAGGCCAGGGATTTTGCCGTCAAAACGGGTGACCAGTTCACGGAGGCCATTGATGGTGTTGTCAATTACGGTTATGGCAACTATAAAATTTATAGCGATCTGGACGATGTCGAAGCTGTTTTTTCCGAGGGTGATACACAGCCGGAGCAAACGAGCATCGTTAAAGATGAGGACAAGCTGACGGTTGCCACCTATAACGTGGAGAATTTTTCGGCAAACGAAAGCGAGACGTCAGCCCAAAAAGCCACAAATATAGCCCGTGCATTTGTAAGTGATATGAACAGTCCGGATATTGTGGGCATTGTTGAAGTTATGGACAATAATGGACAGGATCAAGGTCCATCAGATGCGGATGCTTCCGAAAGCTATGAGCGGCTCATTGCTGAAATCAAAGCTCAGGGCGGACCAGATTACGATTATGCCAATATTGACCCTGAATATAATCAGGATGGTGGCGCACCGAATGGCAATATTCGTGTCGGGTTTCTTTACAATCCGGAGCGTGTATCATTGATGGACGGTGAGCACGGGACTGCTACGGAAGCAACGGAATATCAGGATGGACAATTGACGCTGAATCCGGGGCGTATCGCTCCAGGCGCTGACGCATTTGCCAATACACGTAAGCCGTTGGCGGCACAGTTCAGTTTTAATGGGGAAAGTGTTGTTGTCATCGCGAATCATTTGAATTCCAAAACCGGTGATGATGGTGCATTCGGTCAAAACCAGCCGCCTGTATTAAAAAGTGAACAACAGCGGCGTGAATTGGCAGCGCTTGTCAATCAGTTTGTTACAGATATCGAAGCGGACAACCCAGATGAAAATGTCATTGTTTTAGGAGATATGAATGACTTTGAATTTTCTGAGCCGCTTGAAATCCTTGCTGGCAAGGAATTGACCAACAAAATGATGGATGTGCCGGAAGCGGATCGGTACACATATGTTTATCAAGGCAATTCACAGGTGCTTGATCATGTTCTCGTTTCAGATCATCTGGCTGCTTCCACTGAGGCTGACGTGCTGCATGTGAATGCAGATTTTACCGATATGCATGGACGGGCCAGCGATCATGACCCAATCTTGACACAAATCGATTTAGCAGGAACCGAAGAAGTTGATGAGCCATTTGATTTGTCGATCATGCATATGAACGATACACACGCCCACGTTGAACCGCTTGCCAAAATGGTGACAGCGGTCAAAGAATTCAGGGAAGAAAAACCGGATTCGCTGCTTCTTCATGGCGGGGACGTTTTTTCCGGAACCCTGTACTTCAATGAGTTCAAGGGACAAGCTGATCTGGCATTACTGAACATGATGGATGTTGATGCCATGGTTTTCGGCAATCACGAATTTGATCTTGGTGCTGAAGAAGGCGGTCATGAATCTTTGTCAGCATTTGTTGAAAATGCCGAGTTCCCGTTCCTGGGTACGAATAGTGACTTTTCGCAGGATTCATTTATGCAAAATCTTGAAACAAATCAATCACTGGTCGATGATCCGGAAAACGGACAAATTTATAACAGTATTGTCAAAGAAATTGACGGTGAACAAGTGGGGATCTTCGGCTTGACAACCGAGGATACGCAAAATGTTTCAAATGCTGAAGACGTCACATTTGCCGATTTTAAGGAGACAGCCGAGCAGACAGTGGAGGCCTTTGAAGATGCCGGCATTGATAAGATCGTCGCGCTCACACACCTTGGTTATGACAGTGCACCAGAAGTGGGCAATGATTTGCGCCTGGCTGAAGAAGTCGATGGGATTGATGTTATTGTCGGCGGTCATTCTCACACCGTGCTGGAAGAACCGGTTGTTGTCGATGGAGACGGGAAAGACAAAGAACCAACCGTGATTGTTCAGGCAGGTCAATATGCGGAATATCTTGGCACACTTGATGTGACATTTGACGAGAACGGTGTCGTTACCGGTTATCAAGGCGAATTGCTTGAGGTAGATGGTTTTGAGGAAGATCCGGAAGCGACAGAAGTGCTTAAACCGTTTAAAGATCAAGTTGACGAAAAAATGAACGAAGAAATCGGCGCAGAGGCTATGAAGGATTTGACGAACCCGCGCCAGAATGCTCCGGGCGATGACAGTGTCAGAGCTAATGAAACCGAGCTTGGAAATTTGGTCACAGATGCCATGCTCGCCAAGGCAAAAGAAAAGTATCCCGAAACGGTCATTGCCTTTCAAAATGGCGGTGGTATCCGCACGTCAATTGATAAAGGGCCGATTACCTCCGGAGAAGTCATCAGTGTCCTGCCGTTTGGCAATAATCCGGTCATTGCGACATTAACCGGTCAGGAAATCAAGGATATTTTGGAACACAGTGTCCGTCAGGCCCCGGCTGAAAACGGTGGATTCCTGCACGTTTCCGGGATGCGTTTCTATTATGACAGTGAAAAAGAACCGGGCAGCCGTATTGTTCAAATGTATGTCGAGAATGACGGGGAACTGGAAGAAATTCAGCTCGATCAAGAATATCTTGTTACAACGAATGCTTTTACCGGTCAGGGCGGTGATGGATTTGAAACGTTTAAAAAGGCCTATGAAGAAGGGCGCGTCAAAGACATTGGTGAAAGTGACTGGCAGCAATTGGTTGATTACATGGTCGAAGAAAAATATCTGGGTGGCATTGTCGACCCTGAAAGAGAAGGGCGGATTGTCGATTTGATGGGTGAGGGGCTTCCTGAAGATCCGGGTGATAACGAGGACCCTGGTGATGGTAATGGGGAAGATCCCGGTTCTGATCAGGGTGGAACAACGCCTGGAGGAAATGGTTCAGACGGAGATGGTGCACCACCTGGAGATCATAATGGAAATAATTCAGGCGGGGACGGCACACCACCAGGGAATCATTCTGGAAACGGCACATCACCTGAAGATCATTCCGGGAATGGTGCAGCTTTGCCAGATACAGCTACGAACATGTTTATGTACTTGCTTATTGGGAGTGTACTTATTGCAGCAGGCGGTGTGATCCTGCTTTACAGACGGCGGCTTTTCCGATAAAGGTTTGAAGAGCTCACCATTAACAGACAGTAAACGAATTTCTTTTGAAAAATTGGAATAAGTATTTGATGTAAGCTGAACATTGATAGATCAGCGGCAGATAAGATTAGAACAGCCCCTTACGGAGGGGGCTGTTCCTAATGTTTATCTTCCGGTCCGGTGCTCGTTCTTTATAAAGGTAAAGGGTAGGGAAAATATACGACTTTAACTAATGGAAAAAATAAATAGCCCAAGAATCTGTTGTAACATATTACGTCAGATTCTTGGGTATTCAATAAATACACTCACAAAAGCTGTAGTCCCAAAAGACCAGCTATTTTTCCCCGATAACGATCAAACTCCCCAACCTCCTTTAAATTAGCCAGCATCCCTTGAAACGCATACCGATCCAATTCGGGCTTCTCCAGTTCGTTTTGAAGAAAATGCACTACATGATGAAGCCCATTCTTTTGCACTTTGGAAAGAGGCATTGCTGCCAGCTTTTCCTCCATGTCTGTCAGCAAGGCGGCAACTTGGCTTTTTGCATCCACAGGCGAAAATGTTTGCTCCGGCAGCAAATGCTGGAAACTGCTTGGATGGATGATGGATTTTTCCCCATTTTCAAAGGCTTGGACGATATCATCAATCCGGTTCAGTAAAAATCCCGCAACACGATCGGTGTCCAAGTTCAAATCGTGAAATAACATCGCTCCCAGATAGCTGTTTTGCATGCCCTCCGTCAGCATAATGATGTCAGCGATGTAGGGTTTGATTTTCTCGCCATAGGTTTCCATTAAATTCCGGTAGTACCAGGCAATCGTGTCTTTTCTGGATTGTTCTATCACATTGCGCAGTTCCTTATTGATGGAAAAATTCTGTTCACGCAAATAGACGATGAAAAACGCACGCTGTTTCTTCAGCTGTTCAAATGGTACACGCAACTGCTGTTTCATTTTTTCTCGTGGCTCTAAGCCAGCTTGATCGATTGCCAGGATTGCTTCGTTCATCTGATCAAAATAATATTGGAAAATCGCGACATGTAACGCTTCTTTTGATGAAAAATAATGATAGAATGCCCCTTTGGAGATGCCGCAAACATCGACAATGTCTTGAACGGACGTGTTAAAAAATCCATTTTCAGCAGACAGCCTGATGGATGATTCAATGATTTCCTGTCGTTTATCTTTTTTCATTTTATCCTCACCCGTTTCGTTTCATTCCAAGCTCAGAGCCTGTAGGTACGTACATTTTTTCTCATTGCATTTATTATGACCAATCAGTCATATCCTGTCAACAAAAAGATAAAAAATATGGTGCTTGGCACTTGATTTAGACTGACGAGTCGGTTAATATAGGGAATGTGATTTTTAATTATCCGCATATGCTTTGGATTTGTATTGCTTTTCAAAAGGTATTTGGAATTACGCCATATTTTTGACCGACTAGTCGGGTTTTGGCTGTCACCTTTTTGGAAAATAAGCTGAATCATAGAGAAAAAATGAATCATGCAGATAAAAACATAATGTACGTATGGAGGAGTGGGAAATTTGAAAAGCATCATCAACTTTGCCCTGAACAACAAGTTTGCTATATGGATTCTCACCATACTGGTTGTTGTTACAGGACTTTATTCCGGCATGAATATGAAGCAGGAAACCATGCCAGATATTACCATGCCAAACATATCGATTGTGACGACTTATCCGGGTGCGGCACCGAATGAAGTGGCGGAAAAAGTATCAGAACCCATTGAGCAAGTCGTGCAAAATCTACAGGGAGTGGAAACGGTTAACTCTTCTTCCATGGAGAACGCATCTTCCGTCCAGTTGGAATTCGACTTTGACACCGACATGGATAATGCGGTCAACGACGTCAAAGAGGCAGTATCAAAAGCAGATCTGCCTGATGGTGCACAAGATCCGGATGTATCACGTCTGAGTATCAATGCTTTTCCGGTCATCGCGTTAAGCATTAGCAACCCGGATCAGTCACTGGAGGAATTGACAAATACAGTGGAAAATGATGTCGTGCCTGGATTAAAAGGTATCGACGGGGTGTCCGATGTCCAGGTAACCGGACAGCAATTGCAAAAAGTAACCATCGATTTTGACAAAAAGAAACTGGACAAGTACGGATTGACGGAAGAGACCGTGCAACAATTGATCCAAGGATCAGATATCACCTATCCGCTAGGGCTGACAAATTTTGATGACGAGGTGAAAAACCTCATAATTGACGGCAACGTTGCTAGTACCAAGGATCTAAAGAAATTGAAAATACCATACACCCCTCCACAAGCAGGACAAGGATCGGCTGCGGGACAAGGTCAAATGGAACAAGGCCAGGCTGGTCAAGGACAAATGGAAAACATGCAAGGCGAGATGCCTGGCGGTGATGGGCAACAAGGCAATGCATCCGAACAAGGCGCCGCGCAGCAAGGACAAATGCCGGATGCAGGTGCTCAGGCACAAGGATCAGCACAACAAGGCGAGATGCCTAACGCGGATCAAGCCGGCCAAGCACAAATGACGCCTGAAATCCCAACTGTTACACTGGATAAACTGGCTGACATCAAACTCGTAAACGAATCGGAATCGATTTCCAGAACAAATGGTGAAGATTCGATCGGTGTTCAAGTTGTCAAAGGGGCGGATGCGAATACGGTTGATGTGGTCAATGCAGTAAAAGATCAGATAGATGAATTTGAAGACGACTTGGGGATCACCTCTGTATCCACATTTGACCAGGGTGAACCAATTGAAGAGTCGGTCAGCACAATGCTGGATAAGGCATTGTTCGGTATCCTTTTTGCCGTTATCATCATTTTGCTGTTCTTGCGGAGTTTTAAAACGACACTGATTTCGATTGTATCGATTCCACTATCACTGTTGATTGCGATTTTCGTGCTCCATTATATGGACATCACGTTGAATATCATGACGCTTGGCGCGTTGACCGTCGCAATCGGGCGTGTCATCGATGACTCGATCGTTGTGATGGAAAATATCTACCGGCGTATGGCCTTGCCAAATGAGCAACAGCATGGCAAAGAATTGATTAGGGAAGCAACACGGCAAATGTTCATCCCGATCCTATCTTCGACCATCGTCACGATTGCCGTGTTCTTGCCAATGGGCTTGGTACAAGGGCAAGTGGGCGAATTGTTCATGCCATTCGCGCTCGCTGTCGTATTTGCACTAGCTGCATCATTGCTTGTGGCAATTACGGTTGTTCCGATGCTGGCCCATTCCTTGTTTAAAAAACAATTAAACAATGGCACGGCTGCTGGCAAACCAAAACAGGAGAAGAAACCGAGCAGACTGGCTCATTTTTATAAGGGTATTTTGGAATGGGCTTTGAACCATAAAGTGATCACCTTTGGTGGTGCAGTTGTCGTACTTGTGTTGAGTTTGTTCTTGCTCCCAGTCATCGGCGTCAATTTTCTGGCTGACCAAGAACAAAAAATGGTCATGGCAACCTATACACCAGAACCTGGTCAAACCCATGAAGAAGCCGAAGATATTGCTGCTGATGCCGAAGATTTAATTAGTAATCGCGACGGTATTACTACCTATCAATATTCACTCGGCGGAGATAGTCCATTGTCGATGATGGGAATGGGTGGCGGAGATAATGCTGCACTATTTTTCATCGAATATGACAAGGATTATGAAAACTTCGATGAGGAAAGTTCCAAGATCATCAAAGATCTCAACAAACAAACGGATATCGGCGAATGGAAGAGCATGGACTTTTCGAGCATGGGCAGCGGAATGGAGTTGTATGTCTATGGGGATAATCTTGAGGACATCCAAAAAGGTGCTGATGACGTTGTATCCATCATGAAAGATAATAAAGATCTGGAGAAAGTGGATTCCAGTATTACCGAAGCTTATGATCAATATACGCTTGTGGCCAATCAGAAAAAATTGAGCAAATATGGCTTGACTGCAGCGCAAGTCGGCATGAGTTTAGGTGAGACGAGCGACAATTCTCCGCTCACCACGGTAAAACATGATGGGGAGGATGTGGACGTCTATGTGGAAGTAGAGAAAAAAGATTACAAGAATGTCAAGGATTTAACTGACGTCGAGATCCAGACACCACTGGGAACAACCATTAAAGTAGGCGACGTGATGGATGTCAAGGAAGGAAAATCTCCGGAGACCATCCAGCGTCGAGACAATAAAATGGTCGCCACCGTCTCAGCAGACATCAAGACCGATGATGCAGGAGCGGTATCTAATCAGGTGCAGGAGAAAATTGACAAACTTGACCTGCCAAGTGGTGTTAGCGTAGATTTTGGTGGGATAACAGAACAAATCAATGAATCCTTCTCACAACTTGGTCTGGCGATGCTTGCGGCAATTGCAATTGTGTACTTTGTGCTGGTCGTGACCTTCCATGGCGCACTGGCTCCATTTGCCATTTTGTTCTCGCTGCCGTTTACGGTTATCGGTAGTCTGGTCGCTTTATGGATTGCGGGTGAGCCATTGAGCGTATCGGCGATGATCGGTGCGCTGATGCTAATCGGTATTGTCGTGACAAATGCGATTGTGTTGATTGATCGTGTCATCCATCAAGAAAAAGAGGGACTTACGACAAGAGAAGCGTTACTGGAAGCAGGCGCTACAAGGCTGCGTCCAATCCTGATGACAGCACTTGCAACGATTGGTGCACTGATTCCACTGGCCATTGGCGCAGAAGGCGGTGGTCTGATTTCCAAAGGATTAGGCATTACCGTTATCGGTGGCTTGATAAGTTCAACGCTATTAACACTTGTCATCGTACCAATTGTTTACGAAGTACTTGCCAAGTTCCGAAAGAAAGAAATGTAAAAAAAAGGCAGCTGGTTATGTGACCGGCTGCCTTTTTCTAAAGATAAGAAAGATCTTAGGTTATATCCAATAATGGATGGGAACCACAACAGTAAAGAACTAGCTATTCACCTTATAGCGAGTCTTGGAGGGGCAGAGGTAACTCTGAATGTCGGATGAGGGAAAGGGATAATGAGTCTCGATGAAGTGGAGGAACCTTTCAATAACTATTCCTCACCCGCCTTCCTCACACAATCCATGCATATACATATCTTCCCGAGATCTTCCTCAGGAATTTTCGAAAATAGCTCGGTTGGGAAATCGACAGTTGTGCACCAGCAATCCTTTTCCTGATTATTTACTCCACAGTTATTTGGTTTATGGCAAATGGGGCAACGTTTTGCATGAGAATACTCACTTCCAGTCGATTTTAGTACTCAAGTTTAATTTACCATGTTTTGGATCAAAATCAAGACTTAATAAAAGTTAGAAAAATAGCGAAATTTGTTGTTGGCAAGAACATTCATTCTAGTATAATAACAGGCAAATAGTAATAGTATTTTAGTATATTTCTTCAATTTGAACTTCTTAGATATCCCCTTGGGTCGGCGAAACGGGTTTCATTAAGAGAAGTTTGTAAGCCAACATCTTACGGGGGTATTAAGAAGGTGGTGGATGAGATTATTATGGGGGAAGATGCGGCCCTTTAGTTATTTATTTTCAGTCTTCCTTACACATTCCAGCATATACATACCTTTCTAAGATCCTTCTAGGAATTTTCGAAAAAACCCCTACAGGAAAATGATCGTTGCGCATCTGCAATCCTTTTCCCGACGCCTATTCCGCAGATGCTAGGTTTATTACAAACAGGATACCTTGATTGCATGAGATCCCCCTTTCCAAATTACCAAGAAACGGAGAGCCGGAGGAAGTAGCAAGTATTGCATTATTACCTTGTTTCGGACGATTCCTGTTTTGTTAATGGGGATGTCATTCGTGCTGATGCAGGCGGGCTGACATATTAAGAGGACGCCAGGATCCTATGTGTATTTATCTTAAAAAACAACCGAACAACCCCAGGTAAAAGGTTGTTCGGCCGTTCTACATGCTCAGTTTTAGCATATCGTGCTTCTGCAGCGTGTTATTTTTTCACAGCATGAATATAATGAATCGTTTCAAAGGCTGACAGGTAATCATTTCGATCGCTAAAATAACGTTTATTAATGTCAGCGGGTGATAAATGTTCGTAAATTAATAGACCTGATTTCTCCAACAGCTTTTCTACTTCCGAATAGGAATAACAAGCCTTCATTGGCTCTCCGCCTGCTGCAGCCATTTTTACCATGTTTTCCACTCTATTGGATAGCCCTTTTTCTTCAAATAGTTGTTCGTCTGCATAATCAAAAACGATAGAGCTACCTGTTGGAACGTTGGAAATTAAATGATCGATCAAGCCGGAAAGATCTTCTTTCGTTAAGTAATAGGAAACTCCTAGAAGGCTAAAAAATGTCTTTTTGTTGGCAAACCCTTCATCTAATAGATTCTTGTAGGAAAAGAGCTCGGTGAAGTCCATCGAAACAAAATGAAGGTTATTCGGTATCTTGAAATTAGCTTCATCCAATCTTTTTTGTTTAAATTCCTGAGTAGCGGGATAATCAATTTCAAAGATTTCCAAGACTTTCTCCAATTCCGGATGTCGAAAAGCAAAAGTGTCTAATCCGGCACCAAGTATGACGTATTGTTTTAAACCTAACCGGACCTCATTACGTAATACTTGTTCGCAATATGCAGCACGTGCCAAGGGCGTTGGAGAAAGTTGAACTTGGGTAATCCATTTCAATATTTCTTCTTTGTTTCCTTTGAATTTTTCTGCTATATCTTTGTTGAAGAACTGTATACCCCCAACCATATTCTCTTTAACATCGTTGAATTCCTCTTCTGAAATTAAATCTTTAGCGATAAAGTCATTAAAAATTTTAGGTGTATCGAATTGGCTGTGATAAGCTCTGCCAAAAGCAGAGATTAGTGAAGTGATACTGGACTCGTCTTGTTTCATGCAAACACACTCCTTCATTTATATCAAAAAAAATAGGATTCCCCTGGCCAGGAGAATCCTATTATATACATTATTATGTTAATTGTAAATTATAGCATAAATAAAATTTTTTGTCAATTAAAATGCACCCCAAATTGAATGATCAATTGTGTTTGTATTTATTTCGTTATATTAGATAGGTTTCCTCATGTGACCGTCAAGTAAAATGGATGATAAAAATCGAGTCATTGAATGGTTGAAATCAATCCAGTTCATAGATGATGATACCAACAATGGAAATTCGTATCTAGATCTAAAAATTCTATGACAATAGAATTATTTTTTCGAATATTCATTCAAGGACTACGCTTCTTTTACTCCACTATGTATACTAAGACTAGGTATGTTTACAAACGATAGCTATACAACGGAAAGGATATTGGAGGCTGAAATTGTGAAATATTGGATCCATGTCTTATTATCCATATCGATTATACTGCTGGGAGGTTGTCAAATGGATAATGATAAAACAAATACAAAACCATCCGAAATGAATCCGGAAGACTTGCCGGATGTAAGAGTATTTAATGACGAATTTACCCGAGATTTTTTACAAACCACGGAGGAAATAAGACCAGGGTATTATCCGTTTTTGTCAGGGACAGGGGCTTATAAGATGGATTTTCCAGCTGGTGGGGTTATTGGTGAAAGGGCATATGCAATAAAGGAAAAAGGTTATGAGGAGTATCCTGTTCACATTGAAAATGAGGATGGTACTGGATCAATGGTTAACATTAATTATTATTCTTATCACAGGACTGAAAATGTGGACTCTTATTTGGATAGTTTGGAGCACAGATTAGGGGAGAATGTTGACTTTAAAAAAATCAATGGAGATTCGCAATCTGTTTATTATACCAACTATGAAGGAGATGGATTTTATACGTATGCCGGTTATGTGCAAAATAAAATAAATAATGGAGGAATTAAGATAATTTATAATAAAGATTGCAGAGGGGAATTAGAAAAAATTTGTAAAAGAAATAAACAGAAGGATAAAGAAGGTATCATTCAATGGATGGAATCAATCCGGTTTGTAAATAAAGATGCCAACAGTGGTTAATCAATACATAGATCAAAATTCCTGCGTCAATAGAATTATTTTTACGAATATTCATGCCAGAACTACACTTCTTCTGTGCCTCTATGTATACTAAGATTAGGTATGTGTAGAAATGATAGCTATACGACTAGAAGGATATTGGAGGCTGAAATTGTGAAATATTGGATTCATGTCTTATTATCCATATCGATTATACTGCTGGGAGGTTGTCAAATGGATAATGATAAAACAAATACAAAACCATCCGAAATGAATCCGGAAGACTTGCCGGATGTGCGAGCGTTTCATGATGAATTTACTCGAGGGTTTTTGCAATCCACGGAGGAAACAAGACCAGGGTATTATCCGTTTTTGTCAGGGACAGGAGCTTATAAGATGGATTTTCCAGCTGGTGGGATTGTTGGTGAAAAAGGGTACGGACGCATAAAAAAGAAAAAAGAAGGATATTTAGTTGGCATTGAAAATGAAAATGGTACGGGATCGTCAATTACAATCAATTATGATTCCTTTAAAATAAAGGATCATGTGGAATCTTATTTGGATAATCTCAAAGATAGACTAGGTAAAGAAGTAGAATTTAAAAAGTTGGAAATTGAAGATGACCAACAATCACTTTATTACGCTTATTTTGAGCGGAATGGGTTTTATACGTATGCAGGCTATTTGCAAAATGAAAAAAATCATGGCGGAATTCAGGCCGTTTATCAAATCGATTGTGGTGGACGCCAAGAAGAAGTATGTAAAGAAAACAAAAAGGCTGTCAAAGATCGTATTATTGAATGGATGAAATCAATTCAATTTATAAATGGAGATGAGGAAGTGAGTGGTTAATGAGCGATACAATTATAAATTCGCCTGAAATGCGCTTAAGGTTGATCCAATTAGGGTACGACGATGACTTATCTGAGGCCGAAGTCATAAAGAAAGTCAAGAGGATATATTTAGAAGAAACGGGACAGGAACTGAAGGCAGATATTAAGGTACGCACGTCAGAAGAGGCTAATATTGGTTCTGAATCTGGGTATGATGGTACTGCATTATATTTAGATTCCATGGAAAAGAATATTGAAGAATTATATGTTATATCACAAGGAAGCAGGGGCATGGAGGATTGGGAATATAATTTGGAAGCAATGTTAGCAGGGCAAAATGTTAGTCAGGCAGAAGATGCGGCTGAATTTGTAAAAGATGTCAAGAACCATTTTAATATTCACGAAGTTGAAAATGGAAAAAAAGATGAAAATTCCACACCTATTATTGGTTTATCACATTCATTAGCACATAATAATAATACAACAGCCCATTTATTATACGATACATTCGATGAGGTGTATAGTGTAAATGGTGCACAGACGAATTATTATCAGATCTATAATGCCGATTTTAGATTTGAAGAAGCTGTAAATAGGGAATTTTCGATCTCCAAAACAGATCCGGACGCTATTTATGACATCGACCCAGATAAATTACGCACATTCGCTGAAGACTTTTACAAAGACAAAGCCAAAAACATCCACCAAATTATTTCAGAGGATGACCCACTATACGCCGTCAGCGGTGTACGCGGATTCTTCACTCTTGGTGATGTGAGACCTATTGATACTATTCCAGACTATCCAGGCTTGCGTTCCATCATGGATGACATTCCGGATGATGTAGTGAAGGATCTGCAGGAGCTTGCTATTCAATACACTGTCTCATCCCAAAATGGCGGGACAAATGCTGCTATTCAGGATTTGTTGGGCGTAAACATGGATGTCGTTAACCAATTTGATGGAATTTGGAGTGTGGCAAAGATATATGCGACAAACCAGTCCGAGATTGATACAATGATTCGTGATGTAAATGATAAGCTTCCCGGACTACTCGCACAAATAAAAACGGTCACAACGAATGCTGATGTAATCTTTCAGCGATTTGTAGATGCCGGATATATCAGTGTTGATCAAAAGGATTTAATCGTCACCGAACTTACCAACATTC
>BMJD01000010.1 GCA_014642895.1 Lentibacillus populi
CCTATTCATTATAAAGGATTTTTTGTTGTCTAGACAGTTAAAAATTGAACATTACCAACATTTTTTATTATTAGTTATAATTAATGCAACGCTAGTGATCCATTTGAAAGGGAAACTAATTATAAAAAGGATCTGTTAAAAATGGAAAAAAATAAGACAAAAGACCCAGAACTTGCAACATTTACACTGCTAAATCCGGATTTTTATACAGTAGAGAGCAGGGAAGCGATTGAGGAGAACCTGAGCAAAGACAACGAATTAACGGATAATGAAACGAATGATAGTTTGTGAACAAATTGTGAACTTATACGAAAATTTGATTTTTATAGTATCTTTTTACCTATATTTTTGGTAAATTAGTAAATAAGCCTCTTTCTTTTCATGGAACATGGAAAGGATGGATGAGAAAAATGTTTAATGATTATCTTTTCTACCCAGCATATGAAATTACTCCTTTGACAATGGCCGTATTAGTTCAGCGTGGTAAAACGAAAACAGGAAAAGTATCAACATGTATTTTAGAAGAGCAGGAAGAAATCATTGTTGAACAAACCCCTACGAAAATCATTGATTATGCCTGCAAGTTCTTCGGGTCGAGCCTAAAAGGGAGACAGGAAGGAACGAGGGATATTTGCGGGATCACGCATAAGGCACCAATTTCGATTGATCCGGCTAGTGGCATGTATTTCTTTCCCACGACATCACCATCAAGTGAAAAATGTTCATGGATTGCTCACTCTCATATTGACCAGGTGAATAAAGCTGCCAATCAATGTACGGAAGTGTTATTTAAAACCGGCAAGAAAATAGTTCTGGAAGTTTCATTCGGTTCGGTGTTAAATCAAATCCAGCGAACGGCACAATTTCGTTACTTATTGGACAATCGGATCAAATATTTGCAGAAGCAAACGGTTGAAATGGTTGCAGAGCCTTATGCATAAGCTCTTGAATAATTGCTTTTACCTTTTTTCGGATAGCCGGGTTAAAATAATTCCGTTTTTCTTCACGCCCTTGGCAAAGGAAGAGATAAGAAGAAAAAGAATCATTTTGATTTAAGGTAACGACTTTTATATCTTTTTTCTTCATTACTTCCTGTAACTTCCTTCGTTCTTCAGTTGCTTCCGCTGTCATTTTTTCCAGAAGTTCAAGATAAGGCTCTTTAATTTTGAAAGCTCCGGATTGTATTTCCTGAATGTCTTGCTGAATGACGATTAATGCCATGGAAAGAAATAAAAAGCTTGATGCTACATCTATTTCCTCATCACTAAGATAGCGCATAAGCAATCCCCTCTCAGGAACGTTTGTTCTATAACTATTATATGATAAAATAAGTAAAAAATACACTAAAAATATAATTTTTGTTCATAATGAAAAGAAAGAGGCAAAAAAGCGGCAATTATTGCTATGCAGATGAAGACAATTACTTTAAAATAAATATAGCAAAACTGTTTAACTTGGCGCTTTACTTGTGTGAGGGGATTTTAACGAAATGTATCTACTAGACATCAGCATAACAAATTGGCGAATGATTATTGAAAATGACTTACTGGACGAGTATATTCAACAGCTTCTAAACAATTATGAAAAATTGGGCCCGCTGCCGGGGATATTGCTGCCGTTTCTGGAAGCCTTTTTACCGTTTTTACCGTTAGTCGTGTTTGTTTTTGCAAATTCTGCTGCATATGGGCTGTTTCAAGGTTTTTTATTGTCCTGGTTAGGATCAAGCCTTGGCGCAATCCTTGTGTTTATTATTGTCCGCAAACTGGGGAAAAAGCGGATTTTTAAAGCTGTACGGAAAAATAAACAGGTACATAAAGTAACAGCGTGGCTTGAACGGCACGGTTTTGGGCCGTTATTTTTACTCATGTGTTTTCCGTTTTCCCCATCATCCGTCATCAATATTGTTGCCGGGCTGTCGAAAATCAGCCTGCAGCAATTTGTCTTGGCAGTTATCATGGGAAAGTCAGTTATGATCTTTACAATGGCATATGTTGGGGCAAGTATTATGTCATTTGCAGAGAATCCTGTCCGAACAATCATTGTAGGCATTTGTATCGCGTTATTTTGGGTGTTAGGAAAATATATTGAAAAAAGGTTGCAAAGAAGAGCGGAGGAAAGAGATGCATCGCAGCATAACGGTGATTAAACAGGACAAAAACAGGGTATGATGTAAAAGAGAATAACCCTGGAGGAAAGACAATGAAAAGATTAAATTACCGTAAAATTATTTCGGTCATTTTCTTTGCCATCGTTTTAGCGATCATCTTCCGGACTGTATTGTTTGCAAGCTATGTTGTTGATGGTGAATCAATGGAACCGACACTAAACGATGGAAATTTGCTAATGGTTAATAAGGTAGTCTATAACTTAAAAGATGTTGATCGTTTTGATGTTATCGTTTTTCATGCAAATAAGCAGAACGATTATGTGAAACGGGTAATTGGTTTGCCTGGAGATGAAATTGTCTATCAAGATGATAAGCTGTATATTAATGGGAAATATGTAGAAGAAAATTTTCTTGAGCCATTTAGAGATGTAAACGAAGCGACACCATTTACGAAAGATTTTGCATTACAGGAAATAACGGGAGCTAGCAAGGTGCCAGAAGGAAAATTATTTGTCATGGGTGATAATCGGGATAATAGCCTTGACAGCAGATCATTCGGTTTTATTTCGGTTGAACAGCTTGTCGGCAAGGTAGATATTAAATATTGGCCACTGTCACAGGCAAGTTTCAGTTTGGGAAAATAAAGGCGGAAGCACACTAGTGGAGCATGGCTGAAATGTATAACCCGTTATTGAATTGCCCGATTCTAGTGTTTGGCATAAAAATATATTAGGATAGTGGATTGGTTAATTCAGCAATGTTTCACTAGCCGCTGCTGGAGCTGGACGTGGCCAAACATGAATACCTAGTTATCCATGGAAGCACACTATGGAGTTCTTTCACAAGTAAGTTACAGTCTAAGTCTGAGAGTATAATAAAGCTTCTTTCTTTGATAAAATAGGAAAGAAGCTTTATTTTTTGATGGAAAATGTCTTTTGGTGAGAATAAGACGATTTAAAATAGATGCCATGTTAGGGGGATTTTTACAGTGGGGATACGATTTTTACTGGGGAAGGCTAGTACAGGGAAAAGCGGCAGAATACTTGACGAAATCAAACAAAAGCTGGAAGAAGATCCACGAGGTGCACCAATATTTTACATTGTTCCGGATCAAATGACGTTTCAGCAGGAATATGCATTGTTTCGTGATGAAACGATCCATGGCAGTACGCGTGCCAATGTTGTCAGTTTTTCCCGGCTAGCATGGCGGGTTTTACAGGAAACTGGCGGGGGAACAAGGCAGTTTATTAGTTCAACGGGTATGCAAATGATGCTAAGAAAGATTATAGAAGAAAAACAATCGGAATGGAACGTTTTTCAAAAAGCAATGGAAAAGCAAGGATTTCTGGAGCAATTGGAAAAAATAATTACCGAATTTAAACGGTATAGTATTACCCCCGAAATGCTGAAAATGGAAATAGAGCAAATAAATCAGTTTACACATAAAGAACCTGGTGAAGCGGCATTAACGAATAAGCTTCAGGACTTAACTTATTTATACGAAAAATTATCCATTACGCTGCAAGATAAATATATTGATAGTGAGGATCAATTGCAATTGCTGGCGGAAAAAGCAGGACAAGCCTCACTTCTGGATAAAGCGGATATCTATTTCGACGGGTTTCACCGCTTTACACCACAGGAGCTCTTCGTAGTCGAGGCATTAATGAAAAAGGCAAGCCATGTTACGATTGCTCTGACCATTGATGACCCGGAAGATACCGCTGTTTCTGAACTGGATTTGTTTTATCAGACGAAGGAAACCTACCAATTACTCCGGACAATTGCCAGAGAAAATCAGGTTGCTGTTGAAGACACAATTGTATTGCGTCCAGCACATGGCAGATTTAGAGATAATCCTGCTTTTCTCCATTTGGAAGCAAATTTTGATGTGCGACCCGCCCCTGAATTTCATGGTGATGTACCGATTCAAATTGCTGAGGCTGTCCATCCACGGGCAGAAGTCGAAGGAGCTGCTCAGGAAATTATTCGGCTTGTAAGGGAAGAACATTACCGTTATCGGGACATCGCGATATTTATCAGGCAATCGGAAAATTACCATGACTTGATTGCTACGATATTCGAGGATTACGGTATTCCTGTTTTTATCGATGAAAAACGGACAATGCTGAATCATTCGCTGATAGAGCTGATCCGTTCCGCTTTCGATATTGTTGAGGGGAACTGGCGCTATGATGCTATTTTTCGCGTGCTGAAGACAGGCTTTATTCCTGTTTCGGATAAACGATACCCTTTAACGGACGATGCGATTGATGAATTGGAAAATTATGTATTGGAATACGGGATTCGTTCACGAACACGCTGGACGAGTGATAAAGATTGGATATTCCAGCGGTTTCGCGGGTTTGATCAAACTGCCCAAACAGATGGCGAAAAAGAAATGCAGCAGCGGATTAATGCATACCGCAAACAAGTGGCAAGGGCATTAAAACCGTTTGATGATCAAATCCGGCAAGCGGGTACAGTAAAGGAAATGTGCCAGGTTTTGTTTCAATGGATGGAACAGCTTCATGTCCCGCAGCGCCTTGAACAAATGCGTGATGTGTTTGATGATGCTGGACAGATTGAAAAAGGTCGTGAGCAGGAACAAGTGTGGAATGCGGTCGTTCAGCTGCTTGACGAAATGGTCGAAATCATCGGGGATGAAACGATGGATCTAACAACATTTCGTTCGACACTTGATGCCGGGTTTGATTCGCTGAAATTTGCCCATGTGCCGCCAAGCATCGATCATGTTATCGTTGGAACTATTGATCGTTCGCGGATTAGCGGGATGAAATGTGCATTCTTGCTAGGCGTAAATGATGGTGTTTGGCCAATGAAGCCACAAGCTGACGGGATGATTAATGAAAGAGAACGGGAACTCCTGGCAGAGCATGGCTTACGGTTGGCTGAAAGCAGTAAGCGGCAATTACTGGATGACTGGTTTTACATGTATCTTGCGTTTACTGCAGTAAGTGATCAACTATGGATCAGTTATCCACTGAGTGATGAGGATGGGAAAGCGAAAATGCCTTCACAATTGATTAAACGGATGGAGGATTTGTTTCCTGCCTGCTGTGATCACCTGCTGCTTCAGGATCCCGATGAACTAGTGGAGGCTGACCGGTTTATTACGACACCAATTAAAACAAGGTCAGCGTTAACAGCCCAGCTTGCCCGTCATCGGAAGGGATACCCGGTACAGCCGATCTGGTGGCATGTGCTCAATTGGTATATAAAAACAAGTGAAAAATACGGAACAACTTATACGATTTTGCAAAGCTTGTATTACCAGAATAAACCGGTCAATCTATCAAAACGAACAACGGAAAAATTGTATCCAAAGCAAGTAAAAGCAAGTGTGTCAAGAATGGAAATGTATTATCGCTGTTCCTATCAGCATTTTGCTAAGTACAGTTTAGGACTTGATGAGCGGAAAACATACCAATTGGATGCACCTGATATTGGCCAGCTTTTTCATGAGGCATTGAAAAAAATAACCGAATGGATTCAAGCTGAAGGAAAAGATTTTGCCCAATTAAGCAAAATCGACACTGCCACCTATGCGCAAAAAGCGGTAACGAAATTGGCACCGATTTTACAGCATCAGATTTTGCACAGTTCGAACAGGTATCACTATATACAGCAAAAACTGGAGGAGGTTATTGCCAGAGCTGCATATGTTTTAAGTGAACAGGCGCGCCAAAGCAATTTTTCACCAATTGGTCTGGAGCTTGGTTTTGGAGAAAAACAAACACTGAAACCGGTCAGATTGCCGCTTGCCAATGGGTTTGAATTAATGCTTGGCGGGCGAATTGACCGGGTTGACAAGGCTATCAATCAGGAAAACCTGTTTCTCAGGATTATCGATTATAAATCAAGTGCAAAGGGGTTAAATCTTGTTGAAGTGTATTACGGCCTCACATTGCAGATGCTCGCTTATTTGGATGTTGTTCTGTCACAGTCGGAGCAATGGCTTGGAGTCAAAGCAACGCCAGCGGGAGTACTTTATTTCCATGTGCATAATCCAATGATTTCGGCAAAGCAAAACATGAATGATCAGGATATTGACAATGAACTTTTTAAAAAATATAAAATGCAGGGATTGCTTCTCGCTAATGAAGACACGGTAAAAATGATGGATACATCACTGGAATCGGGGACAAGCCAAATTGTCCCAGCAGGGGTAAAGAAAAATGGGGGATTTTATGCAAGCTCTCATGTTGCGGACCAGGAAACATTTCAAATCCTCCAAGGTCATATTCAACAGTTAATGATTAATGCGGGTATTGATATGACGGAAGGTGGCGTCCACTTAAACCCGTATCAGCATAAACAGAAAAACGCCTGTACATTTTGCTCATTTAGCTCCGTCTGTCAATTTGACCCGAGTCTGGACGAGAATAATTTCCGCAAGCTAACCGAAATGAAAGAAGACGACATCATCGAAAAACTGCGGAAAGACGGGGGAGTATAATATGGTGAATTGGACAAACGAGCAGCATAAGGCTATCTATACAGATGGAAGTGATGTACTGGTTGCGGCAGCTGCTGGATCGGGAAAAACTGCCGTACTTGTAGAACGGATTATTCAGAAGTTAATTAAACAGGACAATCCGGTTGACATCGATACATTGCTAGTCGTTACCTTTACAAATGCAGCCGCACAGGAAATGCGCAATCGTGTTGGGCTGGCATTGGAACGGGCACTTGCCGAAAACCCAGCATCAAACCATTTAAAAAAACAATTGTCCCTGTTGCAGCGAGCTTCGATTTCAACATTACATTCCTTTTGCCTGGATGTGGTGAAACAATATGCCTATTTGCTTGATATTGATCCAGGCTTCCGGATTGCCAATGATATGGAGGCAGATTTAATCAAACAGGAAGTCATTGCTGATCTGTTTGAGGAATGGTATGGCAAGGAAGGTGATGAACAAGGTCACTTTTTTGCTGTTGTCGATCGTTTTTCCAGCGACCGCAGTGATATAGATGTGGAGAATCTCGTACTTGACCTGTATACATTTGCGATGCAAAATCCTTACCCGGAGCGCTGGCTTGATCGTCTGGCGGAAACATACGACGTCAAAGACGGATGGACAGAAGCCAAATTGCCGTGGCTTTCGATCATGAAGCGGGAAGTAAGCAGCCAACTTGCCGCAATGAAGGAAGAAACGAGCCTCGCTCTTGGGCTGACGAGAGAAAATGATGGTCCATACCATTATGCTGAAGCAATTGCCGCCGATTTGGCCAACCTGGAAGAAGCATTAGCACAGCTTGAATCATGGGACAACCTGCAAGCTTACATGCAACAAAGCACCTTTGCCAATCTATCCAGGAAAAAAGTCGATTGTGACGAAACGAAGAAAAATAAGGTCAAGATGCTCAGAGACAGCTACAAAAAACGCTGGAATGATATGAAACAAAACTGGTTTACCCGTGATCTTTCGGGTCATATTGCCGATATGCGGGAGCTTGCCCCTGTCATTAAACAGCTGACGGAGCTTGTCAAACAATTTAAAGTACGATTTACCGAGCAAAAACGGGAAAAAGCGATTGTCGATTTTTCCGATCTAGAACACTATTGTCTCGAACTGTTAAGCGATACCTCAATGGGGAATGATTATCCTGTGCCGTCAACTGTAGCCAACCATTTTAAAAAGCAGTTTACCGAAGTATTGGTGGACGAGTATCAGGATACAAATCTGGTGCAGGAGACAATTTTGTCGTTGATCAGTGATCAGGACGGTTCAGGGAATATGTTTATGGTTGGTGATGTGAAACAAAGCATCTATCGTTTCCGACATGCTGAGCCGTCCTTGTTTATTGACAAATACAAACGTTTCGCCCAACCGGAAACGAACGGATTACGGATTGACCTGGCAAGTAATTTCCGCAGTCGTGAACAGGTGTTAATTGGTGCAAATTATATTTTTCGACAAATTTTGGATGAAAATGTAGGAGAGATTAATTATGATCAGGATGCCGAGTTAATTTATGCAAACCACATGTACGATTCACTTGACTTTCAAGAATCCGAACCGGAGCTATTAATCATTGACCGTGAAGCACCGGAAGAAAATGAAACACAGGAGGATGAACCGGAAAATTATCAAGACCTGGAAAAAGCGCAACTTGAAGCACGAGCATATGCCGAAAAGATTAAAGGCTGGATTGGGCAAAAGGACAACCCGCCACTAAAGGTTGTCGATAAAGCAACCCAAACACAACGGGGTATCCAATATCGTGATGTCGTAATTTTATTACGATCGATGACATGGGCGCCAACAATTGTTGATGAACTGAAAAAACAAGGTATCCCGGTTTATGCCGAGCTCTCCACTGGCTATTTTGAAGCAATTGAAGTGAAGATTATGCTGAGCTTTCTGAAGGTCATTGATAATCCAAGACAGGATATTCCGCTCGCATCGATATTGCGGTCTCCGATTGTTGGACTGAACGAGGAGGAATTAGCCAGGATCCGCCTGGCAGACAGGCGGCATACGTACTATGATGCCTTGAAAAAGTTTAATCGCCAGGAAACAGGAGAGACTGCTGTAAAAATAAACAACTTTTTAGAGCAGCTTAAACGGTTTCGTGTTGCCTCAAGGCAGGGAGCATTATCGGAGCTGATCTGGCAAATTTACCGGGAAACTGGCTATTATGATTTTGTCGGCGGTATGCCAGGTGGACGGCAGCGCCAGGCAAACCTGCGAGCGCTTTATGACCGTGCCCGTGGCTATGAGACTACATCGTTCCGGGGATTATTCCGTTTTTTGCGTTTTATTGAGCGGATGGAAGAGCGTGGAGAAGACCTAGGTGCAGCAAGGGCGCTTAGTGAGCAGGAAGATGTTGTCCGGATCATGACAATTCATAAAAGCAAGGGACTGGAATTCCCGGTTGTTATTTTAGGTGCAATGGATAAACAATTTAATATGCAGGATCTCAAACAACGCTATTTATTGCACAAGGATCTTGGTTTTGCCAGTAAATATATTGATCCGGTAAAACGGATTACATATCCGACCCTGCTTTTTCATGCTTTCCAAAAAGAGAAATTGCGAGAGCTTTTGGCAGAAGAAATGCGGGTTTTGTATGTTGCTCTGACACGCGCAAAAGAAAAACTGGTAATGGTCGCCAATGTCGCTTCCTTTGAGAAGAAACAAGCAAAATGGCAAAAGATGATCGATCATGGTGAATGGGTTTTACCAGCACACTATCGTATGGAAGCAAAAACATATTTGGATTGGGTTGGTCCTGCGCTGCTTCGTCACCAGAAAAATGCTGCATTACGAACAGAGGAATTAAGTGATGCTGTTTTGGATGAAATTAAGGTTGATCCATCGGCATGGAACGTTTCCATTGTTCATGGCAGTGAATATGCTAATTTAGATGAGGTAAAGGTGGAAGCGGACGCCAAACTGAAGGAAAATATAATCGAGTGGCAGCCATTGCTATTAGCGGATGCTGGATTAACCGAAGCCGTTAACCGACGTTTGTCATTCCAGTACCCGTTCCAGCAGGCCCAAACGGCCCGGGCTAAACAAACTGTTACCGAAATAAAGCGGCAGCGGGAAATAAAAGACGAATACAGCGATGAACAGCTTGTCCAAACATTTCAAGCACCAATCGTCACACGTCCTAAATTCATGCAGCAGGAACAAACTATCTCAGCGGCCGAACGTGGCACGGTAATGCATACGGTGATGCAGCATATTCCTTTGGACAAGGCATTAGCAGCTGAAGAGGTTGAGGAGTTTGCAGAAATCCTCGTGGAGAAAGAAATACTGACAAACGATAAAGCGGCGGTCATTGACTTTAGCGCTATAGCTCAGTTTTTTACAACCGAAATTGGCAAGTACATGCTTTCCACTCCCGAGCTATACCGGGAAGTCCCGTTTAGTCTGTCTTTGCCGGCTAGTCAGGTTTATCCGGATTGGTCAAGTGAAACGGACGAACACGTTTTGGTTCAAGGTGTGATCGACTGTATTATTCCAAAAGATGACGGCTGGATTATTTTGGATTATAAGACAGATGCCATTGATGGAGAAGTAACAGAACAGGTTACCAGCAAACTTAAGAAGAGATACATGACGCAAATGAACCTGTACCGGCAAGCAATTGAAACAATTTGGCACCAGCCGGTAAAAGAGACATACCTCTATTTCTTTGCTAAACAGCTGGTGGTTAAAGTACCGGATGCCACTGGCGAATAAGCACCGTGATTATGGGATGTGAGCAAGCAATGAAATTAGGTGCGTGAACATTCCCCAGGAGGGTGCGGACAATAAAACAGGACGAGTTGAGACAAGAAGAAACCTGTATTCATGCCAAACCTGGGAGAGCAGCCATACATCATTACTGAACAATAAACAGACCTATTCCATTATGGAATAGGTCTACTTGCGGTTAAGAAATATGAATGAGTCCCGGATATTCCTCCACTAGCCAACTCTTTTCCTTAAACCGATATATATTAACGTATGTAAAAGACAGACAGAAAGTGAATCAAATCGAATAAGTTTGCCTGACTGTCACGCCAGGTAAAATGGATACAAGGTTTTTCCCGCGTGCCAACGAACAGCCATTGATTCCCAATGAAACACCTTGCTTCTAAAACTTGTCACCTTTGTTCTAGGTAAAGAAAGTATAAAAATTTAGGTTCTATTCTGCTTACGTCAGAGTTGGCCATGTCCAGCTCCAGCGCCCAGCAACTAGCAAACTTCACACTCCTTCACTACGATAAGTCAACATCGGTTCGCTTCCAGCTCACCGTGTTTCCTTTATCTCATTGCGGAGTGCTCCAGTTTGTACGTTGCTAAACGGGCGCTTGCGCTTTTCTTATTGGATTGTGACGGATTTGTTGCAATTTATAACTGGTGTTAACAACGCGTAAACCTTTCTATACCAGTGGTTTGCCCCAATATCGTTACAGTGGGAACCCGCTGCTGCTAATTTTTCCCCCTATAACTGTAATAAAAATCACAGTTGCTCGTGATTTATTTCACTTCTTGCATAGCACTTCCCTAATAAGATGTAAGTGTAATAGTCAGAACCAGGGAGGGTTGGAAATGAACACAACCAAAGCGAATATTTCCAAACAGCAAGAGGGCGCAGATGACGTAAAATCGTTAAAAGGCACGTTGGTGTCAACAGGAATCGTCGGTGCTGTGATCGTCATAATGTGGGTAGCGGTATTTTGGTTATATATGACTAGATTATAGGGGGGAGAGGGCATGCATAAATTTGAGGAAATTTGGCTCACCTTAAGTGCAGGTATTTTAATCATTTTTATGGTGGTTGTCGGCTATCAAACGTTTGCATTAGGTATGGGGCCGCCAAGTGAAAAAGAAACGATTGATCCGCAAAAAGTAGATCAGATTGCACCATTTAACGATCCGGGAGTAAAGAAAATTGGTGAAAACGAATATGAAGTAGTCATGACACTACAGGCATTTGGTTTCAACCCAGGTAATATTGAAGTACCAGCTGGGGCAAAAGTGAACTTTACTATGACGTCAAAGGATGTGACACATGGCTTCCAAATTGCTGAAACAAATGTGAATGCAATGGTAATGCCAGGACATATTCAAAAAATATCACACACATTTGATAAGCCGGGAAACTATTTAATTTTATGTAACGAATATTGTGGCACAGGACATCAGATGATGTCTACAACAATTACCGTGAAGTAAAGGAGGGGAACTGAAATGGAACAAGCGATTCAATCAACATTACGGGAGAAAGCGAACAGAGCATTAGGTGTCAATCTCAAGGACGCGAAACTATCAAAAGCATACCTATCCGTATCCTTCATCACCTTGCTTGTTGGCGGTATTTTAGGATTATTGCAAGGGCTTGAGCGTTCCGGTTTGCTGGAATTGCCAGCTTGGCTGAACTATTATCAAGTGTTAACAGCACATGGAATTTTACTCATTCTTATTTTCACGTCAACATTTACAATCGGTTATTTATATGCAGGGGTTTCCCATACACTTGGCGGATTGCTGCCAAAAGTCCGGAAAATGGCTTGGACTGGATTTGTCCTCATGCTAATTGGTGTAGCATTAGTAGTCATCACGATTGTGGCAAATGAAGCGTCTGTTTTATATACGTTTTACCCGCCGCTTGCAGCATCACCGGTGTTTTATATTGGATTAGTGTTTGTTGTACTTGGAATATGGTCGTGCTGTTTTGGGGTGTTTATCAACTATAACCACTGGCGGAAAAATCATCGCGGTGAGGTAACTCCATTACTGGCATTTTTCGCTATGGGCGTCTTTGTATTATGGTTTTTTGGAAGTCTTGGTGTAACCACCGAAGTTTTAACGCTTATTCCTTGGTCATTGGGCTGGAAAGAAACGATCAATGTAATGGTTAGTCGTACATTGTTCTGGAGCTTTGGTCATACATTAGTAAACATTTGGTATATTGTAGCAACCTCCGCATGGTATGTCGTAGTACCAAAGATTATCGGCGGAAGAGTGTTTAGTGACAAATTAGCAAGACTGGTAGTTGTTTTACTAGTGATTCTTAATATACCTGGAGGATTCCACCATCAGATCATTGATCCGGGAATTTCGGAATCAGTTAAGTTTTTACATGTATTTATGAGTATATCAATTGCGTTTCCTTCTCTAATGACTGCATTCGCTATGTTTGCCGTATTTGAACGGGCTGGCAGGAAATTAGGTGGAAAAGGGCTGCTGGGATGGTTCAAAAAACTGCCATGGGGCGATGTTCGGTTCCTGGCGCCGATGGTTGCAATGATCGCCTTTATTCCTGCAGGAGCTGGTGGTATTGTAAATACGAGCAACCAGATGAACCAGGTTATTCACAACACATTATGGGTAGTAGGACACTTTCACCTGACAGTCGGGACATCAGTTGTTCTAACATTCTTTGGAATTTGTTATTGGCTGATCCCGTATTTAGCAAAACGCAAGCTAACACCACAAATGAATAAGCTTGGTGTCATTCAAACGATCATTTGGACGGTCGGAATGATTCTCATGTCTGGTTCCCAACATCTAGTAGGGCTCCTTGGTGATCCAAGGCGTACAGCTTTTACCACATACGGGGATCATAACACAGCATTAAGCTGGGTTCCTTATGAATATGTGATGGGGATTGGCGCGACGTTATTGCTAATCGGGGTAATTATTCAAGTTTACGCCGTATTTAACATGATGTTTTTTGCACCAAAAGGAGAGACTGAATTTCCAATCGGTGAACCGGAAGACGATGCACTGCCAACGCCAATTTGGATGGAACGCTGGGGGTTATGGATTGTCCTGATGCTAATGGTTGTTGCGATGGCGTATGTCGTACCTGTTGTTGATTTTATTGTAAATGCACCTCCAGGATCACCACCGATCAAGACATGGTGAAGCAGAGGTGGGATGCCAGAGGTCGGAAGCAGGAGAAAGAAGATCGGCGAATTCATTGCATGCAAATCTTGCCTCCGAATTCTGGCCCCTGATTACTGTATAAGTTCAGAGGCCAGTGAACAGAAGTCGGAAGTCAGAGAAAAGAGATCGGTAAATTCATTATATCTAAATCTGACCTCCGACTTTTGTCATCTGATTGCTAGATAAGGAAGTGATCGTTTATGAAAAATTGGCGTAATACGTTAGCTATTATACTAGTCATCATATTTGGAAGTGCATTATTTTACGTTGGTACAGATGGGTTCAGGGCGTTTACTGCGGAAAGTGCGAGAACATATGAATTGTTAAAAGATAAGCCAGTTTTCCCTGATGTGACATTACAGGACAGTCAGGAACGGACATATTCATTCGATGAGTTTGCCGAGGGGAAATTTGTGTTTCTAACGTTTATGTATACAAGCTGCACCACCGTGTGTCCGCAATTGGAAATGAATATGGCTGATGTTTATGAGGCGATTCCGAAAAAATATATTGGCAAGGATATCCTTTTCTTAAGTATCAGTTTTGACCCGGAGCGGGATAATCCGGAAACGTTAGCGAAATATCAAACCTATTTCGGCAGTGATGGTGAGACTTGGCGAATGGCACGGATCAATGATAAGAAAGAGTTGGATTCATTATTAAAGAGATTAGGTGTCATTGTCATTCCTGATGGGAACGGAAATTTCACTCATAATACGGCATTCTATTTAATAGGTAAGCAAGGTCATTTAATGGAGATACTGGATTATACGAAAATAGAAGATGCTGCAGATACCGTTATCGCGATGCTTGGTAATGAAACGGGGGGCTGACAAATGAAACAGGCAATGTATGGTTTATTGTTATATATTTTTTTGATCCTGCCGCCTGTTGCGAATTTGCTTGAGTCGATTATGATTGTTCATATGCATACCCAAATGCCGCTGCTCGTTTTTTCCGGATTTCTTATGGCGCAATTTTTCCAACTCCGCTTTCCACGCTTTTTTGCCAAATGGAATCAAAATGGTGTACCAGGGCTTCTCCTTTTCCTTATCGTTTGGAGTTATTGGATGATACCACGGGCGATGGATGAGGCAATTACGATTCAGGTCGTCGAGATATTTAAATTTATTAGTTTGCCATTTTTAGCTGGGGTTCCCCTACGTGATAGTTGGAAGAAGCTCAGTACTTTCGGAAAAGGATTTATTTACGTATTTATTATGCTTATTTTTTCATTAATGGCAGTTTTGTATATTGGTACGGATGAACAAATATGTAACAACTACCTGGAGGTCGATCAAAAAACACTTGGCTGGGGGTCACTTGCGATGGCGGCGTGTATGATTATTTATGGTATCCAGTTCATTTTCACCGATCAATCAACCTATGAATAAAGAATCCGCCCTCCGCGATTTTGGATTAGATTTGCGGAGGACCGATCCCTATGCATTTGCAGATATAATTTGGTCGTATGCATCCTGATCAAATGGGTTTGTCGAGCTAATACCTGTATTGGTACAAATAAAGTCCCCTGTGTTGAACGAACCGGAACCAGAGCTTGTTTTTGATGTGCTTTTGGGAGACAGGTAAAAGGAATCTCCAAAATTAACAACCCCACCATCAATGCTGTTTACTTTTAGCGGACCTACAATAGATGGCATTTTTACACCTTCCTGGGTTTTTTTCTTCCTAGGATAAACTATGAATCCTTTATGTGCTTTGTGCAGGGCTAACATCTTCTTCACGCAAGATCCGGAAATGTTTTATTCGAGCCTCGGCAGATAGTTTATGAATGCTGCCGATTTGAAAGATAGAAGAAGTATCAACCCCAATGAATTGAGCCTGTTGTACATGGATAGATGGCTCATGATGATAGATTCGCTGCTTTACGTTACTGCTTTTATTCAGCCACTTGGCAGGCCGAGTAAATAAATCGTAATTTGTAAATGGGACATCGTCTTTAGGAGTGAACACAGCCCCTTCTTTTTGTACTGCAATCACCCTTGAAATTGGCCGTGAAAATTCCGTATCGCCGATTGCTAAAATGGAACTAAAGGCAACGGAAGCACCTTCGACATTTTTTACACATGCAGTCCTTTTTTCCAATTGAATCACCTTTTCAGAAATCTGTTTAGTCTGCTTTATTATGGCGCTAATGGAACAATCGCTCCAACCGTGAAAGCTTCAGGTGGGGTATCGAAAAATGATGAAAGGATCATTTCATCATTATCACCGATCAGAAACACGGATGAGGCTGTAATGGCATCAATTTCCACATTACATACGTTTAATCCCCAGTTATGAACTTCCAGATTCATTGATCTTCTCCTTTTTGTTCATTTCCTTGCATATAGGAAACAAGCGATTGGTAAATTTCTTGTTTAATTTGCTCCGTAATGTAGGCCGTTAATTGATCCTCTGAAACTACTTTATTGTTTTTTCTTGCTTCTTGCTCGTAAAAAGCAATCCGATGGGGAAGTTGTTTTTCAATATCCTGGAGCATGATGGATTGGAATCCTTTATCAACAGGGTTCCGATATTGTTCAGCTAAATGCTGGATAAGTGTCGGTCCCTCTTTGCTGAGATACCGGCTTAAATCAGTTAATAACGTTTGCTTGATTGGCTGTTCGACACCAACCTGGTCGCCCTGGTTTGCTTGGTTTGCCTGGTTAATTCCAAGGTCATCAATGTTCGCCAAGTCACTTGGTGTCAGCCCGATATGCAGTGTCCCGTCAAGTCGCTCAATTTTTAGCTGATCAAAATTATATTCGATTTTCTCGATTGTGTTTTTGTTTTTCTCCTGTGCGATCTGTTCCACTTGATTTAGCCTTGATTCCAATTTTTTTATTTTCTTATCTTGTTCTTTCATATGCTGATGGAGGTCGTAAAAGTAATTCGTCCATTCATTTCCGTTCATGAAAAAGTCCCCCTAAATACCTGATAGATCAATTAGCGCTTTTAAAATAGGCTAGGGCCCATGATTATTGTATGCGGCTCTTTAAAAGTTGTGCTTCCTCGTCTCTGGTGCTAGCGGAATTAATGGGGAAGTTATATTTCTAACTGCTTCAGCTTCTGCCGCCGGTTCGGTGTATCCTCCGGTATTGTGGATATCTGCTTGTGACTGGATACTGCCAGTACTGCCAATTTGTAAAACGGAAGAATTTGTAATTGAACCGATTTTGATGATATTAATATGGATGGACTGATGAATCGTAATATTCATATTCCTCACTCCGTTAATTACTCAACTGGCTGGTCAATAAAATCTTTGTCATGAACATACGTATGCGAATTGGCAAGTTTTACCCGAATGCCGTCACCTGTATTAAAGGAACCGCCGCCAGCATAAGTTTTTGCCGAGCTTTCCGGGCACATGGAATATACGTCGCCAATATTAAAAATACTGGACGAAGCAACTGTTATGACTTTAACTGCACCTACTTTTGCTGGCATTGATAGTCCCCCTTCTTTATTAATGAAAAAAATTGAAAATTAGCTATATTAATTTATTATCTGGAAAGGCTACGTCCGGCTCCAGCGCCCAGCGGCTAGTGCAACACCCGCCTCCGTACGATAAGTCAACATCCACTCGGGTAAGAAGGAAGGCCGACTAAAAGCGGACTTTGCGTCCAACGTCGGCATACCCCTTTTGCAGGGGCATGTTTCCTTTATCTCCTACGGTAGGATTGTTCGGTTAAGACCGCTGCTTTGCGCAACAACACCGAACCACCCACGTTGCGCGGGCGCAGCACATACGCCGCTAACCGGGCGCTTGCGCCTTTGTTCTATAGTTTATGTGATTTTCCTAAATTGTTGAAACAGGGAAGGAAGTACAGCGAGCAGCAGCGAATATATAATTAGGAGGGAGGGGGTGGGAGATGAACAGTCAAGCTGCTCCAATAAAAGAAGCAAGTCGCCTGCAATGGGTCGATGCCGCTCGCGGATTTGCGATATTTGGAATATTTATGGTGAACATCGGAGCATTTTCCGCTCCATATTTTTTGTATGGTGGAGCAGAGGATACGTGGACTCAGACGATTGACCGCTATACGATGGAGATAATCGATATTTTCTTTCAGGCTAGTTTTTACACGTTATTCTCCCTATTATTTGGATTTGGTTTTCAAATGTTGAAGGAACGACTTGTGGAAAAAAATATTGATGTCGGTCCATTTTTGTTTCGCAGACTTTTTATCCTGATTTGTTTCGGTGTGATTCATGCTTTTTTCATTTGGAACGGAGACATTTTACTTTCATATGGCATTATCGGGCTGTTTCTGCCGGCATTTATCAATCGTTCGAACAAAACAATGGTAATCTGGGCAGTGCTGATTTTAGGTGGTAGTACATATGTCTATTCCCGTTTCTTATATGCCTTTAGGGATTATTTGGATTATTATGATGTTGCTGCCATTTATTTGGCGATAGAGCATTATAGCAGCAGTAATTTGCTTGTTATTCTCGGCCAGAATAGTAAAGACTGGTTTTACGCAAATGGCATATTCTCGTACTTTATGTTAGCAACAACATTATTACCGTTGTTCCTTTTCGGCATGTTTATCGCCCGGAAACGCTGGCTGCATCAGCCTGATAAAAACAAAAGTCTGCTTGTTACGGCATGGGTTATAAGTCTTGTTATTTTCCTGGTGTTAAAAATGGGGCCGTATGCGTACGGGAATCCGACATGGTTTTCGTATATTCAGGATAATATTGGCGGAACAGCATCCGCATTATTTTATGTCCTATCGATTGTGTTGCTAACCCAAACTAAAACGGGTATGAAACTAATGAAACCATTAACATATGTTGGTCGCATGTCACTAAGCAATTACATAACACAGTCGATTATCTGTTTTATCCTCTTTTATGGAGTCGGGTTTGGGTTGTATGGGTCAATCCGCCCAAGTGTTAGCGTGGTGATTGTTGTGATCGTTTTCGTTGGTCAAATTTTTGTGAGCAGATGGTGGTTTTCCCATTTTCTGTTTGGTCCATTGGAATGGATTTGGCGGAGTTTAACATATTGGCAGCGGCAGCCACTGAAAAAGGTCCGAAAAGAACAGTTGTCTAGTGAATAGCTATGCAAGTTGTAGACAGTAAACTGTGCAGCATCAACAAAACAAGGCTTTCCAAATAGAAAGCCTTGTCACCTATTACTCTGCTAAAACCTCTTTAATATGCTTAATCGCCCAGTCCAAATCTTCTTTTTTAATAATAAGTGGAGGTGCAAAGCGAATTACATTTTCGTGTGTTTCTTTACATAGCAATCCTTTTTCTTTTAACGCCTCGCAATATGGACGGGCAGATTCCGTTAATTCAACGCCGATAAATAGTCCTTTGCCGCGAACTTCTTTAATCGCTGGGTTATCAATCTTACGCAATTCGTCCATCATATAATTGCCAAGTTCCAGTGAACGGTCTGCCAGGTTTTCTTCCTCCAGCACTTCAAGCGCGGCTACGGAGACTGCACATGCTAATGGGTTACCGCCGAATGTTGATCCATGTGATCCGGGGTTAAATACACCAAGAATATCTTTGTTGGCGACGATGCAAGAGATTGGCATCACACCACCGCCAAGTGCTTTTCCTAAGATGAGAATGTCCGGGGTGACGTCCTCCCAGTCACAGGCAAACATTTTTCCAGTACGAGCAAGACCCGCCTGAATTTCATCGGCAATATATAGTACGTTGTTCGCTTTACAAATTTCATATGCTTCCTTCAGAAACCCTTCCGGCGGGATAACGATACCTGCTTCCCCCTGGATTGGTTCAAATAGGAAGCCTGCCGTGTTTTCATTAATAGCTTCCTTCAATGCCTCAATATCGCCATATGGAATAAGTTTGATCCCTGGCAGCATTGGGCCAAATCCACGCTTGTATTCTGCTTCTGATGATAGAGAAACCGCTGTCATGGTACGGCCATGGAAATTTCCTTCACAGGCAATGATCTCGGCCTTGCCTTCTGCAACACCTTTCACATCGTATGCCCATCTGCGCGCAGCCTTGAAAGCTGTTTCGACAGCCTCGGCACCAGTATTCATTGGCAGGGCATTTTCTTTGTTTGTCAATTTGCAAATTTTTTCATACCATGGGCCTAACTGATCATTGTGAAAGGCACGAGAAGTTAATGTTACGCGATCAGCTTGTTGTTTTAATGCTTCAATAATTTTCGGGTGCCGATGTCCCTGATTAACTGCTGAATAGGCACTTAGCATATCCATGTAGCGGTTGCCCTCTGGATCCTCTACCCAAACACCTTCTGCTTTTGTTATCACAACAGGGAGCGGATGATAATTTTTTGCCCCGTACTCCTGGGTTTGATCGATAATTTGTTGACTTGATTGTGCCATCTTATCCCTCCTGGTTTTTGGAAAAACGCTGCTTAAATTGAGCGGCAAGTTCGTGTTTTTCCGAATTCTAAAGTGAAATACAATACATTTTTCATTATAACAGTTTTCTGTATGTTTGACTTCCCTTAGCAATGTTCATATAATTTTCAAATGAATTTATTGGATGGACATGATATGATAGCTTTATTAGGCAAATAAATTGGCCAGTATGAAAAACATTGAGGAGGAACTTCGGGTGAATACACATTTACACATAACAGCTTGGGCATTGGCCTTTATCTTGTTTATTATTGTTGTCATACTCAATAAGCAAGGGAAGGCGAAGGGTGCAAAAATTGTTCAAATGATTTTAAGACTGGATTATTTACTGATCCTGTATTCAGGCGGGGCATTGCTGGCAAAATATTTTGGTGGAAGTCCAATGATGGGAGAGGCCATCTTTAAAGGACTTGCAGGTATCTGGGCAATATTTGCCATGGAAATGATCAGCTTGAAAACAGGTCGGGAAGAGCCGACCAAAAGCTGGTGGATCCAATTGGTAATCGCTGTATTGTTAACAATGGTTTTAGGATTTGGTCGACTGCCAGGCGGCTTATTGCCATAAACTATAAAGGGCAAGCCCCCATTACCTCTGGGAGACTTGCCCTTTATTTTTATTTCACCAATTCTTTTAACACATCATCAATTGTTTTCTCTGATGCAATTAGTCCTTTATTTGTCCAATGGCTTGGGTCGTTCAGGGTATAAACATGATCATTTTTGGCCGCCGGCGTATTTTGCCAGACTTGACTATTTTGTAATGTTTCCATTCCTTGCTCGCCTTCTTCAGCCAATAGAAAGACATGATCCGCTTTCAGTTCGGATAGCTTTTCGATGGAAATCGGATTCCATTGCGCTTTTGCATTACCTAAACTATCAACTAATGCTGGCACTTGCAATCCAAGATCGGAATAAAGTACGTCAGCAACATGACGGTCTTTCTCAAATAGATAAAATTTATCTCCCATGACCATTATAGCAGCAACCGTCTGATCACCAATTGCGTCAGTAAGCTTTGCTTTTGCGTCTTGCACCTTATCCTTATACTGGTTTAAAACATCCGTAGCTTTGTCTTGTTTTTGGAATATTTTTCCGAACGTTTCAATTTGTTTTTTCCAGTCGGTGGTCACTTCTTCAGGCATAACGTATGTTGGTGCGATCTTTTGATAATCCTCATAGCTTCCTTCATAACTGTCAAGATTACTTTCCAGGATAATTAAATCCGGACTTTTCTCAAGCACTTGCTCAACAGGCAGGTTCCATTCAATTCGCGGTACATCCTTGAGCTCGTCTTCCAAATAATTTTGGATTGATTCACCGATGGACCACTTGGCAACGGGCGTTATCCCTAATGCTAATAAAGCATCTTCGTGATACGGCGCAATGACATTCTTGATGTCTGCCGGTAAGGTTACCTCACCCATTTTACTATCAAGTGTTACCTCTGTATTACCCTCTGATTCCGTTTTGGACTCATTTGTTTGCTTATCATCTGCACTATTTCCACAAGCAGCAATAATCATGGATAGTACAACTAGTAAGGCGAAGATGGTAAGACGTGATGGGATTCGTTTCATATATGTAATTCTCCTTTTTAATGTTTTCCCTAACGGTAATGATAATCATTTTCAATTGAATTGTCAATTAATTGTTGAATCCTTCGATCAAATATCATTGCAGTACATAACGTTTACGATTATACTTTTAATTGATTATGATTATCAATCAAATTGATTTGCCGAGCACATTTAGTAAAGTCAGGGGAATATGATGTTTTCAATGATAAAAAATTCGCACGCACTTAAATTAGCAATTAATGTAGTTGCATTACTAGCTTTAGTTTTTTCCATCGGAATATCTGTTTCTTATGGTGCTGTTGATATAAAACTATCAACTGTTTGGCAAGCCATTTTTCACTTTGAGAGTAAGCTCACCTCTCATCAAGTAATCCAGGAATTGCGCTTACCTAGGGCGATTGCTGCAGCATTAGTTGGTTCGTTTTTAGCCGTATCAGGGGCAATTATGCAAGGACTGACCCGAAACCCCTTGGCATCGCCATCCATCATGGGGGTTACCGATGGCGCTGCATTTACGCTTGTAATGATGCTTGCCTTTTTCCCGGGAGCAGGTAATTTGGGCTATACCATGGCAGCTTTTGCCGGTGCTGGTATAGCGGTTGTCCTTGTGTTTATGGTTGGTTCCTTTTCCACAAGTGGCCTGACTCCTGTTAAATTAGCTTTAGCTGGTGTAGCAATCGGAACCATGTTAAGTTCTTTGTCCTCCGTTATTTCATTACACTTCCAGCTTGAAAAAGAAATGGGTTTCTGGATTGCCGGCGGACTAGCTGGTGTAAATTGGACGTCGATTCACATCCTGCTACTGTCTGGTGCAGCAGGTTTATTTTTGGCATTTTTTATTGCTAGATCAATCACATTGCTAAGCCTTGGTGAAGATGTTTCAACTGGTTTGGGACAGAATAATGTGGTAACGAAGGTAATTGGTATTATTGCTGTATTAGTCCTGACCGGATCGGCTGTTTCCATTGCCGGTACGATTGCATTTGTTGGTTTAATTGTGCCACACATTACCAGGTTTATTATTGGCACAGATTATCGCTGGATTATCCCGACCTCAGCAATATTTGGCGCTCTTTTGTTAGTGATATCTGATGTAACAGCGCGTTTAGTTAATTCTCCCTTTGAAACGCCGGTAGGAGCTATTACATCACTCATTGGTGTACCTTTCTTTCTATATTTAGCACGTGGCAGTGGGGGGAGTAAATCATGACATCAGAGAAAACCTTGAAACGAAAAAGCTTTATAGCATTAATAGGTCTATTAATCGTGCTCATTGTGGTAATGTTTTTTGTTAGTTTAAGTATCGGGGTTATTAAAATAGCACCGTTAGATGTGATTCGTACCTTGTTTGGTTACGGAACAGCTAAACAAGAGCTTGTTCTATTTGATTTCCGGTTGCCAGGAATCATTCTTGCTTTATTAATTGGAGCGGGACTAGCTGTGTCAGGGGTGATATTGCAAGGGGTAACGCAAAATGAACTTGCTGATCCTGGAATATTGGGAATCAATACGGGAGCAGGGCTTGCCGTTGTGTTATTTATCTTTTTTTTCCAGGATACATTAAACGCGGGAAGTACCTTATCTGCTTTTATCATGCCACTATTCGCTCTGATCGGAGCTCTTTTTGCAGCACTATTGATTTATGCCTTGGCATGGAAGAATGGTGTTAATCCAATTCGGCTTATTTTAGTAGGAATTGGTGTTAATGCTGCTTTTAGTGCGGCATTAATCATAATTCAATTAAAAATGGACCCACAGGATTTTCGCCAGGCGACCGTTTGGCTGTCGGGTGATATATGGAATGCTGACTGGAATTTTGTGTTTGCTTTATTGCCCTGGATTTTCATTTTAATTCCGTATGCCATGCATAAGGCACGCAGCTTAAATGTGTTAAATCTGGGTGATGAGATAGCGGCGGGGCTTGGCTCAAAGGTGGAGAATGAGCGGCGAATTCTTTTAATGCTAGCAGTTGCGCTTGCTGGTGCTTGTGTTGCTGCAGGTGGAGGAATTGCCTTTCTCGGGCTTGTAGTCCCGCATATCGCGAGGCGAATTGTAGGTCCAACCCATCAGTTGATTATTCCGATTTCGACACTTGTCGGTGCCTTATTATTAATGACAGCAGATATAATCGGGAAAAATCTGCTTACACCAACACAGATCCCGGTCGGCATTGTCGTTGCTATTTTAAGTACACCATATTTTGTATATTTATTGATGAAAACGAAGTAGGGACAAGAGCGGTAGCGTACTGGTGAAAGGTTGGACAATGTTAGATCTGATTTGGGCAGTATTTCATCTAAATTGGACTGTAAATCCTTCACTCCGGACAGAAATTACCTATTTTTGCCGGTATAGACGAACATCAAGCCAGAAAGTATAAAGGGGATAAAGCGGATGGAAAAACAATTAGAGCTTTACGACGTTACAATTATTGGTGGCGGGCCGGTTGGCTTGTTTACGGCATTATATAGTGGGATGCGGGAAATGAAAACAAAGATAATCGAGTTTCTCCCTTTTCTTGGCGGAAAAGTTCCCTATTTTTATCCGGAAAAAATAATTCGTGATGTCGGTGGAATAGCTAAGATATCCGGGATAGGATTAACGGAGCAGCTAATCGAACAAGCGAAAACGTTTGATCCGACGATAATCCTGGAGCAACAGGCAACCACTTTACAGAAATTAGAAAATGGTAATTTTATAGTTCGAACACAAACCGGGGAAGAGCACTATACCCGGACGATTATCCTGGCAACAGGCTTTGGCGCTTTAAAAACAATCAAGCTCGGATTACCAGAAGCTCCTGTCTATGAAAAAACGAATTTACATTATTTTGTCCGGGAGCGTGAACGGTTCCGTGGTAGAAAAGTTATTATTTCTGGTGGTGGAAATACAGCGATTGATTGGGCAAATGAGCTCGAACCGATTGCCGCGGAGGTGAGCGTGGTTTACCGAAAAGATGCGTTTCCGGCGATGGAAAGTAGTGTAACGAAAATGCAACATTCATCCGTAAACATTTTTACACCGTATAGCATTACCGGGTTGACCGGTAATGGAGAAGCAATAGCTGAAATTACAATTGAAAATGTCAAAACAGGTGAACAGAAAATACTCCCACTTGACGATCTTATTGTCAATCATGGATTCGAAATCGATTTAGGTACTATTTCAGAATGGGGCTGTGACATGTTTGATGGGGTAATTAAAGTCGACAGTACAATGCAGACGTCCATTCCTGGAATATTTGCAGTTGGTGATATTGCGTATTATCCGAACAAATTGCATTTAATCGCTGGTGGATTTAATGAAGGACCAATTGCGGTAAACCATGCCAAACAGCACATTGCACCAAATGAGCAATTGGAAACACTGTTTTCGACTAACACGGACCGTTTTTCGGACTAATTTTACTGAATCCTGCCTTTTTGGAACTACTGCTTGTTAACAACCACCGTATTATGAATGATTTTTAACAATGTTGCCGGGATTGTTGACTATTGACCGAAAAGGAGAATAATGAAAGGTAGGCGACTACTATTCTGGAGGAAATACATATGAAAAAGCTAGTATCACTACTGCTTGTCATCCCACTTTTTTATTGCTGGGGGGATTCGATCCATGCAGAGGAGAATAATTCCATACAGGAGGAAATGATATATACGATTTTTGTTGATCGGTTTAACAATGGTGATCAGCAGCTTGGTAATCAGGTCAATGTGGATGACCCAGAAGCATACCATGGTGGCGATATTAAAGGGATTACCGATAAATTGGATTACATAAAACAACTGGGCTTTACGACGATCTCCATATCATCCATTATGGAAAACGCAGGAGAAGGCTACCATGGCTATTGGATTGAAAATTTTTTCGAGGTTGAAGAGCAATTTGGCACGATGGAAGACTTACAAAAGCTGGTTGAAGAGGCACATAAACGTGATTTGCACGTTATACTGGAATTTGTCCCGAATTATGTTGCACCGACACACCCATTTGCAAAAGATGCCGATAAAACGATCCCAACTTCTGTAAAGGATTCGGTATGGCTGGATAAGGCAGTAACGTTAAATCTGGAAAATACAGAAGTGAAGAATATGCTTTTTAAGGCTGCAGACTTTTGGCTTGAAGAAGCAAATATTGATGGCTACAATCTTCACGCAATTGATCAAACACCACTCCCGTTCTTACAGGAATTTGTTGATCATCTGAGAAGCGTTAAGCCAAATATTGATTTAACTGGAAGTGTTTTACATGAGAATGATCTAACCGATGAATATGATAACGTGGGTATCCCGTTGATAGAAAATGCGGGAATGCAAAAGGCAATATCAGATGTATTGACCAATGCAGGAACACCGGTTGAAGAGCTTTATCATACATGGGAGTCGAACGGAAAAAGGGGAGGCTTAGTCTATGTTGATGATAAGTTTACCAAACGTTTTACCCAAAAGATCGTAGAAAGTGGGCAAAACCCATTAACAACGTGGAAAATCGCACTTGTCTACTTATATACAGCGCCAGGAGTACCACAAATCTATCAAGGCTCAGAAATACCGATGGATGGTGCATCGTTGGAAGAGGTACAACGGCTGGTGCAATTTAACAATAGTGACCAGGATTTACAGGACTACTTTAATAAAATCGCAGCTATTCGTAAACAATTTCCCGTCCTGTCGTATGGAGACTTTGAACTTGCAGGATCAAGCGGAGCAATGAGTGTGTTTAAACGATCTGATGAAGATACAACGATGTTTATCGCAATCAATAATGATACTGGCACGAAAGCAGTATCGGTCACCGATGTTCCTGATGGTATGCAGCTAACCGGTTTGTTGGGTGATAACATTGTTCGTAAAAATGAACAGGGAAAGTACAAAATCGGGATTGATCGTGAATCGGTTGAAATATTTGTTGTTGAGAAGGATAACGGGTTTAATTGGCTGTTTATCGGCATGATCGTTGGTGTTTTTGTGTTATTTATTTTGGCGGTCGTCCTGTTAAGCCGGAAGCAGCGCAAGAACGAAGCAATACAACCTTAAACTTATAAAGCACCCGGAATATGAATCCGGGTGCTTTTATATGTAAGCTTAGTATCTAGAAAGCATACTCATGTGAAGAAGTTGCACCTTGGTCATGTAAAAAATGAAATACTTTTTGGTAGGTTGTGATATCAATTTCGCCAGCAATATATTTCTTTTGGTAAAAATCCAGCAACTGGTTTATCGATTGGTAAGATTGCCCGCGATCTTGTTCATACGCCTGAATTAAATCTTGCAGCTGCATAAATATCCTCCTTCATATATTTTTTAGAACTTGTCCAGTCAATGCTTATCTAAAAATATATGAAGGATATAGTAAATTCATTCATACGGCTTGCTTTTTCTGTCTGGAAAAAGATAACCATATGATCAAAATACCAATTGCCAGCAGTACACTTGCCGCAAGCAACCCTTGCGAAAAAAAGGGAAGAGATCCAAATCCGCACCAGCGGGCTAACCCATCACCAAATAAAAACAATTCATTTACTAAAAAACCGATAAGGAAAATAATAATCCCTGATTGGACTAGTATTTTCTTTGTTTCTATAATTCGTGCCAGCTGATATTGGGTCAGGATAAATATGCTGACGAAACCTAAAAGGGTAAAGTGCAAATAGCCAATAATGATACTTCTCGTTTGATAAACAAGTTCTGCCATCGTTGGTGAAATCAGCCCGAGCTCCATCGTACTTTTGACGACTAACAAGAAAAAGGTTATCCATAAACAAACGATAGTGATTTCGTTGACTTGTTTATAAAGGTGTAACCATATTCCTTTAAAGGCAACAACAAGAGCAAGCACCCCAATCCACTGACCAATACTGCCAATGGTTGCCAGTATGCTGCCATAGCTCCCCAGATCCCCCCATAGAACCGATAAGAAATATCCCGGAAACAGGGCGGCAAAATAAATCCAGAATCCTGTTTTTACCAGTGAATGATGAAAATGAATCCTTCTCTGGTGAAGGACAATAATAAATAATCCAATCAATACGAGGTACAGCCAGCCATTGTATTGGAAATGTAAATAAAAATAAATGGCCATATCAAAAATCGGACTGTTCCTTAAACCATTTGCGGAAATAAATCCTAATGAAAAAGGACCGATTGACGAGATGATTAATGCAATTAATGAACCGTTGATAAATAACCGGCTTGTATTAGGCAGGTTATTCTGTTGTTTTAGCTGCCGGTATATAAATAGAGCAGCCCAGTATTCGGTAAAAATATGAATACTTGAGATGATAATCGAATATACCCCATAACCCTGATAAATAAAAGCTGTAAACATTAAAAACGAGGTGATAAAAATGGTTATCATCAGTGCAATTGCTTGCCGTTTTTGCCTGATGGATTTCCAAAAAAGCGTTAAAAAAATAAGGAAAACCCCGATAAATGCCCATCCCAAAATAGCTAAATGGGAATGTGCATGCATAACGTTTGTGTATGGAATCGTGCTGCTTGGAAAAAACGAAAATAATCGCATCCATAAACCGGATAGAGCTGTAAGGGTAAATAAAATAAAGGTAAAATGTATAAATAGCCGCGGCATTCTATGATCGCTCCTACATCAATAACTATTATTAATTTTCATCAAATAGGACAAAAGATGCAATAGGAAATAGAAGAATGTCAAAGAAATATAACATTTTTGTGTCGTAAATGGCAATTTTTGTGGGAAGAAAAGAGATCTCCTGTCACGGATACAAGGTTTTGTACCAGACAGGAGTGTTTACCAGGGCTCATTAATGTTCAATTTATTTACGAGCTTATTAGAGTGCTTCATACAACGGAAGGGGGCATCAAATAACGCAAATCACTCATCTATAAGAATTTCAATTTTGAAAGTGTGTATACATAACTCTGCTAAGTATCGCTAATTCATGGTGGATGGGTCAGGAAAAGCTATTTTCTGGATAATTTTTTTACCTTTCAGGTCATATACCCTCATTTGGTCATACGAAAAAGTATAAAGGTTATGATCAACTGAAACAATCCGCCTGATTTCCGAATCCCATTCCGGGTAATCTTGTACATTTTCCTGGTGAGTGATCGAATCTTTCAAGACAATCCCATCTTCTGGAGAAATGCTATATAAGAAAGCACCTGCAAAAACAGGCCGTTCTTCTTCGTAGGTGGCATCGCCTTTATGGACTGTTTTAGCGTCAAACGCCACAGCAGGAAATCCGAACAGGTTTTTATCCGGGTGTTTGAATAAAGCTTTATGATTATGATTCAACTCGGTATACGAGCTGCCTTCACCAATTACTTCACTATCTATTTCTTTCGGATTCGCTTGATCACTGACATCAAATAAAGACAGTTTAATCCCATCCATACGTACGGATGGTTCATTACTATTTTCTTCCTGTACTAGCTTTGTATGCTGTCCAAATCCAATCACATGATCTTTGTCAAGGGGATGGAGGTAATTACTGAATCCAGGTATTTTTAACTTTCCTAACACAGTGGGTGTCGCTGGATCAGCTAAGTCAATTACAAATAATGGATCAACCTGCTTGAACGTGACCATATAGGCGACATTGTCCAGATACCGTACACTATATATCTGTTCCCCTTTCGCGAGATCCTCAATCGAACCTAATGCATTGAGTTTGGAATCAAACGTGTACAAATTATTTGTCGTGGTATTGTCTTTTTCATTTGTGGTTGCGACACGAAATACCCCGTCACGTTCGTCCATGGCAAATTGATTTACCAATGTACCGCTAACGGAGAGTGAATTTTGGAAATCTATCGAACCATTGTCAATATGAAATTGAAATATTTCAGTATTAGCTGAATTATTGACAGCTATTTCGGCTGAATCACTTGTTTCCAAGGCAGCATCATACTTTTCCATTGCGATATAGATGTTATTTTTTGACATGTATAGCTGATCAGAAGCACCCAAGTATGATTCAATTTGCGCAGCTTCTTCCATGTCATTCAAATTAATGGATGCCAGCAACATAAAGGCGTTCTCCGTGCTTTCCGGGAAAAAATAGATGTCATGATATGCTAGCGGCTGGCTATTACTTTGGGCTACTGCACTATCCTTTATAAATGGACGTGGATCCATATTTTGCTTGTTGTCTTGCAAAATATGATACGGCGGATATGAGTTGGCAACCAAATAGAGATAGCCATCCATTTGTCGAGAAGCGGTCATATCACCCTCCAAAGTTACTTCTCTAATTTTTTCTGGTGGTTTTTGATCAGAGATACGATAAAAAATAATGCTTGTTTGCTCCATAACGTATTCAGCTGTTTTCGATTGATCACGCAGGCTTTTACTGGAATTGCCAATTGCGATCAACAAATCCTTGTGAACGTACAATTCAACAGGCTGAAAATGCTCTTCGCTAATTGTGCTTTTTGCCGTGCTGCTTTTCCCGTTTGCTTCAGCAATGATGATGTCGGAATCTCTGGCAAAATAAATGGAATTCCCGTCTGTTTTTATCAAATCACCCTCGTCAATACCATGTACCTGCACATTTGTTTCCGATGTAGTGGGGGTATTTTCTGCTGCAGAACTCTCTGTCTTCATATCAGCAGTAGCGTTATCTTCTTCAAGGACAGTAAACTCTTTTGTTTGCTCTGTTCGTTCTTCTAAAAGCGTTACCAGCTGCTTGCGGTTTTTAATGCTCGGCAGTTCGTCAACAGCCTGAAATGAGTGGGTGAATTTATCACCGAAGTTTTTACCCCCGGCTGTTTGCACCGTATCCGTAATGATTAATTGGTATGTTTCCCCAATGGTATAACCGGATTCGGGTGCGTTGATTGTAAGTACTGTGTGATCCACATTCCATTTCCAGGAAACCGGAACAGATTTTTTATCAGCGGAAATGACTTGTACTGTTTCATGATGGAACGTTTCCGGATCCATCTCCTGAGAAAAATGAATCTGCCAAGCTTTAAAAGGGGGTGCGTGGCTAGATGCGAATGGAATCTCCACTTTTAATGAATGGGAAAAAAACAAAAATGCACAGACTGTGATTGCAATACACACACCACTAACCAGCCAAACTTTCTTTTTCATTGGATACACCTCATTTTTAATCCTGTTTAACAAATTAGACGATGAACATTTATTTTTGTTACAGAAGGAGTTGAAAATGTGGTTGAACATTGTGATGAATGGAACTGCAAAACTGCGCGGCAAGGGGAAATTGAATGTATCTTGTGCCTTTGATCTGGTGGAACGGTGGAAGGGACTATTTTCCGAACAAACGCAGCACTTCATTAGTGATAAAGTGAACTTCATTCAGTGGGGTATTACTTCGCGTTAATGCGTGATAAAAAAGAAAAAGCTACCCAACAGGATAGCCTAATAGTGCATGTTCAAAAAGTCGCCGCTTATCATTTGGTGACTTTTTGAACATGCTCTAATATCATTTATTTATATTGATCATTTAAGAAAAACAGGGCAAGTGTACCTGGCCCGGAGTGTGCTCCGATTACTGAACCAACCATTTCAATCACGATATCCTTTGGTTGGAATTTTTCCTTAATCATTTCCGCTAATTGTTCGGCTCGTTCCAAATCATCGCCGTGGCTAATACCAATAACCTGATTGTTGATATCAACACCACGTTCGTCCATAATGTCAACCATACGGGCAAGCAATTTTTTGGACCCGCGCATTTTTTCAAGTGGGATTAATTTGCCATCGTCAACATGCAGGATCGGTTTAATTTTTAATAAAGAACCGACAAATGCGGCTGTTTTACTAACCCGCCCGCCACGATACAGGTATTCCAGGTCATCAACGGTAAAAATGTGCTCCATATGGTTGGCATGGTAGGTTGCAGTTTCCAAAATTTCTTCCACACTTGCACCGTTTTTCGCGAGTTGGGCAGCTCGGAGAACGACCAGTCCATAGCCGATTGAAGCGCATTTTGTGTCAACCGCATAAATGGGCGCATCCGGATAGTTTTCTTTAATTTCCTGCTCCATCATTTTTGCTGCTTGATATGTACCAGATAGCTCCGAGGAGAAGGCGAAATAAATTAAGGGTTGATTTGTTTCCGCGTACGATGTAAAAATAGTTTTAAAAGCTTGGGCAGATGCTTGGGATGTTTTCGGACTTTTTCCTTCGCGCATTGCATCATAGACGGTTTTCGCCGAAATGGTCTTTCCATCCTGAAAGTCTTTTTCATCAAGATGAACGGTTAATGGTATCATTTCAATGGCAAATTCGTTATAATATTGTTCCGACAGATCACATGCTGAATCGGCTAGAATTTTTACATTCATGTTTTTCACCTTCATTCATAAAATAAAACGTTATTTTCTTATTAGTTTATAGCTAATATAGTAGTTAGTCAAAGTATATTTCTTCATTATTTTCAAAATTGCCAGCTTTTACCCGTCTAAACGGGCAGTGAAACACTGCTTCCAGATACTTAAAGAAAGTGGAAAAGAAAATGCCGGGGATTAACTACCCGTAAAGATTCGATCGTTCAGCAAACGGTTAGAGGGAAAAAGCCCATTGAATTATAAGGAGGCAGACATGTTTTTAGTTGAGGCAAAACGGATTATTATTGTTATATTCGGTTCTTTATTAGGAGCTATTTCATTAAACTTCTTTCTCATTGAAGCCAATGTCTATGCGAGTGGTTTCACGGGTGCTGCACAGCTCATTTCGAGTATCTTTAAAGACTTTTTGGATATTCGGATTAGTACTGGTATTCTGTTATTCCTGCTTAATATTCCGGTTGCCGTCTTGGGATGGTTTAAAGTAGGAAAAGGTTTTACGATTTATAGTGCAATTTCTGTTTTGTGCACAACGATCTTTTTGGAAGTTCTCCCGGTACTTCGCTTATCAGAGGATATTATATTAAACGCTGTATTTGGTGGCGTTATTGCAGGAACTGGTGTAGGAATTACACTAAAGATTGGTGCATCAACAGGTGGTATGGATATTGTGGCAATGGTACTTTCCCGAATGAAGGACAGGCCAATTGGTACATACTTTTTATTGCTGAATGCTGTTATAATTGCGTTGGCTGGTGTACTTTATGAACCGGAAAATGCTTTATATACGATGGTAGCATTATATGTAACAACACGTGTTATAGACGCCATTCATACTCGCCATGAGAAGGTAACGGCTATGATTATAACGCACAAGGCAGAAGAACTGCAACAGGCAATTCATAATAAAATGGTGCGGGGCATCACCATTTTACCTGCAACAGGCGCGTATACAAAAGAAAACAAAAATATGATGTATCTTGTTATTACAAGGTACGAGCTATATGACCTGGAAAAAATTATTTCCGAAGTGGATCCGAATGCATTCACCAATATTGTGCAAACAACAGGGATTTTCGGATTTTTTAGACGCAACGACTAATTTAAGCTGCAAGGAGGTAAAGCATGAAAAAACTACTATTGTTAGCTTCCATCATTTTTCTTTTGGCAGGCTGCAGCGGTCAAGATAATCCAGGCCAGAAGGAAAACCAGAATCAGGATAAGCCAGTAGCGGACAAGGAAAAGGTTTCGGTACAATTAAATAATATTGATATTAAAACACCAGATGGAAAAATTATAGTGAAAGGGAATGCGAACGCTACAAATGACGAATTTTTCTTTACGTTAAAATATGGTGATACCGTTGTTGTGGAAGAGAGAAAAATTGAATTGGATACGGATAAAAGTGGGTGGGGGAGTTTCGAATTGGCGATTGATCAGCCTGATGACGGAAAAACAGCAAAACAAATTCCGGTCTTTACGTTTTATAGTAAAAATAACGAAGGTGAGATCGTTAATCCAAATTATGTACCAGTGGATGTTGGGAAAGAATAAAACATTAAGCAAGTTATGTAAAAAAGCTTGGACTACCCAAGCTTTTTTTATAATATAATTCGGTTCCCATCGCGGATTAATATCCGTAGCTCTCAAATACCTTTATCACTTCAGGTTGAAGGTCGTCCCATTCCACATCAAATTGTTTATTGACTGTAATGAAATTTTGATATCCAAAGACATTATCAACGCCTTTCAGCTTCATTAAATCATTGAGTATTTCATGTTCACTTGTATCCCCGGGCATTACAGAAATACTGTTGTTGCCTTGAAAGATCAATTTATCTGTTGTAAATTTCAGCGCGTTTGGATTCGGTGTAGCTTCAGCTCTTACTCCCATGTATTAATCCCTCCTAAAATTATACCTACTTACATCTATATTAGCAGAAAAAGAACAGGGAAAAAAGATATAAATGAAAAATCCCCCGGTCAATTTTCATTGGCCAGGGGGATTTGCTTAGTAATAGCGAAACTGTTTCATCATTGTTAATGAAGTAGATATTGACTAAGACCAAGCTTTTAGGTAGGACAAGCATGTGGTTTCTGCCTGCCCAGACCATTTTTGCGGAGATTAGCTCAATTGGTTTTTTTGTTTAAGTGTTTGTTCAAGCTGCTGCAATTGCTGCTTTTCCTCAGCTGTACAATCGTTGTATGCTTGCTGGATAGCATTTTGTGCAGCCTGTTTTTCCTGTTCACTAGGCGTATTTTGAGCATTTGTTAAACGACTAACAGCAGATTTGGCTTGTTGAAAAAGATTATTTTCCAATTAAAATCCTCCTACTGTGTGGTTGTCAGCTTCCTCATGTTTTCGTTCCACATCTGAAAAACGTGTTCTGTAAGGAAACCGTTCATCATGTTTTTTAACGGAATCTGAGCCTTGCTGTGTAAATCTTCTCGACTTACTGTGCTTTCCCATGATGATTCCTCCCAACAAAATAAGTGAACGTATATCCTACGCTCACTACTAGTATGGATAGATGTTTTGCAAATATAGAAGGTAAATGCCGGAAATCAACAAAAACGAGATACTTACGGAACACTGTCACTGGGAAAACAATGATCCTGAATGAAGGGGATACTGTCCAGATCGAATAAGATACTGTTCGAGATAGAGGAAAAACTGCCCAAGTCGGATAAGATACTGTCCGAAATGGAAGGAATACTTCTAAATAGAAGAAGAACTATCCAATAAATGAAATTACCATCAGGTACCGAATGGTAGAACAGGCGGAGTTCTACCTTGCTATATGGGTGTTTCCGTTTTTATCCAGGTTCAAATAATTTTCCAGAAAAACACCTATTCCATCTGCTTCATTCGTATCTGTTACGTGATCGGCAATGGTTTTCAGTTCATTAATGGCGTTTCCCATTGCAACACCGACACCAGCGTAATCGATCATTTCAAAGTCATTATCTTCATCTCCAAACGCAATAATTCGTTCTTCTGGGATATGATAATAATGAGCGACTTTTTTTAATCCAATTGCTTTATTCATCCCCTTCTTTACAATCTCAATGATATTCCATGGGGCGCCCCATTTGCGGTGCTCGATTAATTCTGCGTGATAATCGTCCAAATGGTTTCGTAATTTCTGAATGTGGTTTTCTTCCGGATGAATAAGCAATGATGTTGGATCATCCTTTAATTCATTTTTTAAGCTGCCAATCGTAAATGGCGGGTCATTCTGTGTTGTATGAAAAATTTCCAGGATTTTTTCATCATATTGATCAAGGTAAATATTGTCTTGTACCTCAGCAAGGATGTTTTGCACACCAATTTGGTAACAGGCATCAACGATTTTAAGAGCCGTTCTTTTTGGCATTGGATTATGCAATGCCTGCCAATTTTCATCGTATGGATGATGGATCAGTGCACCGTTAAAGTTGACCATTGGTGTGTTTAATCCAAGTTCTTTATAATAATTAATGCTTGCACGATGCGGCCTGCCTGTTGAAATAACAACAATATGACCTTCCTCTTTTGCTTTCATTACCGTTTGTTTGGTTCGGGGGCTAATTTCCTTCTTATCGGTTAAAAGTGTACCATCTAAATCCAACGCAATTAAATACCGTTTGTTTTCCATTAGTTTTCACCTCGCCTGAACCTAGTTTATAAGTGATTCATCAGAATGTAAAGGATAATATTGCACGAACGCAAAAAGTTAACACACCATTTACTTTCGGATATTCAAACTGTTTGCAAATGGGTGCTGAATAATACTAATATGTACTTATATATAATATTGACGAGAGGATCTTGATGATGATTGGTGTATTACATAAAAACTTCAATAAAGTTCCAGCATTAGTTGTTGTTGACGCGAATAAGGAAAAGGAGGCCTTACCGGTTGTCATCTATTTTCACGGTTTTACGAGTGCGAAAGAACATAGTTTACCGATAGCGTATTTATTAGCTGAGAAGGGATACCGTGTTGTTCTGCCTGATAGCGAATACCATGGAGAGCGTGAGATTGTAATTTCAGCACTAAAAAAACAAATTTCATTTTGGGATATTGTGATGCAGAATGTAAAGGAATTAAAAGAGATCAAGGATGAACTTGAGAAGCGGGAATTGATTGTAGACAACCGAATTGGGGTTGCCGGGACAAGTATGGGCGGAATTACAACCTCGGCTGCATTAACGCAATATTCCTGGATAAAAGCTGCTGCCGTGTTAATGGGATCCCCAAAAATCACCACCTATGCTAAAACATTGGTTAACAGCTTTAAAAAAATGGGGAAACTGCCTGTAACAGAAGAAGAGATCGATCAATTGTATGAAGAACTTGTGACTTTTGACCTGTCAAAACAGGCAGAAAAACTTGATCAGCGGCCATTATTATTTTGGCACGGCGAAAGTGACTCCGTTGTTCCGTTTGATCATTCGTACACCTTTTATGATGAAGCAAGACATCAATATACGAATCAGGATCATATTCGTTTTATCAAAGAAGCAAATCGTGATCATAAAGTGAGCCGTTACGCCATTTTGGAAACTGTAAAATGGTTTGATACACATTTGTAAGAGGATGTTCAAAAAGTACCAAAAGTAAGCGGTCAATCTCGAGCTGGCAATAGGGGATCTTCTGCCAAAACCACCTACGACAATCGCCAACGTTAGGAGTCAGCACATTCTGTTCAAATCCGTGCTCGGAAACTCGCCGCCTAGGCCTTCAAGACCTTTGCACAAGTACGTACTATAAGGTGTGAGGTAAATCATTTAAAAAAACATGGAAATATGTTTAAATAAGAATAAGAAACAGGTAGGGAGGTATTCTGATGGATGAAGCGTTACAGGATAACATACTAGGTGCACTCGAAAATGTTATTGACCCAGAATTGGGCATTGATATTGTAAACCTTGGTCTCATATACGGTGTTGATTTGAAAGATGACGGTGTTTGTGATGTAACCATGACGCTCACTGCAATGGGTTGCCCACTTTCCGCGCATATTGAAGCTGACATTAAACGGGCACTTGATGACATCCCTGAAATAAAAGAAGTTAACGTGAACATCGTATGGAATCCGCCATGGGGCAAAGATAAAATGTCGCGTTATGCAAAGATTGCATTAGGCATTCCAGATTGATCAGTGTTATGGTACAAGGTTGATTCATTAGTGATGGATCAGCCTTTTTACTTTTCAAAATGAGATTTTTAAAATGAGGGCTTGGATATGCAAACATGCCAAATAGTTGGTTATAAAAATTCAGGTAAAACAACTGTAATGAAGTATTTGATAACGCACTTTTCCAAAAAGGGCTTGAAAGTCGGTTCGTTAAAACATCACGGACATGGAGGAGAGCCCGCATTAATAAAGAATACGGATAATTATCAGCATTTTGCAGCAGGTGCAAGCGTTAGTCTGGTTCAAGGAGAAACTAACAGCCAAATAATCCTTCCGAATCTGGATTTAACAGAACTTATTCGATTATTTACATTATTGCAGATTAATTTATTGTTTGTAGAAGGGTTTAAACAAGCGGATTTTCCCAAAATTGTTTTATTAAAATGTGAAGAGGACAAATCGCTTTTAAACAAGCTTTCGTCGATAATTGCAGTAGGATCATGGGATGAAGGCCTGCTAAAAGGTGTAAATTATCCTGCGTTTCCGATCACAAACATGGAAGCACATGTAATTAAGCTGGCGGATTACATACTGGACGGAAGGTGTTAGGATGGCAAAGGATTTTTGGATTACCGATCAGCCGATAAACCTGAATGATTGCATCGCAAAGGTTGTTCGTACCGAGGCGGGAGCGATTAATACATTTATTGGCACCGTTCGCGAATTTACGAAGGGTAAGCGAACATTATTTTTGGAATACCAGGCATATATTGCAATGGCGGAGAAAAAGCTTTGCCAAATCGGTAATGAAATAAGTGAAAAATGGCCGGATGCCAAAACAGCAATTGTACATCGTATCGGTCGTTTGGAGCTTTCCGATATTGCTGTTGTCATTGCTGTTTCGACTCCACATCGAAATGATGCCTTTGCGGCAAGCAGATATGCCATTGAACGAATTAAGGAAATTGTCCCGATCTGGAAAAAGGAACACTGGGAAGATGGCACCGAGTGGATAGGTGATCAGAAAGAAATGGTTTCTTATATGGACAATCTGCCAACAGAGGAGGAAATGAAAAATGATTGATGTGTTATTTTTTGCCGAGTTGCGGGAAGCGATAGGAAAGGAGAAAATTTCTGTCGAAGCGGATGTTGTTTCGGTCAAGGAGTTAAAAGCAAAATTGCTGGCAACCTATCAGTTGGAAAACCTTGATAATGCGATGATTGCGGTTAACGAGGAGTATCAAACCGAAGAAGCGAAAATTGCGGATGGTGATGTCGTCGCATTTATTCCGCCGGTTAGCGGGGGATGATGGAGCCATTTGCATAGAGATATCATAAAAAAAATAGGCTTCTTCAAGGAGAGGCCTACGATTACCTGCTAACTCCTCCTTATTAAGAGGAGGCGCCATAGTGGCTAAAGATATAGCGGTATCTTTAGCCTTTAGTATTTTATTATGTATTAACGCTGCAATACCCACCTCTAAGTGTGAGTAAACTAAAAACGCTACGTCCTGTGTGTCGGAAACCCCCGCTGAATGAAGCTTCACTTTATGCAAACCCTAGCATTTCTTTTGCCCGGTCACTCATTTTATCAGGTGACCATGCCGGTTCCCAAACGAGGTTAACATCAATCTCAGCAACCCCTTCAATTTGACCGACTCGATATTTTACTCCGTTAGCAATGCTATCATGCATCGGGCATCCGGGGGTCGTAAGTGTCATCGTGATTTTAACGTTATCATTATCATCCAGTTCAATCGCATAAATAAGCCCCAAATCCATAATATTAACACCAAGTTCCGGATCAATCACTTCAAATAATGATGCCCTAACCTCTGTTAATAATGACATTTCTAATCTCTCCTTTCATTATTAAACAAGCAGCACGCGGATAATGGATATTGTGTAAAGTAATGAAGTTAACGCGAGCAGAGCCTGAAAAATAAGTAAAAATATACTAAGTTGTAATAACCCGGACAGCATGAGTCCTGCAACACTAATGATAAACAACACAAGCAGTATTACAGCCACTTTTTCATTAACCATATCTTTTAATGTCGGAACTTTTTCCTTGCCGATTCGTTCCGAGTATTTGTATGTCCACCATAGAAATGGAACAATTTTGTATAAATATCCTAAAATGCTAAAGATGATCCAGCCCATCACATAAAGAAAAATCAACCAGCTCCAAATCAATTGATTACTTACCTGAAAAAGATATAGCCCTACAGCGATTATATGGACACCTAAACCAATATGAATGGCTAACAAAGAAAATGAAAAAGGACGATCCAATTTTTTCTTAATTCGTTTTGCGAGGATTTCCCGAATATCAAAGAAAAAGAAGCTAAATCCGGCTAACAGCAAAATCCAGCCAATTCCTGATAACAATGCACTTCCTGTCCAAAATGATCCAATTAATCCGAGCAATCCTGCAATATAGGTAAAGAAGGCGGTTTTTGCCCATTTCATCGAATAACCATGAGATAAACTGAACATGGGGACAAGCTTATAGGAAAACCCGAAAATCAGCAAGGTGAACCATCCAGCAACGCCAAGTACGATATGCGTATGCAAAATGGTATTATGGTTACCAACACCGCCAAAGGCAAAATTCCATGCTAACAAAAATCCGGCAACAATTGTTAAAAAAAAGCAGGTAATTGCTCCAAGAACAAATAGGGTCATTGAATTTCTCTTTTGCTGCCTTAAGATCGTTTTAGCCATCTGAATCACAAACATAATGATCCCAATAATGGCCATAATTCCACCGTAGATAGCCTGGTCAGGTTTCAAGCCCAGTAACAACGCAAAAACTGTTATCCCAATAGCGGTAACAAGAAATTGGATAAAACCAAATGTTTGATTCCATATCGGTGTCAGGAAGGCAACAGGGACAAGCTGATACATTGCCCCCATCGCAATCATGACAGCATATCCTAACAGCAAAAAATGAGCCCCCATCCAGATGTCGGGGATGCGAAAATTTCCCGCAGCTAATAGATCATTATTTACAAAAAGTATTATTTGTGCTGCTACTAATGCTATTAGCGCATAAAGAATAAAAGCCAGTGGTAATTTAATGTTTGTGTCTGATTTCATGCTCGTACCGGGCATCATGTTTAATCACCAGTCTTTGTTATGATAATCTTGAAACTTCCATCTTCCTGAGGTTCTGTTTCATGCAAATATCCGCGCTCATTTAATTCCTCGTACAAAAACATCGGACGACGGTCATTGATAATGGTTAACGACTCACCGCTGTTCATCTTGTCCAATGCCTTTAGTGTACGCATCATTGGCTTTGGTGGTTCTAGTCCACGATTATCAATAATCATACTTCATTCAACTCCTTTTTTGATATAGGTAACTTTCCAGTGCTTTTTCGCTACTTTTTCGGCTTCATGTGTGAACCCTTTGCGCTTTAAAACAGCATGTAAAGGAACAGGATTAAAGGGTGCGTGTAATACAAGTGCTTGCCCATCTTCCAACTGCTTCACGGCTCCCATGATTTTATCGAAAGGCTCTTTTTTTAAACGAAGATCCTCCCGTACATCTAACTCGATAAATTTTTTTGTGCTCATTGAACTATCACCTCGTATTACGGATTCATATGCCTTTGTTATACCCCATGATAATTATTTTCAATTAGAAAAGTAGTGATTAATGTCACAAGTCCATATGCAACGTAAAACGTGAAACATCACCAAGAATGTGGGAACGTAATGGAAAGCGCGATGAAAATTCAATAAAGTCAAAATGCTGGTTGACTTGCATACGCTTACATGATAAATTTGCTTTAAATTTAATTCACAAAGTGTTTATAATTGAAAACCAAAAGGGGAGAGGATGTCATTGGAGAGGGTTAAAAATCGCTGGTTAATTGCTGCCTCTGCTGTCGGGGTTCATATTTCGATTGGATCCGCCTATGCATGGAGTGTTTTTACAAATCCGATGGTAGACCAATTTGGCTGGAGTACGACAGAAATTTCGCTCGTTTTTAGTATTGCCATTTTTATTTTGGGGTTTGCTGCTGCTTTTATGGGCAGATTTGTTGAAAAACATGGACCGAGAAAATCAGCAATGCTGGCTGCGCTGTTTTTTGGTGTCGGTGTAGCTGGTTCAGGTCTTGCCACAGCAATGGAATCATTGCTTCTATTGTATTTTTTCTACGGTATTATCGGTGGAATTGGTTTGGGGATAGGATACATAGCTCCAGTATCGACGCTGGTCAAATGGTTCCCCGATCATCGGGGACTTGCTACGGGTCTTGCCATTATGGGCTTTGGTTTTGCGGCATTAATTAGTGGCCCGGCAGCTGCATCCTTAATCGTTAAAGTAGGAATTTCCAACACGTTTTTTATTCTTGGAATTATTTATTTTGCCGTTATGAGCCTCGCCTCTTTGTATCTTGCCCCACCGCCAAAGGGCTGGGCACCTAAAGGATTTCGAGAAAGTGAACAAAATGGTACACGAAAAATTAAACCGGATCTTTCCCAGCTTACTGCGAATGAAGCAATAAAAACGCGCCGGTTTTGGATGTTATGGTTTATGCTGTTTTTGAATGTAACATGTGGAATTGCTATCATTTCAGTTGCATCTCCAATGGCTCAGCAAATTGCCGGGATGACACCTGCCGCGGCTGCAGCCATGGTTGGAATTATGGGGTTATTTAATGGTGGCGGTCGGATCGGCTGGGCAACGTTGTCAGACTATATCGGACGTCCAAATGTTTATACCACGTTTTTTGTGATTCAAATTGCTGCATTCTTGCTTTTGCCATTTGCTGCAAGTGCAATATTGCTGCAAATACTGGTGTTTTTCATTGTGTCCTGTTACGGTGGTGGCTTCTCATCCGTTCCTGCTTATATTGGCGATATATTCGGGACAAAACAGCTCGGTGCTATTCACGGTTATATTCTGACTGCCTGGGCAATGGCTGGCGTGGCTGGTCCGCTTCTTTTATCACTAATTTATGATTCAACGAAAAGCTACAATATTACGATGTTTGTCTTTGGCATTCTTTTCATCGTTGCTTTGATTCTTTCCCTATGGATCAGGGTTGATATGAAACGATTACAAGGTGAGCAATATGATGCAAACATCGAAATTTCGGGTATTGTTAATGAACCACGTTAGTGGAATCATCGGCGCTTGTTAGAAATATAATTTAATAGTCGGTCTTACGTGGGAAAAGGTATGGTTTATGGTCAAAGGGAGGAGCGATTATGGACAAAAATAGTACAACATTATGGAAGACAACGAAATATCATCACCACCTGCAGACAATAGAGGAAGACGAAATCGCTCGCGAATCGGCAATGACGATTGTGATCAACGGTACACAATACGCCACGATTGTTTGTACGCCAAATCATCTAGAAGAATTAGTTATTGGCTTCTTGGCTTCAGAAGGTATTATTCGATCGATCGGACAAATGAGAGCATTAACAATTGACGATGTGGCGGGGTTTGCTTATGTCGAGCTCGTTAACACGATCGAATTTACGGAACGAACTGAACGATGGATTGGTTCCTGCTGTGGTAAAAGCAGGGAATTTTATTTGAAACAGGACGTTAAAACAGCTAAAACGATTACAACAAGAATAACGATTTCCACTGATCAGGCGCTTGACTTGATGAAACAATTCGATTACATCGCCGAGGCGTTTGATCGTACTGGTGGTGTACACCAGGCAGCACTGGCAGCTGGCAACGGCATTATCAGCTCCTTCATTGACATTGGCAGACACAATGCGCTTGATAAGCTATATGGATTTATTTTGCAAAATAAACTGTCAATGAAAGATAAATGTATTTTATTTAGTGGCAGGATTTCCTCTGAAGTAGTCTTGAAGGTATCCAAAATGGGAGGGGGCATTCTGTTAGCAAAATCAGCGCCTACAGATTTGGCATTAAAACTGGCTGATGATTTGCACATTACGGCAGTTGGTTTTGTCCGCAAAAATAAACTGAATGTATATACACATGATTCGCGCATATATGGGGATGTGCAGCGGAATCTGTATTTTTCCAAATAGGGAGGAAAGCTTGATGCAAAAGCATATCATTGTAACAATAAATGGTAGAGAATATCTGGCAGAACCAGGACAGCTTTTACTAGATTTGATAAATACTACGGGCGAATTTGTACCACAAATATGTTATAACGAATCACTAGGGCCCATTCAGACCTGTGACACGTGCATGGTCAAGGTCAATGGGGAAATTGTCCGCGCATGTGGTACAACCATTACCGAGGCGATGGAGGTGGAGACAACCGCTGAAATGGTCCATACTGCACAGAAGGAAGCGTTAGACAGAATATTAGAAAAGCATGAATTGTATTGTACGGTTTGCGATTACAACAATGGAACATGCGAGATTCATAATATGGTTGCTGATTTCGGATTGGAACATCAGGCAAGGCCTTTTCAAGCAAAGCCATATGAGGTTGATCGTTCGTCCAAGTTTTACCGGTATGATCCGGATCAATGTATCTTATGTGGGCGCTGTGTTGAAGTTTGTCAGGATGTTCAGGTGAATGAAACTTTACTTATTGACTGGGACAGAGAACAACCGCGTGTTATCTGGGATAATGACGTACCAATTGATCAATCATCTTGTGTCAGTTGCGGCCAGTGTGCAACGGTTTGCCCCTGTAATGCGATAATGGAAACGTCCATGGAAGGCGAAGCTGGCTATATGACCGACCATAAACCAGGCTTGTTACGCTCGATGATTGAAGTAACGAAAAAAGCAGAAACGGGGTACGGGCCTTTATTTGCGGTCTCGGATACAGAAGCCGCAATGCGGGAAGAACGGATTGAAAAAACGAAGACGGTATGTACATACTGTGGGGTAGGCTGTACGTTTGATGTATGGACAAAGGACCGGAAAATATTAAAAGTCCAGCCACAAAAAGATTCCCCAGCAAATGGCATTTCCACTTGTGTAAAAGGGAAATTCGGCTGGGATTACGTGAATTCAGAGGAACGGATTACTAGGCCGCTCATCCGAAAAGAGGATCATTTTGCTGAAGTGGAATGGGAAGAAGCATTGGACTTTATCGCAAAACGATTTCAGGAAATTAGCGCAGAACATGGTCCAGATGCACTTGGCTTTATTTCTTCATCGAAAGCAACCAATGAAGAATCGTATCTTATGCAAAAGCTGGCAAGACAAGTTATTGGTACAAATAATGTGGATAATTGCTCCCGCTACTGTCAGGCTCCTGCAACGAAAGGGCTGTTTCGGACTGTTGGGCATGGCGGTGATTCCGGTTCGATTGACGATATCGCCCAAGCAGATATGGTGATAGTTATTGGGTCGAATACTGCGGAGTCACATCCCGTTATTGCCTCAAGAATTAAGCGTTCACACAAACTTTTCGGGCAAAAACTGTACGTGTTCGATTTACGGAAACATGAAATGGCCCAGCGAGCCGATCGATTTTTCCGGCCCAAAAGCGGAACTGATTTAGTCTGGTTGTCTGCCGTGACAAAATATATTATTGACCAAGGCTGGGAAAACCGGGAGTTTATTGATAAATGGGTCAATAACTTTGCTGAATACAAAAAAAGTCTGGAAAAATTTACGTTAGCGTATGCTGAGGAATTAACGGGAATTTCCCAAGCCGATTTAAAGGAAATTGCCCAGGAAATAGTTCGTGTCGATAAATTGGCCATTTGCTGGGCGATGGGTGTAACACAGCATACGTTGGGAAGTGACACAAGCACGGCAATATCCAATTTGTTGCTAATCACCGGTAACTATATGCGAAATGGTACTGGGGCATATCCGTTAAGGGGACACAATAATGTACAAGGGTGCAGTGATTTTGGTAGTATGCCAGACTTCTTCCCGGGCTATGAAAAAGTAACCGATGATGCAGTTCGGGAGCGTTATGAAAAAGCATGGAATACTGAGATTCCAAGAGAACCGGGTAAGGACAACCATGAGATGATCCGTGCTATTCATGATGGTGAGCTCCATTCTTTATATGTTTTAGGGGAAGATACTGGTGTTGTCGATGCAAATATAAACTACGTAACTAATGCCTTCGAAAAATTGGATTTCTTTATTGTACAGGATTTATTCTTAACGAAAACAGCTGAATATGCTGACGTTATTTTGCCAGCAGTCCCTAGTCTGGAAAAAGAAGGAACGTTTACGAACACCGAACGGCGCATCCAACGGTTATACCAAGCACTTGATCCGGTCGGGGATGCAAAGCCGGATTGGCAAATCATCACGTTAATTGCAAAAGAAATGGGCTATGACTGGAATTACTCCCATCCATCGGAAATTATGGATGAAGCAGCAAAACTTGCTTCATTATTTAGAGGAGTAAGCTATGATCGTTTAACAGGCTATAGTAGTTTGCAATGGCCGGTTTTACAAGATGGTACTGATACACCGTTATTATATGTTGATGGGTTTCCGTTTGAGGATAATAAGGCGCAATTGTACCCATTGGATTTTAACTATGATTATGATACAGATGAGGAATACGATTTGCATGTTAACAATGGTCGGGTGCTTGAGCATTTTCATGAAGGTAATATGACCTATAAATCAGCAGGATTAACGCATGAATTACCAAACGCATTTGTCGAAATTTCCCATGAGCTGGCCAAGGATCGTGGTGTCGAAGAAGGGGCGAAAGTGAAGCTGATCTCAAGAGAAGGAGAAGTAAAAGTATCAGTCCATATAACAGATCGAGTACAAGGGAAAGAGCTTTATTTGCCCTTAAATGATAATGGGAAATCGGCAATTAATTATTTAACGAATAATAAAGTCGATAAGGATAGTAATACACCGGCTTACAAGGAAGTAGCCGCGAAAATGGTAGTTTTGCAGAGAAAAGGGAATAGTCCAATCCCATCACACAACCACAGGAAAGGGAATCGGCAGCCGCAAATCAGTGTCAATGTGGAACGAAAATGGGAACGTAAAGACTATATCTTTCCAGGAAGCAAGGTGAAAAACTAGTGGCAAATCCTATTTCAAGCATTAAACGAATGGAAATTCCTGAAGAGGTCATTCAGGAGCGCAATATAGAAGAAGTCATAAAAGCTGTCAGTGATAATAAAGAAGCTATTTTGAAAGGCATTGATTTATTGTCAACGATCCATGATAATGGGTTCCTTGATATGATAAACGCGCTTGTGAAGCATAAAGAAGAAGCAATGGAAAATATTATGGGGGAACTGAACAAGGAACAGTATGCCGAAATAATGGAGAATGCCGGAAAATTGGTTTTCCTGCTTGGTGATCTCCGGGTGGATGATCTGAAATATTTTACAACTAAACTAAACAACGCGATGGAAGAGGCACGCACATATGAACGAACTGAACCAACCAGACCGCTCGATCTGTTAAAGGCGCTTAAGGATCCCGAGATTAATAAAAGTATTACGATGATGCTGCAGTTTTTGCGGGGAATGGGAAAGCCGTAGATTAGCAGTAGAAGGCTGTCCGATGAAAGGACAGCCTTCTTTATGACAAGAGAGCTATGGCTGTGCAGTTTACTAAATCTAAATATACGAATATTCGGGTCATTCTGTTTGAGGTTGCAGGTTAGTACACCGACTACAATGCCAGCAGTCGCTTGTAGGCTAAAACATCTCGTCTTCCAATTTTTCCGTATCCAGCAGGAAAAAACCGGCTTTATCCATTGTTACCAATTTTTGCTTTCGCAGCTGTGTTAATGTACGGCTTACCGTTTCACGACTGGATCCAATCATGTTGGCAAGCTCCCGGTTGGTAAAATGGGTAGCTACACGAATGTGACGATCGCTTGTCTTCGTGCCGTATTGCCGGGCAAGCCGTAATAGAAGCTTAACAATTTGTTCGTACGTATTGTGCAAAATCTTCTCTTCCAATCTACTTTGCAAATCAACGATAATATCACCTAACACACGAAATAACTTTATGCAAATTTCCGGATGGGTGATAAGAAAGTTTTCAAAAGAATGGATTGGAATATAGATTAGCGTAGCATCCTCCAGTATCTCCGCATGTGCCGGGTAATTGTCCTGTCTGAAAAAGCCTTGATGGGGAAACATATCATCACGCTGCAGGACATTAACGATTTGCTCCTTTCCATGAAAATCTGTCTTGTATATTTTCACTTTTCCCTGGTGGATAAAATAGACGTTCGTTAATGGGTCTCCTTGCATGAATATGTGTGTCCCACGCCGGTATATTCGAGATTTTGCAAGATCTACAATCGGTTCCATTTCATAATCCGTTAAATCTTTGAATAAGGGAACTTTTTGCAGAAGCTCCTGAATGGATTGACTGTTCATAATCATCCTCTTTTCTGCAGATAAAATCTTAAATATTGATCCTTATTTATCATTTTAGCACGTTCCACCCCAAGTTATTAGCCTAATTGTCAACAGTTTTTAATAGCGTGATAAAAATCATAGTTGGAAGGTGTTTATTCTCACATCCTATATAGCATTTATCCTTTATAGTAAGTGTGTGGTAATAAAACGAAGAGGGAGGAAAAATAATGGACAACATAGACTTTGTAACCAAAATCCATGCCCCGGAGATTGAGCCGCGTTTTCGTCATCCGAAGATTTTCGAAATATTTGATAGTTTAAAGCCGGGCGAATATATGGAGCTTTCCAATGATCATGATCCAAAACCACTTCATTATCAATTGATGATCGAACGGGGGGAAGCTGCATTTACATGGGAATATACGGAACAGGGACCAGCAATATGGCGAGTTACTATCGGTAAAAAATAATATAAGATGAAGCTCAGGAAGTCAGTAAAATTTAAGCAGTGAATCTCTTCTGTAGCGAAAAGTTTTTTACAGTATACCCTGTTAAAAACTATGAAGGACTCTTGAAACATCAGCATTACCAGCCCAAAATTTGATAATGGGATCCGCCAAACAAATTCAAGGGACCTTCAAAGCGAAGACATTTGCAATGATATTTGTGAACTTCATCACATCCAATACTTGAAAATCGTGGTACAGTAAGCGTAGTGTCGTAATGATTGGTAGGAGATGGTTTTATGTTTACACAAGATTACAATAAAAACCCATTTATTGTAATATGGGAATTGACACGTGCATGTGCATTAAAATGTTTGCATTGCCGCGCCGAGGCTCAGTATCATCGGGATCCGAGAGAATTAACGTTTGAAGAAGGAAAGAAATTAATTGATGATATTTATGAAATGGATAATCCAATGCTTGTCTTTACCGGCGGTGATCCATTGGAGCGGCCGGATGTTTTTGAGATTGCCGAATATGCAGTGCACAAAGGGGTTCGCGTATCGATGACACCGTCCGCAACCCCGAATGTCACAAAGGAAGCAATGAAGAAGGCAAAAGATGTCGGACTGGCACGCTGGGCATTCAGCATTGATGGTCATTGCGCCGAGGTTCATGACCATTTTCGCGGTACAACCGGTTCATTCGATTTAACAATGAATGCGATTAATTATTTGCACGAATTGGAAATGCCATTGCAAATTAATACAGTCATTTCCCGGTACAATGTTGATTATTTAGATGAACTTGCTGAAATGGTAGAACAGTTGGGCTGTGTGCTGTGGAGTGTATTTTTCCTCGTACCGACTGGGCGAGGGAAAGAATCGGATATGATCTCACCAGCAGAGCACGAACGTGTCTTACGCTGGTTATATAATTTATCCAAACGGGTGCCATTCGACATTAAAACAACTGCAGCTCAGCACTATCGACGCGTCGTTATCCAAGGTAAAATGCGGGAACATAATGGGAAAAGCAGTACAGACCATATTTATTATGAGGATGCCTTGATGAATGGGAAGACAGGGCAAATTGACGGGCTTGGCCGTGCACCAAAAGGGGTGAATGATGGCAATGGCTTTGTATTTATTTCGCATATTGGTGATGTATATCCAAGCGGTCTGTTGCCAATTAAAGCTGGTAATGTAAGAACCACTCCGTTAGCAACGATTTACCGGGAGTCAGAAGTATTTAAAAATCTACGAGATCCAGATCAATATAAAGGGAAATGCGGTGTCTGCGAATTTCGTTTTGTTTGCGGTGGTTCAAGATCGAGAGCCTATAATGTTACGGGGGATTACATGGAATCCGAGCCATATTGCGTGTATATACCTAAGGTGATGAGAGGGAAGAAAAGGGCTGTAAAGTAACTTTCATGAATAAAGCTTCTAGGTATTATACGCTAGAAGCTTTTGATTCTCAGTCGAGTGACTGACAAATGATGGCAGTGTTTGTGTCCAATTAATGAATACTGCAGAGGACAACCGGGCAATTTTCACAGTTTATTTCCTTCTTTAGAAAGTTTAAATCATGAATAATAATATGTCCTTTTTTCATTGAGATAATATGATTGCGCTTTAGATCATTTAATAGACGATTGACACTTTCCCGGGATGTACCACAGAAGTTTGCCAGCTCCTGATTAGTTAGGACGATATCAATATAGATATTTCCACTGCTTTGTTTCTTGCCATAACTATTTGACAGGCGGATCAATGTGGAAAATAACGCCCCTTTTTTCCCATGCATGACAAGATCACGAAATCTTGTTTGATCCCGGCGGAAGGATTCACTCATTACTTTCATAAATTCAATTGCCAGACTGCCGTTATTTAACAGTTTTTCTTCCAAATGAAACTTTTTAATAACAGCTACTTCTCCATCCTCCAACACTTTTGCATTCAGAATATATTTCACATTATCATATAAAGAAAGCTCACCCACAATGTCACCTCTGTTGCAGATTCTAAGCGTGAGTTCCCTTCCGTCAGGGGATAGCTTGCCAATTTGAATTTTCCCGGATTTTATAATGTACAACTCTTCAGCTTTTTCGCCTTCCGAAAATAAAAAGGTGTCTTTTTTGATCGGTTTCGTATGGTCAACGGAAGCAAGCAGCTCCTTCAGATCATCGGACATATTGGATTTGATGTACCTCTCAGACATCTTAAATAACCACCTTAAAGAATAATCATATCTTCTTTCACTAAGTATAGCAGATAATATCCTTGAAATAAAAGGTAGCTGTTTAAAATTATGAATGTACAGAAGATACCGACTTCTTAAATATGTTAAATTAGAGCCGGATCTGGCAGTCACAATTTGCTCATCACATACAAATGTTTCTATCGATCCGCTAGTTTTTTGTGCTGCCATTTCCCATTGCTTCCGTGCCCAGTGCCTACTACACTAAGCTTTAGTGCAGCAAGGGGATGAGCTTATTATAAAAATAAGATTACAAGTAACCCAATAGCAAAACAATAGAAAGAAAAATACTTCAAATTGCCCTGACGCATAATGTTGATAAACCATTTCAGAGCAAAGTATGATGCGATAATGGAAGCCATGAATGCGAGCAAATATGGGATCATTAATACATCAAAGTCAGGATCATTGACAATATCGGAAAGAGACATGACGGTTATTCCAAGACTTACCGGGATATATAATAGAAAAGAAAAGCGCAATGCAGTTTCCTGTTTCATTCCAAGAAGCATAGCAGCGACAATGGTTGCACCGGAGCGGCTAATTCCGGGAATTAAGGCAACCGATTGTGCCAAGCCAACAATGATCGCATCTTTTACTGTTAAATCACCATCGTTTTTCTTCCCACGCAGGTTACGGATGATCCATAAAGCAAAACCAGTAATCAGCAGTGTTACACCGACAACCGCTACCGTGCTTAGTTTGCTGCTGATGTAATCCTCCAGCAGCAAACCAATAATGCCGGTAGGGATGGTCGCAATTACCAGATACATCACAAATCGAAAATCACGTTTTGCCGATGCATCCTTTGTGAATATGTAGCGGAAGAAATGGTTGATTAGGCGTATAATATCGTTGCGATAGACAACTAAAACGGCAATGAGTGATCCAAAATTGACTAGTATTTCAAAGGAAAGCCCCTTGATCTCAATACCAAACAGTTCACGTAAAATGACTAAATGTCCACTCGAAGAAATCGGGATTGGTTCAGTAATCCCTTGGAAAAATCCTAGCAGTACATACTTTACTAATAACCAGAATTCTGTAATGCCATCCATGAAAAAATCCTCCATTTTTTAAATTTATAAGTAAAGAAAGTATAAAAATTCAGGCTCTATTCTGCTTGCGTCCGAGTTGGTCATGTCCAGCTCCAGCGCTAAAGCCAAGCAAACTTCACACTCCTTCACTACGATAAGTAACATCGGTTCGGGGAGAAGGAAGGCCAACTAAAAACGGCCTTTGCGGCCAACTCACGTCTACCCCTTTTTTAGTGGCATGTTTCCTTTATCTCATTGCGGTTGTTTGTTCGGTTAAAACCGCTGCTCCCGGCAGCAACACCGAACCACCCGCGTTGCGCGGGCGCGGTTTGTACGTTGCTAAACGGGCGCTTCCGCTTTTCTTATCGTCTAGGAAATTATAAAATTTTGCGGCTGTGGATAACTTAATAACCGGATAAGCCACGTCCGGCTCCAGCGCCCAGCGGCTAGTGTGCTTCCTTCACCTCCGTACGATAAGTCAACATCGACTCCCTCCGGTCGTCGTGTTTCCTTTATCTCCTACGGCTCAGTCCAGCACATACGCCGCTAAACGGGCGCTTGCGCCTTTGTTCTTATCTATGTGAATTGCTATCCTTTTTCAGTCACTATTCTTTGGGCTAATGAATAGTCTAGTTGCAGAGGAGGGTGAAAAAGGGAAATGAAACAAGACTATCATCATATATACGAATTATGTAAAGATCATATGCATTCTTACGTACTTGCAGAATTAGTTGACGGCTCAAAAGTTGACGGTATAGTAACCGGACTGGATGATGAATATGTTTATTTAGCTATACCTTTAGAACAGTATGAACACCATACACAGCCGGAAATGAACCATCAAAATCGGCAATTTGGTTATGGATATCCGGGTTATGGGTATCCAGGAGGGTTCGGGTACCCGGGTTATGGGTATCCACCAAGAAGATTCCGACGGTTAATTTTGCCATTGGCTGCTCTTACTGCATTAAGTGTATTACCATGGTACTAACAGTCAATTGACGCACATTTCATTTCTAACATTAAAACCCTTGCCATCTCCTTGTTGGCAAGGGTTTATGTGTAACTTGTCAGACTTTTGAACATATACAATCAATCTTGTCGTTCCAAGGTTACTCTTCTTGTTCTTTCAGTACACCTTCTCCTAATAAGTAGATAGCTAATGTAAAGATAATTGCCAGGGCAAGTGTATGAACAACGTTAAAAGGATTACCAGCCATACTGGACAGGATATAAGAAATAACACTGCCGACTGCCAATGCCCAAATGAACGTCCAAAAGAACCGCATCTGAAAACACCTCATTTTTTAACATTCTGCTTTTAGTTTACCAAATTGGCTAAAAAAATAAAAGTATTTCTTTTACGTTATCACGTAGTGACGGGCTGTAATACACCCATCTCTAAGCGTGTCTAAACCAAAAATGGGAAGGTAGGAGATAAAGAGTTCGTAAATTCCTGATTCGCTCACAACACTCTGTGGGGAGGGAAGGCAGGCTAAAATCGTCATGTCCGCATGCCTTCGCCTGTATTAGCACGCCCTGTCGCGTCGGCAGCCCCCACAGAATGAAGTTTCATTTTATGAATAATATAGTAATAAGGAACAGGGGGAAAGGCGATGTCATTTCTTGTAACAAATTGTTTCGATTGGATTGGATTTCATATTATCAATTATTTGGTTGAAAATGGTTATCAGGTAGATGGATTTGATAATACTGCTACAAATAAGAAAGAGAATTTGGCAATGATGGTTGGACGAAATGATTTATTTTCCTTGTTGCAGGATAAAAAAGAATGCAGAGAACGTTATACAGCAATTATTATAAACGGATCAAATGGTCATGCATTGGATCTGAAGGCAGACAAAATGGTTAAATTATGTCGGGATGAAGCGAGGAAAGAAGGTGATGCCCAGTTGACAACGGTTATGCTCCCACTGCTGTTTGGTGAATGGATGCCAATGAATGAGAAGGGGATGTACGCTCAAAATAGATTTGTACCATTTGATTCAGACGTATTCTTAAACGATGCCATTTATATTGAAGATTTTGTTCTTTGTCTGATGCAAATCATTCAATCCAATCATTTACCATCCTTTATCGAACTAAGGTCTGTAAAAGACAATAGGAAACTAGATAAGAACAGTAAACGGTTTATCTTCCTTCGTGACATTAGACCTATCGAGAAGAATGTTAAAAAAGTGCAGGATCACTATAATAGATTTAAAACTATTTACTAATGTAATATAAATGTAATCGGGAATAACGTTTACTGCTGGATGGTTAAACGCTACAATTAACATAGGGAGATGCCCGTACATCAATGTTCACGGATGGGAGTGCACACGTTGGAAAAGCGATACATCATAATCCTAATCGGTTTCATCATACTATTATCAGGCTGTAGTTCTTATTTTGACCAAGGCAAAATACAAAAAGCAGGCATGTTGGCAGAAACCTCAATCCATGATCAAGCATGGGGAGCCAAGGGGTATAAGGGCCTACTCGCCATTCGTGATAAGTATGATGTTGATGTTTATTTTAAAGAGGGGATCAAAACAGAGCAGGACGTGGCAAATGCTGTGGATGAATTGGTCAACCATGGAGTAAACCTCATTTTTGGCCATAGCAGTGCATATGGGAAGTTCTTTGTCGATATTTCCCAGGAGTATCCAGATGTACAATTTGTTTATTTTAATGGTGGGTACTATGCGGATAATGTGATAAGTTTAAATTTTAATGCACATGCGATGGGTTATTTTGGTGGAATGATTGCAGGAAAAATGACAAAAACAAATCAGGTTGCAATTGTTGCTGCATATGAATGGCAGCCCGAAATAGAAGGATTTTATGAAGGGGTGAAATATCAAAACCCCGATGCGGAAGTGCATATTGATTATGTTAATGATTGGAATGATGAAAAAAGCGCTTTGGAGAGTTTCGAGAAAATGCGTGATGTGAATGCTGATGTTATTTATCCTGCTGGTGATGCCTTTAGTAGTGAAATGATTAAACTGGCAAGTAAAGATGGAATCTATGCGATTGGATACGTTTCCGATCAGTCGGATATTGATGAAACGGCAGTATTGACAAGCACCGTTCAGCATGCAGACAAATTGTATGAGCTCATTGCCAAAAAGTTCAATAAAGGGGAACTCTCAGGCCAAATTTTAACATTTGATTTTCAGGATGATGCCATCTCATTAGGCAGGTTCAGCCCGGATGTCCCAGAAGAATTTCAGGAAAAGATAAAAGATGCTATAGATGTTTATAAAAAAACTGGTATGCTGCCAAATGAGCGGTAACGGTGGGACTTAATTTGTGTGGTTCCTACCCGATTACAAACGTTGTTAATGGTTGACTCTCTTTTTCCCTTGCAACAGGGGGAAGAATGAATTAAAATTAGTACCAAGTCATAATAATTGATATTAGAGGTTGTTCAAAAACCACCAAATAATAAGCGTAAACTCTGGAGTAGCCGATGTTGACTTGTCTTGCGGAGGCTGGTGTTGCACACTAGCCGCTGGGCACTGGAGCTGGACGTGGCTCTTCCTCGCAAAGCCTCCATACAGCTGCAAATTTATACTTTCTTTCTAGCAAACCCGGTACCCTGGATCTACAAGGCGACCTTCTAGGCGTTGATTTGGCAGCTTTTTGAAGAGCACTATTAACATTAGAATATAAGGGGATGGAGATATGAGTGCTGGTATACTAGGTACGGGTCATTATGTTCCGCCGAAAGTATTGACAAACAAAGATTTGGAAAAAATGGTGGACACGAATGATGAATGGATCAAAACGAGAACAGGAATTGAAGAACGCAGAATAGCTGATGACGATACCGATACTTCAGATATGGCCTTTTATGCGGCGGAAAATGCATTGGAAGAAGCAAACGTGCAACCAGAAGAACTTGATTTGATATTGGTTGCAACTGTAACACCTGATACACCTTTTCCATCTGTTGCATGCCGCCTGCAAGATCGGCTGGGGGCAACGAAAGCAGCGGCGATGGATGTAGGTGCAGCATGTTCCGGGTTTATGTATGCGTTGATCACCGCCAAGCAATTTATCGAGACAAATGCCTACAAACACGTATTGGTCATAGGTGTAGAAAAGCTATCAAAAATAACCGATTGGAAGGATCGCAATACGTGTGTCCTTTTTGGTGATGGTGCAGGTGCAGCTGTCGTTGGTAAAGTATCGGAAGAAAAAGGAATATTATCGTTTGAATTAGGTTCTGACGGATCAGGCGGTAAATATTTATATCAGAATCCTGATAAATATTTGTTCCAAAACGGGCGTGAGGTATTCAAGTTTGCGGTTAGACAAATGCCTAAATCAGCGGTAAGTGTTATTGAAAAAATTGGGTATCATAAAGAGGATGTTGATTATCTGATTCCTCATCAGGCAAACATACGAATCATGGAAGCTGCCCGGGAACGATTAGGCATTTCTGAAGATAAAATGGCAAAAACAATTAAGAAATATGGAAATACATCTGCAGCCTCTATTCCGATGGCCTTATCAGAAGCTGTAAAGAATGGTAGAATCAAGGATAACGACTTACTGGTATTAGTCGGCTTTGGTGGAGGACTAACATGGGGGTCCGTTGCATTACGTTGGGGGAAATAGAGGAGAAAGATTCCGGGGAACCGGAGCGCCGTAATTTCCTAAACGTTTAAAATCAATTATAATGATAGGTGAGTAAAAGGACGAGGAGTGAATGACCAAATGGAGGAAAGAAGAGTTGTTGTGACCGGATTAGGAGCCATTTCTCCGTTAGGCAATGATGCTAAGACAACATGGGATAATCTTGTCGCCGGAAAATCCGGAATTGATTTTGTCACAAAAGTCAATAAAGATGATTTTCCGGCAAAGGTTGCTGCTGAAGTGAAAGATTTTGATCCATTGAACTATATTGATAAAAAAGAAACTCGTAAAATGGATCCATTCACACAATACGCTGTTGCAGCAGCAAAAATGGCTGTGGAAGATGCAAATTTAAAAATCGATGAGGAAATCGCTGATCGTGTCGGCGTTTGGATCGGATCAGGAATTGGCGGCATGCAAACATGGGAGGATCAGCACAGAAAGTTTTTGGAAAAAGGCCCCAGACGAGTTAGTCCATTTTTTGTACCAATGATGATTCCGGATATGGCTGCAGGCCAAGTATCCATTCAATTGGGCGCAAAAGGAATTAATTCTTGTACGACTACAGCCTGTGCATCAGGCGCTAATTCCATCGGTGACGCATTTAAAGTAATTCAGCGTGGTGGAGCGGATTATGTCATCGCCGGAGGTACCGAAGCGCCGATTTCGAATATGGCATTTGCCGGTTTTTGTTCGGCGAAGGCTTTATCGCTAAATAACGATCCACGAACTGCAAGCAGACCGTTTGATAAAAATCGTGATGGATTCGTTATGGGAGAAGGGGCTGGAATTTTGCTCCTGGAAACGCTTGAATCGGCACAAAAGCGTGGCGCCCATATTTACGGTGAAATTGTTGGTTACGGTGCAACAGGGGATGCATACCACATTACAGCACCAGCACTTGATGGCGAAGGTGCAGCAAGAGCGATGCAACAAGCATTGAATGATGCGGAGCTCTCCCCGGAAAATGTTGATTATATTAATGCACATGGCACAAGTACCAACTTAAATGATAAATATGAAACGACTGCAATTAAACGCGTATTCGGTGAGCATGCTGGAAAGGTAGCTGTATCATCAACGAAATCCATGACCGGTCACCTGTTAGGTGCAGCAGGCGGAATTGAATCCGTTATTGCTGTAAAAGCAATTGATGACGATATTATACCAGCGACAATCAACTATGAAACACCAGATCCGGAATGTGATTTGGATTATGTGCCGAATGAAGCACGTAAACAAAATGTAGAAGTTGTCATGAGCAATTCACTTGGTTTTGGCGGACACAATGTTGCATTGATTTTTAAAAAATATAAATAAGTTCTACGGATTAAAAAGAGGCTGACCAGTGATCTGGTTGGTCTTTTTTTACTAGCAAGAAAAATGAAGAAGGCTGTGAATGTGAACCGGGTGGTGGTAACTATCAAGCGGAAAAGCGGGAATATAGGCCCCAGGAGAGAACATCAACTGGAGATGCAGGGACACCAGCCGGAAAACAGAAATACCAACCGGAGAACGGAAATATCGACCGGAGAGCAGAAATATCGACCGGAGAACGGAAACATCAACCGAAGAACGGAAACATCAACCGAAGAACGGAAACATCAACCGGAGAACGGAAATATCGACCGGAGAACGGAAACATTAACCGGAGAGCAGAAACATCAACCGGAGAACGGAAACATCAACCGGAGAACGGAAACATCAACCGGAGAACGGAAACATCAACCGGAGAACGGAAACATCAACCGGAGAGCAGAAATATCAACCGGAGAACGGAAACATCAACCGGAGAGCAGAAACATCGACCGGAGAACGGAAACATCAACCGGAGAGCAGAAATATCGACCGGAGAACGGAAACATCAACCGGAGAGCAGAAACATGAACGCATTCTTGCTATAGCATTCAGGAACGAAAACATGAAAATGGACAACCCTATCATGTATTTCGGTCCACAAGCATAAACTGAATTAAAACGAATGGACAAGCGTGGGTGGGATGGACATGTTTTATTTGTTTCTCTTTTTATTGGGGTTTGGACTGGCTGTTTCCGGTGGTGTGACCATTGTTGCATATTCCAATTTTTTGCCGGCAGGATTAGGCTGGATTGATTATTTTATCTTCCTTAAAGGACGACCGGAATGTTACTTTTTACCAATTGGGTTTATCCTTATGGCGATTGCCATTTATCGATATCCAAACACACATTGAACAGAATCGGGAATTTACGGGGTGTTTATCGTTCACCTTCACGTCTTTAGTTTACTCACGCTTGGAGATGGTGGTATGATGACCCGTTAATCCGTGATAAAAATCCCAGAATATTTTTCTAACATGATGGTCATAATGTATGGTAAATGTTAGTTGAAAAGTGAGGGTTGTTTATGTTGTATTTGCACGATGTGTGGGTGAATTGGTTTGAAGGGGAGGAGAATGGGTATAATGTATGTTATTTTCACGAATGGCGGAAGGAAGATGGGATCGAATTGCTTGATCAAGTACCGCTCTTGTACATAAATGAAGATTTATACAACTATATTGAAAATGATATGCATGATTTACCAAAACCAATGCTTGATTGCATATATAAACGTGCATATATTCGAAAAGGACAGGAGCGTACCGTACTGGATTATGCCTGTGTAGTTACGGATGGAACGGATATCATTGCAATGGATACAATCGGTTATCAGATTCCAATTCGTAAAAGCAGATTAATACCGAGGCAAGAACAGCTTGTCTTTGATATGATCGAAAACACGAAAAAACAATCATTTAAATTTGATGGGGATTTGTATAAAAAAGAATATCATATGCTATCCATGCCGCCAGAGCTTGTCTTCGGATTAACAAGACGGGAGCGGCAGCTGAAACAGTTGCTGATGATGGCGCTTGATCAGTTACATACAGCAAATAACCTGGAAGAATTGCGCTATTGGCTGACGGAATGGAACCCAAAAAAATACCCATATATTCGTTATATGGATGAGGAAAAGGTTTGGCAAGCTTTATATAATGGTGTCAAACATGGCTGGAGCAGCGCCCATGAAGACCTGTGCGGAAAAATGATTAAAGGTCAGCCGTTTTTGGAAAAAATGTGGGAACTGGAACAAAGTCAGGAACAAAATACGTCGAAGCAGAAATAAAGAGGGCGGAACTCAGAGGCAAAAACGAAAAAAATAGCGGTAAAAACACTTGGCTAAATTTTAGTCAAGTGTTTTTCTTTTTACGTTCAACTTTTAGTATCTTATTTCCGTTTTCGTCCCAAACCTGTTGCTTTTTTCGCTTTCGCTAACGTTTTATTTGCGATTAAAGCGGCACGATCTGCACCATCGTCAAGGATAGTGTCTAATTCTTCAGCTTCGATAAGAGCATCGTAACGGTCCTGAATTGGTGCCAGTACCTGGATAACGGCCTGGGCCACGTCCTGTTTGAATTCCCCATATCCCTTACCCGCATAATTTTCTTCAAGCTTTTCAATTGATTCGCCAGTACAGCTCGCCAAAATCGTTAGTAGATTGGAAATGCCAGGTTTGTTTTCCTTATCGAACTTAACAATCCCTTCTGAATCGGTAACAGCACTTTTAATCTTTTTCTCGATTTTCTTCGGTTCGTCCAGCATTGAAATAAATGCTTTTTCATTACTATCCGATTTGCTCATTTTCTTGGTTGGTTCCTGTAAAGACATAATGCGCGCGCCTACTTTAGGGACGCTGATTTCTGGAATGGTAAAAATGTCGTTGTACTTATTGTTAAAGCGTTGCGCCAAGTTCCGTGTTAATTCGAGATGCTGCTTTTGATCCTCGCCGACTGGAACTAAATTGGTATTGTACAGTAAAATATCTGCGGCCATTAGTGGTGGGTACGTTAATAATGCAACAGAAACTGCTTCCTTACCAACTGCTTTATCTTTAAATTGGGTCATTCGCTCCAATTCCCCAATATAGCTGATCGATTGCATGATCCATGCCAGCTCCGCGTGTGCAGATACTTCTGACTGAATAAATAATGTCGATTTGTTCGGATCAATTCCTGCAGCAAGATATAAGGCTGCAAGCGAACGAATATTTTGTCTTAGCTTTAAACGATCCTGCGGTACAGTAATCGCATGCTCGTCAACAATACAAAAATAGCAATGATTTTCTTCCTGTAATTTGACGAACTGCTGCATCGCACCTAAATAATTTCCTATTGTTAGCGTACCACTTGGCTGTATTCCTGAAAATATTGTGCTCATCTGTTTCACTCCGTTTTGTTTTATTAAAAAATTCCATTAAAAAAGTCCATTTATCCCTGCGTAAAGGGACGAATGAACCGCGGTGCCACCCTAATTATTCTGCTAGACGCAGAATCACTTTATAAAAAATAAGCTCCAAAGCCCAGTTCCAAATTGCCATGGTGCTTGTTTTCACCAGCCACAAGCTCTCTAAAAAACCAGCGGGCAATTGTACTTTATCTTTTTCATTGCTATGATATTGACTTTTTTATTATTATATAGATCCGTTGGTTGAAATGCAAGATGAAACTCCTTAAACGTCTTTCATCTTGTGGCGAAGAACAAATCATGATGGTAGATCCCGAGAAAAGTCACTCATGGAAGAGATGAAAGTCCAAATGCGCTGCTGGAACCCGAGAAAAGTCACTCATGGAAGAGATGAAAGCCTAAATGCGCTGCTGAAACCCGAGAAAAGTCACTCATGGAAGAGATGAGAGCCCAAACGCGCTGCTGGAACCCAAGAAAAGTCACTCATAGAAGAGATGAAAGCCTAAATGAGATGGTGTAGCCAGTAAGAAGTCACTCATCGATATGATGAAAACCTCAAATATGTTCTTCAATCCACTAAAAAGTCCTTCATTTTGATTATGAGGGACTAGAGGGAACTTATAGCGTTAGAAATCTAAATCTTATTCGTAGTATGTCCATTGATGAACCCCTACAATATTAAAATTGGTTGCTAGAATTCTTCTTATTGTCTTTTTTGATTGTACCACTTGGCACCAATCATGAATGATATTGGTTGTAATCTTTTCATTGGGGAATAGAATCTTAAATTCTTTAACACTTCTCATTACAGCGTCTGTAACCGGCTCTCCATTCCCACATTCGTGACAAATACATTTCCTTTTCTCAACAGATAAGTTAAATGAATGACATTTAGAACAAGTAATCCCCTTTCGTAGTTCGTCATAATAGAAAGAAGGTATTTGCTTATATGGAGAATCGGTATTATTTAACGACAATAATTGATCTGCAACTTTTTTATGTTTTTCCGACAATTTCGAAGGTATTGCATTAAAATTTTCGATGTATTGATTAACTTGGGTTGGAAAAATAATTGGTTTATCTAGAGGTGCTTGGTATAAGGTGAATTTCGGATTAATAAAAACAACGGAAGCATCTATTTGAGGGTTGAATCCGATGCTGAGGAGTAATTGACGCAGTAAGGATTCGCTTCTACCTAACTGGTACAGAGGATTAATTACTTCTACTTTAGGGTTCCTTTTGAATAGCTTATCCGATTCGTAATAATAATCGCCTTCATAGTTTTTTACCTCATAAAAGTAAATCTTTCCATGTGCAATAATGAGGGAATCAATTTGGAAGGTAGTATTATTTACTTTTAGTAACAAATCATTTAATATCAAGCATTCACACTGAAGATTTTCTGTTAAGGCATCAAATAGCACCTCTCCTTCGTAACCTTTGTTTAGATTAAAATAGTGCTGCTTATCCTTTCTAGGTAAATTCTTTCGCTCGTTCAATAATTCCAGAATTATTAATTCGTTAGACATAGTACGCGGTTTATAAAACATAGTCCACATCCTTTTTATTTATAGAGTCCCAGTCTATTAAAATTTGAAATAGATGGAATGAAAAATATATAAGTTCTGTTTGAATCACTATAAGATGGTGCCAGTCTAGAATGGGAATATCTACTTTGCTTCATACTATTGAAGGAGTTTTAAGTAACGCATGATGAAACGATTGCGAGGCTAATAAATCAGCGTATTCAATTAGATAGGAAGATTAGGAATTAGAATAGAAACTTAAAAAAGAAGAGAATAATCACTTGGATTATATAGTAATTTCTATAATAATGCAATCAAAGGTTTTGTGGTTATGTGACACATGAACCGCGGCGCCACCCTAATTACTCTGCTGGACACAGAATTACTTTATAAAAATTTAGCTCCAAAGCCCAATTTTCCAAATTACCATGGTACTTGTTTGCACCAGCTCCCTAAAAATCCAACGGGCAATTGTACTTTATCTTTTTCATTGCTATATCGTATGCATTTGATTTCTCACTTTTTTTCAGCTTTTAAATAACTTATGGTATAATTGTAATACAATATAATATGGTTAGAAAAGATGTATAACTAGGTTGCGCCCTGACTTGTTAACGTATGAGCAGGAGCGCTTGCTTTCTTTGTGCAAATTTTAAGATGTAAGGAAGGTAAATATGAGTAATAAACATACGACAACAGACGTTATTTTAATTGGTGCCGGAATCATGAGTGCGACATTGGGCTCTCTCTTAAAAGAATTGGCACCAGACTGGAGAATTACTGTATTTGAGAAGCTTGAAAAGCCAGGAGAGGAAAGCTCCAACGAATGGAATAATGCGGGAACCGGGCACTCGGCACTGTGCGAGCTTAACTACACTCCCGAAAAACCGGACGGGTCCATAGACATTAGCAAAGCACTAAAGATTAACGAACAGTTTCAGCTTTCAAAACAGTTTTGGTCTTATTTTGTAAACAGCAATCTGATAAGTAATCCTCAGGACTTTATCAAACCATTGCCTCATATAAGTTTAGTACATGGGGAAGATAATGTAATGTTTTTGAAAAAACGGTTTGATGCACTGGCAAACCATCCTTTGTTCCAAGGGATGGAATTTTCTTGCGACCCGGAAAAATTAAAGGAATGGATTCCGCTTATTATGGATGGCCGTACATCTAAGGGATCTATAGCAGCAACAAAAATCGACTCAGGGACGGATGTCAACTTTGGAACTCTAACGCGTAAATTGTTAGACTACTTAAAGGGCCAAAATGTAAATATAAAATACAATCACACGGTAGATGATATAAAACGTACTGACGACGGTTCGTGGGAAGTGAAAGTTCGTAATTTCGATCGCGGTACCCTCGAATACCATACTGCAAATTACGTCTTTATCGGGGCTGGTGGAGGGGCCTTGCCGTTACTGCAAAAAACCGGGATTCCCGAAAGTAAACATATTGGAGGGTTCCCGGTAAGCGGACTATTCCTAGTATGTAACAATCCTGAAGTTGTAAAGCAGCATCATGCAAAGGTATACGGAAAGGCTGCAGTTGGCGCTCCTCCAATGTCTGTGCCACATCTTGACACACGATATATCGATAACAAGAAAACATTATTATTTGGACCGTTTGCCGGCTTCTCCCCAAAGTTCTTAAAAACTGGTTCAAATATGGATTTATTTGGCTCTGTAAAACCGAATAATGTCTTCACGATGTTAGCGGCAGGTGCAAAAAACATACCACTAACAAAATACCTGGTGCAGCAGCTTATGTTATCGAAAGAACAACGGATGGAAGAATTGCGGGAATTTATTCCAGATGCTAAAAGTGAAGATTGGGATACCGTGACAGCGGGACAACGTGTACAAGTAATTAAGGACACTGATGATGGCGGAAAAGGAACGCTTCAATTTGGTACGGAACTTGTTAGTGCTGCTGATGGTTCAGTCGCTGCTTTGCTTGGTGCTTCTCCAGGTGCTTCCACTGCCGTTCATGTTGTGCTGGATATGTTCAAAAGATGCTTTCCGCAGCATCTAAAAGAGTGGGAACCGAAAATAAAAGAAATAATTCCTTCTTATGGCTTGTCACTGGTGGAAAATCCAGAACTTATTCAAGAAATTCATGCTTTAACAGCGCGAGCGCTTGGTCTAAGCGAAGAAGAGGCAGTCCTTAGTTAGTTCTTTATATACTAAAAGGTGTTCATTTTTTCAAAAGAGTTATCAAAAAAGGCGACTCAACATTTACTTTTAATTTTGGAGTCACCTTTTTTGATTATTGGAGGGATAATTTACCCTCCATTCGCCATTCGCAATTTAGCCCCGTCAATCGAAATCATAGAACCACTTCCGTTTGGAAAGATATTTTACTTTTCCTTCCTAATCAGCCATTTTCCATTTTCTAATACAAAGTTTGTCGATTATTTTCTGTTCATCTTCGTCCCGTTTGCGAGTACGAACCTATTTTTTCTAATCACGATTCCTGGTTATTAGCCGTTCAACTTCAGGCTTTTTTTCATCTATCCATTGGTTTAGGGCGTTCAAGTTTAACCGTTCCAATTTCAATCACTCCATGTCAAAGATCCTTCTTATAGTATATCATGTTTATTCAGAAAATAAGCCAATGAAATATAAGGGAAGCCTGGTTTATAACTTTAGTGCGCAGATACATTATTGTAAATATGTTTCCATTAATTTTTTCGCTTCGCTGATACCATTTTCAGTTAAATAGACCGATTTTGATTTTTTACTTCCTCTAATGAAATCTTCATCCGTTAATTCATCTAAAATTTCAAACGGATAGCCTTTCCAGCTTCTTCTCATTTCTTTTGGGATATCATCTTCCTTCCAAGAGGTCAGATATAGTAATAGCAGGGTCAGATCCTTTATCTTTTTTTCCACAGTGACAAAATCCTTTCTGTATTGGTGTTTATTTAAAGACTATTTAAAAATGAAACAAATGGCAAGTAATTTCTGACGCGAGATACTTATGAAATACAATTGTAATCTCAGCTTAATTGTTGTGTAAGTTTGCCGTGATATACTATTGGAGTTGAAATGCAATTATTTTTAATAAAAATAGGAAGCGAGGGAAAAAGTTGACAAGAAAATTAGCTACAATTACCTTAGCAACTATCATTGTTTTAGGAAGTTTATTTTTTAACAATTATAGCTATGCAGAAGCAAATTCAAAGTTAGAAAACCTGCAGGAACAACGGAAGAATGTTAAAGAAGATTTGTCAAATGCAGAAGAACAAGTTGCTGAACTGATGTCAGAAATAGAAGATTTGAATAAAGAAATGGAACGCGTAAATCAATCATTGAATGAAAAGCAAGGTATGATGGAGAAAACAGAACAAAACATTACAAGTGCACTAGAAGAAATTAGAATCCTTCAAGATGAAATTAAAGAATTAGAGACGGATATTGAAAAACGCAAGGAAATTTTAAAGGAACGAATTGCCTCTTATCAACAGGCGGGCGGTTCAATGACTTATTTAGAAGTAATATTCGGTGCGCAAAGTTTTGGTGATTTTATAAGCAGAACTTCCATGGTTAACAAGATTACGGAGGCTGATGCTTCCTTATTAGAAACCCTCGAAAATGACATACATAAAGTAGCCGAAAAGCAAAAGCTTGCACTAGAAAAGCTTGATGAGTTAAACGCCATGAAAGCGGAACAAGAGGAAACTTTAGCACAAATTAAAGAAGAAAAGCAGCAAAATGAACAACGCAGGGAGTCGTTAGAGAAGAAACAGCAAGAGTTAATTGCATTAATAGATAACTTGCAACTGGAAGACAAAAAGATTGCCTCGCTTCAAACGGAAGCAAAACAAAATATTGTAGCAGCAGCAAGAAAAAGTTCGCAATCTGAACAAGTTAAAAAAAGTGGACGGAAAGTTAGTACGGCAAGTAAAGAAAAAGTAGATAAACCTAAAAAAGCAACACAGGACAACACAAACAAAAAAACATTTACCGTTACTGCCACCGCTTATACAATGGAGAGTGCCGGTGGTTCAGGGGTGACGCACACCGGAATCGACCTCAGGGAAAATCCTAATACAAGAGTAATTGCGGTCGATCCAAATGTTATTCCCTTAGGATCAGTCGTACATGTAGAAGGATATGGTTATGCGATTGCTGGCGATATTGGCAGTGCAATTAATGGTAACAAAATTGATGTTTATGTCCGGACAAAGCAAGCTGCAATAAAATGGGGAGTACGTACTGTTAAAGTGACAATTCAATGAATGGATGAAAATAAAACAGGGATGCTTAGAAAGTAATAAGTGTTCTTGTTTTATTTTTATATAAAAGTTGGGTATTCATGTGATTTTAACATTTACGTAGAAACATGTTGACAAAATACCTCCATGGGTATATTATGTGAGCATAGCGACAATAATAAAACGACAGAAGCGGTATCCCGCAAAAAAGATGTATGTGTTCACTTAGTAAAGCTGAAAGGAGTGTTACGAATGAAATATGATGCCCAAATGAAAAATAGAATGAAGCGTATTGAGGGGCAAGTTAGAGGATTATTAAAAATGATGGAGGAAGAAAAAGAATGCCGGGATGTCGTGACGCAAATGTCGGCTGTCAGAAGTGCAATGGATCGTACCGCTGCATTAGTTGTCAGTAAAAATCTGGAACAGTGCATTCGTGAAGAAAAACAAACTGGCGAAAGTTCTGAGGATCTTATTAAAGAAGCAGTTAATTTATTAGTTAGAAGCAGATAAGATTGACAAGCTGTTTTACAACATTTATCATAAAAAACGGGTTAAGCAAGCAATCAACTAACCCATTTTTTTATTTAATATATAATACCTGTACGGGTATATGTATAATGATGATTGGTCTGGAATTTTACTAGTTAGGAGGGAACAGTAGTGAAGGAAGTTGCAGCAAAAGAATTAGCAGGAAAATTAAAAGCAGGGGAAAACGTGAGCATTATTGATGTTCGGGAAGAGAAAGAAGTAGCACAAGGGAAAATACCGGGTGCACTTCATATTCCACTTGGTCAATTACCAGACCGTCTTGATGAGATGGATAAAAATAAACATTATTATATGGTTTGCCGTTCTGGTGGTCGAAGTGGCAAAGCTTGCTTGTTTTTAAGTGAGCAAGGCTATGATGTTACGAATATGACAGGCGGTATGCTGGACTGGGAAGATGAAGTTGAAAAGTAAGGAGGATTCAGATTACAGCAAATAGAATAGTGGATGCAAAAGGGCTGACATGTCCAATGCCTATTGTGAAGGCCAAAAAAGCAATGATGAACTTAGAACCTGGTCAAGTTATGGAAGTTCAGGCTATAGATAAAGGCTCAATTGCTGATTTAAAGGCATGGGCAGAGAATACCGGGCACCAGTATATTGGAACAGTCGAGGGCGGTGATCTGTTAAAACATTATCTACGAAAAGCAAGTGATCCCGAACTGAAGGAAGAAATCAAACATGAATATACCATTGAACTTAACAAACTTCACAGTAAGTTAAATGAACCGCCCATTTCAATTCTAGATGTTTGTGAACCCATAGAATTTGCTTTTGGTCATATTCCAGGGGCGGTCAATATACCCCTTGGGGAATTAGATGAACGTCTAGATGAAATAGACCAAAATAAGGAGCTATATATTATTTGCCGTACAGTTAACCGCAGTGATTTAGCAGCACAAAAGTTAACCGAAAAAGGATATAAGAATGTGATAAATGTTTTACCAGGTATGTCCACATGGGATAGCCCAATAGAAAAAAATTAAACAATTTTTGAATAACCACTTATAGAGGATGTTCAAAAAGTCACCAAATGATAAGCGGCGAATCTCTTCGTTGGCGGAAGAGGATCTTCTGCTAAAACCGCCCACGTCCTGTGGGCAACGCAGAAGTCACCACATCCTGTGGAAGCCCGGTGCTCAAAGCTACGCCGCCTCGACCTTCTTGCGACGCACAGGAAGTGCTAGTGCCGGCGTTGCAACAGGACGTTGCGATTTTAGCCGGCCTTCTCATTCGGCGACTTTTTGAACACGCACTTTTAGGAGGAATTTTTAAATGGCTAACACAAAAGTAGCAATTATTGCAGCGAACGGAACATTATTTGACGCATATAAGGTATTTAACATTGCGACGGCAGCTGCAGCGTCCGATGCCGAAGTAGGGATTTTCTTTACGTTTGAAGGGTTAAATCTAATTCATAAGGAGGCGCATAAACAGCTTCCATTACCAAAAGGAAAAGAACATTTTGCGGAAGGATTTAGCAAGGCGAATGTGCCATCCATTGAAAAGCTGGTAGGTATTGCTCAAGAACTGGGTGTCAAATTAATTGCTTGCCAAATGACGATGGATGTAATGAATCTGGCTAAGGATGCATTTGTTGATGGAATTGAAGTAGGCGGCGCGGCTACATTCATTGATTATGCGAAGGATGCAAATATCTCACTATCATTTTAACGGAGGGGTTGCAAATGACAAAAACAATTTCAGTTAAAGAATTGGCGAAAAAAATAGTAAACCGCGAAGAAACGTTGATTTTGGATGTACGGAATACAGATGAATTTAATAATTGGAAAATAGAGGGCGAAAAGGTCAGGGCTATCAATAAACCGTATTTCAACTTACTGGACGGGATCGATCCTATTAAAGGTACGTTGAAAAAAGATCAGGAAATAATCGTTGTCTGTGCAAAAGGCGGTTCATCCGAAATGATCGGAGATATGCTAAGCGATGCCGGATTTACAACGGTTTATAGCCTGAAAGATGGTATGAAAGCTTGGAGTGAATACTTGGAGCCGGTAAAGATTGCTGATTTAAATGACGGAGGTAGCCTGCACCAATTTGTTCGTTTAGGAAAAGGTTGCCTATCATATTTCATTCAATCAAATGGAGAAGCAGCAATTGTAGATACAGCAAGGATGACGGATATTTATAAACAGTTTGCGGAAGAACAGGGTGTACAGATTAAGCATGTCATGGACACACATTTACACGCAGACCACATTTCCGGCGGACGCAAACTCGCGGAAGAAGTTGGTGGCACTTATTACTTGCCACCTAAAGATGCAGCGGATGCTACCTTTTCGTATACACCACTTGAAGAAGGCAATGACATCATGGTGGGTAATACTGCTATAAAGATACAACCAATCTATTCACCGGGTCATACAATTGGCAGTACGTCATTTATAATTGATGGTAAGTATTTATTAACTGGCGACAATCTATTTGTGCGATCAATTGGTCGTCCGGATTTAGCCGGATTGGCAGAAGATTGGGTAGAAGATCTTCGACATACGCTCTATAACCGTTACAAAGAACTTTCCGATGATTTAATCGTATTACCTGCACATTACTCTTTTGCAGAAGAACTTGGTGAAGGTGGTAAAGTCTTAGCTCGGTTAGGTGACCTTTATCAGAAAAATGCAGGGTTACAAGTAGATGATGAGCAGAAATTTAGAAAAATGGTAACCGAAAATCTTCCGCCGCAACCGAATGCGTATGAAGATATTCGCAAAATAAATATGGGTAAACTTTCGCCCGATCAGGAAGAACAGAAAGAAATGGAAATAGGACCTAACCGTTGTGCGATTGAGGGATAGTTTTTTGAATAATACCCTCGTATGTATTTGAACTGAATAAATTAGGAGGTATATCAAAATGAGCGCAGATAAAGTATTGGATGCAACAGGTTTATCATGTCCCATGCCGATCGTAAGAACAAAAAAGGCAATGGATGAACTAAAAACAGGCGAAATATTGGAGGTCCATGCAACAGATAAGGGTGCTAAAAGTGACCTAGCAGCATGGGCAAAATCCGGTGGACATGAGCTTTTAAAAGAATTAGAAAAAGACAGTGTACTAAAATTTTGGATAAAAAAAGGATAAAGGTGACCCTTCAGCTGGGTCCCCTTTGATTTAGGGGAAAGGTTATATGGAATATAGTATGATGTTTATCGTTACCATTTTTTTGATTGGTTTTATCGGTTCCTTTATTTCTGGAATGGTAGGAATTGGTGGAGCGATTATTAATTATCCGATGTTATTATATATTCCTGTTGTTTTAGGTTTTGCAAGTTTTAGTGCATATGAAGTTTCTGGTATTACTGCTATTCAAGTGCTGTTTGCTACAGTAGGCGGTGTCGTTGCCTATCGGAATGGTGGATATTTAAATAAAACGATCATTGGTTATATGGGAATTAGTATATTAATAGGCAGTTTTGCAGGAGGCTTTGTTTCATCACACATGTCAGAAGCCGGTATTAATATTATATACGGTATACTGGCTTTAATTGCGGTTATTATGATGTTTTTGCCTAAAAGGGAAAGCGATGAAACGACTTTTGACAGTGTAAAGTTTAACCGATGGCTTGCAGCTGCAATAGCACTCTTGGTTGGGATTGGAGCTGGTATTGTCGGTGCTGGTGGAGCATTTTTGTTAGTGCCAGTGATGCTAACTGTATTGCATATTCCAACAAGGGTTACCATCGCATCCTCTTTGGCAATTACCTTTATATCATCCATTGGTGCAACTGCGAGTAAGATGATGACAGGTCAAATATTATTTATACCTGCCATAATCATGATAATAGCAAGTTTACTTGGTTCTCCATTAGGTGCAAACATAGGGAAAAAGGTAAATACGAAGCATCTTCAGTGGATTTTAGCAGTTTTAATTTTGGGAACAGCAATTAAAATTTGGGTTGATATCTTCATTTAACATGGTCAAATGGGAGGAGAAATAATTTTGGGAATCATACAGTGGATAATCTTGATAGGAATATTAGCATTTGTACTAAGAAAATTCATGCCTGTTAAAGGTTTGTCACAAATAACAGTGCCGGAATTGAAAAAGAAGTTTAACGACAAAAATGTTCAATTTGTTGATGTACGAACACCTCAGGAATACCAAGCAAATCACCGAAAACCATTTAAAAATATACCGTTATCACAATTAGCTCAACAAATGAATAAACTCGATAAAAATAAAGAAGTGGTAGTTATTTGTCAAAGTGGGATGAGAAGTCTGAAAGCAGCCAAAATCTTGAAGAAACAAGGATTTAAGAATGTGACAAATGTAAAAGGTGGTATGAGTGCCTGGGTGTAGATAAGGGAAGAATAGTATATTGTTGAATAAAATACTTTGGAAGTGGCAAGAAGAGATGACAAGAATACGAAGAGAAGGGGCTAAAAATATGACGGACAAGCGATTTAATCCTGAAAAAGCACATTCATTAATGCGAACGGAGCGTAAAAAATTATTGCCGCCGAATGAGATCATGGAATATCTAGGTGTGAATTCAGGTGATACTGTTGCCGACCTTGGAGCTGGTAATGGCTATTTTACCATTCCAATTGCCAAGAACGCGGAAAAAGTTTATGCAGTTGATATTGAGCCCAAAATGCTGGAAATGCTGAAGGAAAATGCAGGAGAAGAACAACTTGACAACATTCAGTATGTAGAAAGTGACTTGGATCATATTAAACTTGATGATGAATCCGTAAACAAAGTTATCGTTGCTTTTGTGATGCATGAGGTTCCGAATGTTGACAGGACTCTTGCCGAAATAAACCGTATTTTAAAACCTGAGGGACAGATGCTTTTGCTCGATTGGGAGGCTATTGAAACGGAATCAGGCCCGCCATTGCATCACCGAATTTCTTCAAACGAAATGATAAACATTCTTGAACGGAATGGCTTTGATACGGAGGTTGTTCCCTTGAATCCGGCAAATTATGCTGTAAGAGCAATCCCTAAATAAAATCCTGTCTCTGAAATTGGAAAACTTTAATTAAAAAGGAGATACTTGATCATGTTTCATTATACAGTTGAAACAAATAAAACAATCGATGAAGCAATTCAATCACTTGAGAAGAGTTTGAAAGATGAAAAGTTTGGAGTCCTTTGGCAATTTGATATTAGAGAAACATTGCAGAAAAAAGCGATTGACTTTCAGCAAGCCTATCATGTTTTAGGAGTGTGTAACCCAGAAGCAGCACAACGCGTGCTATCACAGAATCAATTGGTCGGCTATTTCTTACCTTGGCAGATAAGAAAGTTTAAACTTTCTTATTCTGCATAAGTGCAACTAAGGCATTCGCCCAAAGGCATGGCGAATGCCAAGTTTTCTAATAAAATTGTTGTTTATGATGATAAGGGAAAAACAAAAATTGGTATGCCTAGGCCGACAGCATTGATGCAAATGACCGAAAATGAATCCATTGTGGAACTTGCACAAGACATTGAGAAAAGACTGATAGCATCTATTGATAAAGTCATCTAAAACGGACGTGGGACAGTCCTCCACTACACTAACGCGGTGAAGCTTTAGCGTGGCGCGAGATTGTCCCTGTTTTAATTCCAACTTTTTTGTGGATTAGTCTTATTTTCATCAAATTTTCACATTGTCCTATTATGATAGGATTGGATAGACATCGAAATGGAGGAAACTTCTTTGGTGATTGTAAGTAAATTAATATCCATTGGTATTATTGCTGTAAGTATGTTCGCGGGATTTATTTCCTATTATATAACGAGCGATTTATCAAAGGAACAAAGAAAAAAACATATGGAGGAGATGATTTCACAGTTAATTAATTTTATCATCTTTATTTGGCTTGGAAAAGTCATATTGAATTTTTCCATATTCATAAAGGATCCATTAGCTATTTTGGCTTATCCAAGCAATTCACAAAGCTTTTACCTGGCTGTATTATTTAGTGGCTTACTACTTGTGTATAAGTCCAAAAGGCAGCAGCTGTATGTGCTTGAATTTATAGAATCCTTTCTACATGTATTTTTGGTAGCGTCATTTACGTATGAGTTTATTCAGCTCGTTTGGAACGATAATACATATGCTTTTGGGTACCTGGTTTTACTGACTGTTCTTCTTGTTTTATTTTTCCTCACCCGCGGACGTATAGCAGTAATCACGATAATAATTATGATATTAACGGGTTGGACTGCAGGAGTGTTATTGTTAACATTTATTCAGCCGTTTGTAACAGTATTTGGCTATATAATGGCACCGTGGTTTGTGGGGTTGTTTTTTATCAGCAGTATTTTACTTATTATTTTTAAACATAGAAAGAGGGATCGCAATGGGCGGAATTGAAGCAGATACGATGTTGATTGTGGGAATGTTTTTAGCGATAGGGGCAGGAGCATTATCCTTCTTGTCCCCCTGTGTGCTGCCAATTTTCCCTGCTTATATGTCCTATATTACCGGAATCAGTGTAAAAGAATTGCAAGGAGATCACAACCCAAAAATTCGTCGCCAGTTATTAAGCCATTCTTTATTTTTTTTATTGGCAGTTTCGTTGGTTTTTATCAGCTTGGGTGCCAGCGCTTCCTTTTTGGGTCGATGGGCACAAAATTTACTTCTAGGTGATTCTGGATTGTTTATTCAACGAATTGCAGGGATTTTAATTATTGTTATGGGATTGTTTGTTGCAGGCTGGATCACGATACCGGCCTTAATGAAGGAAAGGCGGTTTCATTATTCTAAAAAGCCAGCAGGATATGTGGGGACATTTTTTATCGGCCTAGGATTTGCTGCTGGTTGGACACCGTGTATCGGTCCGATCTTTGGGTCTATTTTGCTTCTGGCTGCAAGCAATCCAAGCCAGGGCATATTTTACACTGTTATGTATGTTATTGGTTTTTCACTGCCATTTCTTATTTTGACTTTTTTCCTTGGGTCGACAAGATGGATTGTCAGGCATAGTCAGGTCATAATGAAGGTAGGTGCAGTTATGATGATTATCATGGGGTTGGTCTTATTTTTCGGTCTTATGCCGCGTATTACAGAGTTTTTACTTAATTTAGTACAAGATACATGGCTATCGAGATTAGGATAGTAACGGAGGTCAAGGTCAATGAAAAAGATAATTCTTATTGTAATTGTAGTAGGAATGCTTGGTTTTGCCACGTATGATTTTGTCAGTTCAACGGATGAAACAACTCAAGAAGATACTGGCGGCATCTCCGGAGGTAAAATTACTTCTCCGCCGGCAGATAATGAAGAGAAGGTCGTAGAGTCTGATAAAGTGGGACTTGCAAAGGGGCAAATTGCTCCCGACTTTGAATTAAAAACGCTGGAGGGTGAGACAGTACGTTTATCGGATTACAAAGGGAAACGCGTCTTAGCTAACTTTTGGGCTACGTGGTGTCCGCCATGCCGGGCGGAAATTCCTGACTTGGAAAAACTTTATAATAACAAGGATGTTGTTATTTTAGCCGTCAATTTGACAGAGTCGGAAAAAAGCGTAGACAATATCACCGATTTTGTAGAAGAATACGAAATGACTTTTCCAGTATTGATGGATGTAAACTCAGATGTCTCTACTGCTTATCAGGTTCAGGCATATCCAACTTCTTATATGATTGATTCTAATGGTCGGATCCAATTTATTGCATTAGGTGCGATGAATTATGATCTTATGGTACAACAATTGGAAAAGATGGAGTAAAATGATCCCCTTATCAGGGTTCCAGGGAGGTGAAAATAATGAAAAAAGCTATCATTATTATCGTGCTTATTGGAATGATAGGATGGGCTGTGTATGATTTTGTTAACCAATCAGATGATACGTCAATTCAAGATGAAAATGAGGAAATAAAACAAGAGGCTAGCTCCGATAGTGATAAAGATAACAAAGCAGCAGCTGATAAAAAGAGTGAAACAACTAATGCAGTTACAGTTGGCTTAGAGGTAGGAAATGCTGCACCTGACTTTCAACTAAAGACGCTAAGCGGGAAGAATGTGAAATTATCGGATTATCGTGGCCAACGTGTAATGGTTAACTTCTGGGCTACCTGGTGTCCTCCATGCCGTGCTGAAATGCCAGATTTGGAAAAATTCCATCAAAATAAAGATGTCGTTATTTTGGCGGTCAATTTAACACAAACAGAGCAAGGGATGCAAGAAGTTCAAAATTTCGTGGATGAATTTAACTTAACATTTCCTATTTTGTTAGATGAGAATATTGAAGTGGCCAATACGTATGCGATCCGTCCGATTCCAACTTCTTTCATGGTTGATTCAAATGGAATTATTCAGTACAAGGCTTTCGGAGCATTACATTATGAAATGATGGTCGAAGAATTTGAAAAGATGAAGTAGGACCCCTTTTTACGTACAATAGGGGAGAGGTGATCCTGTGAAACAAACAATTTTAGTAGTGGAAGATGATAAAATGATCCGTGAGCTTGTCAACATTTATTTGAAAAAAGCGGAATATGACGTGGTTGAGGCTACTGATGGTGAAATGGCAAAGGATGCTTTTTTAACCTATCATCCATGCTTAATTGTGCTTGATTTAATGCTCCCTAAACTAAGTGGAGAGGATTTCTGCAAGTGGGTCCGGGAACAAGAACGTAATGAAGTATCTATTATTATGTTATCCGCAAAAGCACGAGTAGATGAAAGAATTAATGGATTAAAGATAGGTGCGGATGATTATTTGACGAAGCCGTTTGACCCAGATGAATTGGTAGCACATATTGAAGCGGTTTTACGAAGAACTGGACAGTATTGTCAAAAAATTACCTATGGTGGACTATGCATAAAACCGCGAAAGGGCGAAGTATGGCTGCTTGATAAACAATTGAATTTGACTAAACATGAGTTTAACCTGCTTTATCATTTTATGGAGAATCCTAATGTTGTCATTTCAAGAGAGGAGCTTATTCACAGGCTTTATCCTTACGCTGATAAAACCGTGCTGGACCGTACAATTGACGCACACATTAAAAAATTACGGAGAAAAATTGAGGATAATCCTGCTTCACCTAAACGTATTCATACAGTTCGTGGAATGGGGTATAAATATGTTAATGAATAAACGTGGAAGGACATGGCCCAAACAAATTCTATGGAAGTTAACATTTACAAACATTATCGTTATTGGCTTTTTTATTGTACTTAGCAGCTGGGCGATCTATAACACAGCTTGTTTTTTGGCGGATGGATTGGGAGCAATGGATAATCAAAAACAGGGTCAGTTTGACTCAACCCTTTTTCAGTATTTGTGGATATTTAGTGTTTCCGCAATTGTAATCGGCAGCCTTATACATTTTTATTTAACAAAAAAATTGATACACCCAATAAAAGAATTGATTGAGTCTACGAAGCGGATGAAACAGGGACAATATCCGAATCCCCTTGAAGTAAAGTCTGACGACGAAACAGGCCAATTAATCAGTCACTTTAATGATTTAGTTAAGCAATTAAAAAATAATCAGCAGTATCGGCAAAAACTAGTATCAGATTTGTCGCATGAACTTCGTACCCCCTTATCGAATTTAAACGGGTACCTTAGTGCTTTAAAAAGTGGCGTGATTTCGGGTGACAGGCAGTTATATCAATCGCTTCATGAGGAATTAAAAAGACTTATTAGTTTGGTTGAACAACTTGAACAACTGAAAGAATGGGATTATGTAACAAAGCAAACCTTTTCTCAAAAAGAACCGATAGATATGGCCGTGTTAGTCGAGCAGTCAGTAGAGATGTTTCGCTGGTCTCTGAAAAATGCTGGTATTAAGTTGCATGTAAAGACCGAGCCCGGCATTGTAAATGTATATGATGGAGGAGTTCCACAAGTCATCAGTAATTTAATTGATAATGCCATTCGTTATTATCAGGGGACTGAGCCAATAACAGTTATAGGTGAAAGCCTAAACTCGGAATATAGGGTTGCCGTCTCTGGCCCTGGTCAAACGATTCCATTTTTAGAACAAGAAAAAATTTTTGAACGATTTTATCGTGTTGATCCTTCCAGGACTCGTGATACAGGAGGTACAGGGCTTGGACTTGCGATTTCAAAGGAAATTATTGAACATCACACTGGCAAGATTGGGATAAAGTCTAACGGTCACTACCACACCTTTTGGTTTACTTTGCCTCTTAGCGTAAATTAGATAGTAGAATAGCAGATTTTATAAAATGTAAAGGGCTTTTAAAATGATAGAAGCCTTTTATGTTATAATCTCTTCGCTTGCTAGTTTTGATTTAATTCAGATTTAAAGTTAAAAAACTCGACAAAAATCTCCAAATTCCGTTCAAATATTTGATTGTTTCCCTTATACTAGATAAATAGGTTGCTAAAAATAGGGAGATTGATAATTTATGAAGAAGGGACAACTGAAGGATATCACGATTCTCGGGATTCTTCTGCTTGGATTAGGTATGCCGTGCGTCATTAGTGGAGAAGAATTACAAATCGCCCAGTTGCATGCTAAAAATACGACCAGTTTAAAACTACTTGACGAGAGCAAACATTTCAAACGTTTCATATATGACTCCGGCTTCAATTTTACATATCCTGATGCTGTCAGGGGGATCTATGTTACCGGTCCTTCCGCTGGGGGAAGCCAGTTTGAATCACTCGTAAACTTGGTTGAGTCCACCGATTTAAACACAATGGTAATTGACATCAAAGAAGATCATGGGAACGTTACATTTAGACCGGAAAAGGGATCACCATATGAAGATGTTGCCCAAAATTACATAGATGAGCCGCGAAAAATGCTGGAAAAGCTTGAGAAAAAGGGGATTTATCCGATTGCCAGAATTGTTGTTTTTAAAGATTCCGTTTTAGCAGAAAAACGTCCAGACCTGTCCTTCAAGAAAGATGGCAAGGTTTGGACAAATGGAAAAGGGGAGGCTTTCGTTAACCCATTTAAAAAGGAAGTATGGAAATACAATGTAAATCTCGCAAAACAGGCTGCAGCGTTAGGTTTTCAGGAAATTCAATTTGATTATGTCCGGTTTCCTGAAGGATTTGAACATTATGATAAGGAACTGGAATACAGCCAAGGGGACTATCAAGATACTGACGTAGAAAATATCCAGCGTCGTGTGCAGGCTGTTACGGATTTTGTTAAATATGCCAAAAAAGAATTAGCGTATTATGATGTAAAGGTTGGGGTCGATATTTTCGGCTATTCGGCAACTATCCCAGAAGCACCAGGAATTGGACAAAATTTCTCGAAAATCGCAAGTAATGTTGATGTTATTTCATCAATGATTTACCCAAGTCATTGGACAGCCTATTTCGGGATTGATTTTCCCGATAAACATCCGTATAAATTGGTAACCGAATATACGAAGGTGGAAAATGACGTATTAGGCAAGCTGGACGATCCGCCAATTTCAAGGCCTTGGATCCAAGATTTTGAAGCACCATGGTTGTATGATGGCGCCCCAACCCAATATGGAAAAGCGGAAGTGGAAGCGCAAATAAAGGCACTGCAGGAAAATGGAATTAACGAATTTTTGATTTGGAATGCTGCAAATGTGTATACGAAGAATGTTGATTATACACCGATCGATTAACTGTTAAGGTCAGTCGCTATGTTGCTGCTGACCTCTTGTATGTTTGAAAAAAAACACTGCCGGGTAAACTACACATGGTGCCTTGTAAACGCCATTTAACAAACAAGAAAATTTTCGTTATAATAGAAAAGGATTATAAAAAAAGGAGTAGGTCAATGAATTGGTATGAAAAGTTAAACAAATATTTTCCAGTAGAAGAAATGAAATCCAAAGAACATATGGAAATGCTGTTAAGGGAAAAGGGTGACGTGTACTACAAGGATGAAGGGCCATATCATGTATTAATGTTCGCCGAATTTGACACCTTTATTTTTATTGATTATGTTTGGGTTTCAGCAAAATCAAGAGGTCAAGGGATTGGGCATAAGCTGATTGAAAAGCTAAAACAAAAAAATAAGCCGATTATCCTGGAGGTAGAGCCTGTTGATTATGATGATTCGGATACTGGGAAAAGACTTCATTTTTATCAAAGAGAAGGATTTACCCACGCGCAATCCATCGGTTATAATCGCCGGTCACTTGCTACAAATGAAGAAACCCCAATGGAAATTTTATACTGGTCTCCCAACGATGAATCAGAAGATGTGATTTATGAAAAGATGAAACAAATGTATGAAGATATCCATACGTATAAAGATGAAGAGCTATATGGAAAATCATATCAGCCTGTCGATGAGGTATTAATTTACGATGAAGAGCGGGAATCTGATAATTTATTTGATGGTTTAACGGAAAAGACTTAAAATGGAATGCCCCTTATTTCATGTTTTAGAGGATATTTAAAAAGTCACCAAATGCTGAGCGGCGAACTCTGGAGCTGGCAGTAGAGATCTTCTGCTAAACCGCCACGACAATAGCCAACAGTAGAAGGTAATACCTCCTGTCCAAGACAGGTGCCGGGGCTGCGCCGCTTTGGCCTTCAAGAGATATTTTTAGAATACGGACTTTGAAGAGGATGTTCAAAAAGTCACCAAATGATAAGCGACGAATCGTGTCGCCCGCTTGCTTTTCCGCTCCTCATGTACCTTTATGTACACTCCGGTGCTCAAAGCTACGCTGCCTCGACCTTCAAGACCCAATTCGGCGACTTTTTGAACACGCACTTTAAGACATTCCATAAAAATCCTATATTTTTTTCAAATAAAATGTTTAATTGAAAATAAACTGGGGTATCTTATACATAAATATAAACATTTCGTGAACATTTGAATTTCAGCTTATTTTTCTAAGAAATCCCCTACCTTTTGCTTGACAATTGTAGTATACTTATACATATAAGGTTATTTAAACTTATTTTAATCTAATAGGTTGTTCAAAGTTTATGAGATGACCATACATTTTATAGAAATGAGGAGTGAAGTTTCATGGTAACACTTTATACCTCACCAAGTTGTACATCTTGCAGAAAAGCAAAAGCGTGGCTTGAGGAGCATGACATCCCGTTTTCAGAGCGGAATATCTTTTCCGAGCCATTATCATTGGATGAGATCAAGGAAATATTGCGTATGACCGAGGATGGAACGGATGAGATCATTTCAACACGCTCTAAAGTTTTTCAAAAATTGGACGTAAATATTGATCAATTGCCGATGAAAGATTTGTTTAAATTAATTCAATTAAATCCCGGATTATTACGGCGGCCCATTATTCTGGATGAAAAACGTCTGCAGGTTGGTTACAACGAAGACGAAATTCGCCGTTTCTTGCCGCGGACGGTCCGTACCTTTCAATTGCGTGAAGCTCAGCGTATGGTAAACTAATTGTTCTGATACAAAATAAAAGCGCAGATCCAGGAATATTGATCTGCGCTTTTATTCACTTTATTTTTAACTATATTCACAAAAAATTCCAGTGACAATTTGTCCAAAATCGGTTATCATAATAAATTAATTATATAGGCATTTAAATTTTCAAAATGCGTTATTCTGTCATACAATAAGATATAGATATAAATAGAAGAATGAATGGTTAGCGCTGTTTAGGATAAGAACAATAGGAAAGAGGTATCAGGTGAAGTTGTCTCTTCCACCTAATGATTTGTCGCATTAAAATGGTTTAAAAGTAATGCGGTGTAAAGTAACGGAAAAACGAGTGACTTGGATATTGAGTTTGGTCGAATGTTTTTCTATAGAAGGGAGAGAATTGGAATGGAAATAGAACGCATCAATGAAAATACGGTTAAATTTTATATTTCTTATATTGACATTGAGGATCGCGGTTTTGAAAGAGAAGAAATTTGGTATAATCGCGAACGCAGTGAACAATTATTTTGGCAAATGATGGATGAATTGAACTATGAGGAAGATTTTAATGTAGATGGTCCATTATGGATTCAAGTTCAAGCATTGGAAAAGGGTTTAGAAATTATTGTAACAAAAGCCCAAGTATCCAAAAGTGGGGAGAGTATTGAACTTCCTGTTGAAAATGGGAAAACAATCGATTTATCTGTTGATGAAAAAATTGAAAATATATTAGACGACAAATTTGGAAAAACCAGCAAGCAAAACCCGGATGATGAAACAGCGGAAGAAGGCAATTTATCACTTATCGTAAGCTTCCATGATTTCGAGGATGTTATTCAACTAAGTCATTATTTCCATGGTACAGGTTCTGGTATTGAGGAAAATAGCTTATACCATTATAATGATATCTATTATTTATATATGGAATTTTCCCAAGATGAATTGGATGATGATCAGCAAGAAGATTTGATTAGCCAGGTTCTCGAATTTGGCAATGATTCTGACTTAACCATTCATTTTCTCGAAGAATACGGGAAAAAGATTTTTGCCAATGATGTATTTACCCAGGTTAAAACACATTTCCCGGCTCAATTATAAGGATATGGCTTCTTAAAACTGTGCCATGTTCGGTAAGTAGAAAGCCTGCAAAGATAATATGTTGCAGGTTTTTAATTTTTTTGCAGGATTTTACACCTTACTGTCGAATAGGTATTATGAAGGAGGTGGATGTAGTATATGCTGCAAGCGAAAACAAAAGAGGGAAACCTTGTCATGCTTGCTTTATTGACAAAGAAGGAAATTTCCGAACTAAAAACAAATGGACAATTCTACTGTCCGTCATGTCAGGAAAAAGTTGTAATAAAGGCCGGCTCAAAAATGATTCCCCATTTTGCCCATCGAGCGAAAGTGAATTGTCCCTCACATGAAGGTGGGGAAGGTGCCTATCATGAAAAAGGCAAGCTTATGTTGTACAAATGGTTAAAACAGCAGAAACTAAACGTTCAACTTGAGGAATATTTATCTGAAATTAAACAGCGTCCGGATTTATTAGTAACAATTGACAATAAAAAGATTGCTGTGGAATATCAGTGTACCAGAATTTCCTTGAAAGAAATCCGGAAACGAAATGAAGGCTATCGTCAGCTTGGCATACAACCAATATGGATCATCGGTGCCAATCGGTTTAAACGACTGAGTCGGTATCAAATCAAACTGGATAATTTTCTCCACCATTTTCTTCATCAATTTTCAAAGCGTTTCCCGTTAACCTTATTGTTCTTCTGTCCGGAAACTACCCTGTTTTCTACTTTTCAAGACATTTATATAACAACAACAAAACAGGCAATCGGAAAGCTAACGTATACCCTCCTCAACAACATGAAATTCATCGACATCTTTCGCCAACATCGGCTGCCGAATCAACTGCTTTACACGCTGTGGAAACAGGAAAAAAAGCGATTCCGCTTGCGACAAAGAGATCGTTTGTATGGGAGTGAGCTTGCCTGGCATCAGTGGCTTTACTTAAAACGGACCCACTTTGAATACCTGCCATCTGTTATTCATCTTCCAGTATCCGCACAATATCGCATGTGTTCACCATTATGGGATTGGCAAAGCCGGATTTGTCTCGATTTACTTGACCCTTTACCAATTGGCGGACATATTTCCTTATCAACCTGTGTACATTTATTAAGAAAGCACATCATTTCTTCAGCCAATTACCCGCTTATTACAGCCGAGATACAACCAATTCAGCAATATCTCCTTTTACTAGAACAGATTAACATCCTCAAGCAACAATCTCCTTTTCATTTTACCAAGCAAACAAACCTTTTATTTTATAAAAATGTGGAAGAAGCATTATTAGGAGACGATGTGTTTATTAATCGGCTGTTAGCAAATAATTCGATCAAAATATGAGCATGAATCGGGATAAATTCGTTATACTATCTAAATAGAGGGATTTAGGCAATGGATGTTGAAACTGTATAGTGCAGAAAATAAAGGAGGAAATTGACTTGGCGAAAGGAACAAAGGAATTACCAAAAAGAAGTGAGATCTCAGAGGAACTGAAATGGAAATTGGAAGATATTTTTGCAACCGATGATGCTTGGGAAGAGGAATTACAATCCTTAAAAAATGATATTCCTAAAATAGAAGAATTTCAGGGGAAACTGGCAGAATCCGCACAGAATCTGTATGACCTGTTACAAATGCAGGATAATTTATCTATGCGGCTGGGCAAGCTGTTTACATATGCACATATGCGTTATGATGAAGATACGACGAATTCATTTTATCAGGCGATCAATCAAAAGGCAGAAAGTGTGTTAACATTGGCATCCAGCTCCATGAGTTTTATTGTTCCAGAGATTTTAACAATCGATGAAACAACATTAAAGCAATTTTTGGAGGAAAAGAAAGAATTGCAGGTATATAAGCACACACTGGATGAAATTACGAGACAGCGGCCACATGTGTTGAGCCAAAAGGAAGAAGCATTACTCGCCGAAGCAGCTGAACCGATGGATAATGGGTCGCAAACATTCAGTATGCTGAACAATGCCGATTTGAAGTTCCCGACAATTACGAATGAAAAAGGGGAAGAAGTTGATTTGACCCATGGCCGTTATGTTGGATTTTTAGAGTCCAAAGACCGCCGTGTACGTGAAGAGGCATTTAATAAGATGTATGAAACGTACGGGAATTTCATTCATACTTTTGCATCGACACTAACCGGAACGATTAAAACAAATAATTTCAGCGCCAAAGTCCGTCATTATGATTCAGCAAGACAGGAGGCGCTGGATAGTAATAATATTGATGAGCAGGTGTACGAAAATCTCATTGGGGCAGTCAATGAAAAATTACCGCTTCTGCACCGTTATGCGGCATTACGCAAAAAAGTACTTGGAGTTGATGAGTTGCATATGTATGACATGTATGTGCCGCTCGTCAAAGATGTCGATTTGGAGATCCCATACGAAAAAGCGCAACAACTCGTACTGGAAGGGCTGGCACCGCTTGGAGAGGAATATGTCAATATCGTAAAAGAAGGTTATGAAAATCGCTGGATTGATGTCGAAGAAAGTAAAGGAAAGCGCAGTGGTGCCTATTCGTCGGGTGCATACGGAACCCATCCTTACATTTTATTAAACTGGCAGGACAGATTGAATGATTTGTTTACCCTGGCACATGAATTAGGTCATTCTGTTCATAGCTATTATACGAGAAAAGCACAGCCTTTCCGTTACGGGAACTATTCCATTTTCGTTGCCGAGGTAGCGTCTACCTGTAATGAAGCATTATTGAATGAATATATGCTGCATCACTTGGATGATGAGCAGCAAAAGCTTTATATTCTCAATCATTTCCTTGAAGGCTTTCGCGGCACTGTTTTCCGTCAGACGATGTTTGCAGAATTTGAACACGATATCCATGTTCGCATGCAAAATGGGGATGCCTTAACAGCTGATAAGCTAACGGAGATTTATTATAATTTAAATAAAAAATACTTTGGTGACGATGTTGTTTCGGACGAAGCAATTGGCCTGGAATGGGCACGGATCCCGCATTTTTACATGGATTATTATGTATATCAATATGCCACAGGGTATTCCGCGGCCACCACCTTGGCAAATCGGATTCTATCTGGTGAGGAGGGCGCAGTTGATCGTTATATCAACAAGTTCCTAAAAGCCGGAAGCAGTGATTATCCAATTGAGGTTTTAAAGCATGCTGGAGTGGACATGACATCCAAACAACCGATACTGGACGCATTGGATGTTTTTGAAGAAAAATTAAATGAAATGGAAAAATTGTTATCGAAATAAGATCATAGATACTGCATCACCTGGGGTGGTGCAGCTATTTTGTAAATACACAATCGGGTGGGCTCTGGAAGTGGGGAATAATGTAAAATGGCGAATTGAGGATGCCAGGTGGAAATAACGTAAAACAGGCGGATATGAAACGGGATGACGCTGAAAACCGGCTACATCCCGCTACATAATCTGATTATTGCATGCCGCGAAATACACGTTTGTGGGTAAATGTGAAAATTGTTAAATAGATCGATATGAATAGCAATGGCAAGGATACAAATATCGGAACCAGTTTCATGAATGCCAGGATATTAAGGAAAAAGGCTATGATGGTCATGATGAAAAACAAAATGGGGAGTAAACCTTGCATCGACATCACCTCAAAAAGTTTAATTTGCTCTATTATATGTATCTAAAGTAAGTTAATATGAATAAAACTGTGACATTTTTGTGAAATGATGAACATTCTTATTGAAAATCAGTTGAAACGTTGTTATAGTATAAATGTAAGATCAGTAACAAACAAAACCCCTTTGTTTGACCATGAACTTTCTCCCATCCCCCTTTGTATAATACAAAGCGATGTGAAAATGAAGGATATGCGCTGCCCCGCATATCCTTTGTTTTTTTATGTGTTTTACGGGTGAAATTAAATTCCTCATTTGATCTTAATTTCTTTTAGTCATTTATTTATTGTGTTAGGATATAAAATGTTACCTTTTAAGGAAGAAAATGATGGGAAGTTTCCAATCAAAATTTTTCTGCAGGCAGTCTATTCATAAAATAGGCTTGCTATGGAAACGATAAGGGAAATAAATTCGTACGAAAGAAAGAAAATTATGGTTGAAAATCAAGTGCCTGCGCAATCGTCAAATACTATTAATAAAACACCAATAATGATTGTGTTAATTTCGGGAGCTTTTGTAGCGATCCTGAATCAGACATTATTAGCAACAGCATTACCTCATATTATGCGGGATTTACAATTGGATGAGACAGTCGCACAATGGCTGCAGTCCATTTTTATGCTCGTCAATGGTATTATGATTCCGATTACGGCGTTTTTAATCGAACGGTTTACGACGAGAGGATTATTCTTGTTTGCGATGGGAATCTTTGGGGTTGGTACGTTAATTTGCTCCGTTGCTCCAGATTTTCCGATTTTGATGCTCGGCAGGGTTGCCCAAGCCGCTGGTGCAGGAATCATTATGCCTTTAATGCAAACAATCCTGTTTCTCATTTTCCCAATTGAAAAACGGGGAACGGCTATGGGGATGTTTGGCTTGGTCATCGCCTTTGCGCCAGCGATTGGTCCTACATTATCCGGCTGGATGGTGGAACATTTTCCATGGCGAAGTTTATTCTATGTAATCCTGCCAATCATTATTATTGATATTATTGTTGCGTATTTCATGCTGAGGAATATCACCGAACAAAAAAATCCAAAGGTCGATGCTTTATCGATTATATTATCTACATTAGGATTTGGTGGTTTGCTATACGGATTCAGTACAGCGGGAAGTGATGGATGGACCAGTATGCATGTTATTATTTCTATGATCGTTGGTGTGGTTGCACTTACATGGTTCATCTTCAGACAACTGAGATTGGAAAAACCTATCCTTGAATTCCGAGTGTTTAAATTCTCGATTTTTACGTTAACTACTGCTCTTGGCATGGTGACATTTATGGCAATGATTGGGGCGGCCGTTGTTTTGCCATTATTGATGCAAAATATGCTCGGATTTTCTGCATTAGAGTCTGGCCTGGCGTTATTGCCTGGAGCAGTTTTAATGGGGGCTATGAACCCAATCACGGGTAGATTATTTGACAAATTTGGTGCGAAATGGCTTGCGGTTACCGGCTTAATCATTGTTGTTATTACAACCTTCTTATTTGCAGATATGTCCGGCGAAACAACGTTTACGTATATTGCAACGGTCAATGCGATTAGAATGTTCGGAATTTCGATGGTTATGATGCCGGTTACGACTGCGGGACTAAACCAGTTGCCAACGGATTTAATTCCACATGGTACTGCAATGAACAATACGATGAGGCAGGTTGCAGGTGCAGTCGGAACAGCATTGCTTGTTACCGTTATGTCAAATAATGCGATACCAGAAGAAGGTGTCGATGGGCTGGTTCATGGAGTCAATGTATCGTTTATCGTTGCCGGCGTATTTGCCATAATTGGTCTTATACTAGCGTTCTTCATTAAAAAATCTCGTCCATCAGCAGGAAATGCAAATACAATAAAATCAAGTGCCAGCAGCCGTACGGTTCCGGAGAGATAGCTGAAAAAATGAGAAGATTATGCTATGAAGTTTTTTGCTGGTAAAATAAGAGAAGGTCAGCACATCCTCTTGTATAGAGGAAATTGCTGACCTTATTACATGTCAAATTATCATTAATATGGTTACAACCCTAATAATAAAGATTTATGGCAATGATGCTACCGATAAAGAGAATTAGGGGTATAAACCACAAATTATCTTTGGATTCCCTTCTTGCCACATTACCTTTACCTTTCATGTCAAACATACCCCCTTAAGCCAAAAATATCTTTCGCGATTTCTGCAAGGTTTAATCTAACACGTTTTCATTCGCTTGGCAATACATAAATGGCTCTTTTTTAAATTCGGAAAAATGGGGAAATTAAAAGCCGGAGAAGTCAAACAAAAAAGATGGAGCGAAAGCCGACATTGGCAAATCCTCCATCTTTTTCCCGGAAAGGAAGTTTTTCAATACTCTTCAACCTTTATATTATAATCATTGAGCCACGTATTAATTTGGGCAAGGTGGGCTATTAATTGCGGTCCGGTCATTAACTGGCCATACCAGGGAACCTGAAAGGACTCACCTTTCGTGTCGATTATTTCTTTTATTTTCTTCTTATCAAAAAAATACAGTAGTGGAGAATTTGAATCATTGATGATCGATGACAGCCAATCAGCAACTGCATTTGTGTATTGGGGATGGAATGTTTTCGGGTAAGGACTCTTTTTCCTGTACAATACATCGTGAGGAAGTACTCCAGTTAAAGCTCTTCTTAGTAATCCTTTCTCCCTGTTGTCGAGCATTTTCATTGCCCACGGAACGTTCCACATGTATTCCACAATACGATGATCGGCGAATGGGACGCGGACCTCGAGACTTGCCGCCATACTCATTCGGTCTTTTCTGTCCAGCAGTGTCGCCATGAACCAGTGCATATTCAAGTAAAATAGCTGTCGTCTTTTGGCGTCTATCTCGGATTCTCCTTCCAGCAGTGGTGTTTCCTGTAAAGTGTTACGGAATCCCTGCATGACGTAATCATTTAATTGAAGCTTATTTTGCCACGAATCATTTAAAAGTGCCTGGCGTTCAGCTGTTGAGCGCATCCATGGAAACCCCTCCGCTGCAGACGTTTCCGGACTATGAAACCACGGGTACCCACCAAAAATTTCATCCGCGCATTCACCTGAAAGCCCTACTGTTGCCTGTTGCTGTATTCTCTCACAAAACCATAATAACGAGGAATCAACATCAGCCATTCCTGGCAGGTCTCTTGCATATACCGCATCTTTTAAGTAATGAGCAAGTGTTGTATTATCTATTACTAGATCATGGTGTACCGTACCAAGCGCATTTTTCACCTGATCAATCCATTGACTGTCTGAATCAGGCTGAAATTTACTTGTTTTAAAGTATTTTTCATTCTCCTCATATTCGATCGAATACGTATGAAGCGGTGCCTTGCCCTGCTGCTCAAAAGCCTGTTGGGCATATGCTGAAATGGCACTTGAATCTACACCGCCGGAAAGGAAGCTTATTAATGGAACATCTGCAACAAGCTGTCGCTCCACCGCATTCTGGAACAAAGTACGAACTGTTTCTACGGTTGTGTCGACATCATCGGTATGCTCCACGCTTTCGACATCCCAGTATCGCCAGATTTTCATCCCATTACGGTTATAGCTAAGCGCATGTGCAGGTCTTAATTCATTAATTCCTTTGAATACGCCATGCCCCGGCGTACGCGAAGGTCCAAGGCCGAATACTTCAGATAAACCCTCTCGGTCAACAATTGGGTTAACCGCGGGATGAGCCAGGATTGCTTTTATTTCTGAACCAAAAAGCAATTCGCCGTTCTGTTCGATGTAAAAAAGCGGTTTGACACCGAGACGGTCTCTTGCTGCAAACATTTCTTCGCTTTCTTCATCCCAGATCGCGAAGGCAAAAATTCCATTAAGCCGAGCCAAACAAGCCTTTCCCCATTCCAAGTATGCCGCAAGTAAAACCTCGGTATCAGAATGACCCTGAAATGTGTGGTGACGTTTGGTTAATTCTGTGCGCAGTTCCTCCGTATTATATAGTTCCCCGTTATAAACCATCGTGACGTTTTTTCCGTCTTTTTGTTTTGTCATTGGTTGCCTGCCACCCGCGGGGTCCACAACAATCAAACGTGAGTGTCCCAGTAACGCGTGGCGGGAAGCCCATGTATTTAAGTCGTCTGGGCCGCGATGTTGCAGTTTTGCAACCATTTGTTTTACAATATGCTCTTCACCTATTAGCTCTCGATTCCAATTAATCCATCCTGTTATACCGCACATAACGACACTCCTTCTGGCTAATTTGCCCAATAGTTATTTTATGTGGATTTCTCAAAGGTGTGAAGCTAGTGGATACGTTACATTGTCGGAAACAGCAAGTATGTCAGATTTTCTTACATAAAAGTAGTATCCACATCCGTTTTTCTAGTATAATCGAACAAACAAATATATTGAGGTGGGAAGATGACAAATGACTCTTTCTATAAAAAAAGAAAAGTAATTCCAATTGGACCTGTCAGTGAGTTAACCGGCTTAACGGAAAGGCAAATCAGGTATTATGAAGAAAGAAAACTTATTTTTCCTGAACGGTCGGAACGTGGAAACCGGAAATATTCTTTCAATGACGTGGAACAACTTATTGATATTGCGAATAAGCGGGAAGAGGGAGTTCAAACATTCGAAATTCGCAAAGACATGTTGAAGGAGAAAAATAAGCAAGATAAAGAATTAAAGGAAGAAATGTTACGTGGCCAGTTTAATGCGCAATTTGGGGTGAGGAAAAAATGAATATCAATTGTTCCTCCTGCTATTTATAGTGAATGCTCGTTTCGGTTGGGTAACTTCCTCTTTAATCCCTTAATGAACAGTCATGGTGATTTCATTTCATCATAAATTATCCCGCTCCATTTTCCAAAACTTCAGCCAGCATTTAAAGAAAGCAATACGAGAGGGGATCCCGCTCGTATTGTAATTAGTTTCAATTACATCAATGGCTTAAGCACCTAACTTATCATTTGGATGACGGATAGCTTCCGGATACCCGTAACTGCCGTGTTCACTTAAATCAAGACCGATCAGTTCTTCTTCCTTCGATACACGGATTCCGCCTAATAAACGATCCACTACCTTCAAAATGATATATGCTGCAACAAATGCATATAATCCGCAGGTTACAACACCGAGCGCTTGAACACCTAGTTGCGTAAAACCACCGCCATAAAATAAACCAGGGTGTCCGATGCTTGCTAATTCAGGTGTTGCAAATAAACCGTTTGACAGGGTTCCCCAGACACCTGCAGTACCATGAACCGATAATGCGAAGATTGGATCATCGATTTTTTGTTTATCAAAGAATCGCATACTATAAAAGACAATCAGACCACCGATAAAACCAATCACTACGGCTGCCCAAGGCTCTACAAATGCGCACGAAGCAGTAATGGCTACAAGTCCTGCTAGAGCACCATTCAATATTGTGGGAATATCAGCTTTCCCGTTTACCAACCAGACAATTGCTAATGCACCGATTGCACCAGCCCCGGCAGCAAGTTGTGTATTAAGTGCGACATAACCGAAAAATGCGTCTGCAACACCGAATGTACTTCCAGCATTAAATCCAAACCAGCCTACCCAAAGAATCAGTGTTCCCAATGCCGTATAGACCTGGTTGTGGCCTGCGATATTATTTGCTGAACCGTCCTTATTATATTTGCCGATCCGTGGCTTTAAAATGATCGTTGCGGCCATGGCAGCCATAGCTCCTGTTAAATGCACGACTGTTGAACCGGCAAAATCCTGTTTTCCATGTTCAGCCAACCAACCACCGCCCCAAATCCAATGAGCGATTACCGGGTAAATAACGATAGAAAACAGAACGGCAAAAACCACATAAACGGATAATTTTGCCCGTTCAGCAAATCCGCCAAAAGCAATTGTTAGCGCAATTGCAGCAAATGCCAGTTGAAACATAAAATCAACAGAACCAGCCAAGCCTTCTCCCATCGTTGTTGCATCACCAAAAAAGAAATCGGAAAAACCGATAAAGGAATTGCCTTCTCCATAAATTAGTCCATAACCGACAGCCCAAAAGATTAAGGATGCAATCCCGACAGTAAAGACTGTTTTGCCTGCTATATGTCCCGCGTTCTTCATTTTAGTTGAGCCTGCTTCAAGTAAAATAAAGCCACCTTGCATCAATAAAACGAGGACCGTGCAAATAATAATCCATACATTATTCATTAAAAATATGGGATCCATAAAAACCGTCTCCTTTTGTGTGATATTTGTTAACATTAGATGTTAGTAATAATTTAGCGGTTTTCGTAATTTCAAACAACGAGATTGGCAGATAATCTTACAAGGTATTTTTAACAGAAGGAGGGAATAGCAAATGTGGCGTCACGGTAAGTCCATATGGGAAAATACCAGTATACGATTAATAGGAAGTTAAAAAGGCAAGGGTATGGCAACCTTGCCTTTTTTCCATTCAAAAACCCTCCAAATAGAGGGTTCTTATTTCTTTATATACCGCCAAAATGCTCCAAACTTGGCGGGGATTTTTTCGACCGTCCGTTTTAATTGCAGTTTTTTCATTTCCTTGTCAGCTTTTTCGATTGTCCAGTCATATACAACGGAGACTTCCTTATTTCCTACCACCTCAAAATCAGCCAAGAACTCTTCCAAGGGTGGTTTTTCAGCAGGTTGCGGGTCTTTTTGCAGCATTTGTTTTAATACACGTACATAGATGTCATATGGATAGAGGCCAGAGATTTTGATGCCATGCTGTTCGATAACTTGATTGAAGAAGACGATTGTCGGAATGTAATCAACTTGCATTTCTTGTGTTAACTTTAGATCACCCTGGAACGCTTTTTTTGCAGACGATGAGTACAAATCATTTTTGAATTCATCCAGATCCAGGTTTGCTTCCTTGGCACATGTAAGCAATACATCCTCATCAGAAATGTTTCGTTTCATTAAAAATAAGTTCTCTTGTACCTTACGTAAAAATATCCGTCCAGCTTTTTTACCCTGGAGCTCGGCTGCTTTGATCGCAAGGGAAGCAATCGCTGGGGACGAAATTGGATTTTCCATCCATAAATCCCCGTCACAGCTCATGCCGGTCCGGCTTGCTGTTTTTTCCCAAATGTCTTTCAGTTTTTTTGGCTTATCAAAAATATCTTTATTTAAATTGTTCAAGTGACCGCTAACGATTGGCCTGATTGTGAAATAGTCGCCATATTCGATCGCCAGCTTTTTCAAATACGGTTCAAGTGACCAGCATTCAGGACATAGTGGATCAATAAAAACGTAGATCTCAATAGGTTTTTGTACATAGTCAGATAATCTGTACCCAGCCGATGTGTTAGTCTTGTTCGAGCTTGGCAGCCCAGCATGTTCCCAACTCACATCGATTCTCCTTTCTGTTATTCCGGTGTGTTCATCATATGGTGTGCCGTCATGGTTAATTTCTCAAAAATCGCTGTCCGATATGGTTCGGCAATTTCCGCTTCCTCCAGTGCAGCGTGCATGCATTCCAGCCATGCATCTTTCCGTGATGGTGTTATTGCAAATGGTAAATGACGCCGCCTCATCATAGGATTGCCACGTTCTTCGGAATAAAGTTTCGGTCCACCGAAAAATTGTGTAAGAAACAATCGTTGCTTTCTAGCTGTTTCGGTTAGATCCTCCGGGAAAATTGGTACTAATTTTGGATGCTTCCCAACGCGTTTATAAAAGGCTGTTACTAATCGATCTATTGTATCGAAGCCGCCGATAGCTTCAAATATGGTTCCGGTTTGCTCCATGAGTTTCTCACTTTCCTGTTGCAATGATAGCTATATTGTAGCAACGTTAACCGTAAATGGGCAATTAATCTGTTTGTAAACGCTTTCTGGAATATCTACCAAAAATTTATAACGTTGCAAAAAAGCGTTCGATTTTGTTCGGTGTGTCCCGTCTCTCAATCGTATTTTGCTCTAACACGGCCATGAAAACCTGCATTCCAATTTGTTCAGATGGTGCTTCAACCTCCAATTCGTAATCCGCTGTTTCATTGTACATACTGTGGTCAAGCACGAGTAAAGCATTTTTGTATATTGTTTCCCGTCTTTCAGTAGTTAATTTACCATAGTATACTAAAGATTGAATGGGGATATGCATAGTGTTTAATCGATTGGTGACATTGGCTTTTTCGATAAATTTCCCATTTAGAAAGTCCTGAACTTCCTGTTCCGTTAAAGCATCATGTGTTTCCAAAAGTCCTGTTGGGTGCGGTTCTTTTAAAGTAAGAATAAAGCTGCCGTTTTTTTCACGAACTCGTAATGCACAGCCATTTTCTTTTAATAAAGAGTCTTTTGTTTCAAAGTAATAATTTGTTTGTGTTACGGCTTCTTTGGGAAAGAAGTATTGGCGTAAAAGCCGATTGAACTCATGCTCAGTCAACAGGTTCTTATATTCGATTTCAATTTCCTGCATCATGAAAACCTCCATCGTTTCAAGATCGGTTACTATTGATTATCGCGGATGTTGGGTGAATATGCAAAAATTAGCTATTGCCAGCTGATATGTTAAAATATAAAGGGCTATAATTTTGAAAGATAACAGGTGGTGCATCAGATGAATTGGGAAGCCATACTTGCGCCTTATGCTCAGGTTGTTGAAGAATTAAAGGTAAAATTAAAAGGGATGCGGGCACAATTCGAACATGAAAAACGGCATTCACCGATTGAAATTATAAGTGGCAGAGTGAAGCCGATTCCAAGCATTTTAGAAAAAGCAAAACGGAAACAGATAAAGCTTGAAAACATTGAACGCGAAATGCAGGATATTGCCGGGGTACGGGTTGTCTGCCAATTTGTCGATGATATCTATACGATCGTAAAAATGATCAGATCAAGGAATGATTTAACGATTATCGAAGAAAAGGACTACATTTCCCATAAAAAAGACAGCGGCTACCGTTCGTTTCATATGATTATTGAATATCCGGTTGAAACGATTCACGGAGAAAAAATCGTATTGGCGGAAATTCAAATCCGCACCCTGGCCATGAATTTTTGGGCAACAAATGAACATTCATTGAATTACAAGTATGCAGGCAGAATTCCGTCTGATATCAAAGCAAGACTTAAGCGGGCCGCCGAGGCTGCGTTTAAGCTGGATGAAGAAATGTCGAAAATTAAAAATGAGGTTCAGGAAGCGCAGCGGATCTTTCACCGTAAATAATAGTAGCTAGGTTAAAAGGAATTAGGAATGGAAAGGGATGACTGCACATGAAATTCTCTATCGTATCAAAAGGGGACGAACGCTCAAATAGCATCAAAGCAACAATCAAGCAATATTTAACCGATTTTGATTTAGTTTATGATAAAAAAGAGCCCGATCTGGTCATCTCAGTTGGTGGTGACGGCACATTGCTTGAGGCATTTCATCGCTATGTACATCGAACCGATTCTACCGCATTTATCGGAATCCACACAGGGCATTTGGGTTTTTACGCTGACTGGGTCCCAAATGAAGTGGAAAAGCTAATTATTGAAATTGCCAAAACACCATTCCAGGTCGTCGAATATCCGCTGCTGGAAGTGATTATCCGGGCAAAAAGCGGGGCATCAGAAGACCGATTCCTTGCGCTAAATGAAGCAACAATCAAAACAGCTGATGGTTCGGTCGTTTTTGATGTGGAAATTAAGGGCGAGCATTTTGAAACGTTTCGCGGGGATGGATTATGTGTATCCACCCCGTCGGGAAGCACAGCATACAACAAGGCATTGGGCGGCGGAATTATTCATCCGTCACTGGAAGCCATTCAGCTGACGGAGATGGCATCGATTAATAACCGGGTTTTCCGGACAATTGGTTCTCCATTAATTTTACCAAAGCATCATACATGCTTGCTAAAACCAATTGTCGATCGCAGCTTTCTTATTACGATAGATCACTTTACTGAAACGTATACAAATGTGAAATCGATTCAGTGCCGTGTCGCAAAAGAGAGAGTACGGTTTGCCAGATTCCGGCCATTTCCGTTTTGGAATCGGGTGCGAGATTCCTTTGTTACGGACGAGGATAAGAAGAAATAACAGGTCAAGGCCATGCTTGGTACTAAAAGCGTGGAACAAACAGAGAGAAAGCAGCAGGTGACAAGGGTGAAGTGGACAATTACGAACGAATATAACGGGATGCTGGTCCGTGATTATTTACAGCAGGTACAAGGAGTTTCCCGGCGGATTTTGAAGGTGGTAAAATTTGCTGGAGGAGAAATACGTGTAAATGGTAAGGCGCAATCTGTTCGGTTTCCGTTAGGTACAGGTGACCAGCTTGAATTAAAGCTTCCGCCAGAAACAATCGGAACCGGCATGTACCCGGAAACAATGCCACTTTCCGTTGTCTATGAAGATGATGGGGTTTTAGTTATTGACAAGCCTGCTGGAATCGCAACCATTCCATCGATGAACCAGCCATCCGGTACCATTGCCAATGGTGTTTTGGCCTATTACAAGCAGCAGCGAGTCCCTTTTACAGTCCATGTTGTAACACGACTTGACCGGGATACGTCCGGGCTTTTGCTAATTGCTAAACACCGCTACAGCCATTCACTGCTTTCCCGATTGCAAAGGGAAGGGAAAGTGAAACGGCATTATCAGGCAATTGTCGAAGGAACGCTGCCAATGAATCAGGGTACGATCAATAAACCGATCGGCAGGAAACAGGGATCCATTATTGAACGGACGGTCACGGAAACGGGGAAACAGGCGATTACCCATTATCATGTTATCCAGGAGACAGCTGCACACTCACTTGTTGATGTTAATCTCGAAACAGGAAGAACCCACCAAATCCGGGTTCATTTTTCCCATATCGGTCACCCGCTTGTCGGAGATGATCTGTATGGGGGTACTTCCAATGTTATCGACCGGCAGGCATTACATTGTTACCAGATCGAGTTTGAACATCCATTTACAAGGGAAGTAATGCGGTTCAACTCGGCAATTCCGGAAGATATGAACAGGCTGATTAATCAAAATGTGTAAATTTTTCGGCGATGAATGGCTGACTGGATGGGACTGTTACGGTTTCTTCCTCTGGCAGGCGAAAAGCGGTTAACGCGTTGCCGAACACACAGCCCGTATCAATATTGACTGTTTTGTTAACGAGTCGCGGTTCCATTACGGGCGTATGTCCGTACACAATCCACCGATCTCCATGATAATGCCTCGCCCAGTCTCTCCTGATTGGCCGCCCGTCCGGATAATATTCACCGGAAATATCGCCGTAAAGAACGAACGTTTTTACTTTCTTCCCGTAGCGCCCAATATAGGATTCCTTAATCCCTGCATGGGCAACAATTGCATTTGCTTCCGGGATTTCCAAATAGAGTGGCGCGTTTTCATAGAGCGTCATGAATTGCTTTTTTATGCTGGACTGTGCTTTCGCATTCAGCACCTGAAACTCCGCGACCGTTGTCTCAAGTCCATGCTTCAGCATGACATTATTCCCTGAAAAATACCGGTACAGCTTGTTACAATGGTTTCCTGGTACATATCTTGCTCGATTTTGGTCGAGAACCATGCCACATACCAGCCGGATAACATCCATCGAGTGTGGCCCTCGATCAGTAATATCGCCGACAAAAACAGGTAATCTCCCGTCCGGATGGATAAAACTATCATCTTGCTTTTCGTAACCTAACTTATTAAACAATGTGTGCAATTCATTCAAACATCCATGCACATCACCGATAACATCGATTTTCATAGTTACCCACCTTTATCTTGATATGAATAGTTTTAGTATACGGGAAAAAGAAATTTTGAAACAGGTCGATCGGGCAAGAGAAAAAATAAAAGAAATCGGCCAAGTAGCCGATTTCTTAAAGAACAGCGTGGCTGGAGAATAATCATTCAAACATATACTTCCTCGTCCGTGAGTGGACATTAAGCACAATACCGATGGCCATTATGTAGGCCAGTGTTGAACTACCACCATAGCTTAGAAATGGTAAAGGTAAACCAGTAACCGGAAGCAATTGGATGGACATACCAATATTTTGGAAAATTTGATAGCCAAACATCCCGATCATTCCCGTGACAAGATAGCTGCCATAATTATCATTACTTAATAAGGCGATATGAATTAAACGATAAATCAAGATAAAGAATAGGGCAACAACAAGGCTTGCTCCGATAAAACCAAATTGCTCAGAAATAGCTGTGAAAATCATGTCTGTGTGCCGCTCTGGAACATAGACTTCCATATTGCTTATTCCTTTACCAAATAACTGACCAGATCCAATTGCAAGCATCGCTAAGATTAGTTGGTATCCAGAGTCGGGATATTGTTCCGGATCAAGCCATCCATATATCCGACTTGATACATGGCCAAAAACCGAGTCTTCAAGAAAGTCAGCAATTGGACCAGGGAAGAAGTACCATGTAGCAACACCAGCAGCTACAACGCCAAGCACAATGAAAACGATCGAAAAGATGATACGCCAGCTAATTCCAGATACAAGCACAATACTTGCAGTAATGAATGCCAAAACCAGGAAGCCGCCTAAGTCAGGCTCCGTAGCTATTAACAACATGGGTGGCACAGCAATTGCCCCTATCTTTAGCAACAGACCCAAATCACTTTTAATGGTTCTTGCTTTATACTTCTCATTATGTTGTGATGTGACAAGGGAAAGCGTCAATACAAGGAATATCTTCATAAATTCGGACGGTTGAACGGTGCCGATACCCGGAAATTTAAACCAACTGGTAGCGTTGTTTGCTTCATGAATAAGTGGTGCTGGAAAGTGCAATTTTAACATTAGTAACGATACAATGCCAATCCCATATAATATCCAAGTGATTTGTTTAAATCGATCATAGTCGATTAACATAATAAATGTTGCTAAAACGCCACCACAAATATACCAGGCAAATTGTTTTAATACAAAGTTGGATCCCTCATAGCTTGCAGGTAAGGACGGCACAATAGTATATATGGTAAATAAACTTACACACCCCAGTAGGATGATAATGAAAATTAATGTATAATCAATATTTAGTCGGTTCGATAGACTGTTCATTCGGATACCTTGCTTTCTGTTTTTCCTTATTTGTTTAAATAAAGCTCCTTAAGACAGTTTACACGAAAACCATGATTTTTTTAAGCATTCTTATCAAATTTTGAAAAGTGAAATAATAAACGGTGTTTATGACAGTTGAAAGCCTGGGGAATAATGATATAGTATAGGCGGAAAGGAAGTGATACATATGGATAATCGTAACGAAATTGAAGGCCAATGGGGGAATTTGACAACGGTCTTGGAAAATGAACAAATTGATCTGTTTCGTGAAGAATTTTTGGACATGCATCCGTATGATCAGGGGAAATTTTTTATGGATCAGCCAAAAGAATTGCGGATGCAAATCTATACGTATTTATCTCCGGAAGAGACCGCCGAGATCATGGAAAATATTGAACTGGAAGATACCGAAGCATTTTTTAGTGAAATGGATCCGCGTTTTGCCGCAATGGTTTTCGCTGACATGGCGACCGATGATGCGGTCGATATATTAAATGAACTGGAAAAGGATAAAGTTGCAAGTTTCCTGACGATCATGGATCAGGAGGCGGCCGGCGAGATTAAACAGCTGCTCCATTATGAGGAAAAAACTGCTGGAAGTATTATGACGACGGAATTTATCGCCCTTTACAAAACACAGACAACGAAAGAGGCGATGCTTGACCTGAAAAAAGAAGCTCCGGATGCGGAAACGATTTATTATTTATACGTGGTAGACGAAGATAAACGTTTAGTTGGGGTACTTTCGTTACGTGATCTTATCATTGCCGATGAAGATACGTTAATTGGTGAAGTGATGAGTGAAAAGGTTGTGTCCGTTTCGGTTGCTCTTGACCAGGAAGAAGTTGCCCAGATGATCCGTGATTATGATTTTCTTGCGGTTCCAGTAGTAGATTTTCAACAGCATTTACTCGGGATTATTACGGTCGACGATATTTTGGATGTTATGGATGAAGAAGCGAGTGATGATTATTCCAAGCTTGCCGGAGTATCTGATGTAGATCGGCCTACTGAAAGTGCAATTCATTCTGCAAAAAAACGGTTGCCCTGGCTGATTATTTTACTATTCTTAGGGATGCTAACAGCCAGCTTGATTGGCCGGTTTGAGGATACACTTAGTAAAGTAACCATTTTGGCTGCCTTCATCCCGGTAATTGCCGGGATGTCCGGAAACACTGGTACACAAGCTCTGGCAGTTGCAGTAAGAGGAATTGCAACAGGTGAATACGGTCAATCCGGTAAGCTTAAACTTATTATGCGAGAAGCCAGTACAGGACTAATTACCGGTTCATGTTGTGGAGTCGTGATTACGATTGTGATCTATTTATGGAAAGGCGATATTTTTCTTGGGCTACTTGTCGGCATTTCCATTTTAGCGACATTGACCGTTGCAACAATCGCGGGTGCCTTGATTCCAATGGTAATGGATCGGTTAAAAATTGATCCCGCCGTAGCGTCAGGTCCATTTATTACCACGATCAATGATCTTATTTCCATTCTTATCTATTTTGGGTTGGCAACTGCATTCATGGGTTTTTTGCTGTGAGTTTTGCTAAAAAGAGTGATTCTAATGGTATCACTCTTTTTGCATACTATAAGCGATTATTGATATCGAATAACATGTTTTAAAGAATACAGCACCTCCTGGGCATTGAAGTCTCTCACCGGGATATTTCCCTAAACACGTTTACGCAAATAGGCTCATATAATGAGTTGATAATTAGTTTAAAAGGAGAGATTGTCCAATGGTCAGAAAGAGATATGCCAGAGACCCATTATTTTACATTCAACAACCCAAAATAAAGAAGCCCGAGGCACCCATGCAGCATAATTATACGACGCCAAAAAAAGCAAAACCAAATAAACAGCGGGGTGACAACAATTTTAGCCCTTTAATGTCTGCACGAGGGAATAACTTTGAGCAATTTCAAAATCCACAACCCACGGCTGAAAGTGAAAGACTGACTGACACTCAATCGGAAACTAGTGATGTACATGAACAACCGGGAAATGATACTGAAGATGCCAGAGAGGAAGAAAATAAGAATAGACCCAAATTCAAGGATATGAGCATTGCCGAAAAAATTGATTATTTTATTAACATTCCGTCCCACATCCCTAAACTAAAATGTGAAGTAAAAACAGAGGACCGATCATACCGTGGCATCATGATAGAACGCGAGGATGAGGTTATATTACTTCGAACGGGAAAAAGGAAATTCAGTATACCTATTGAAGACATTATCGAAATTCGCATGCTTGGTATGTAAGCACAAAGGCGGAAGTGCTCGGTTAGCGGCGAGAGTGCTCTCGCCCTGCTATTTAGTGTGGTTCGGTGTTGCCGCTGGGCGCTGGAGCCAGACGTGGCTCTTCCTGTCAAAGAATCCATACAGCTATAAATTTTATATGTTCTTTACTGAAAATGAAAGGAGAAGAGGATAAAATGTCCTCTTCTCCAAAAGTTCTGCATTAGTATTTGTGAGAAGGTGATACTACAGTGTTAAATGCTGAAATTGCCGGTAAGCATGTTACATGGCAGAAGCAGTTTACATCAACGGTGATGCAAATTCCGGTAGCGCGTAAATGACAAGTATCCTGATCAACAGGATTTTCAGGATTGCAATCGTCATCGGCTGGATCTCGCAGCAGCTCAAGAACTGCACAGCAATTGTCGTCGACTTTTTTCACACGGAAGTAGAAGCTGCCGACAACTTCGCCAAAGTCACACGAACCATTGTTATCGCCCCTGAATGCGCCGAAGCCTTTAAATGGTTTGCAACCATCTTGACAGTACAAAAGAACAGGTACTGTATCCAGATCGTTATTATTTTCCTGCTCTCCCAGTAAATCGTTAATGGATCTTTCGCAGCTCGAATCACAGCAGTTCTCTACAATATCATTTTGTACATCTGCTATTTCCTTTAGAATGTCACATACACAGTTCCCTGTATCAAACTCTTTTCCACAACAACCCATAAATTATTACTCCTTCCTAATGTGTTATTGACGTATTGTCCCTAATAGGGTATGACACTTCCATTAGTTGGTGTGGGCATAAAACCAATGAATAGCAGAGGATAAAATTTTACGAGGAAAGGGGCGAATGTCCATACCCATGGTGAAATGTCTACATAGACTAATAGCGACCAAATTTATAAGTGTGTGTTCAAAAGGAGGATAAAAAGGATCGAAGTCGGCTGCCGTCGTAACGTCCTGGATACCTAGTTTGAGACAGCTTAGTTTCCAGCCGCCGATAAACGAGGCAACTAACTTCTTCAAATGATGGCCGACTAAAAACGGGCTTTGCGCCCAACTCACGTCTACCCTTTTGAAGGGGCATGTCTTTTTTACCGGACTTTTTGAACATCCTCTAAGGAAGTAAACGTAAAAAGGAGTGAATCTTAATGTCTGACAAGAAAAAAGTCATCCATGTGAAGGATCTGGTAATTAAAGCTGACAATGTGCATATTGAGCCGCGACGTCCTCACCGTTATGATCCATTTTTTGGTGGGCGGCGTATGGATGAACAACATGAAAGTGCTGAAGCGGCTGGTGACGAACGAGAAAACGAACATGAACATGCGGATGAAAGTGAAGACAGGGATAATCGGGGACCATTTTCTTGGATATAATGCTTACTTGCTTACAATGAGAGGCAGCTGTTAAAGCTGTCTTTTATTTCGCTAAAAGGAGTTGAGAATGTATATCATGGTTAAAAAATCGAACATCCCCTGGCTAAGACATCTGCGGGATATCGAGAAGCATTTGGAAAAGAATGAAAAGTGGTTCCAATATCCTGAAAAAAATATGGAGCGAATTGAACAGGACATGGAAAAGTGGAATGCTGATTTTTTAAAAGGGATCGGCCATCTTGAATCGTTAATTAAAGAACTAGAAAAGAAAATGGAGGATAATTAAAATTTTTTGCATAAAGTTATCATGTAACGGGTATGGTTAAGTAAAGGTATTTGAAAAATCGGACATAAATAGCTTAAGGGCATCGAATTGATGTAAAAACAGTAGCAAGGGGGGGTTAGAATGGGTTATGTGTTACCAATTTCACAACATCAGTACCACGATTATAAAAATCGTATTACGAAAGATAAACAAGATCCCTTTTATATTGAAAATCCGTATAAAATCATCTTGGAATTGCAAAATCAGGATCCCCCTCGCAAAAAATCACAGCAACCAATCATAGATACCTTTGTCGAACAGGAAAAACAAATAAAGCATTGTGGTGCGGACAAAATATATGCAAATTTAACAGGAAAAGGAAAGCATTTTAATGTAAGCATATGATAAAACCAGGATACATTTACAGAAAGTGACCTGGTTTTATCGTGAGGAGGGAACTGCTGATAAGATTAGCTTGCTAATATTTGAGGGTTAAATAAGATCCTTAAGTCGCTTAGTCGGAGAAGTCCAACTGATTTATACTGGTTCATCTCAAGTACCACTTCTACTATTTTTATTTACATAGGGGAGAAGGAACAATTTTTTTCCGGGAATATATTCGGCATAAAATACATCTTTTACGGAATGAAAGTTCTGTCTACTTAGTTCCTTGTTTAACCATTCTTCGCTGAGATCTTGTTCACACAGATTATCCTCTAAAATTTCCCCATCATTAATTAAGGTCACTGCAAGCTGGGCATCACCTGGTGAAACCTTCAAATCCTGTTTGGTAGGCGTTTGAAATTCGGCTTTCTTCATTACTGAGAGACTGCCATCTGTTTCTAATATCGCATACTCCACTTCCTGTAATGAAAAGGCATTTTTGGCTCGTAGTAAATGCTGGAGCTGATTTATATCGAGTTTATTCTTTTTCATTACTTCCCTGATCAGGTTTCCTTTGTGTATGACGAGGGCTGGGCTGCCTTCGAGCATGGCACGGGTTCTTTTGAATTTTTGTGTAATAATCTCTGTCGCGTATAATAACACACCCCACAATACGACAACAAAAGCAATATCCTTAATCCCTGTGTCAGGGTCAAATAAGGCATTTCCGACAAGCTCACCGAGAACGAGTGATGCAATGAAATCAAAAGCGGTTAATTGTGAGATTTGTGTCTTACCAAGAATCTTTGTCAAAGCAAACAAAGCAAAAAAACCAAAAAGCGTTTCCAAAAACATTGGCATAAAACTACTCATTTGAAAGCCCCCTTTACACATTCACAAATTAGCATTGCCGGAAGTGGAGGGGATATACATTGTTGGAAACAATTAGGACAGGAAGTTTCGTTCTGTGACTGGAGATATCTTGCATGGCAATCCGAATGAAGGGGAGACTACTGTGGAATTGCTGAACAACAGAAGTAATCTGTAGCATAACAATAGAACCCGCCCAAGACATCTCTTATAAATTATTCTCTGATCTGTCCACAGCATTAAAAAACTAAAAATGACAGCCGCCAATATGGTGGCTGTCATTTTATAGTTGCTTTATCATCGTAACATGCGGGATACCGGCATCGAGGAATTCCCCTGATACTGTTTCATAACCTAGCCGTTTATAAAAATTTTCCGCATGTGTTTGCGCATTTAATTTTGCTTTTCGATAACCTTTTTTCGCAGTCTCCGTTTCCATGGCTTGAATGAGCTGTGCACCATATGACTTACCGCGCTGCTCTTTTAAAACACAAATGCGTTCCAGTTTTCCGTAGTCACCGGCAAAACGAAGCCTGCTTGCGGCGATTGGGCTGTCATTCTGAATAACAATAAAGTGGACTGCTTCTTTGTCGAAATGATCGAGTTCTTCCTCTGGCGGCACATGTTGTTCATCAACAAAAACAGTGGTGCGCACTTGGAAAGCCTGCTTTATTTCCTGATCACTGTTTGCCTTTTTGATCATCAAACGTATTCCTTCCCAAAAACGAAAGATTCATAAACAGTCCAAGAACCGTTATCCAATTGATACAATAACTGGAAGCGATCAACGGTATCCTCGATTTGAAAGGATTTCATTTTCAGACTGCCAAATATATCGGAATATTCATCGTGTTTCAGCTTCTGCGCAATCGTAATGTGTGGAACAAAGGAATATTCTTCATTTTTCGGGAATTTGCCGCTTTGCATTTTTTCGTGTAAATCAATCAATTCCTGAATCGGCTCAACTTTTAAATAAATAGTGTTTGTAACAGGAGCAAATGTACTTACCTTGTTGATATTAATTTTAAAAGGCTCTGTTTCGTTTGCAATCATTTTTAGCTCGGTTATTAACGTCTCCAGCTCATCATTATCAGCTTCAAATGCTTCCTTCAATGTAAGATGTGGTGGAATTAGCGCATAATGTGGGTCGTAACGCTTCCGATATGAGTTAACTTCATCTTGGATAGGCTTGGATGGAAAAACAACAATACCGTATTTCATCGTAAAACCTCCTGTTCATATTTAATCCATTAATACGTGATACATTTACCCTGTATTTTATGATTTACTCTTTATTATAACAAAAAACAGCATAAAATGGAAAAGAAATTTTTCGAAAAATTTTTGACGATTCGTTGGTATGATATGTGGCTTATGTTTTAATCAAACCGTAAGCGGTGTGATTATTCGTCAAACATGGAGACAAGCGCGCGTTTTAGATCCTTCTGCCATGGCTTCCATGTGTGGGGGCCATCCAGTTCATAATACAGATAACTTATACCTTTTTCAGCTAACAGTCTGTTCAATTCCCGATTCGGGGTAAGAAAATCCTGTTTGGAACCATCTGTTGTATCTACTTCCGTCTCCCCGATGCCAATTGTGTGGTAGATATCCAGTGAGAAAATATCTTTAGCGTTCTTCACCGCATTCATTACCGTTTCATCGACATATGGTGACTGCATAATGACATTACTGAATGTATTAGGATAGGTAATTGCGGTCATTAATGCTAGCGTTCCTGCAAGCGAATCCCCCATTAACGTACGTGATTGTCCCATATGGTATGTCGGGAGGAGATCATCTAAATATGGCACAACTTCTTGAACTAGAAATTTCATATAGGACTGATGCTGTTTGCCGCTTGGATGATATTTTTCTTTGCGGTCAAATTTATCCTTATAATGGATCCCAACAAAAATCGTATCTGTTATTTCCTGACTTTCATGAAGCCTGTCACTAAGTGTTGCCACCCGGCCTAATTGAAAATAATCATTTCCATCCTGCATAATACAAATATGATATTTATAAAGCGGTGAAAAGTTTTCCGGCTGGTAGATTTTTAATGTCATTTCCTCGTCTAAATAACGGCTAAAAATCTTACGCTCAATCATTGTTCCCTTTCTTGGCATCGTAGCACACCTCAATTCTATGAAAAATCTCTGTAAAAAGGTTATTAAAATGATCAAATAATAAATGCTGAATATCTTTAATGCTTTTGAAATAAATTATCAGCTAACCCTTAAATAAGTTTATCATGATTTATATTCTAATGGTAATGCTTTTGCTTAGTTCTTCTGCTGTCTTTTTACTACGGAAAATGTATTCTCGTTGCTTAAACTGTTTTTTGTCATTTTGTTTAATATCCTTCTTCGAGGACATTTCAAACCTGAAAATAGAAAATTTCTACATCATTAGTCTGTAGCGGAAACAATACTTCTTTAATGAAATAGGATAGAATAAATCAATTAACAGGTGGAGGTTGCGTTGAATGATCGATTAAAAGTGCTTTATGGAACCTGGATACAGGCAATAGGCACAACGGTTTCCGCGGTGGCAAATACCCCGTCCTTAGTGAATGATCAAGATTTACTTGCTCATCTTGATTTATGGGGGAATGTTTTGCAAGCAACAGGTAACGCTTTGGTTGCAGACAGTGAACAGTATCCCTCTTTAGATAAGCTTGGAAATCAGATACAATCGATAGGGAATTTGACGAATATCGTGGGGTTTTTAGTAACAGTTAGTGAAGAGATACAGGCAGAACTGAATATTAAAGGAAATTGGATCTATGTCAAGAAATTGGACACTAGAAATGGTGAATTTTTTAAATTCCTACCGCGCTCCGCTTGCTTCCCTCTCTGTTAAAATAAGGGGAAAGAACGCCCCTTCTTTTAACAGAGAGGCTAGTACGTTTTTCTATAAAGCTATCTTACCTTAGATACATTTTTTCATACGCCATTGGTGC